>DAOTCN010000012.1:0-1571 GCA_035453125.1 Minisyncoccota bacterium | reverse complement strand
TCTCCTAAACCACAACCACAATGGATACATTTATCATTTTTTGTGTTAAGAACTTGACCCAGCCATTCCTCTGTTTTTAATTTAGTAATTACTTCTGGAAGTTCTTGCAAGGATTTACCTTTTTGATTTTGATTAAACCAAATACAGGTTTTACAGATTTCTTTCCTGTGTTGAGCTAATTGTTCAATATGCTCTTTTTTAAAAGTAAGATTTTTAATTCCTTCAGCTATCTGCATTTTGTTCTTCCAGATTTCTGGCAATAATTCTTTCATCATAACATTTAATTAATAAGTCACATTCTGCAATTAAGTCTTCTACTTTTTGTACTCCTATTTGTAAATTTTCTCTACTTTTTTGAGCTTTCTCTGTATTCCATCCATCTAAATAATAAATGGTTTCTAAGTATTGACTCTTTTTTTGTAGTAAAATATCTTTTATTTTAGTTAGTCTATGTATTTGTTTCTGATAATCAGGTTGAATTAGTTTATGTTCTTTGAGTAAATAATCTCGTTGATGTCGTAATACTTTTTTTATTTTGTTTACATGTAAAGTAAAGTAGAAAGAACCAAAAAATTTATAATAAGGTTTTGAAGGCTTTAATAAAAATTGATTCATTTCTTCTTCATAGGAATCCCAAACTCTACTTATGTCATTTTCACTATAACCATTTTTAATTAATTCAGGGAAATCCTTTAGAGTATCTTTAGCTATTTTGCGGACTTGCACCTATTTTTAAATTTAATTTTATTGATGTTTCTCTTGATTTACTAATAGGAAATTTAAGTTGAACTTCATTTCCTACCAGTATTTTTTCTTTTCTAAATTTAGATAAATGATTTTCTACAGTCTGTAATGACTTGAAAATCTGTCTGTTAACTACTTCTTTTTTGATATCAGCATTTAAACCACTAAGATAAATTATTGCTAAAAGCTTTAATTCATTTTCGGATAGTTTATGAAATTGCTGTCTTAACTGATATGTTAAGTAATCAATTGGTAAGTCAAAATATAATGTTATCTCTGTCATCTCACTATAATATACAAAGTTATTACTAACTTACAAAGTTATTTCAAAAATATTTTTACATTGTTTTTGAAATTTCTTATCTCTTTTAAGTTTTAAGAATAATTCATTAATTCTTTTTGCTCCTAAAACTACATCAAATCCTTTCTCTACTAATTTGATTTCTTCCTTAGAAAGGAATGCTTTGTAAATCAACATTAGTTCATTTAAGTAATCTATGAAATCTGAAAAATCATTTATGTTAGGGTCATTGTCTTTAGCAAAAGCTAATGTACTAACTGGATGGTTATAATTTGATAGGTGTATCACAGATAAAGCCTGTCTCATTATTACTACATCTTTAGGGTTAAGGGCTAATAGAAGTAAAATAGCATTAGATGAAAAAGAACCTGTCACCACATACTTATAATTCAATGGTCTATTTTTTAAGAAATCATACATAATAGCTGCTACACAATTCTGTCCTCCTGGACTATCTACATAAATAACTCCTGCATAATCCCCTATAATAGGTAAAAAATTTCCTTCATCTGTAGAAACAACTAAA
>DAOTCN010000011.1:0-1917 GCA_035453125.1 Minisyncoccota bacterium | reverse complement strand
TAATTGAAAACGGTATACTTAATACTAATGCTAAAGTAAGTGGTCCATTATTTCAAGGAAACACATCAATGTATTTAGACACATTTAGTTTAATGAAAAATGATGAATTATCTTCTTTTAATGAAGAAGTTACTTTATTCAATAAAAATAAAGATATAATCATTCCTATTTCTAAAGTTAATAAAGATTTTGCTGTTTTGAAACGTTGGTCTTTAAAATTAAATAAAAATAGAACAAAATATTTAGATGCTTTAGAACAAGAATATAATAGAGTTAGTGAATTAAAAGGTGTAACAGGAGATATAAGTATTGAATCTACAGTAAGAGGTGATGTATTAGATGAATTATTTAGAGATTTTTTTAGTAGATCAACTCCTCATACATTAGATGTATTTTTAACAAAAGCAAATGAAACATTATTTAATGTATCTAAAACTAAAAAATTATTAGATGATAAAGATAAACCTAAAGTAAATATTTCTGAAAAAGCATTTAAAGAATATTATAATATATTAACATCTTATTCAGAAGAATTTAAGAAAAAAGGTTGGCAAATTTATACAAATTTAAAACCTATAGGTGGAAGATTGGGTAATAATACAGATGGTCGTAAAAATGTTTTATTTGCAGGAACTATTGATGTTTTAGTTTATGATACAAATAAAAAAGAATATTACATATTAGATTTAAAAACAAATACAACAAGTCGTACTGCTGCATACAATGATCCTAAAACAGATAAATTTAATTATAAAGAAAAAGATTCAATTCAACTTTCAGCATATAAACAATTAATTGAATATGCTACAAATAAAGATTCAAAATCAGAACCTATTAAAATAACAAAAGGATTTATATTACCTTTGTTAACAAAAAAAATAAGTAAAAATGATTTTAGTATTGATTCTGTTGAAATGGAAAGTAAATCTTTATTGGAAGTATCTTTAAATGCAGATATTAATAAATTAGTTGAAGATTATAAAAAAAGACCTGCAACTAAAGCAACTTCATCAAAAGAAACAGCAAATGAATCTAATGAAAAAGTATCATATTCTAAATCTAAATTTAAAGTTGTTTCAAAAGAAGGTAAATCAAGAATTTTTGAAGATATTGATGATGAAGAATTAAATAGTTTATTAATTGAAAAAAAGTTTTTAGTTATTGATGATAAAGTAGTAGTACCTAATCAAGTTGATAAAAAATTAGTTGCAACTTATCCTGTAGATAGAAATGGATTAAAAAAAGGTGTTCAATTAGTAGAGCTTACATTTTTTGTTATGGAAAACGGTAAGAAAAAATATTTTAATCCTGAACTTTCTAAATTATTAACTGCAGATACACCTTTCTTTTTTACTAATTTTGGTAAAGTTTATCGTAATGCTTCAAAACAAGTAGAACTAAAAGATAATGTTGTTTATTTTGAAGTAAGTAAAGTATTAACTGGACAAAAAGAAGGATTAGAATTAATTAAAAAAATACCTACAAGTTTTACATTTAAAGAAGAAACTAAAAATAAATGGTTAGAAATTTGGAATAATGAAAATAATTTCGTATCTTTGCAAGAACCAAGTAATAATTCAAATGTTGAAACAGTAACTACTACTGTTACAACAACAACAACTAAAGGTAAAAAAATAATTAAAACTATTGAAGAGTCCGTTGATTTAAGTGAAATTGGAGAAGCTGAATTAAATGAATTTACAGATTCTACATTATTAACTCAAGCTAAATTGGAATATGAAAAGTCAGGAAAAAAACCTGCAACTGATCCAAAAAGTAAAACAACACCTAAAATTAATGATGCATTTAATATTGATTCATTAAAACCTGAAGCAGTTGAAGAATTATTAACAGAAATATCTGAAATGAGTTTTGCAAATATAGAAACATCACAAATTAGTGCAATATTAGAAAGTG
>DAOTCN010000010.1:0-2187 GCA_035453125.1 Minisyncoccota bacterium | reverse complement strand
TTAATATGAGTTACAGAGATATTGCAAAAGAACTTGGAAGAAATGAAAGAACAATCTGGACAGCATACAAAAAAGCAAATGAAAAACAAAAAGAACCAATTAAAATTGATGAAACAGAAATAAATCTCCCGATTTCAATATTTGAAAATAATGAATTGACTATTTTAGAATCAATTGTAATTTATTTAAAAGAGAATAACAAAAAATATAGTGAAATTGCTGAATTGTTAAATAGAGACCAGAGAAACATTTGGACAATTTATTCAAGAGCAATTAAAAAAATAAAAAACAATCAATAAAGATATATACAATAATGTTTATAAACTTAAAATTATTAAAATAGGCAATGGTGAAGATAAAAAGAGGAATTTATACTTTTGTATTAATGGCTGGAATAATTATTTTAACTATTTCTTTGGTCTCTGCTGGATTAATTAGTGATATTTACGCTAAAATCACTGGAAGAGCTACAACCCAAACTATTGGATTAAATATAACAGTTACTTCTGGAGCTGCTCCTGTAATCCTTGAAGTTTACAATTATTCTATGACAGACATTTCAAGTGGGACAAATGAGGGCCCCTCTTTAACATTCATATCAATTGTGCTTAATGCTTCAGATTCTCAAGGAGTAGGAAATTTAAATAATGCTTCTGCAAAAATAAATGTTACTCACTCTGATGGAACATCTTCAGTAAGGGAAAATAGTTCTTGTGCTTTAGTTGCAGGACAAAGTGATGCAACTTCTGCAAATTTCACATGCAATATCACCATGGCTTGGTGGGATGCTCCAGGAACATGGAATATAACTGCTTATATTGCTGATTTAAATGAAAATATTTGTTGTAATGCAAGTATAAGAAATTTTGCAATTGGTCCAACTGATGGAATGGCTGCAAATCAAAGTTTTTTAAATTGGTCTGCAATAAGTCCAGGTGCATCCAATCAAGAAGCAGCTGATTTTGTTGGGATAAACAACACAGGAAATAGAGATAGATCATTACTAGTAAATTCATCTGACTTGATTGGAGAAACTAATGCAAATTATGCATTGGGTGCAAATAATTTTAGTGTTAAAAATTCTGCAGGGTGTGAAGGAACAGCAATGGTTAATAGAACAGATAAAAACATAACTTCTGCAAGATTACTTGCTGGAAATTATACAGGAAATAACATTACAGCAAAAGAAAATCTTTATTTTTGCTTAGAAACTTCAAATTCTGACTTAATTGCACAAGCATATTCAACATCCACACTTGGAACTTGGATTTTAAAACTAGGATAAAATGAAAACAAATAAAAAAATATGCATTGGAATGGGAATGTTATTAATAGGAATTTTAGTTATGAATAGTGTTTTAGCATTTGCAGTCTCATCCAAATATTGGGAAAAAAATCCATTAACTATTGGTCCAGGAGAAACTGAAAAAGCGTTTATTGTTTTGCAGAACATGGCTGGAACTGAAACAGTAAAAGCTAGAGTAACAATAATGGAAGGTACAGATATTGCAAAATTAGATAATCCTGAAATGATATATGAAATACCTGTTGGAGAAAGAGTAAATGTTAATTTTACTGTTACAATACCTGAAGAAAGCATTACAGGAAAAGCTGTTTCTCCCATCTCACCTGGAGGAATATATAATTTAGTTTTTGATGTTACAACTGTAACTGATTCAGATACAAACTCTTTTGGATTTGGAACAGGTATGCAAAAAGTAATTCCTGTTTCAGTTGTTCTTCCTGTTGCTGAAAAAAATACAATTGCTCCCTGGGCATATTATTTAATAGTCGGAACATTAGCCCTAATTATTACAGTAATAGGGATATTAATAATTAGAAACAAAAAGAAAAAATAAAGATAAACTTTTAATACCTCCTCTCTTTATTTAATGAATGAAAAAGAGTTTGATTTTTTGTATAATTATTTTTTTATTTTTTATAATCAGCTTAATTTCTGCAGAGATTACAGGAGAAACTATCACTGGAAAACCCACTTCAGAATCCTTGGCATTGAACATAACTGTAACCCCCCCGGTTCCAATATTAACAATAATTAATCCAAAAAATGATACTTACATAATTAATGAATCTCTTATGTTAAATTACACCCAAATTAATGCAGATATGATTTGGTATAACCTAGATGGAGGAATTAATACAACAATTACAGGGGGAATTTATTTT
>DAOTCN010000009.1:0-2865 GCA_035453125.1 Minisyncoccota bacterium | reverse complement strand
GTAAAAGAAAATAAAGTTTATACATATAAAAAATTAAAATAAAATGATTGCAGTTTTAAAAGAATTTTTTTTCAATAACTGGTATACAGTTGTAACAACAATTGCAATACCTATTGCTTGGATTTTCGGAGGTAAGGAAAAACAAAAAGTTGAATTAAAAAAATCTAACGCTGATGCTGTTTCAACAATGCAAAGTGTATATGATCAATTCTTAGAAGATTATAAAACAAGAATGAATGAGGTAATGTTAGAATTGGTTAATGTAAGAGAACATAATAAGTCTTTACAAAATCAATTTAATGATATACAACTTCAATACGCTAAAGAAATTGAAACATCACAAAATTGGGAAAAATTACATAGAGAATTAAAAGGTCAATATATAGAATTAGAAAAACACTACATTACATTACAAAAAGACCACGATAAACTTAAAAAAGAATTTGAACAATATAAAAAACAAAAGTTATAATGCCAAAAGCTAAAGATATTAAAAGTATAGTAATACATTGTTCTGCAGGATTTAGTAAAAGAAAAGACATAGAAGCTTTTTGGAAATCTAAAGGTTGGAAAGCACCAGGTTATCATAGACTTGTTGAAGTAGATGGTAAGATTGAAAAGCTTGCGGAATTTAACACAATTACTAATGGAGTATTGGGTTTTAATAGTTCCACTCTACATATTTGTTATGTAGGTGGAATTGAAGTAAGTGGTACAAAAGAAAAACCTGTTTATAAGGGTAAGGATACACGAACTGCTGCTCAGAAACAATCTATACTAAAATGTATAGAAGAAGCCTTACAATGGCTTAAAACGAATGGTAATACTAATAAAATAACAATTAAAGGTCATAGAGATTTCTCACCAGATAAAAATGGTAATGGAGTTATTGAAAGTTGGGAAAGAATTAAAGAATGTCCTAGCTTTGATGCTATAACTGAATATAAACATTTAACATGAAAAAAGTATTAATAATTATTTTTAGTTTAATTACTATTTTATCTTGTGGACCAAAAACAAAAACTCAAACAGAAAATCAATCACAAATTTCTGCTCAAGAAATTGCTCAACAAGAAAAAATAAAACAAGCTGAAACTAAAAGATTAGATTCTATCCGAGTTATATTGAAAGAAGAATTAATAAAAGAATTTAATCAAAAATATAATGAAAGTTCTTCTGAAGAAAATACTAGAAAAACTACAACAGAAGTAACTGAAACACTTAAAAACCCATTAGAAGGTTTTAGACCTGTAGGTAATGGTGATATTTATATAAATGATTCCAATGGTCAACTTTTAGAAAGGAAAACTAAAACAATTATTGAGGAGAGATTTAAAAAAGAACAACAGAAGGAAATTGAAACTAAAAGAATTGAACAAGAGAAAAAAATAAAAGATTCTATAGCTAGAAATGAATACATTGATTCTACTGTTGAAAAAGTAGTAGAAAAACACATGTTACAATATGAAAAGAAAGATAAAGGTAAAGTTAAAGTAGCTGAACAAAAAGGATTTCAATTAGGTTTTTGGGGTTGGTTTTGGATAATTACAATTATATTAATTATACTTGCTTTTACAGTATTTAGAAAATGGTTATTAATACAATTTCCTATTTTAAGATTCTTAATAAAAAGTTAAATGATTAGGAATTATCAAATATATTTTGTACCTTTGTACAATATATATTAATTTAAATTAAAAATATGCAATTAAAACAAATTAAAGAATTTTTAAGAAATCGTCCAGGATATTTAAAAGAAGGTGGTAAAAGATTGTCTAAACGTTTAGAAGGATCTACAATAGCTCAATGTAAACAAGCAATTAGAGAAGTTAATTCTGAACTACCAGGTAAAGGAAGTAAAACATTTAAATTAGTTTTAAATGAATCGTTACAACCTACTAAAATTAAAAGACTTTTTTATGATATTGAAACATCGTATAATATTGGTAAGTTTTGGAGAGCAGGTTATAATTTAAATATCAATCACAATGATATTATTCATGAAAGAGCTATTTTAACTATAGCTTGGAAATGGGAAGGTGATGATACAGTACATTTTGAAACTTGGAACAATGGTGATGATAAAGAACTTGTTCAGAAGTTTGTAAATTTAATGTATGAAGCAGATGAATTAGTAGGTCATAATATTGAAAGATATGATACAGCTTTTATTATGACTAGAGCTTTAAAACACGGTATATTAGCATTACCTAAATACAAACAATTTGATACTCTTAAAAAAGCTAAATATCATTTTAATTTTAATTCAAACAAATTAGATTATATTGCTACTTTATTAGGATTAGGAGGTAAATACAAACATTCAGGAATGTCTATGTGGGATGATATTATTCTTTATGACTTATTTAAAATGGGAACTAAAGAAAAAAGAAATGCTGCAATGGGTGAAATGATATACTATAATTGTATAGATGTTGCTTTAACTGAAGAAGTATTTAATAGATTAAGATTATATAGTACACATGAAACACATCATGGAGTATTATTGGGTAAACCTAAATTTACATGTCCTAATGATGGTTCAGAAAATGTAGAACTAATTAAAACTGTTGTTACGGCTGCAGGAACTATTAAAAGATTAATGCGATGTAATGATTGTGGACAACAATATTTTATAAGCAATAAGGATTATTTAAACTTTTTAAAAACATAACAAATTTAACACTCAAGCCACCTAATGGGTGGCTTTTTTTTATAATGAAAAAATGTTGTACGTGTAAATTAGAAAAAACTTTTTCTGATTTTAATAAAAATAAAAGACAAATTGACGGTTATGCTAATCAATGTAAAATTTGTAGAAAAAATTATAGACTTAAAAATATAGAAAAAATTGTAGAATATAGA
>DAOTCN010000008.1:0-2959 GCA_035453125.1 Minisyncoccota bacterium | reverse complement strand
AGTTTCAATTCAGTAACCATTCAGCAAATACTGAAACATAACCCAGAATAAGCTATATTAGTTGAAAATTTAATTGAATCCTGAGCAATTTTCATTAATCGAATAGACAAAAAAGGAAATTGCTTTCTATTGGTACTTTTGAAAATTTAATAGAAAAAAGATTGAAAAAAAACGGAATACATAAAATTATAAAACATTTTTTTTTACACTAATTGAATAAAAAAAGGAAGTAGGCTATTATACTATTTTGCGTTTGTACAAATAATGGATCTAAATATTTATGAAATGGACCGACTAAAAAATTTAGTTAATAATTAGTTCTTCTTTTAGTTTTTCAAACATCATTTTCGAGAAAAGATCTGCACCTTTCTTTGATAAATGACTTTCATCTTTCCACAAATCCAAATCAGCATTAGAATCAAATAAATTACTAAAATCATAATACTTAAAACCAATTTGCTCCATTACTCTTTTTAATGCTTGATTATCCTTTAGACATTTATCTTTGTAATATGGAGAAGTAAAAAAAATGACTTTTTTATTTATATTGGAATTTATCTGATATAACTCTTTCAAATATTCTTCAACTAAACCAGAAGTTTTATATTTTTCTTCACATATAACTTCTTTTGAATTTTTTAGCCTATTCATAAAAATTTGTTTTTGCTCTTTAGTATTAGAAATAGGATCATAACCATTATAATTTAAAAAATTATATTGTGGTTTTACTCTATTTTTAATTAATGATAAAGATATTCCATTATAATCTAATGACCATAAATATGGAGAAAACGGATTATCCATGTTTATTTCCTGAATTGATTTTTGAACAATATCACTTTTATGTTGCATAATATTTAAGGCTTTAATATCACTACCGTCATAAAGTGTATCAAAAACTTCATAGGGATCAATTTGAATAAATAATACTTGCTTTCTATCTTTTTCAAGAGTTTTAATTAAAGTAGAATAGTATGCTATTTTTCTATTACTAACACCCATATTAAATACTGACTTACCAAAATAAATTGGGTTTATATGATGCTGAACTCTTGAACTACCAAAAAAAATGATTTTAGTAGTATCTTTAACTAATGAAAAATGATTTAATCTCCCTAACCCTCCAGTTAAAACTTTTTCATCAACTTTCTTTAAACTAAAAAAAACAATTTTATCTAAAATTAAAACAGAGAAAATAATAATTAAGGTGATTTTAAGTGATTTCATTAGAATTGAAAATAAATAAAATTATTAGTTGTTGAATAAAATAAAATTATAAGCATGACTAGTACAGAAACTGAAACTATTAGAATAGGCTTTTTTATAAATCCACCTATATCTTCTAAAGTGTGATTTGATTTAAAAAGATATATATCTATACCAATTCCTATTATCAACATACTTATAGCATTGAAAAGCACATTAATATCCCCGATAAATGGCATACCATAATTAAATGAAAAAAGCTCTTTTATTATAAATATTGAACTCTCAAAATCAGTAGCTCTAAAGAAAACCCAAGCAATTAAAACAATAATGAATGTGTAAATCATTCCAAAAACTCCTAAATTTTTAATTTGTAATTTTTCAAATGTGAATTTTTCAAGACACAAAACTGTACCGTGTATTCCTCCCCAAATAACAAAATTCCAAGAACTCCCATGCCACAATCCCCCTAAAAGCATAGTCAACATTAAATTTCTATACATTATTTTTATGCCTTTTCTATTTCCTCCTAATGAAATATATAAATAGTCTCTCAACCAAAAAGAAAGTGACATATGCCATCTTCTCCAAAATTCTGTAACAGATTTAGAAAAATAGGGCAAATTGAAATTTCTATTGAATTTAAATCCCAGCATTTTTGCTGACCCTATAGCAATATCAGAATATCCTGAAAAATCAAAATAAATTTGAAATGCATAAAATAATGTTGCAATTAATAGTGTAGAAGAATTATAATAATCTGGGTTTGCATAAACTGTGTCTACATACACCCCTAAATTATCTGCAATAACCATTTTTCTAAAAAACCCTACTGAAACTTGAAGGACACCTTGATTGAACCATTTTTCATTAAAAACTCGTTTTCTTTCTACCTGCGGTAATAAATTAGAAGCTCTTTCAATTGGACCTGCAACTAACTGAGGAAAAAAACTAACATATGTAAAAAAAGCAATGATATCTTTTGAAGCATTTATTTCTTTTCTGTAAACATCTATAGTATAACTCATTGTTTGAAAAGTATAAAAACTAATTCCAACAGGAAGAATTATATTCAAAGTAACTGTATCTACTTCCCAACCTATTGTACTCATTGCCTGAGCAAAAGAGCTTGTAAAAAAATTAAAATACTTAAAAAAACCTAGTAAACCTAAGTTTGAAAACATGCTAATTAACAAAAATGCTTTCCTCTTTTTCTGATTTGTTTCGTTTTCAATTAGTATACTAACATAATAATCTAATATTGAACTAAAGATAATTAAAGATAAAAATCTCCAATCCCACCAACCATAAAAAATGTAACTGGAAATCAATAATAAAATATTCTGTGCTTTTAAATTCTTATTTGTTACAAACCAATAAAGTAGAAATACAATTAAAAAAAACAAAACAAAAACTGATGAATTAAATAGCATATATTTATAAATTTTGACTTATATAAAATTTTCTAATAGTCATATAGTTAACAAAAATATAGGTTTGGATTTTAAGAAAAAAATTTAATATCTTCTTTTGAATATAATTGTAATATAAATTCCGACTAACTAAAATAATTAAATAAAAATTAATTTAATGTTAGCTTTTTTATATTCCTTCAAAATAGCCTGCCAAACAACTTGCTGTTCATACCGATTCACAATCATAGGCCGGGCATTGTCTTGCAATTGTGCATAATAAGCTTTGTTTTCCATGAGCTCTATCATGACCTCCAACAATGTTTTTTCATCTTTCGTGG
>DAOTCN010000007.1:0-3675 GCA_035453125.1 Minisyncoccota bacterium | reverse complement strand
TCCAGAATTAATTTTCTCTATTAAAGCGGTTAGAAACAATCATGATGAACTTGCATTAGGAGATATTTTAGGAACAGTAGTTGCAGATGCAACCATAATTCTTGGCTTAGTTGCAATAATCTCTCCTTTTACTTATAATCCATCAAGCATCTATGTAACAGGGGGGGCAATGTTCTTAGCAGGAATATTTGTAATTACATTTATGAAAACAGATAAATCAATAAATAAAAAAGAGGGATTACTTCTATTATTTTTCTATATCTTATTCTTAATATTAGAATTTATGGTGAATCATTTAATAAAATTTTAATAATTTCTTTTCTTTCTCCTTATAAAATAAAATATTGCACTTCCAATAATTATCAAAAAAGCTATGGATACAATTAGAGTTACTTTCTGAAAGCCAAGTAAATTAAACTTGGATTTTTCATCTTCTTCTAAAGGATTTTCAGTAGAATTTTCTTGTTGAGGACTCTGTCCAGAATCCAAATCATCTGAAGTTAAATTCTCTGATAGAGGAAGAATCTCCTTCATGAACAAAGAAACTTTTCCATCTATAATCCCATCATATCTCATTGCTAAATCATTTATTAAATCACTATCCAAATCAAACTCACTCAAAATCCCTTTTTCAAGAACAACAACCAAGGGAGTAGAACGTATTGTAACTCGTGCTGTTGTGGAGGTGTAAACATTTAGGGTAGCTGTATGTGTTGATTCACTAATCTTAAAACTAACTTTATCCAGGGGTTTTAATTCAAATGTTTCTCCTTGAGTTGATGAAATAGAAGTTGGATCTGCTGTATATGTTTTTGGAGCATTTGGATTTGAACTGCTTCCCCCTCCAACAGAATTAGAAGCAGTTACTTCAGCTGCTACAACACTAAACACTGTTTCATTATAATTTATAGAATAATTAGAAGAATCTGTTCGTTGAAAAGAAAAATTATAAGTGCCCACATTTAAAGATTGTTCTGAATTATTCTGTATTTCCACCCCATCTCTGTATAAAACAGATGCAGTTGAGCAATTAGTAAATACTGAAAATGTTCCGGGATAAGTTACAGGAGAGGTTGTATCAAAAAGAACCCGGCAATTTTCTTCATTTTTATCTACTCTAAAAAATTGTGTATTTACTGTGTTAGTATAATTTAAAGTATCTGTTCTTTGAACAGTTAAATTATAATAACCAACCCCCGAAGTTATAGCAGAATTATTTGATACTGAACTCCCATTTCTATAAATATTATAATTTGAAGAGCAATTAGTATAAACAATAAAACTTTCAGGATAGGTTAAAGGAGAAGTTGCATTAAAGTAAATCCCACAATCATAATTAGAAGATTTATTAATTTGAACTTTATATCTTGTCCAATTGATATTATTAGAAGTGTCATTTATGGAAACATTGAGTTCATAATTTCCAACAGCCAAAGGGGTTGCATTTTTTAATACACCTGTTCCATTAGAATATCTTGTAACTAAAAATCTAGTATCATTTAAAGAATAATATCCAAAACCAACATTATCTGCTCCTAAAAAAACAGATGATAAACTTTCATTTCCATAAAATAAGGATGAATTACTCGGAATTGTGGTGAAAGTTGGAAAGGTTGTATCTGGCAATACTCTAAATTCACTTTCATTGTAAATATAAGAATAATTTACTGTATCATTTCTTTTCAAAGAGAAATTATATGCTCCAGCAGAAAGTAACTGAGTTGAGCCATTTTCTATTGTTGTTCCGTTCTTTGCAAGAACAACATCTGATGAACAATTTGTATAAACTGTAACAGGTATGGGCCCTTCTAGTAAAGCAGAGGTTTCATTAAATAAAACCTGACAAACTTCTGTGTTTGGGGTGACATCGAGAATCCAAACTGTTTGGTTGTATGCGTCAAGAATCTCTGCTTTATCCCAAGAAAGCATATTTAAACTTATCTTAAAAGGATAACTTCCAACCCCTATGGGAGTAAGATTCCTTATAAAAACATCATAATATCCTGTTGAGAAATTAAGTGCGTTTACATCATTATCCAGTGTAAGTAAAGTAAATATTGCACCATTATAACTAAAATAATCGTCCAAAGTATCATTTAGGAGAGTATGATATGAATAACCATAACTCTCCATGTCCGAAATATAATTCCCTGCTAAATCAAAATGATATTTAAAACAATCCAATGTACTAACAATTCTAAATACATTATAATCACCAAATTCCCCGGCATAATAACCCCAAAATTCATCTGTACCATAGGTAGTAGAATAATTTTCTCTAAGATACATAAATTTTGTCCGGGGAATAGCATCTGCACTCACTAAACTAATAAAAAACAGACTCCCGAATAGTAAAGACATTATAAAAAAAACCTTTTTTAATATTCTCTCTTTTTTTCCTTTTTTATTCAACATTTTCCTCTTTTTATCTATAAGTTATAATTGATTTAATTTATTTAATTTTATGCGTTTTTTGATTTAAAGTTAATCAAACAATTCAGCCAAATTATCCTCAATTTCTCCAAGTTCATTTCTGTGCCATTTCCAGCATAATGCACTTCCAGATTCTCCTCCAACTTCTTTTCCAATTCCAAAATCACAGGTAGTCCCTAATTTTGCTGCTTCAGAACTTCCTATAAGTCCCCATATTAAAATCCCGACTAAAATAAGGACTATTAAGACTATGATGATATTTATCTTCCTCTTTTTCATATTTTATAATTAAAAAAGTATCCTTTATAAATTTTATGCGATATATTTTGCAATTAAATTACCCAAGATTTTGCTTAAAATAACCACAATTATAGTAATAACCACATGTTCTATAATTACAGAGGAAGGTCTTGTTTTATTAAATTTAGCAATAAAATAACTAAAAAAAGTTATTAATGTCAACCCCCAAATAATGCTTATTATTACTGCTAAACTCAACTGAAGAAATAAAACTGGAATTAAGAAAGTAAGCGCAAAAAATATTTTTGAAAAGAGTGTGGAAAGTGTTGATTCCCATATTTCTTTTTTGCCTTTTTTATAAGTTGAATTTTTTTTTGTAGATTCTTCAGAAATATGAATTCCCAATGAATCCGAAAGTGCATCTGCAAATGCAATTGTTAAAATACCTCCAATAACTGCAATTTTTGAATGAGTTCCTGCAGACAAACCAATAATTAAACCTAAAGTAGTTATAATTCCGGAAGTAAGTCCAAAACCTAACCCCTTTTTTATGGAATCTTTAATTTTCACTTTATACCTTTATTTATATTGCAAAAAGAATTTTTTAAATTTAATGTTAGAGCATTTATGTACTAGAAAATTATCAAAGAATTTAATATCTAATTGAAATCTAATTAGATTTTAATAGAAATGTTTAAATATTGCAAATACATTCATATTACATGCCTATAAAAAAGAAAGAGGTGGTAAAGGTTCAACTAACTCTTACAAAAAAACAAATGGAAATAATTAGAAAGTATAAAGATATTTTTGGAGAAAGTGATGCTGAGATTGTAAGAGCAATTGTTGTAAATTGGTTAATATCAAAAAAAGAAGGAGAAAAAAATGCTGAAAACAAAAAATAGAATATTGAAAATTTTTTTTGTTTTTCTTATTTTAATAAGTCTTAATATTGTCTCTGCATCAAGATTGCCCACAATTGGGGGGGATGAATCTGTATGG
>DAOTCN010000006.1:0-4512 GCA_035453125.1 Minisyncoccota bacterium | reverse complement strand
TAGAGATTGATGCCATTCTGCAAGGAGTAAATGCAGAAATAGCTGCCGTTGATACTGTTATTGCCATTTTGCCGGAAGGTCCTACTAAAGAGGCCGAAGAAAAACGCAAAGTACGGTTAGAATACCGCAAATTCTTGTTGGAAAACCGTAAAGAAAGTTACGGAGCGGTGGCTCTGCTTGAAAAAGAATTAGACCTTGAACGCATAAACAAACAACTTACAGAAGTAGATGTGTTTATTGCCGAAGTTACCACCCATCGGGATACGTTGTAAAAGTAATCGTAATGTAATGACCGCCTTAATGGGCGGTTTTTTTTATTTGGTTTTTTTGACTTTAATCCGGTACTAAATAATTACAATTTAAATCTCTCTAACTATAAGCTGCTTATATAAGTCAAAATTATATTAACGAAAAACTAATTCTAGACATCTGAACTTAAATATTAATTAACATCTGAAAAAAAATACTTGTTTAACAATTAATTATTTAAATCACCATTCCTACAACATAATGCCCACTATTTCAATCACTTAATTCATGTTCATTTCCTTCTATAAAATTCATATAAATTGATTAAATTTGCGAAAATGAAATATTTTAACCATGCAAATTGATTCAGTTTTAGAAAAGTTAAACCTTCTTGATAAAGATGGTCTGTTCTATTTGCCTGAAATCAAATTAAACGAATTCAACATTGTTTCAAATAGGATAAAAGAAACATTGTTAAAACTTCAACCTAATGCAATTTTTTGTATTAATAATGAACCTTTAATATTATTTTTTGATAATCCTCAAAACATAGATTTACTTGAAAAGCAAATTTGGAATTTCAATCAAACCCCAATAGTTTTTATTATATCTCAAAATCAAATCCAAATTAAGAATGGATTCAATTTTATTAAAAATACTGGATTAAATAATTTAACTGATTCTAATAACATTTCAGATTTTGATTACTTTAAATTGATAACAGGAGAGTCATGGGAAAAGTATAAATCTAAATTTGAGAGTAAAAAAAGAATTGACAACTATTTATTAAGTAATATTGAAAGTGCTAGAAGTATATTAATAAACAAATATTTAGATAAAAACATAGATTACAATATAGCTAATAATATTGCAAATTCATTAATAGGAAGAGTAATATTTATTAGATATTTAATTGATAGAAAAGTAGAATTAAATAAATATGAAATATTAAGCAAAGAACAGTTTTATGAAATTTTAAAAAACAAAAAAACTGCATATAAGCTATTTAAGCAACTTAGAAATGATTTTAATGGAAACTTATTTCCTTTGGAATTTGTGGTTGATAAAGTAATAATAAATGAAGAGGATTTTGTTTTTGAAGAGCATCTTGAAGTAATAATTAATTTATTGAATGGTAATGAATTAATTTCTTTGAATAAAAAATCAGAAATTCAATTTTCTTTTTTTGATATTTATGATTTTTCAATTATTCCTATAGAATTTGTAAGTAATGTTTATGAAAAATTTATAGGCAGAAGTAATCAAGCTGAACAGGGTGCTTATTACACTCCTCTCTTCCTAGTAGATTATATCCAAAAACAAACGGTAACTGAATATTTTAACTTAAATAAAAATCAATTTAATTGTAGAGTTTTAGACCCTGCATGTGGCTCAGGAGTATTTTTAGTTGAAACCTTAAGGCAAATTATAATACAATATAGATTATTAAATCCTAATTATAGTGATTCATTAGATAACTATAAAAATGAATTAAAAACTCTGTTAAAAGAAAATATTTTTGGAATTGATAAAGATGAAAGTGCTATTAAGGTTGCAATATTTTCACTCTACATTACATTACTTGATTATTTAGAACCAAGTAGTATTGTTGGTTTTCAATTTCCTACACTGCTTGGAACTAATTTTTTTGTTGATGATTTTTTTGATTTAAATGCTGATTACAATAAAATAATAAAAAATAAACATTTTCAATTCATTTTAGGAAATCCACCTTGGGGAAAAGTTGAAGATAGTGTTAAACTTTATGAATCTTATTGGAAAGAAAAAGAAAAAATTAAAAACACAGAAATTAGAGTTACAGACAAACAAATTTCTCAAGTTTTTCTAATTAGGGTAAAAGATTTTTCTTTTGATGAATCTGCATTGATTGTTACAAGTAAAGTTCTATATAACATTAATGCTAAAGATTATAGAAAATATTTACTCACTAACTTTAAATTTAGACAAATATTTGAATTGTCTTCAATTGCAGAGAAAATATTTAATGTTTCAAATGATGCTTCAATTGAACCTGCTGTAGTTTTATTTTATAAGGTTTTAGATAAAGATGAAGATTTCAAAAACAACTTGGTAACACATATTTCAGTAAAACCAAATTATTTTTTCAATACATTAAAGCTATTAATGATTGAGAAATATGACATTAAAGAAATCTATCAAAATTATTTTATAGATTTTGACTGGATATGGAAAACTTTAGTGTTTGGTAATATTTTAGATTTTTATTTTTTAAAGAGATTAAAAGAAAATAAATCTATATATGATTATATTTCTAACAAAGATGAATTTATTTTTGGTAAAGGAATTAGTGTAGGAGGTGGAGATAAAAATCCAATAGATGAACACAAGAAAATTGATGTTTCATTAGATTCAAAAAAGAAAGCATTATCTGCTTATGAGCTAAAATATTCTGAGAATTTTACTAGAAATTTAGAGTATGTACATAGACCAAGAAAAATAGAACTTTTTAAAGCTCCTATTTTACTTGTTGGAAAGGGTGTTACAACAGATTACAAAGCTAAATCTGCTATATCATATATTGATGTTGTTTTTACTGATGCAATTACATCAATAAAACCATTAAATAATGATTTGCATTTTATTAAATTTCTTTTGGCTTTGTTTAATTCAAATTTATTTAGCTATTTCATGTTACAGACAAATTCTTCTTTAGGAATTGAAAGAAAACAATCACATGATAAAGAAGATAAATTTGCAATGCCAATTATATTTGATAATAAGGATTTGAAATTTATTGATAAAGTTGAAAGACTTGAAAAATTAATCTCTGAAAAGCATCATATTGCTTTTATGGATTATCAATTTCAAGTTATAAATGAGGAAATTAATTTATTGTATGATGAAATTGATTTACTTTTAATAAATCAATACAAACTAAATAATCAAGAAAAATCTTTGGTTGATTACACTTTAAATATTTCAATTCCATTAAGAACTAATAAAAAATATAATGAAATTTTTAGAAAATTAATTCCAAATGACAAAGTTCTTGAGAGCTATGCTAAAATATTTTTAGATTACTTTGGAGCAATTTACAATAAAAAAGGTCATTTTTTTGAAGTTGAAATTATACATTCTAATCACACTATTGCAATGTATTTTAGAGTTATTCCAAACAAATCTAAATCAACAAAGAACATTATTTGGTCTCAAAAAGGGTACAAAGAATTGTTAAGTACATTTACAAGATTGAGTTTTGAAAATGTTGGACAAAACCTCTTTATCCAAAAGGACATTAAAGGATTTGAAAATGATGGATTCTATGTCATTAAGCCAAATGAATATAAATCATGGCATCCTGCACTTGCTTATTTAGATTTATCTGAATTTATAGAAGCATTACATAACTCAAAACCAAACATTGATGAGTAAATTAGATGCTTCAAATTTTATATATCTTGATTTTTATCAGGATAATGTATTTGAGTTTATTTTATCTCAAATATATAATTGTTATAACAAAATGCTTAATGATTATAGTTCAATTGAAAACAATGAAAATTTAATTAGAAATGGGCTTCATAAAAATTATTTAGAAAATAACCAGATTAGAGAAGAACTACAATTAATACCCTATCTGTTTGATACAGAAGTTGAATTGTATAATGAGGATGATGATTCTGTAAAAGGCAGAACCGATATAAAAGTTTATAATGCAATTGAAAGAACTAAAAATACAAATTCATATTACATAATAGAGTGTAAAAGAATTGATGGAACTAATGAACTTAACAAAAAGTATGTTTTAAATGGAATAAATAGATTTGTTGAAAATGAAAAATACCCATCATACAAAAAAGCAAATGGAATGATAGGATTTGTTGTTAATCCAATTGATATTGAAAAAAATACTAAGTGTTTTTCTGATTTAAAGTTTCATCAATTCATCAATGATTTTAAATATTCTTATGTTTCAAATCACAAAACAACAAATTCAAAGGATATTACTTTATATCATTTAATGTTAGATTATTCAAGCAAAATAAATATATCTTCAAATTAATAAATTATTTACCTAATATCAAGCTGTAGGAGTTTCTTCAGTAGTTTTGTGATTTTGATTGTTAGTTTCCCCTATATAAAAAATTACTTTGATTGATTTATACCATAAGAATCAAAACAACTTCCCTTCCTCCTTTTCATAAAAAGTATCCACAGAAAGGTTCGGTAAATTAGAAGCATAAACAGCCAATTCATCACAACGTTCATTTTGAGGATGAT
>DAOTCN010000005.1:0-13453 GCA_035453125.1 Minisyncoccota bacterium | reverse complement strand
ATGAGTGGCTTTGTTTTATCTTGTTTCTTTTTCTGCTAACAGTTTAGCATCTTGTTTGGCCTTAAGTTTATACTTTCTGGCTGCTTCTTTTCTTTTCTCTCTTCGAATATATGAAGGTTTACGATAGCACTGCTTATCTCTATAAGCCTGCATTATACCTTCATCTTCTACTTTCTTTTTAAATCTTTTAATTGCTCTTTCTAAACTTTCTTTTTCTCCAACTTTAATGAATGCCATTATTTATTCCTTTATTAATTTATTTTTTATCAAGAATTTTTTCAATTCTTGATATATTTGGTCTTGAGATAGATTACTTGCTATACCTATTTCTTCTGTAGTATTTAAATTTATATTTGTCATTTGAGCATTGATAAACAACATCCCATCTTGATTTGCACCAAAAATATAATCAGGAAATTCTTTATCAAGCATATCAATTAATAAAAATATATTATTTTGCATAAATAGTTTCCCCATTTAAGTGGTCAATTTCATGTTGGTGTTCAAATGCCTCAACTCCACGAAATTTCTTTTTCATAGGAACAAGTTTATCATTTACAATCATATCATAATGAACAACAACCTCTTTCCATCTTTTAGTCATTGTGTGGTCTAACAGCGGATAAGTTAAACATCCTTCAAGATGGCTATTTCTTGAAGCATTGCCTCTAAAAAATTTAGCATTGCAGAATAATTCATATTGCCCATCTACAAAAGCAATATAAAATTTTTTTGCAATGCCAACTTGTGGTGCAGCAAGTCCTAGCCCGGAATGGGCCTTTACTATTTTCTCCATTTCTTTTATTTGTTCTTTAATTTCAGGTATGTCAGCCTCAACCACATCTAAACACTCTACACCTTCTACAAATTCAGGAGGAGCAAGTTTTAACTTAACATCTTTTAGTTCTTCATTAATTGCACCAAGTCTTTCTTGCCTTAATTGTTCGACTGTTTTATTCAAATTTCTACCCTTTCTTTAATGAGAGCAAATGAAAGATCATCTTATAGATATTACATGACAGACTGATTCCATTCCCAGTCTCTAAAAATACGATGGGACTTTCTCCATCTGCTCTCATATATAATTATGCTTTTTTCTTTGATTTTTTTGGTTCTTCTATAGTTTGTGTTTCTACTTCTTGTTCTGGAATTTTTTCTTCTTCAGGAATAAAATATACTGTTGTCAAACAATCTTGAATATCATGCAAAAGCCATTCATTCTCTCTACATAATTCTCCTAATTGTTTTTCTCTCCACTTTCCTGAAGATGTTAATCCTTTCTCTATCATTTTGTCGTATAATGTTTTTAATTTATCATTTTTCCATGGAACAAATGCCCACCACCCAGTTGATGATTTGCCTATTTCTTTGTTGGCAATTTGTTCATCCCAATCTTTTTTCACTGGTGTAATCATTTCATAATCTTTTAGAATATCGAATATGCCAGCATGAGGGTCCATTCCTCTTTCCATATCTAAATCAAATTTTACCCTTTTACCAAGAGTTCCAAAACGAGATTTTACAATTTCTGCTCTAATTTTAATAACAGATGCTCCAAGTGCTGATTTTTCAATTTCACTTTCTGCATTTACTCTTGCAAATCTTACTTCTGCTGATGGAGCATATTGTAGAATAGTTCCACCTGCTACTTCTTTTGATGGCCCATACCCACCAATTGTTGAAGTTAAATGACCTGTCATGACACAAGCAATGTTTAACTTTTGCATTTTACGAATATATGACCTAAAAAATTCTCTTGTTTGTTTTGCTTTATTTCCCATATCCATACCACCGTTTGCATCCAATTCTCTTTCAGTAGTAAGCATTGATATAGAATCTATTACCATCAAAACATTTTTCTTGGACTTATTTTTTTCAATAATATCAATAACAAGACCCATCTTTGCTTTTAATTCTTCAATGGTGTTCATTTGTTGATAAAGAATTTTTGAAGCATCAATTCCTAAAAATTTAGCAAATTCTTCTGAAATACCACCACCTTCACTGTCAAAATATACAATTAAATCAATTGATGGTTCTCGCATCATTGATAAGGCAATCATTGATTTGCCTGAACCAGCATCTCCTGTTAAAAGTGTAACTCTACCAAGAGGAAGACCTTTGAACATATCTTTTGATATAATCCAGTTTAATGCATAATTGCCAGTTGTAATCCACCCTGGAATATGAGCCAAATCACTTTCACTCATTATTTCAAGTGGTGAATCTTTAAATTGGGAATTAAATTGTTTAATTAAATCATCTCTTAAAGTGTCATTTTCTGCCATGTATTACTCCTTGTCTTTTATTATTTTTAATTCAATGTCTTTTTTGCCATTTCTCATACCAAAAACAATTATCTTGTTTTGTGGAAAATAGGCTTGAAGAAAATCTCTTACTTGAGTCATATAAATATTTGCTTCTCTTGGTGGGACTTGACCAATTTCACAATCTAAAGCAATTATGTCATCTGAAGAAAGATTTTTTGTTTTAATTGTAGATAGAGATATTTCTTGTTGTTGTCCATTATTAGTTTCGAAAATTAGTTTTGCCATTTTTAACTCCTTGATAATAAATATGCTATTTAATTAATAATTTTTCTTTCCATTCTTTCCATGGGAAGTTTATAAATGCAGAAAAACTATCATTGTTATATTCTTTTGTATCTAATAATTCCAATTCTTTTTTCATTTCATTAAATGCAATTGAATTAATCCCTAATGCTAAAATTTGTTCTTCCACTTCAATATCAAAATCACCATAATTTTCTGCTTTATCAACATACTCTTCTAATAAAGTATCTAATTTTTGTTCATCTATTTCAATTCGAGCAGATGTTGTCATTTGATTTTTAACTTGAACAATTATTTCACCTATGGCAGGATTTTCTTGATAGTGCCCATTAGTTCTTTTATTAATAGAAATTTCCATTTTTACTCCATAAAAAACGGGGAGGAATTAACCTCCCCTAAATTTAGGCTTTTTGATTTTCCTTTATGGCTTTAAACCTATCTAAATCATAACTTACGCTTCCTCTATCTCTAATTAGTTTTTCATAAACTGGAGATAGCATCTCTAAAATAAAACCTTGACCACTTACACTTAATGCTGGTGGCTCTTGTCCCTCTGGCATTTGAGTGTTGTCAATAATTTTAATTGTTCCTGATTGTAAAAGTCTTTTTGTGATAAAAATTGAAGAGTCGAGTCTTTTTAATTCTTCAGTTCTATCAGCGATTAATTCATCAAGGGTTGGTTCTTTCTTTTCCTCTGTGTCTGACATTTTTACTCCTTTAAACTACTGTATTATTTGCTTGAGCAAGTTCTTGTTGCTTTTTTGCTAATTCTGCTGCTTGTTCTTGTTTTACTTTATTGATTGTTTGTCTTAAAGCATTTATTTGTCTTGTTAATTCTATTTTCTGTTTTGGGTCAGCATTTTTTAATTGTGCTTGTAAATCTTTTATCTGTGCTAAATATGCATTTAAAGTTGGATTTTCTATCATTTCTAAGACATTATCAAATTTCATATTATTCTCCTAATAAGGATAATCCTCTTCACTATATGGATAAGAATCATCTGGTGTTGGTTCAACTGGTTTTACAACTGGCTCAATTGGTTTAACAGGTTCTACAATTGGCTCAACTGGCTTTGTAGGCTCTACTACTGGTTTTATAGGCTCAATTGGCTTTGTAGGTTCTACAACTGGTTCAATTGGCTTTATATTATCTTGTTTAGGAGGAGATGTTTGATTTAAATCAGTAGAGGTATTTTTCCAGTCTTGGATTGTTCTTGGAATAGGTTCAAATTTATCGCTTACATTTTCTGTAAAAGTACTTAATTTTATCATCATATTTATTCCATCACACTCGACAATAGCATTGCCATTACTAATAGCCATTAATCTTATTATATTATTATTAAGTTTATAAATATCTATTAATAAGTCATTCGCTTTAAATCTCTTTCCAATTTTTATTTCCATTATGATACCTTAATATGAGAAAACTCATTATTGTCTAAATATACTCTAATTGGTTTAAATGATGGATATTCTTTGAAAGAATCTTTGTGTTCAATTATAAATGCTGTTTCTCCATTTTCTTTCATATCTTCTAATAATTCCAAAACAGTAGATACTCCTTTATCATCAAGATAATTTGATAAAATTTCATCCAAGAACATTATACTTATCTTTGTAGAAATATTGGCTTTAACTAAAGAATTTAAAGCAAATAATATACTTAAATTAAGTCTTCTTTTTTGGCCAGCAGAAAATTGGCCATATGTTCTGTTTTTATCTTTTCTGATGATGGTTTCATTTAGTTCTGTATCCATTTGAATTTGAATTTGACCATCAAAAAATCTATCCATATAAAATTTAATACGAGCATTAAAATATCCTATTATATTATTTATACACCAACTTTTCATACTTTTCTTTTTAGATGATAAAGATTGCTCCCACCATTCCATAATTAAATATTTTTTTTGTTTTTCTTTTAATTGTTTTTTATTATTTTTAAATTCATTTTCAACATTTCTTGCTTGTCCTTCCAATGATTCTAAATATTGTAAATCAACAAATTGTTTGTTTTGTAATTCTTGTATTTTTAATTCTAATTCTAATTTTTTATTACCTAATTCTTTTAATTCTTGTTCATCTTTTGTTTTTGGAATTTCAGTGCTCTCTATTTCTTGTTTTAATTGTTTTGCTTGCTTTTCTTCTTGGTCTATCTTAGATTGTATATTTTTTAATGTAATATCAACTTCTTGTATTTTCTCTTGCCATTCTTGAATTTTAGATAATAAAGATTGATGTTGTTTTTCTTTTTCATTTATACTTTCTTGTAAAGTAATTAATTCTTCTTGTTTTTCATTAACCCAAATTTTATGGTCATGTTCATTTATTTCATTTTTACATAATGGACATCTTTCTGGATTTGCCTTTACCTCTTCAATTTGTAAGGAGAGAAGTTCATAGTTTTTCTGTGTCTTTTTTATTTCATCATTGTTTTTATTTATTAGATTTTGATTGGTTTCTATAAATGAGTTATATTCAATTTTGTTTGATTCAACACTTTCATATTCTCTTTTAATGATTTTTATTTTGTCTCTTATTGATTGTTCTAAAATTTGTTTTTGCTCAATTTCTTTTGCTAATTTATGGGCTAATTCTATTTTTTCCAATTCTTGGTCTATATTTGTATTTTCTATCTCTTTTAATTGTTGAGTGAATTTTTCTATTTTTTCTAATGATTCTGTTTTTTGTCTTTTACAGGACTTAACATATTCAACCATTGATTGTTTAAGACTATTAACATTGTTTTCCATTTGGCCGGTTTCTCTGTCCAACAATTCAATGTCTTTACCAAGCTGTTGTCTTTTTCTTTGAGCTATCCAATGATATTTGGTCATTATATTAATTTGTAAAATATTCTCTATTATTTCTTTTTTCTTAGCCGGGTCAGAATCAATAAAACTCGACACTGACTCCTGGCTCATCATTACAGCATTGACAAAACTCTTATAATTGAATTTAATTATATTTTCAATTAATTCTTGGGTGTCTGTTTTGTTAGCTTTAGAAATAAGATGTTCTTTATCTTTGCCATTTTTATAAAAATAAGCATTATCATAATGTTTCTTGTGTTTACGATATCTTTCAATATAATAAACATCTTTTCCTAATTGGAATTCAAGAGTAACTTTACAGTCTTGACCAATTTTTTCATTTACTATTTCTGGAAGAGTTACTTTTTTAGTAACTTGGCCAAACAAAGCAAAAGTAATAGCATCAAAAACTGCTGATTTGCCTTCACCATTTAAACCATTAATTAAATATAATCCAGGTTTACTTAAATCTAATTCTTCTGCATTAGGTCCAAAACTAAAAAAGTTTTGGATTGTGACTTTTTTGAATATCAATTTTATGCCTCAACTTATTCTTCAGGAACCCAACCAGATAGGTGAGCCTCTTTTAATTCTTGGAAAACATCCATAAAATCTTTTTTGTTTATTTTATTATTATCAATTAATTCAGTTAAAATTTTACCAAACATGTTTGATTCTTGTGCATTATTCCACCATTTGTCTGCCAAATCAACTATATCACCCATAGTTAAATCTTCAATCATATTCAGTTCTTGTTCTTCGTCATCGTTTTCAAAAATAAAATCTACTGATTCAGCACCTAAAGCAAGAAGTCTATTTTTAATTTCATCTAACTGGTCATTACCTTTATGGGTTTTAATTCTTAAAAAATTGCCCTTTACTTCTTGTTCATCAACAGAATCAACATCAATTTCTTTGAATTTAGGTGCATGAGAATTAATTATAAATTCCCAATTCATAGAATCAGTATCTAATATAATAAAACCTTTTTCATCAAATCTCTCAGAATAACGAGTCTGATATGGAGAGCCAATATAAGTTATATTATTTCTTATTTGATGTTTATGAAAATGTCCAGTAAAGACAGCATCAAATTGGCTAAAATCATTAATTGAAAATCCCTCTTTGCATTCAATTCCACTATCCATAACAAAGTTTTGAACATCCAAATGTCCAAATAAAATATTTTTTTTATCTTGAGAATATTCAAATCTTGGTAGCTCATTTGTATATGATAAAAAATGACATCTTACATCTTCAATATCTTGCCATTCATATAATGGAATTACTTTACCATAAGGTTCAAATGCATATACTACAGAAAAATCTGTAGAATTTTGCTGTGGAGCATCATGATTTCCAATTAAAAAAGTTAGTTCTATTCCTTCTTGAACAAAATATTTTAATGTTTCTATTGATTTAATAAATGGAGGAACATATAATTTGTTTTTAATATGGAAAAAATCACCAAGAAAAAATACTTTTTTTATATCTCTTGTTTTACATTCCTTTAATAATAAATGTAAAAAATTAATTGCTATGTCTTCAAATTGTGTCTTATTCAAATGGGCAAATATATGTAAATCCGAAAATAGTGCACATTTCATCTATCAATCCTTTTTGTTATTAAATATGCTAAAATCCCCTACTTTTAATAGGGGATTTTATCTTTTATATGACGCTCTTGGTTTATGTGAATTTATTTTCTTTAATTCTTGGTCTGCAGCTTTTTGTTCACCATCTAATTGCTCTTTCAACAATTCATATAGATAATTTCTTTCTGATACTTCCAAAGTACTTGCAAATGTGGCATCTATTTTACCATGATAAGATAATTGGAAGATTTGTTGGGCAAGAGCTCTTCGAGCTGCCTTCATGTCATCTTCATCTTGTGGAACGAAAAAAGTTTTCCGTAATTGGAATTGGTGAATCAAATTCATATCCACATGATGGACATGCAATATCCTTTATGTCTTCAATTCCAGCATCAACTTTTTCTAATTCTTGTCTAAAAGCAGAAGCATCACCACCAATCATTGATTCAACAAAAGCACCAATTTGATGGGTTGGAATCTCTTGACCATCTTTTTCTACTTTTAATATAAGAGAATGAAGACGTTTAACAATTGAATCATCAGTTTGATTTACTTTCTTAGCAGCATTACCCATTTTAATAAGTTCAATTTCATCAACTCCTCTTGGAAGACGATAAGTAAGAGTATAGTTAGCAAATGGAAGAGTAAAGGTAAATGGCTCACGAGGAGGATTTGTAGTATCCATTTCTTTAACTGGGTGGTTAGATAAGTCCACTGCTTGTTCAAATCTTTGTTGACATGATGGGCATTGAATATTAAACTTATATTCATTTCCATAAGAGATTGACCTTAACCACAACATGATGAAAACACGGTCGGATGATAGCAATTGACTTGCATCTAACGGAGCTCCATTTTTACCTTTACTTTGGATGACGTTTTGAAAAATCATGTCTAATGCTTGGCCTGATTTAACAAGACGTGTTGTTGATAAAATCTTTTCTTCGTTTACTGTCATCGGGCGGATTCTGATGCCACCCTTTTCTAAGATATCAGGGTCATCAGTGATATTGTGATATAATAGTCCGTGAGATGGTAATTCAATAAATTCTGCTGGTGGTAAAAACATTGTTGATGGTTGACTTGGTTGCAGATTCTCATAAAATGTATCACCTGGCCTAGCATTTTTTACAGGTGGAATGTTCAAATCATTCATATTATCTCCTTGTGTATATTATCTACTTCTTGTTGATTTGGATTATTCCAATGTAGATTGTTAATAAATATGCTTTAAAGCTTCAATAATTTTATATCGTTTATCTTCATCTTCAAATAATTTTTTTATTATTGGGACAAAGACTTTCTGCCCAAATTCATCAAAAGAATCATATCTTGGTTTTAAATCAAGCATTGATTCTAAATTTTCAAGTCCACTTTGTATATCTTTTTCTGCTTCTGTTTTTTGAAAAGCTATAGATATTGCTGAATTTGACATTGAATGTATTGATGAATATAGTGGTTGGAATGCCCATTTTTCACTTGCCATTCTCTTGGCAAAATATCTTGCATATTTTTTAAATTTTGTAATAGTTTCTAAAAAAGAAAAATTTACAAATGAATTATCAGAATAAGCAGCTAAAAATTTAATCGTTTGTTCATCTAAAAGTTCTCTAAATTCATTGCTAAAAACTATAAGTTTATTATCTTTTGTCCATTCTGCTTTAAACCCATTTTGTTTTAATAGTTTAATT
This sequence comes from Minisyncoccota bacterium, assembly GCA_035453125.1. Lineage (GTDB taxonomy): Archaea > Nanobdellota > Nanobdellia > Pacearchaeales > GW2011-AR1 > JACPLR01. The sequence continues at coordinate 4,778 of DAOTCN010000005.1, read as the reverse complement.
AAAGCTTGTGGAAGTCCACCAGCACCAGATGTATTTTCTTCTGATGGTTCTTGTTTCTTGAGTGATTCATATTTTTCTATTAATTTTTGAGTGAAATCTTTTACAGATATATTTGTTCCAATTTTATATTTTTTATATCCTTCATAATCATAATGCATAATAACAATATGAGCATAACCAGAATCAATATATATTTTTATGCTACCCTTATCCCATTCATCATTAGCATCATCTTTTATAGAAAAACCCACACCACCATTGGAATTAGAGCTCATCCAATTTTTTAAAGCATAAGATCCATCTTTTCCATACTTCGAAGATAAAGGATTATTCCATGCTTTATCATATTTAATTAAATATCCAGCTTTTTTTAAACCATTTATTATTAAACGTGCTAATAAAACACTATCATAAGATAAAACACTATTTACTGAGAGATTATAAAATTTATCATTTGTTTCATAAAGCTGCATAATATATCTTATAAAAAAAGCCGCTTAATTGCGGCTTTTATTTAATTATGCTCCAGGGATTCCACCTGATCCATTGTCAACTTGCATTACTGCATAATCATAACGAATAGATGTATCTACCTGTTGACCATCTGATCCTTCATAAGAAAGATCTTGCCAGTTTACTGATTCTGGCCATGCGCCAAATAAATCCCATACTTCGATTATTGTTCCATCTGGTCCAAGCATTACTAATGTAGCATTTGTTTTATACGTTACTGCATAGCCTTGACCACCAGTAAGTGGATTGTAAACTGAAGTTGCCCAAGCATAAAGAATTTGAGCTGCTGAATTCTTTCCCTTATCATAATCGTAGAAAACACAATTTATTGGTTCCCAAGTTGGTCTACCAGCAAAGTGGAATTGTTCGTTTAATCTACTTACAGTATATGGTTCAAAAGAAAGAGATGGACGAGATGCTTGAACAATATCAATGGCTAAAGCTTCTGATGCATTTGCATCAGCAAGTGGAACATTGTCGAATTTCAATATCCAACGATTTTTTCTCTTTGGCTCTCTAAAGCTATGTTCTGCGCTAGATAATACAATAGGCATATTTTCCTCCAAATAAACACTTTTCGTCTCTTAGAGACACATATATATCTTTATATAAAAAAGCGATAAAATTATGTTTTTTATTCAATGAATAAAAATTATTTGAAATAATGTATCTGTTGTAGATGTTTTTTTGCTTCTGTTTGACTTTTGTGAGAAGATATAATTTTATGAGTTTTATGATATTTTATTACCCATGGGGCATCTTCACCTTGAGAATTTTTATGCCCTGGTATGTGAACTATAAATTCTAACAATATATCTTCAAACTTCATAAGATTATCTTATTTATTTTTTTGAAAAGATATATTTTATATTAGAGGAATTAATTTATTATTTGTTCAACGGCTTCGCATAATTCTTGTAAAGAATAATAAATTGTTATATCAGGCCTTGCTAATGCTGTCTGTATAACAACATCTTGAATTCTTGTATATTCTGGATCACACCCAATAAAAATAGTTCTATCAGAAGAATTTCCCCACATCCCCAACTCATATAAAACAATTGGATTTAAAGAACCTTGAGAAAACCAATATAAAATAATATCTGCATTCTTAAGATGATTAAATTCCCAAACTATTTGTTGTTCTGACGCATTAGGATCATTTATAGGAAAATTTTCTCTTCTTGGGTTATATATTGTTAGATTTAGTTTGCTTAAGTAAGAAATTGCTTCTTGTTGCCAGTTTGGACAATTAGTAATTCCTCCTGCTAAAAAAATAGATGGATTATTATTTGTTTCTATAGAATAATCTTCATCGATAGCAGTAATTATTTTCATATTGCCTCCTTATTTTAATTCAATTTTTCCAGGTTCTAATACCACAATATTTAAATTTGGTAAAATTTCTGTGCTAAATCGAATATCAAATTCTCTTTCAAATTGTTTTATTTCTATAACATGTATAAATGTTATATAAGGAATTTGTTTTGCTTTAATAGAATAATATCCTGCATTATATGCTGCTAATGCTAACTCATCTTGCTTATATGTTGATAAAAGCCATTGCATTTGACCTGTTGCTTCATGAGTATTTTTATCTATATTAAAAAAATCTGCTTTGGGCCATTTAGTTCTTGATTTAGAATTTAATTGAAAAAGTCCTCTATCCCATGATTTATCAGCATTTCTTCTTTCTGCTTTTGGATTAAATCCACTCTCTCTTCGAGCAAGGGCAAACATTAAATTCACGGCCAAATTTTTTTCTAAACTATTTTTTATAATTATCTCTGTTATTTTTCTATTCTTAGTATATGTATCATAAAATTCCAATATAGTTTCATAATCATCTAATGAATGATATTGATAAAACTTTAGTATTTTATTAATATTTAGTTTATCGACATGAAAATTTATAAATTCAAATTCTTTTTTATCTACATAGATAATTTTTTCTATTTCTATTATTTTTTCTACTTCAACTATTTTAGGTTTTTTAATATATAAAGAAAATAGTATAACAGACAGAATTATAAAAAGAGATAATAATATATATAAATGTTTCATTGACCTAACATCTTGGTGATAATTTCTTGAGCAATTTCTCTTGCTTCTGCCCTTTTCCACAAATCAATGTTTTTAGTTATGTCTAATAACTCTTCTAAAAACATCCAAGCATATTCTGGTATTAATATATTTGTCATTATATTTAATTCTGTGTTTAATGCTAATTCCATTTCTTCTTCTGGTAAATCTAATTGATTAAAAGTATTAATTAAACTATGTATCATTATCCTTATTGAAGACCTTGCTATTTTAACATCCATTTTAATCCCACAGGTTTGGAAAATACTTGCCAAACAATTCAAATCCTTTTCTTGCACGTTCTCCTATAGTTTTAGTAAGTTCAAAATCAATATAAGTTCTATATTTCCCGACAAGAACATAATCTTCATAACCCTCTTTAGAATTTAAATTAGGCTCAGAAGTAGAGCACATAGTTCCATCTTTCCCCTTATATCGATAATCCCAAGTTAAATTATCATCAGTTTTTCTATAGGGGTCAGCGTAGCCATATTTTTTGAAAAATGCTTTTTGTGTTTTATCAAAAGCGTCTGCATACAAGAAATACTCAAAAGCAAAAATCATTTCGTCAAGAGTTTTTAACCATGCATCATGACCACCACCGACATATTTGCCTTCTTTTTTTGCTTGGTCATATTCTTCTTTAGTTTCGCCAAGGCCACCATATTCGCCATATTCTGCTTCCCAATCACAAAAATCCATTGGGTGTCCATTTAGATTTTGTTTTCGAAATGCTATTAATTTTGGCAATATGATTTTTGCCAAATGAGAATGTAAGTTCCACAAATCTATATCAGCACACCCATGTTTTCTAAATAGGCGTTGAAATGCCCATTTTATTCCTCTTAACAAATCAGGGATACGATGTTTAAATAAAGAATAAATAAGAGGAAAATGTTTCCACACCCAATCATCAAAATTCTCTATTTCATCTTCTTCACCATCATCAAACATGTGTTTCATCTCAGGTATATCTGCCATATCCTCTCCTATATATTAAAAACTTCTGAAAAAATTCTTTTAAAGGTTTGCTTTGGAAGAGCACCTTGAGCCATTTGTGGCTCTCCATTTAATGGAATAAAAAGCATAGAGGGAACAGATTGTATTCCAAAAGCCATGGCTAATTCTTGTTCTTGGTCAACATCAATTTTATAGATATCGATTTTATCTTCATATTCTTGAGATAAATCTTCAAGAATTGGAGCAACTATCTTACAAGGATTGCACCATGATGCATACCAGTCAATTATTGCAGGTTTATTTCCTTTGAATTTAAATTCTTCACTCAAAAAAGATATTTTTTCTTCAAATAAATTTTTTGTTAAACTAATAACCATAATTTTTCTCCTTTATTAAAACGATAAAGTTTTTATATTTCATTTCTCTTAATAAAATTATTAAATTAATCCAATCACCTCTTTTTTTATTTTTATTATATTGTTTTATGTATTTTTCTATACCTAATCTTCCAAATGATTCAATTTCTTCATTTGTATTTAAATTTTTTATTTTATAGTGTTTTAGATATTTATATGGTATTCTATTTTCAACATATTTTTTAATTCTTACATCACTTTTTGTTAAACCCTTATTCCATGGTATAGAATTTTTATGTGCTTCAGAACATTTTTTTATTCTTTCTTTAGAAAATTTTTTACCCAACAATGCTTTTCTTCTTTTTTCTTTTTCTTCATTGGCTCTATCTCCATATAATTCTTCATAAGTTTTACCTTTATGGGTACTTTTATTTTCTATTTGTGTTTTTTTAATTTTTTCAAAAATATTTTTCTTATTTGGATGATTAGATATTGTATCTGATCCAATTCCACCTAAATCCATATTAGATAATGGTCCAAGATTATCAATTCTTCTACCTATAATATTTATCAAATTAATTTCATTATGAAAAGCCTCATCTTCACTAATATTTTCATGTAATATGACTATATATTGTTTTAAATCAAATCCACTATTAATAATTTTATTTATTATGTTTGTTTTTAGTGGATTTCTTTTATCATATTTAAGATGATCCAAATATCTTTTAGATTTGCCTTTTCCAACATAAAAAGGTTCATATTCAAATTTATATAAACCATAAATATATAATCCTGGTTTTCTTGGATCTAAATATATATAATTATAAAACTTATTCATAGAAATATATATGGGTTGACAATTCT
>DAOTCN010000004.1:0-18958 GCA_035453125.1 Minisyncoccota bacterium | reverse complement strand
GATCAAGAAGCTAAAGCATTATTATTAAGAGAGGAAATAATTACTTATCATGAAAATGGAAAAGTGTCTAAACAATATTATATGATAGACAACAAAATAGATGGTGAATATAAGGAGTGGTTTGATAATGGACAATTATGTGTACATTGTTTTTATAAAGATGGCAAAGGAGATAGTAAAATAAAAATATGGGATAAAGATGGTAAGTTAATTGTCTACCAAGTATATAAAAATGGAAAGTTTATTAAAGATCTTTCGGAGAAAATAGATGACAATAGATCAAAAAGCTAAAGCTTTGTTATTAAGAGAGGAAGCAATTGTTTATTTTACACCAGAAAAAACTCATAAACATTATTATTTAATTGATGATATGATGGATGGAGAATATAAAGAATGGAGGGAAGATGATCAGTTATCTAGACAAGGTTTTTATAAAAATGATAAATTAAATGATGAATATAAAATATGGAATATATTTGACGAGTGAAATATATAAAGATAGTGTACAAATAAGAATTTTAGAGGAGTAATAAATGTTAAAAGACATGCAGGATCTAATTAATGATTTAAATAAGAGCAATTCAACTCTTGATAAAAAAGCAGTTCTAAAAAAATATCCACAATGCCAAGAATTATTAAAGTGGGTATATAATCCTTATATTCAATTTTATGTCTCTTCTGAAAATTGTGAAAAAAGACAAGATTTAATTGGTGAAGCATATACTGATCTTATTGTTCTTTTATGGGCACTCTCTTCTAGACGAATTACAGGTCATACAGCAATTTCTGCAGTAAATGGATTTGTTTCTGCAAATCCAGAATATAAGACATTGATCTATAATATCATTGATAAAAATCTCAAAGTTAGAATTGATGCCAAAACAATCAATTCTATTTATCCTGATCTTATCCCAGAATTTAATGTAGCTCTTGCAAATAACTTTGAAGATCAAGCCGATAAAATTGACTTTAAAGATAAGTGGTATGCATCACGTAAGATGGATGGTGTAAGATGCCTTGCCATCCCTCAAGATGAAGTAAATTGGAAATTAATGTCTCGTCAAGGGAAAGAATTTGATACATTAGGAAAAGTTATTTCTGATCTAGAGAAATTAAATCTTGGATATAAATATGTTCTAGATGGAGAAATATGTATTGTTGATGAAAATGGTAATGAACATTTTGATTCTGTAATGAAAGAAATAAGGAGAAAAGATTTTACATTAGATCATCCTATGTATAAAATATTTGACATTATCCCTGTTAAAGATTTTCATCGAGGAGAGGGAAAAGAACTATTTTCTGATAGGGTGGATAGAATGCAAGATATAAAACTTAAGATTCTATCTCTTAAATTAGGGACACTATCAATTGTAGATCAAATCCCCATCCAAGATATTGACCACCTCAATAAAATGTCAAATGAAGCAGAAGAGAGAGGATGGGAAGGATTGATTATTCGAAAAGACGACATATACAAAGGTAAGAGGAGCAATGATCTTTTAAAGGTTAAAAAGATGCAAGATGCTGAATATATAGTTCAAGGGATTGAAACAGGACCATTTAGGGTGATCTCTAAAGAAACTGGGTTAGAAATTGAAGAGGAGATGCTCAGTCGTGTTAATATCCTACATAAAGGTAATATTGTAGGAGTAGGATCAGGATTTGACCTTGAGCAACGTAGACTGTATAGAGATCATCCTGAGATGATTGTAGGCAAGACCATATGTGTTAAATATTTTGAAGAGAGTAAAAATAAAGATGGATCATATAGCTTACGTTTTCCAATCATTAAGCATATATATCAAGAAGGGAGAGATGTATGAAATTTGATGTGGATAGCAAGTTGTATTATTGTGGAATTAAAACATGACAATTGACCAAGAAGCTAAAAATTTATTATTAAGAGAGGAAATAATAGATTATTATGATGATAGTCAAAAATTAGCACAATATTATATGATAGATGATAAGTTAGATGGTGAATATAAACTATACTATAATAATAAACAAATTTGGATACATTGTTTTTTCAAAAATGATGAATTAAATGGTGAATATAAAGTGTGGTATCAAGATGGTGAATTATGGGAACATTATTTTATAAAAAATGGAAAAAGAGATGGTGAATATAAACATTGGGATAAAACAGGTAGATTGATAGAACATTGTTTATATAAAGATGATGATATGATTAAGGATTATTTGAAATGACAATTGATCAACAGGCTAAAGCTTTATTATTAAGAAAAGAAGTAATTACTTATCATGAAAATGGAAAAATAAAAAAACAGTATTATAGAGTTAATAGTGAATTTGATGGTGAATATAAAGAGTGGTATAAAAATGGAAGATTATGGATACATTGTTTTTATAAAAACAGTAAATTAAATGGTGAATATAAGCAATTGCTTGAAGATGGAAAATTGTTTATTCATTGCTTATATAAAAATGGCAAAGTAGTCAAGGATTATTTGAAATGACAATTGATCAACAGGCTAAAGCTTTATTATTAAGAAAAGAAGTGGTTTTGTATCATAACAATGGTCAGATGGCAGTACAATATTATATGATAGATGATAAGTTAGATGGTGAATATAAAGAGTGGTTTGATAATGGGTTATCACAACAATATTGTTTTTATAAAGATGGTAAATTAAATGGTGAATATAAAGAGTGGTATTCTAATGGACAATTATGGATTTATCGACTTTATAAAGATGGTAAATTAAATGGTGAATATAAAGAGTGGTTTGAAAATGGACAATTATGGGTATGTGGTTTGTATAAAAACAATAAATTAGATGGTGAATCTAAGCAATGGCTTGAAAATGGTGAATTGTATATTCATGGATTATATAAAAATAGTAAATTAGTCAAGGATTATTTGAAATGACAGTAGATCAAGAAGCTAAAAATTTATTACAAGACAAAACATGCGACAATTGCATGATACATGAAAAATGCGCCGCTTATCGCTATTTTCGTGAAAAGTATCATACCTGTGAAGATTGGACAGGAGCAGAAGAATTAATGACAAACGTAATAAATTATATGAATTCAATTAAGAATAAATTAGAGGAGTTAAAGAATGATTAGAATAATATATCATGTGGCAGATTTAGATGGTAAATGCTCAGGAGCTATTGCTCGTTATTATTATGATAAAATGAAATTTCCGTATGAAATGGTTCCTATGAACTATGGCGATGATCTACCATTTGATCAATGGGCAGAAACAGATGAGTTGGTCTTTATGGATGTGTCTATTCAACCACAAGACAAGATGATTTCTATTATGCAAAGATTTAAAACCATTTTAATTGATCATCACAAGACTTCCATTGGTTTAGAAAAATATATGGTTGATGGTATTATTTCAATGGATAATTCTGCTTGCGAACTCTCTTGGTCTTTCTTTATAAGAAAAACAATGCCTAAATTTGTTAAATTATTAGGAAGATATGATATTTGGGATAATAAGGATATTAAAAAGTGGAATGAGGAGATAATGCCATTTCAACAGGGTATGAATCTTTTTAAAACAGATCCATATTATGATGACAATTTTAAACTATGGTCTAAGTGGATAGAATCAGACAATAATTGGATTGATGATGTCATTAAAGATGGAAACGTTGCTTGGGAGTGTATGAAAAATATTTACAATAAAGGGGCATCAAATCTTTGTCATGATGTAATATTTGAAGGTAAAAAAGCAATAGTGGCCAACACATTCCTCAAAAATAGTCAATTTTTCACAGGATATTATGATCCTCTTATCCATGATATTATGATTGCCTGGACATGGAATGGTAATAGATATGATATAAGCATATATACAACAAGCAATATTGATGTATCAGAAATAGCCAAGAAATATGGTGGTGGTGGTCATAAACAAGCTGCCGGGTTCAATTGTAAGCATATTTCTTTTAACAACGGTGTAATGGAGGTTCAATGAATATTCTTATTTCCTGGTTTGTTTTTAAACATGGTTTATCTAAACATATTATGCTATCGACTTTAATGCCAATATATCTCATTCTTGAGTTGTTAATGTCTGGAACATTTATACTTGATCAATTTACTGTTATATTATTAGCAATTACAACATTTCTTTTTCAAGGAATTGCTCTTTTTCAAAACAAAAAAATGCAAAATATTTTTTCCTTCTTTGCTACTAATAATCAAAAATTTGATCATAAACCAGTCATTGTATCTTGGGAATTGTCTTATTTTATGGCATTTTTAATTATTCTAAGTTGTGCTGGTATTCTATTTATAAGCAATCAATATATTGTATTGTTTAGTATTTTATCTTGGATAAGTTGGTGGGCTTATTGTATTTCAAGGGTTTATTATCAAGATTATCTTAATATGACTAAACAGTTTTTTCTTGGGTTTATGAATAATGTAATGGGAGGCAAGAATGGTAAAACAGGTAATAGTGATTCGAACTGATCTTAATATGCGTCGCGGGAAAGAAGCAGCCCAGGCCAGCCATGCCTCTATGAAAGTATTTTTCGATCGTATGAAAAAGAGCGAGAAGTCAGAACATCAAAACTATAACACTCAATTTACTCCTGAAATGGAAGCATGGATGCAAGGAGCATTTACCAAAGTAGTAGTTGGTGTTGAGACAGAAGATCAGATTTATCAACTTGCTGAACAAGCCAGACAAGCAAACATCCCATATGCTATTATCATTGATAATGGTATGACTGAATTTGCAGGCAATAAAACCACAACTGCTCTTGCTATTGGACCAGATGAGGCAATAAAAATTGATAAAATTACTGGTGATTTAAAGCTAAGATGAAAACAAAAGATCTGATAGAATTATTACAACAAGCAGACCCAGGCGGAAATCTTCATGTTTATTTACATGGACCTGGGTCTGTTCCCATATCTGTAATAAAGACATTAGATAGTTATGAATATCAAGATGGGGAGAGGATAATATTTTCTCAACAAGGAGAAAAAGTAAATATTTATGCTTTAAATTTAGAATCTTGGATGGCCGATCATTATCATAATTGGGAGCAATTAATAGAATTTAAATATGATAAAGAAGAGAGGATAAAAGAGATTAAGGATAAGCTGCAAAAAATGGCTGATGAAGCTGCAGAATTTGAAAAGCAATCTGTTCAAGATCTTACTCAACAAATAATCTTAAGGATGCAACAAGGCTATAAAATTATTCAAGAAAACACAAATTCAAAAAATATGTATTTTGTTAAACCAGGATCAAAAATTCAATTGTCTGATTCTGATTGCCGAGCTATTATTAGAGGATCTTTTAAACCAGTCATAAAAAATAATTATATTGAGTGGGAATTAAAAGATGCCCAACTTTAAACACTTTTGGAAGGATTTAGAGCAACATTTGAAAGCCGAGCGTTTATTATCATTTTTTTCTAAAAATCTTTATTTAGATCCAGACACAATGCATTCTGTGGTTTATATGCTTAGAGAAATTGAACAGGCGAATCCTCTATCTAAAATAAAGGCAGTTGAGGAGTTAGATATGGCAAGCATAACAGAGGCGTTTAAAAAAGATTGGAGAAAAAACATTGTATTAAAAGAGTACAAGCAGGCATTATCTAATTCTACTTTAGATCCTTTTACTGTATATTTTGTATATAATGATTTTAAAGCAACTTTTAATATAACGCCTGAAGAATTAAATTCACTAACTCCAGATTGGATTTTAGCAAAAATTAAATTGTTAGAAGAAACAAGTGTTTAAAGCAAGAGAAAAAGCTGAAGACCTAATGAAAACTGTCGATGAGCTTATAATGGTGAAAAAATATAAAAAAATGCTTGAAAATCCAAGTATCGACATAAAAACTGCTTGGATCTTATATAATGATTTTTTTAAAAAATTAAATCTTGATTTTAGTAGAATAGAAAGAGCAACTCCACCATTAAAATGAAAATAGCAATTGTTGGTTCAAGAACATTTAATGATTATCCTCTTTTAGAAAAAGTTATTTCAGATAATATTAAAATAGAAGATATTGATCTTGTAATATCAGGAGGGGCAAAAGGAGCAGATCGTTTAGGAGAGAGATTTGCAACAATTAATAAAATAGAAAAACAGATTTTTTACCCTGACTGGAATAGATATGGCAAACAAGCTGGCTTCTTAAGAAATATTAAAATAGTAAGAAATGCAGACTTAATCTTTGCTTTTTGGGATGGACAATCTAAGGGAACAGAACACACAATCAATCTTTGTCAAGAACATGGCAAAAAATGCATCATCCAAAGATTTAAAGGGGAGTACATGAATAAAGTAATAATGATTGATGGTAATAATTTAGCACATATTTGTTTTCACTCTGCTCAAAACATTGTTAATAAAAACAATCCAACAGAAGGAAGAGAATCTTTCCTTGAAGGTATGACATATCATTTGTTCTTTAATAAATTGATATCGTTTTTTAAACAATTCCAAGGTCATTATTTTATTACATGGGATATGAAAAATTCTATCTCATGGAGAAAAGAGATTTATCCTGAGTATAAATCAAACCGTGAAATGAAATCTGATTATGAGGTATTATTTCAAGCAATGAGTAATTTAAGAAAAATTATTTCATTCTTGCCAATTTATCAATTTACAAAAGAAGGGTATGAAGCAGATGATATCTTATTTTGGGCAGCAGCCAATGCTCATAAATTTGGATCAGAGATGATTATTATATCAAATGATTCTGACCTCTTACAAATTGTTCAACGATTTCCCACTGCTAAACAATTTGATCCTAAAAAGAATGTTTTTATGTCTGCTCCTACTACTTATAATGTAGCAGTGTTTAAAGCTCTTGCTGGTGATATTACAGACAACATCCCTGGAATAAAAGGTGTAGGTAAAATAACAGCCCAAAAATGGGCAGAACAAGTTTTTGGAATGAATGATTTGCAATTATTTAAAACAATCTCTTCTCTATTAAAAAACAAAGAGGATAAGATAAAACAATTTAAACAATTTTATAGTATAGTAAATATTGAAAACAATCCTAATTTAATAAATTTGGATATCAATTTTGATTCTTTATATAATAAAAAACATTTTGATGTAGTTGTATTCAAGGCATTTTTAGAAAAATATAAACTGCAATCTCACTTGAATAATTTAGATAAAACAGAAAAATTATTTAACTCATTATATGAATGATTACCTACATGCTAAAGCTTTATTATTAGGAAAGACCTGCAAAGATTGCATATATTATATAGAAACAGAATCTTATTCCAGGTGTAAATTACATTGTATATTTAATAATATAATCCCTTGTAAAGACATACGATATTTTATAGTGAGAGAAAAATGAAACAAGAACTTGAAGAAAAGCTTACACAAAGATTTGATTTTTATAAGACAAATCTTCCATTAACAGATTCTTTAATGGCTTTTGGTTTTGAGTGTGGAAATGGGTGGTTTGATTTAATTTGGGAGTTGTCTGAAAAATTAGAAAAAATGTATCAAGATTATTTAAACTCAATTCCAATCAATGAAAGAGCAAAAGATCTTTTAAAAAACAAAGAAGAAGGATTTCGTGTTCTTCAGTTAAAAGAAAAATATGGATCATTGAGAGTTTATTCTTACGGTGCAACAAGAGAAATGCAAGATCTTATGGATGAGTATGAACACAGATCTTGTCATACCTGTGAGGAGTGTGGATTAGAAGGCAACATATCTCGTGTAAATGGTTGGGATTCAGCTTTATGTGAAAAATGTAAAAATAAAAGAGAAAAGGAGTGGGATAAAAGACATGCTAAATTTGAATTGGGGAGTTAAAAAAAACCAAACACCTAAAATGGAAGATGAAATAAAGAATATCACTTCTAATATTGAAGTTTTTGACAACAAAATTTATCTCTATGAGGAGATTGATCAAAACACGATGTTTAAGCTTAATAAATTTATTCGTGAAATGAATTATAAGCTTATTGCTTTAAATCCATCCAAGTATATGCCTGGATCAAAAAATGATGATCATATTGAATTATACATTCACAGTTATGGTGGAAGTGTATTAAGTGCATTTGCGACATATGATCTTATATCAAGAAATCCAATTCCAATTTGGACATATGTAGAAGGTGGTGCTGCAAGTGCTGCTACTCTATTATCTGTAGCTGGTGCAAAACGATTAATAACCAAAACAAGTTATATGCTTATTCATCAATTGTCATCTGTTCATTGGGGAAAATTTGAAGAATTGAAAGATGATATGAAGAATAGTGAAAATCTTATGAATAGGATAAAACAGATTTATAGAGATAAAACAAAAATTCCAGAAAAAGAACTTGATGAAATATTAAAACATGATCTTTGGTTAGATGCTGAGAAATGTCTTGAGTGGGGATTAGTAGACGAGGTTGTGTAATTGAAAGAATATTATAAAACTCTTCAAGTGGATGAAAAAGCAACCCAAGAAGAAATAAAAAAATCTTTTAAAAAGTTAGCTTTGAAATATCACCCAGATAAAAACTCAGGTGACAAATCTTCAGAAGAACAATTTAAAAAGATTCAAGAAGCATATGCTGTTTTATCAGATCCAGAGAAAAGAAAAAATTATGATATGTTTGGAACTGCTGATATTCCTAAACAGAATCCATTTTCTCAAGGACCATTTTCTAATCCATTTGAAGAATTTTTTGGTGCTGGATTTAATCCATTTGCTCAACAAACAAAACAAAGAGTAAAATCAGAATCAATAAGAGTTTTTGTAAATCTTGAATTTGAAGAGTCGGTGAATGGTAAACAGATTAAGTTAGAAGTAAATAGAAAAGAAAAGTGTGCCAAGTGTAATGGAACAGGTAATGAAGATGGACAAACTACAAGCTGCCCGGTATGTGGTGGAACTGGTAAAATAGGTAGAGGTGGCGGATTTTTCTCAATATCGATGCCCTGCCCAAGCTGTAATGGATCTGGAATATTAAATTCAAGAAGTTGTAAACACTGTTCTGGTGAAGGACATGAAAGAAAAAAGAAAACAATCATGTTCAATATTCGTTCAGGTGTAAAAAATGGAGACAAGGTAGTTATAAGAGGCGAAGGTCATCAAAATCAAGACATACCTGGTGATATAATAGTAAATGTTAATGTAAGAGAACACAAGTTCTTTCAAAGAAAGGATAATGATATAATTATTCATGTTCCAATAACGTGGACACAAGCAATATTGGGAGACGAAATAGAAATTCCAACATTACAAAATAAAGTAAAAATTATTATTCCCAAAGGTTCAGAAAATGGAGAAATATTAAGATTAAAAAATATGGGAATTAATAATGGAGATTTCTATATTGTATTAGATATTAAAACCCCAAAAGAAATTGACTCAGAAGTCAAAGATTTAATAAAGAGGATAGAGGAATTAATGCCTTCTTCCAAATCACCAGAACCAGTGAGGCCAAGATGAATAATCAAACAACTTATAATTATGCTAATCTTGTAAAAGACAATCCAAAAATCCTAAGCAAGTTTTCTGATTTTTTAGAACAAAGAAGTCTTTTGGAAGTTAGAATTGAAAATGTAGAAAAACATATGGAAGAATTATATAGCTCTTTCCAAGAGTCTCAAGATTATGAATTAGTTGGAAAACGATTTATAGAAATATATTCTGAGTATATGGCAAGTAAAGCGAAAGCTTTGCTTAAACAATAAAAAAGGAGGTGATAGTATATCACTTTGGACCATCTTTAGATGGTCCTTTTTTTATTTTGTTTCAAATTTATACACCATATTGAGTATTTTTTATACATGTTTCTTTTTTCTACACACTTATAAATTTAAAATTATTTAATAATAAAATCAATCTTCAAGATGCGCTTATTTCATTACTATATAACAAAATAAAAATTTTTTAAAAAATATATATAGTTGGAACGGTTATTTCATATATATTACTGAAATAAAAATATGGAGGTAAAAATGGGGAATTGATATTATTGATTAATCAATATTATGAAACAAAAGACAAAGAATTATTAAAACAAATTGAAGAAAAAATAAGGAGGAATAAATGAACAGAGAGCTTATGGTATTTGACAATCTTTTTAGGGATATTATGGATGTATCCAGATCATTTCAAGGAGATGATTTTAAAACACTTTATACTGACTGGGAATCAACTGAAGATGGATATATTGTAAAAGTTGAAGTCCCAGGCATTGATCAAGACGCAATTGATATTAATGTAGAAAATGGTCTTTTGACAATCAAAGCAGAATATAAGGAGGAATCAAAAGAATGCCTTAGAAGAGGAAAGTATAAATGGTCTGCTAAGGTAGTAGATGTTGATACTGATGCTATTACAGCAAAACTTGATAAAGGTGTATTGATCATTAATCTTCCAAAATCTGAAAAGGCAAAACCAAAGAGAATTGAAATCCTAAAAAACTGACATTGCCACTTGCAGTGTGGCCAGAACTCCCGCCAGCCCAAGGTTAAGCCCCTTGGGCTTTTTTTATTATTTTTTAACTTTCATAAAAATAATATAAAGATAATTATATAATAAACATATCCTTATGGAGGAATTAAAATGGATCAAGGATTGAAGGCACAAATTCATAGATATGCTGAAAACAGAGAAATTGACTATCTCTCAGCAAAAAATCTTGGAAATGCCTATGGTATTGAATTTGCTAATGAAAATGAATTAGTTGAGTTCAAACAAACAATTGACAGATATCTTAAAACATTTGAGGATTCTGCATTTGAAGCAATTGAAGAAGCTTGTAAGAAAAAGAAAAAGAAAAAAGTAGTTGAAGAGTCTTATGATATTGAAGCTTATGCAGATGATGATAAGATGATTGGTGGGTTTAAACCAAATAAAAAAGGTCAAAAGAACCCAATGAAAAAAGTTGATACAAAGAGATATAAGCCTAAATTCAAACCAAAATCAAGAAAACAAAACGAAAGTAAATCATTAGATGATTTTTTTAATTGAACATTAAATTAAATTATTAAAACGCTTCTTGAGCAAAGAAGCGTTTTTTTATCAAGATATAATATGAAAAAATGGCTGGTGATAATATTCTTAATATTAAGCTTAACTCTATCTTCTCAAGACAAGTTTTTTTCTACAAAACAAACAGTTTCAGTGGCTCTTATTCCAGAATTAGCTCCATTAAGCTACATAGAAAATGATCAACCAAAAGGATTTTTTGTTGAACTAATAAAATATATATTAAAGGATTATAATGTTGTCTTTATTCAAGAATATTGGGCCGATGCTTTTAATAAAACCATAAATGGTAATATAGATATAATTACAACAATTATTAAAACAGATGAAAGAGAGCAGGTGTTAGATTTCACAGAAGAATATGCAATAACAACGTGGAGTCAAATAATATCATTATCACAAATTACCGACCCTTATGCTTTAAAAAATAAAAAAATAGGATATATGAGAAATGATCAAAATTCAAGAAATTTTGTTTCATTTATGAATTCTTTTAAAATAGAATATAGTTTAATAGAATATGATACTTATCAACAATTAGAAGAAGCAATCATATCTGGTGAAATATTTGCAGGTCCAACAATTGGTTATTACATTCCACATTATAGTTCAATAAAACAATCTAATATGGTATTCTCAATCAATAGATTGTATTATGCTACAACAAAAGGTAAAAACTCAGAAGTAATAAAATTTATTAATAGCGAATTAATTCGTCTTAAATCTATTCCAGATTCAAAATATTATGAACTATTAGATAAATATATTAATAAAAAAGAAGTAGTAAGAGTATTACCAGGGTGGATATATGTAATATTTTTTGTTGTGTTTTTAATAATAATATTTATTTTAATTAAAACACTTTTATTAAAAAAGAAAGCAGATGAAAAATCGACAGAAGCAAAAATTATTTCTGATAGATTCGAGTATCTTTTTGAAAATATGGCTCAAGGAGTAATTTATTACTCTACTGAATTAAAAGTTTTAGATTTAAACACATCAATGCAACAAATATTTAATATAGATAAAAAAGAAATTATTGGACTTACATTTGAACAATTAGTAAAATATTTAGACTTGAATTTTGTATCAGAAGATGGATCAGTAATAGAATATTCAAACTGTCCTATTATACAGGTAAAAGAAAGTAAAAAAGAATTGAGTATAGTTGTTGGTATTCATTCACGTTTTTATGATGGGTATAAGTGGGTTATTGCTTCTACTACACCAGAATTTGATTCAAAAAACAATGCAATAAGATATTATCAAACTTATAGTAATATTACAGATTTAAAAATAGCATTAGATAAAATAGAAGAAAGAGAAAAAGAATCTAAAAAAATTATAGAAAATATGAGCAGTGCCTTCTCTTATCATAAGATGATATATGATAAAGAAGGTAAACCAATTGATTATGAATATATACAAACAAATGAAAAATTTCATCAATTAACTGGTTTCCCAAGAGATTGTATTGGAAAAACATTATCTGAATTAAATCCAGATGTATTAAAAGATGAAATAGAGTGGATAAAATTATATGGTGAAGTAGCGGCTACACAAATTCCTAAAAGAGTAGAAAAATATTCAGAAGCATTAGGAAAATGGTTTGATATAGCAACATACTCTCCTAAAGAAGGATACTTTGTTTCAATTTTTAATGATATTACAGATAGGAAAAACAGTGAACAGATTTTAAAGGCATCAGAGGATGCTCTTAGAGAAAATCAAAAACGCTTGTCAACAACGTTTGAATCAATTGGTGATGGTGTTATTACTGTTGATACTAATCTTAGAATAACAATGATGAATAAGATAGCTAAAAATATTCTAAATTGGGAAGCTGGTTATTTTGGTGCAGATCTTGATCAAGTATTAAAAATAAAAAATATAAGCATTGATGGGAGATCAATAAAAGATTTAGCAATTAAAGTATTAGAGAACAAAAAACCTTATTATATAAATTATGCGGAATTAAATATTGAGACATTAGGAATAACAAGAATAATAGAAGATTCTATTTCACCAATTTATAATAATGATACAATATATGGTCTTGTTATTGTATTTAGAGATATTACCGAGAAAATTTTAACAACAAAGAAAAACAAAGAATTACAACAACAATTAAATCAATCACAAAAATTAGAATCAATTGGACAATTTTCTGGAGGCATAGCTCATAATTTTAATAATATAATTACAGCAATTAATGGGTATATCTCATTGATAGAGAGTGATGTAGAATCTAAACAAAAACAATTTGATTATATTGAAGAAATAAAAGAAATAAAAAAAGCAGCTGAGAGAGCTACAAAACTTACATCTCAATTATTAACTGTATCAAGAAGACAATCTTCTAATCCAGAAATTTTAGATGTTAAATTAGTCGTAAAAGATATGATTAATATGATAAAGAGTATAGCCGGTGAAAATATAGAAATAATAACAGAATTAAAATCACAACATAAAATTAAAGCTGATCAAAATCAAATTGAACAGATGATATTGAATTTTATTGCTAATTCACGAGATGCTCTTAATTCTTGTAAAATAGATAGACCAAAGAAAATTACAATAGAAATGAATGACTTCTTTGTAACAAAAGATTATAGTGAACACTATCTTGAAGTAAAAGAAGGCGAATATGTAATTTTATCTTTTTCAGATAATGGTATTGGTATGCCAGACAATATTAAAGATAAAATATTTGATCCATTTTTTACAACAAAAGAGAGTGGTAAAGGTTCTGGTTTAGGGTTGTCTACTGTTTATGGTATTATTAAACAAAATAATGCTGCAATTCATGTTTATTCAGAAGTAGATAAAGGAACAACTATTAAAGTATTTTGGCCAGTAAGCTATGAAGAAGGCATTAAACAACAAGATAATAAATCTATCTCTTCTAAAAAAATTAAAGGAAATGAAAAAATATTGTTTGTTGAAGATGAACCTTCTTTACAAGATTTAGCTAAAAAATTCTTAACTGATTTAGGATATGATATTATTATAGCAATTGATGGTCAAGATGGACTTGATAAATTAAATGGGGATGCTGCTAATATAAATTTAGTTATAACAGATATGGTAATGCCAAAAATGAGCGGAGTTGAATTATATCAAGAAATAAAAAAAGTAAATCCAAATATAAAAGTATTATTTACTTCAGGATATACTAAAAATCATCTTCTTGGTGAAATTGATTTAGATGATACACAATTTATATCAAAACCATATTCTTTCAAAGCATTAGCACAAAAGATGCGCGAAATTTTAGATAATTAAACTTTTTTACTCAAACTTAATAAGATAAATAATGATATATTCACACAAGGAGAACCAATAATGAGTCAAATTAATGATATGAGAAAATGGGTTAAATTAGCAGAAAATATGAATTTACTTGAAGCAGAAAAAGAATCTAATTCTGAAAAACTTGAAAAAGAGTTAGAAAAGACTGATCAACGTCTTATGCAAACTAAGTTAGAAAAACTTAATATGCTCATTAAAAGAAAATATTATGAAAAAGATGATACTATGCCAGATGAAAAAATGTTTCAATTTAGATTTGAAGATAAAGGTGATCATTATGAATTTAATATGCCAATGAATATCTTATTTGGTAAAAAGACACAAGAATTTTGTGCCAAATATTGGGATGATTTTTTTGATCAAGCAGATATTAACACATCTTTTTCTGATAATATTTCTGCTGCTCTTCGTCAAGCAGGTGGTATCAACTTAACAATGAGAATTAATAAGAAAATGACAAAAGAAGTTGAATCAAAAGGAGAAGAGGAATGAAAACAATAAAAGATCTTAATGAAAGACTTCTTGTAGAGATAGAAGAAGAAAAAGATAAAGAAAAACCCAAGTCCCTTAAATCTAAAGAATTTAGAGACACAATGCAACAATATAAAGGTCGTGTTTCTGGATCTTCTGACATAGAAGTTGATTATAAGGAATTAAAAAATAAACTTGAAGATAAAGTAAGAGGAATTAATTGGACTCTACCCAATGTTAAAAAAGTTTTTGAAGTTGTTACCAAAATGATTGGTGTTCAACCAGAAGACAAAGAATAATATAAATCGGAGAAAATATGTCTATTTTTGATAATTTTATTGGTGGTAAAAATTCAGAAGAAATAAAAAAACAAGAAAACGCTGAACGCCTCCAACGCTATCTAAATAAATTTCATGAAATATCACGTGATCTTGACAACACTGAAGCCATGCGTGAGAGGGATACCAAAAAAGATGGTCTTGCTTCTTATGCATGGCAAGCTTATTCTTGGATAGAAGAAGCAACAGCAACATCAAATGAAAGATCAAATAGGTATCGTGAATATAAAGAAATGTGCAAAGTTCCTGAATTGAATCAAGGATTGCACATTTATTGCTTACATCCTGATACAGTTATAAGTACTCTTAAAGGTGATTATACAATAAAAGAACTTGCTGAAGGTAAATTAGGTAATGAATTTGAAGTATGGTCATATAATACAAAAGAAAATAAGGTTGATATTGGAAAAGCAAAAGATCCACATATTACTTTAAGAAATACAGATGTATATAAAGTAACTTTTGATAATGGATCCGAAATAATTGCTACTGATAATCACCCATTCTTATTAAAAACAGGTGAATATAAGGAACTTGGGAAGTTAGTTCCAGGTGATAGAATTGTACCATTTTATTCAAGAGAAAAACAAGGAAGACCTGTTTTGTCAACAATGAAATATGGTTCAATGGGTTATCATCAATACGTTTATTTCTTAAAAACTGGCAAAAGAATTAAGAAGCCAAATATAATTCATCACAAAGATGGCAATAAGTATAATAATTCTTTTGATAATCTTGTTATTATGACAAATGAAGAACACACAAAACTTCACATGCAAGAAGATACAAGAATTAAAAAATTAATTGAGATTACTCAACAAAAAAGAACACAAGAAAAGATTTCAAAATCTTGGACAAATGATCGTAAAAAAGAATTTGGACAATATATAAAAAATCTTTATGATGAATCCCCTGAATATAGAAATCGTGTTGCTAGACCTGGTAATTTAAACGGAAGATGGATTGATTTAGATGTTGATATTTATGAAGAAAGTAAAAAACATGCTACTCTTAATGAAATGTCTCAGGCATTAAATATTGATAGACAGGTTCTTGAAAGAAGAATTATGTCTTTAGGATTTTCAGGGTGGACACAATTAAGAGAACACCATTGTCTTAATTTTATGTCTAATAATTTAGACAAAAAATTCTCAATACTTGTTAATAATAGTCCATATAGTAGGGCTTATTTTTATGATATGATGAAGAAAATTGGATATAATTCATGGTCTGATATGCAACATAATTATGAAAACCATAGAGTTATATCTATAGAATATTATGGTAAGTCTGATGTTTATGATATGGAAGTCGAAGAGTTCCACAACTTTAATGCAAATGGTGTATTTGTTCATAATTCTGACAATGCTACTCAATATAATATCAATAATAATGTTTTAGAAATTCAATCTGATAATCAAAAAATAATAGAAATATTAGAAAAACTCTTTTTTGAAAGATTGGATATTAATTCTAATCTCTGGACTTATGCAAAGAATATGTGTAAATTTGGAGATGAATTCCTTGAAGTTATTCTTGATTCAGAAAAAGCCCCTAAAAATATAGTTTCTCTTGAAAGAATTAGAAAACCAGAAAATATGAAGAGAAAAGAAAAGAAAAATAAATTAGAGGGTTTTGAATATGAATATGCAAAAAATGAAGAAAAAGATCCAACTAAATATGAACCATGGCAAATAATTCATTTATCTATTGAAGATGATGAATTTGAACCATATGGAAAATCAATTCTTGAAGCAGGAAGAAAAGTTTGGAAACGTCTTTCATTAATGGAAGATGCTATGCTTGTTTATCGTATTTCTCGTGCACCAGAAAGAAGAGTGTTTTATATTGATGTTGGAACTCTTTCTACAAAAGATGCAAATAATTATATTGAGCAATTAAAAAGAAAATTTAAGAAAAAGAGTTTTGTTAATCCTAACACGGGTGAAATAGATGAAAAAGCAAATCCTATGTCAGTGGATGAAGATTTTTTCATAGCCGTTAGAGAAAACAGCCAAGGAACGAGAATAGAAACTCTTCCTCCTGGACAAAATCTTGGTGAAATAGATGACGTAAAATATTTTAAAGATATGATTATGAAAACGCTTGGTATCCCAAATGGTTATTTAGGTGGAGCTACTGAAGGTGTGGCGTATGATCCAAAATCTTATTTATCAAATCAAGAAATTCAGTTTGCTAGAACAATTGAAAGAATTCAAAAATTTATTATTAAGGGATTAGAAAAAGCAGCCATTATTGAATTGGCATTAAAAAAATTTACAAGTGATGATTTAAAGAATTTTAAAATTAAATTGACTCCACCGTCTAATGTAGATCAATTAATGGAAGTTGAAATTCGTAATCAACAATTTACTCTTATTCAATCTATTAGAGCTCTTGTTTCTCAAGAAGGTATTCCATTCTTGCCAGATGATTGGGTATATAAAAATGTTTTGGGTTTCTCTGAAAAAGAAATTTCTACTATTAAGTTACAAAATCAAATGCAATTACAACTTAATGCACAAATGCAAGGTATGTTGCAAGGTATGGGTGCAGGTAGTGAAGCTGGTGGTGTTGGTATGACACCAGCTGCTGGTGGTCTTGGCGGTGCAGCACCTGAAGTTGCAGGTGGTCCTGAAGTTGGTGGTGAAGCACCAGCTGGTGGTGAAGCTACTCCTCCTGCTGAGCCAGGTCTTGAAGTTGCAAGCAAAACAATTGAATTTGATGGTGGTAAATGGTTATTAGAAAATGAAAAAGATGCGCAAAAATTACTAAAATATATTAATCTTTATGAAAAAGTACATAAAGATAATAAAGATAAGAATAAGATATATGAGCAGAATAGCGTTACCCGGATGACCATAAAGGGTGAATTCACGGGTTTATTAAAGGCTTACAAACGCTCTATCACAAAGAGCACATTAACAGAATCAAAAAATAAATAACACATCACAAAAAATGAACCTAATAGAGAGGTTCAAGTCTTATTTTAGACTCTTTTAACAGAGGAGGAAATTATTAATGGTTTTAACTTACAATAATTTTAAGAAAGTAGTAGAACATAGTGCAGAGAAGATGTTCAATAAACTTGCTGAAGTTGTTGCTACATCTGACAACGCTGCATTAGTTTCTATGTATGATGACAAACTCATTCTTCTTGATGAAGAGAATGATGAGCTCTTCCTCTGCAACTATCTTTATGAAAATGGCATTCTTACAATGCGCGACTTTGAGAAAGTATCATTAACAGAGAATGATGATAGCTATCTCGACGAAGTTGTTGCAGACTATTTTAATGTTGACAGTGAGAAAAAGATTACCGTTGAAGATCTTATGACTGGTTTCAATCTTAAGTTCAAAAACGAAAGTACATCTATTTTCACTGAAGCAAAAGATAGAAAGTATAGAAAAGTTATGGAATCATCCAGAATCAGAGCCATTAAGAAGGCAAGAGATGCAAGAAATATGTTTGAAGGTGAAATCAAGAAACTTCTTGAAGAACCATTTGTTCAACATGTTTCATTAAAGGTTGATCAATCAAAAAATTCAATCCCAACTGCTCTCAATAGAGTTACTTTTAAACCTTCTTATGGAGAAATTAAAGTAAACACAGATATTGGTGGACCTGCAAAGCAACTTATTACTCTTAAAGACAACACCAATGTTATGGATGCCATGAAGACAGTCGCAGCAAATGTATCCAAAAAATGGATGAGCGATACATTCAGAGCAAAATTCGAAAGAATGATAAACAAAATTCTCGCCACAGAATCAACTGAACTTGGCAAAACAGCTATGTTAGAATTCCTTGAAGAAAATAAAGAATTATTCTTACTCAAGAAAGATTTA
>DAOTCN010000003.1:42779-52052 GCA_035453125.1 Minisyncoccota bacterium | reverse complement strand
AGACTGACCTTCATTCTGCTGTCGCTCCTGGTGAGGTTCACGGTGTAGAATCTAATTGAACCGCACGCGTCACCTGTTGTAGTGCCCCCCCGCCAATTCCTTTAAGTTTCGGTCTTGCGACTATACTTCCCAGGTAGCACACTCTACGGCTTCCCTACAGCACTAATATCTCTCGAGGAGATACTAATGTTTAGTGTGCAGTGTTTACTGCTAAGACTACAGGGGTATCTAATCCCTTTCGCGACCTTAGCCTTCATCCCTCACTGTCAGATCTGTTCTCGCAAGATGCCTTCGCTGTTGTTAGTCCAATTAAGATCAACATATTTTACTACTACCTTAATTGTACTTCTTGCGTCTCCCAGTCTCTAGTAATACAGTATCTCCTGCACGCCCTATACTTGAGATATAGGATTTCACAAGAGACTTGTAAAACAAGCTACGGATGTTTTAGACCCAGTAAATGTGGCTGCGACTTGGACCGCTGGGATTACCGCGGCGGCTGGCACCAGTCTTGCCCGGTCCTTATTCTCCTACCTTTTTACAGTAGGTAAAAGTTTTTCATATAGAAAAACACTCTGGCTCGCTTTGTCACGCTTGCGCGCATTGCAAAAGATTCTTAACTGCTGCACCCCGTAGGGCTAGGAATAGTGTCTCAGATTCCTTCTCAGGGCCTCCTCGCTAAAGGCCCTTACTGATCATCGGCTTGGTGGGCATTTACCCCGCCAACTACCTAATCAGCCGCAGCCCCATCTTAAGACCTTGCGTTTCAAAGATAACTCATTCCAGAAATCATCTTCTATTGAGCATTATCCTCAGTTTCCCGAAGTTATTCTCAATCTTAAGTTAGGTTAGCTACGTGTTACTGAGCGATTCGCCTTCTCTCGAAAGACTTGCATGTCTTAGTATAAACCAGATAGCCGCAGCCGCCAGCAGGATAAACTGGAATTAACAAATTCATTTATCTAGCTGATGAACTGTGCAATACAGAAAATTCTGTAGTTAATATTCAAGGAAAACAAAAATATTAACAAACCTAATCCTCCGACTTAAAACCACATTAATTAGAATTGTTGGAGTCACTCACTTTAATTCAAGTGACAAAAAACTCGCAACTGCTTCATCTACATCATACCTTATCTGAAATTTTTTTGTTAAGGCACTCATGAATAACATTTTAACAATGTAATCGAATGTAATCGATAATAATATTTTAACTGTAAGGGTTTATAAATCTTTCGTAGAATTTTTTATTTTTTTCGACGAAAAGTAAAATAGAAATCAACTCTTAGAAATTAATAAATTTTTAAAAAAAATCATTTTGTTCTTTTATTGATTGAATAATTTCTTCTAGTCTAAGATATTCCATAATTTTTTCATCTTCAGAAATATTTCTTACTTTTTCAGAAAATTCTGTAGGTAATTTTATTTCTTTATATTCTATTGGTTCTCTTTCATTTTCTATTCTTAAATTATTTTGGTATTTGTTCATCTTTTTAATGAATTTGATTAATTTAAATATTTTTCTATTTGACAAAAATTTAAATTTTTTTATCGACGATTAAATTTTGTGTTTTTTAAAAAATTGTTAATTTTACAACTAAATAATAACAATATTTAAAAAGGTTGAATTAATAAAAACTTAATTTTAAAATGAAAGATTTATCCGATTTAAATATTCAAGAGTTATTTGGAAGTATTGAAAAACATACTTCTTTTAAAGATGATGCTGTTGTATGGTTAGGTCTTAGAGCAGGAGATTTTTCTTTGATTAGTTTTATTTATCCAGATGGTATAGCAAGTACAAGGTATGGTCAAGAGTCCTTAAAACTTGAAAACAAATATCACATTCTTTCAACAGAAAAGAACACAAAAATTAGAACAGATTCTGATCTTAACGAATTAGAACCAGAGATTGAAGAATATTTAAAATCTTTTGGAGATCATCCAACACATTTAGTTTGTTACCATTCAACACCCTTTCTTGAAAAAGCAGTTCAAAAATATCCTAATATAAATATTTTAAATCCACCAGCAAGATTAAAATTTTATCTTGATCAAAAAACAGAAGTTAGAAAGAAATTAAAATCAAGAGGTGTTAAAGTAATTCCAGGTATTGAACAAAAATTTTCTTATAAAGATTTTGATAATCTTGCATTATCTTTAGGTTTACCCTTTGTAGTAAGTTTTGATAATTCTGCAGCAGGATACGGTGTTAAGCTTATTAATGATGTTTCTGATTTTTTAGAAATACCCGAATCAAACAATTTAAGAGATGCTTCATTCATGAAGTATATTGATGGGAAAAGTATGAGTATGAGTTCTGTTAGAACACTTGATCATGTTATTTTTTCAGAACCAAGTATACAAATTATTGGTCAAAAAGAATGTACAAAAAATACTTTTGGTTGGTGTGGAAATGATTTTAATATAAGCAACAAAATTTCATATGAAGAAATAGAAAAAATGAAAGATATGTCAAAAAAAATAGGTAATTGGCTTGGAGAAATTGGTTATTATGGTATATATGGTGTTGATTTTATTTCAGATGAAGAGGAAGTATATTTTACTGAATTAAACCCTCGTTTTTTAGGAACTAGTTCATTGCTAGTAGATAGACAGACAGAAATTGGCAAAATACCTCTTTCTTTTTTTCATTTAGTTCCATTTTTAAATGGAGCTTCATTGAATGATGTTGATTTTGTTAATGAGTATAATAAAATAACTCATCCATTAAATGTATCTCAATTAGTTTTGCATAATTTAACTGGAAAAGATTGCATTATTGAATCATCATTGTTACCAGGTAGATATTCTTTTGAAGAGGGTAGATTAATTTATTTAGGTCCTGAAACATGTTTAAGTTCAACAAAATCATATGATGAAATAGTTGTTACTGGAGATGTTCCTGTTGATGGAACAAAAGTATTGAGAAATGCCGATGAACTTTGTAAGATTCTCACTTATAATGAATCACTCGATGATAACTGTATAACTTTGAATCCTTATATTGAATCTTTAGTCAATACTGTTTACTCTAAATTTAAATTGATAAAAAATGAAAAAGAAAGTTAAACAAATAATGCCGATAGATGATAGAGTTTTATCTATTATAGACTCTTCAAAAAGAGAAATCTTTAGAGATAACTGTATAAGAAATTTAGCATATACTGAAAAAGAACCAATGGACATTTCATTAATTCCAAGAGTTATTGAAAAACAAAAAGAGATTTTAATTGAGGATGTTTCAAAAAGAATAACTCACGCTGCACTAGAATCTGTATGTGATTATTTAGAAGGTTATGAAATACTAAATAAAACTAAATTTGAAGATTTCCTTTTGAATCTTCCAAAACCAAAAAGTTTTTTTGTAGGTAATGGAAGATATGATTTTTTAGAAGAAGATGATAACATTAAGTTGATTGAAACTAATTTTGTAGGTGTTGGAACTTCAGGACATCCACCAAAAACTACAAAAACTTTATTAGAAACATTTCCAAAATTGAACAATCATTTTTATTTTAAAAATCCCACAGACGCAATGAGATCTAGGATGATTGAGAATGGTGTAACTAATGCAATTTTGCTTACTAAAAATGGAGATGAGGATGCATACACTGATTATCTTGATAGATTAATTATACAATGTTCTTTAAAACCAGTTAATGTGTTCATTGTCCCAGAAAAAAATTATCCGGACATAAAATTTTTTAATGGAGACTTTTTTTACAAAAACAACAAAATTGATTGTTTTTACCCAAGAAATATGGAATTTGAAGAATCTATGTATAATAATAAAGACTTCTGTTTTTCTCTTCTTAATTCAAATGCTCTTTTCTTAGATCATTTTGTTACTATGCTTGCTGAGAATAAAGATTTAAGATTTTTAATAAAAAAAGATAGTTCACTAAAAGATTATATTGCAAGAATATTTGATAAATCTGAATTAGATGATACACAAGACTTTTCAGATTATGTTCTGAAGAAGAAAGATGTTCATTCTGGAAAAGGAGTTATAATAGCCCCAAAAAATGTTTCATTAGACAATGCTATTCTTCAAGAAAGAATTTATACAAATCAGTTTCCAGTAGATACAATTGAAGGTAAAAAAGGTAATGCAACATATGACACTGCAGTTCATTTTTCTTATATTTTTGATTTAAAGTCAAGAAATTTAACTCATTTTGAAACTTCAGGATATTTGACAAGATTCGCTTTTAAAGATATTGTAAATCTTTCACAAGGAGGAGGAATTATTCCAACACTTTTAGAAAAATAAAATGAATAAAAAATTGAATATTTTATTCATAGGATATATAAGCGAACCTTTTGATTATTTTGACTTAGATGATAAGCTTTTGATTGATTCAATGAGAAATTTTAGAGATGATAATATTTCTATAGTTCATTGGAAAGACATAAAAGATGACTTATCTTCCAATAAAGTTTTTGATTTAAATTCAAACAATTACAAAAATTATGACTTAAACTTATTTGATGTAATTCCTATTATTGAATTACCAGATGATAACTCTCCAAATATGGATAAAGAACGAGTTTTTGATCTTATTTCATTAATGAATATTAATAATCTACCAACAATAAATCCGACAAATGTGTTTCTTAATAATCCAGATAAATCATATTTATGGACCAATAAAAATATACCTTTGCCAAAAACATTTAAAGTTGATTCTAACTCTAATATTGAATCAATACTTAAACAGTTAGGGGAAGAAATTATTATAAAACCTACAGATGGAGATGGTGGTCGAGGAGTTGAAAAAGTAATTAATAATTTAAATTATGTAAAGGAGATAATTAGTGAAAAAGGACCAATGATTGTTCAAGAATTTGTTAAAGACATATATAAAGGAGAACGTTCATTATTCTTCTTCGATAAAGATCTTAAATATGCTATTCTTAAAAAACCCAAAAAAAATGAATTTAGAAGTAATGAGAAACATTGTCAAAATATAAGCAAATATATTCCTAATGAAAATGAAATTAGAATTGCAAAAGAAGCATTAAATAATTTTAATTCAGGTTCTTTAATTGAACGTGTTGATCTCGCTGGAGAGAAAATAATCGAGCTTACTGTTGATTGTCCTGGACTTTATGTTAATTATGCAAATGTTGAGAAGGAGATAGGTCCTTGGTTTTATGAGCTTATTAATAAAACTTTAGAATCTAGAAATCAGCCTTAATTTTCTATAATTAAATCTCTTTTAAAGTTTCAAATAAATATCCTATTTGTAATTGAACTAAATTTTTTATTGGTAATGGTTTTAAATTAGAATTTTTTATAATATAAGTATAATTTTCCTCAATTTTATTTTCAATATCTTTAATTAAATATTGGTCAATATTTGATTCAATTGCTGCCCGCCTTATCTGACCTAATTTTAATGTGTTATAAATATTAAATCCAATTGTGCAGTCGAATATTTCAGAGTATTTTGCATTTCTTTTGAATTTATTTGATGACATAATGTACTTTCGGATATTATTATTTCCATGTTCTATGTCTTTTTCTATACCCTTTAAAACATAATAAAAAGGATTATTTTTATCTAACTTTTTTAGACATAATAGAACTATCTTTGAAAAGAATTTTAAATTTTTATCTGATTTATCAAGCATTTCAAGCCATACTTCTTTTCTTGTTTTTTTTGATATTTTACTGTTTTCTATTTCTTTATCATAAAAATATGGCACTTCTCCAGTTATTGAGACAGCATTTGGATTGACTCTTACAAGATAAGCACTACTATTATCTCCATGATTAAGTGTCTTTAAAGGATTATGTTTTAATTTAACTTCATGAGTATAATAATCTTTTAATCCAAACTCATAAAAAAAAGGAGGTATTATTTCTTCAACAAATTCCTCTTCACCCTCACCTAAATGTAAAGGTATTTTTAATTTTTTTATTAATTTAATCATTCTTTTATAATATTTATTACTAAATTTTTTATTACAGAAAAAATAAGCCCCCCCATATGTAGAATTATGTAAAGGATACATTAAATCTGGTTTTATATTATTTATAACTTTCATTAAAATTTTCGTTTCTTTCATTGGTTTTTTCCATTTATAATTCTTATATTTAATTGGAAATGTCCAGTCAACCATTCTATCAGAAGATGGTCTGTAAAAATTTAAAAAAAGATTTTTAAGACTTACATTTTTGAACCATGTTTCATTTAATTTCATTCCATCAGGGTCAATACTGTATATAAAATACCATGTAAATCCTAATTCTTTTAAAATATCTTTATTTTTACCGAAGAAATTTATTAAAAAATCAATACTCATTGAACCAATTGGCTCATTAGGATGAGGAAATCCCCAGATAAATGCTTTTTTCTCTCCATTACCTGCTTTTATCAAATATATAGGATGATTATTCTCTGATTTTCCTACTGTTTTTATTTTAAAATTATACTTGTTAGCTAATTCAAAAGCTCTTTTATCAATTTCTTCAAGTGTGAAGAAATTTTTATAATTTTCAACTTGTTCTATTATTTTATCAGTCCTCATAATATATTTTAATTTTTATTGTATATAAATTGATTGTTTATTTTATTATTTAGTATAATATTTTATTTTTTATTTATTATGAAAAACAAAATTTGAAATTACATTTTGTGAAGCAAAAAATTTTGGATAATTTTTATTCAACATATTTATATAATTTGAATACTACTTATTATATACTTAAATGTAAATAACAATTAATTTGTCTAAAATATATAGATATGGAGTAAGAGTATGCAATCATTTGTAATTCAAGAACATCATGCATCTCATTTGCATTGGGAT
The DNA here is from genome assembly GCA_035453125.1 of Minisyncoccota bacterium. GTDB lineage: Archaea > Nanobdellota > Nanobdellia > Pacearchaeales > GW2011-AR1 > JACPLR01. The sequence goes on along the minus strand of DAOTCN010000003.1, from coordinate 45,230 downwards.
TTTCGTTTAGAGATGCTTGGAGTTTTGAAATCATGGGCAATTACTAAAATTCCACCATTAAAAAAAGGAATTAAGAGACTTGCAATTCAAGTTGAAGATCATGAATTAAGTTATGGAAATTTTGAAGGAGAAATAAAAGAAGGTTATGGAAAAGGAACAGTTAAAATCTGGGACAAAGGAACATATAAATTAATAGAAAAAACACCTAAAAAGATTGAATTTGAGCTTAAAGGTAAAAAATTAACTGGAAAATATATTCTTATAGCATTAGGAAATCCAATAGTTTCTAGGGAAACAGATTATGGAAAAAACAAAAATAGGTGGCTTTTTTTTAAGATTTAGATACTAATTCTTAATTTAATAAAGCTAGTAGGTGGTATAAAGACATATTTATTACAGTTAAATTCTATTTCTCTCCCCATAGGTTCATAATTTATTAAATTCTTTAATATTTTTTTATCTTCAACTATAGTTAATCCATTTATATATCTATAATTATCAATTTCAAAATATTGATGTCTATCAACTATGATTTCTTCGTTTTCTAATTCACACCAAGAATGTTTGTATACAACTCTTTGTTCAACACTTTTTTCTTTTTCAAGATTTAAAAGGCTATTAACAAAATTAGTACTGTAAAATGTTAGACCTTGTTTTACTTTAGGTTTACAACCCTCATTTGATAATCTTTTTGCAATAAGTCTTGACATTTCATAACATCTATACTTAAAAGATTCATTCAGAGAATTTATTGTATGAACCTCTTCATTAACAATAATAGTAATATCTTTTTTAGTTAACATTTAAATTATTATTTTTAAGAATTTGTTTAGATAATTATTTTTGATTATTCTTCTTCAGTAAAGTCTTCCATTAAAGGCATTTTTCCTTTAATTTTTCTTTTTTCAAGATATCCTTTTGCAAGAAGATAAAATACTATTCCTAAACTTTTTGATCCTTTGTTATTGCAAGGAATTACTAAATCAAGGTTTTTTAGGAAGTTATTAGTATCTGCAAGTCCAATAACTTTTTTGTTTGTGCTTATAGCATCTTTTAATGCATTTTTATCAATCCAAGGATCACATATTATAATTAATTCAGGTTCATAAAATTTTTCAAGTTGTATATTAGTCATCATTCCAGCAGGATATTTTTTTGTGAAAACATTAATTCCTGTAACTTCTGAAAATAAATGAGCTACTTTCCATCCAGCCTCTCTTTTACATACAAGTATAATCTCTTCAGGATTATATTTTGAAATAAACTCTATTGCTTTTTTAATTTGTTCATCAATTAATGTTGTATTTAAAACACCAATGCTATCGGCTCTTCTTCTATAAACAAACTTTTTCATGTCAGGTGTTATAACTCTTGTTCCTAAGTGTATACCTGTTTTAACATAATCTTCTAAAGGTACAAGCATCTCCCTCTTTTTTTCAAGTTCTTCTTTAATTTCACCAGTGTCAACAGTTTCTATTTTTTCCGCAAGTTTTTTTGCTTTTTCCTTTAATTCTTTTAAAAGAACACTTCTATCTGATGTTCTTTTCTTTTTGTCTGTTTCATCGCTTTTACTAATGTCTTCTTCAACTATCTCTTCAACCTTTTTTGTTTTTTTAACTTTCTTAACTTTTTGAACTACGTCTGTTTTTTCAGCTTCAGTTTCTTCTTTCTTCTTTTTTGGCATTTTATGCTTTTTTTGATTTATTATTTAAAATTTATGACTTACTATGTATTTTATAAAAAGTCTAAATTTTAAGAGAAAATTAGATTTTTAAATGCTTCGATAACCTCAAAATCAATCAAAAATCTATATTCTTAAATTATTTAATTGAATGGATGATATTCTATACATACAGGAGTAGCACCATCATTTTGGTCAACCTCAAAACCTCTACATTCTCCAAATAAATTAAACCCTTTTGTAGCAGTTCTATCTTTTGTTGAGATTCCAACAACAACCTTTCCTTTATCACATTTTAATGATTTTATCGATCCACTACTTTTTAAATCACTGTTTGATACAGTAATTATGTCATTATAGTTAATCATACCTTTTTTATCTATTTTTGCACAAATCGCAGTATATGAATCAACATCATCTGTTGAACACATACGACAAGTTAATGTTTCATCTTCCCAATAATCTGAATATTTTATTCCAATTAAAACATAATTGCCTTCTTTCTCATTTTTATCGTCTTCAGTTTCATTATTTTCTGTTACAAATCCAACTATTTTGCTAACAAACCCATTAATTACATTTCCAGTTAACTCAATATTATCCTCATTACTTGATTCACATTTATTTGTTTCAATATTACAGTTTTCTCCACTTTTACAATCTTCATCTTCTTCACAATCTATATTTCCAGTTGACTCAAGATTATCATCAACTAATTCACATTTATTTGTTTCAATATTACAGTTTTCTCCACTTTTACAATCTTCATC
>DAOTCN010000003.1:23051-42679 GCA_035453125.1 Minisyncoccota bacterium | reverse complement strand
TCACATTTATTTGTTTCAATATTACAGTTTTCTCCACTTTTACAATCTTCATCTTTTTCACAGTAAACATCTTCTTCATAATCGCTGTCTTCTTTTTCATAGTTATTTGGACACATTTGATATATATACTTATTAGGATTTGTTCCTCCTTCAAGTGCTCTAAAATCATCACCTAAACTAGTGTCAACAGTTATTGGAAGACATTGTTTACCACATTCAACAGTTGGTTTACTTCCTGATGAAGGTATTGTACCAGTACAGCTAGATCCAGAATTATGACAATTTGCAGCACAAGCATCAGTATTTACTTCTTGTATACCACTCATATCTAACTGATGTGTAGGTGTTGTATATCTTTGATTGTAAAATGGATTATCCATACATAATGCAGTATTTGGATTTGCAAAAGAACCAATAATTTTTACAACTGCATCTCGGATATCTAATGAATCCATTACTTGTCCTGTTGCAAAAGCAGGAATTCCACCACCAGTTGATACAGTAACAATAGATTCAATTACAGTAGGGAGCACATTTTTTATTATCCAAAAAGAATAATCAGTATCTCTATAAATATTATGCATTTTATATCGTGTCAAAAAATCTTCTTGTACATCACTTTCACCAGCAACATAAGTGTCATCAAACTCAACTATAATCTCTCTATCATCTTCTTTTACATTAAAAGGAGAACAGACTACACTGACAGCATCAGTTCTATCAACACCTACATTAAAAACATCTGATGTTTTTTTGTAAGCTATTCCTACAGCAATTGAACCTGGTTCACACATTGCATTAACATATGGTCTTCTTGCAGATAATGCATCTATAGAACAATCACTTTTATCAGCATTAGGGTTTCCTTTTAAATCATTATTCTTAATTCTATTTTTTTCAGGATTAATTCTGTTAACATTATCAAGATAATCTCCTTGGTAAAATTCAATATCAAATCCATCTTGAAGTAAATCTCTTAATGAATGATGATCTGCAAGCTCTTGTAATGAATAATGTTTTCCTTTGTAATTAACTCTTATTTTATCAGCTTCATGCCAAGAACTTGTTTCTTCCCAAGGACTTTTTGAATTATAATTATAACCATTTTTTATGTATTCATCTAATGAAGTATAATTTCCATTTTCTTCTATTCTTATTTCGTTAGCAGTATGAAAAAATTCTTTTTTATCGTCCCATTTAGTAGGTGCAGGATCAGTTCTTAGTTTATTTGAAATAAAAGATTGCAAAGAAGTTTCATATCCATCAATATTTATCTTAATATCCGATGCATCATGCCATCCTGCTGGAGGTTTATCATTTAACCATAAGACTAATTCAACAGCCCCTACAAGAATAATCAATCCAACGAAAATATTTAATAAAATAAATAACTTTTTATTTTTCTTCAAGTATTTTAATATCTTCATTTTCTCACCCCTTATCATTAATATGTTTAGGTTATAGTCCTTTATAAATTTTTATTTTATTGATAATTATTAAGATAAATCATTCGATTTAATTTTTCATCTCTTCCATACCCACAAATTCCTGTTTTTATATAATCTGCTTGAAATCCAAATGCTAGGTCTGCTAATATATCTTCACTAGTTTCTCCACTTCTATGTGAAAAAATTGTTTTTATTTTCTTTTTTTTACAAAATTCAACAATTTTTTTTAATTCAATCAATGAACCACACTGATTAGGTTTTATTATTACTCCTCGAATTGATTTCATTTTAACTGCTTTTTTAATTCTTTTAATATTTGTCACAGTTAAATCATCCCCAACAATTAAACTCTTTGAATTTTTCACAATATCTGCAAAACCAATAAAATCATTTTGTTCAAGAGGGTCTTCAATATAAAAGAATTTATTAGAAATATTACAAATAAAGACTATTTGATTTTCTCGGTCAAGCGATTTTTTACTTTTATAATAATACTTTTTATTTTTATAAAATTCAGAAGCAGCAATATCAATACCACAATGTAAATTTATTGAATATTCATCAATCATATTTTCTTTAACATCATTCATAACTTCAATGATCTGTTCTTCATTTAAACTAGTTTTCCAGGCATTTTCATCATTAACTTCTCTTTTAAAATTTTTATCAACATTTTTTAATATTTCAGCACAATTTTCTCTTGCATTTTTATTTATTTGAACTGCATTAAAAAAACTAGAAGCTTGAGGAATAAAATGAAATTCTTGGAAGACTAAATTTGAATCTTTTGAATGTTTTCCACCACCTATCGCATTACCAATAGGTATTGGAAATTTTTTTACTACCGGTTTAATTAATTCCCAAATTTCTTTTTTATTTTCAAATGCAAGAGCCTTCAAAATTGAATATTCAAGTGCAATCATTGAATTTGCACCAATTTTACCTTTAAATTTTTTCTCAACTAATGATAAATCATTAAACTTTTTTATTTTTAATTTACTAATTAAAGAACTATTTTTATTAATTATTTTAATATCTTCAATTAAATTTTTTCTATAAGGTTTTGCCTCATATTTTCCACATGATTTTCCATTTGGAGAACTTGCATAGAAAAATCTTGAACCCGACTTAAAATTTTCTGATTCAACAGTAACTTCAATTGTTTTGTCTCCACGACTATCAAATATCTGTTTTGCACTCACACTCTTTATTACAACCATAAAAGATTATAGAAAAACTAGTTTATTAAATTGCCGATTAAGTTATTTTTTAGTTTTTCATTTCAATCTTTCTATTATCGGCTTATCATGAATCCATTCTTCAAGAGGTATTTTGTTACCAAATAAAGGTTTATAATATCTTCCTATTTCATCACTAACTTTAAAATTTTCTTTATCAATTATTGGTTTTATTTTATAGTCTTCTACATATCTTTTTTGCGATACTTTTTCTATTAAATCTATATCTGCAGTTATTTCTCCGTCTTGGATTTTGAACACAGATTCATATCCACTTGCCCCTTGTCTTATTGCTTCTGCAATAACTCCTGCAGACATTCTTCCGTATTCTAAGTCTTTTTTAGTTGGAGCAAAGTTTCTCATTTCATAAGTTATTGCAGGATCATGAGTCTTGAGTCCGAATTTTCTTTCAAGATTTTTCTTAAGTTCACTAACTAGAACTGCTGGATTTAACTTATGATGACCATGCTCATCTATGATTGAAGAATCAGCATGTTTTATGCCACTTATTCTTGTTCCTTCAGGAACAATAATCATTGCAAATCTTTTTCCATATATTTTTTCATTTTCATCTTGAGATTCAACAATTAAATCATGAATTTTTTCAATTGAATGTCCAGGATGTTGTTCAGAAAGTTCTCCATAAATAAATCTGTCCGCATTTCCAAAATAAGCTGCTGTTGCACCAACCCAATTAGTTTCTCTTCCAAAAAGACCAACAATGTAAGGTAGATTATTTGTCCATGCACCATTAAAATGTTGCCTAATATCATCTACACTAGTCTTTATTGCTGTATGGAAACCATTTGTAAAATCAGTTAGTGCTTCAGGTCCACCCAAATCATTATCCATTGTTTTATTTAAAACAAACACATCAACATCTTTCCCAATCTCTCCTTTTGATTCTTTTAAAATTTTTTCAAGCAAATTCATTTGCATTCCATGATCATCTCCACCACTTCCAACAGCAATATCAAATCCCCATTCTTTGAAGTATCTAATTGCTCTTTGAGCTTTTTCATCATCTATTTCTCCATTTTTATTTGTTAATGAATGTCTACCTGAACCAAAAACACATCCAGCAAGATTACTTTTAATTTTATATTCGTTTAAGTTTTGTCTTTCAGTAGTCTTAAAAGCTTCAAAACCATTTACTGCACCATAAAATTCATATTCAGGTAGAAGATGTTTTAATTCTTCAAAAGATGCATTTTGATTAGCAATGTGTCCTCCAAGTGCAAAACAAATAACTTTCTTAGCCATTTTAATTTATTTGATTAATCAGATAAGCAATATTATTTAAGAATTATCAATATTTAGTATATAGTTAAAAGATAAGATTAAACAATTAATTTTAGAGAAAATTACTCTTATTGTAACTCTTCACTACCTTCTCTTCCACCAGCTTCTGATTCTCCAAATTCCTCATCTTCAGGATTTGCAAGTTCCATAATTTCTCCCTCTTCAACAATTTCTTTTTCTTCCATTTCTTCCATTTCTTCCAAATCTTTTTCAGGAACTTCTTTGTCTGTTTCTTTTACACTAACTGCTTTTTTTAATTTTACACTCTTTTTCTTAGGCATTGGTTGTTTAACAGTAATTGGTAAAATACCTGATTCAAATTCTTCTTTTGCAATTTCCATAGGATCATAATTTTCTTTTTCTAATTTTTCTTTTTCAATATCTTTTAATAAAGGAGCATCCATAGCAATCTGCAATGCTCTTGCTCCAAGAATTCTTGTTATTTCGTATTTAGTATATTCTTTTTCCATGTTAATTAATTTTTATTTATTATACCCTAAGGCGCTTTCATATATTCTTATTATCTCTTCATAAGCCTTTATTCTTCTTTCAGCTCTTTTTCTGAAATTTTCTAATAATGTAACTGCATCAATACCTAATCTTTGTTCCGCTTCTAATAATGCTAAATCTCTTTCTCTACTACTTTCAAGGATCCTGCGGTTTTCTGGATTTGCTTCCATTTTAGTATTAATTACTGATTTTTAGTGACTTTTTAAACTTTCCTCTTTGTAATTACTTATCTTTCTTTTTTTCCTTAGCTTTTATTGCCTCTTCAATAGTCTTATTTATCTCAGGGAAAAATGTTTTGTGTTTTTTTTCTGCAAATTCAAGCATTTCTGCAAATTTTTCAGGACTAACTTGAAGTGTATCTCCTTTTTGCATGCTACATATTCTTATGGGGTTTGTTGGAATAAATGCAAGAGTTAATTTTCCATGACTAGAATTTTCCTCTTCAAGTGTTGGATCTAGAAATATAACATTTCCTGCTTGAAATATTGTAAAATTAATTGGCATATTTTCTTCAAATAAAGGAACTTTCTGTTTTGCCTCTTTTTCATAATCAATCTTATCTTCTTTTTCATCATAGTTAGGTATTTTTGCGTCTCTTAATGCTGCAAGTGCTCCGATAAAAGCAGCATCAATTAAATTACCATCGTCATTTATTGAATAAATATCAATGCAAATAGTCCAAACCTTTTCTCCTTCTTGTATACATAATTTCTCAAAATTAATATATTTTGATTCCCTTATTCCTCTATCAACAAGTCTTCCAACCTCAATTGCCTCAAATCTCGGAGGACCATATTCATATTTTCCATGACTTAGAGGAATTAGTTCTGCAGTAACTGTTAAGTTTCCTTTGTCAGGTGAATCTGGATAAGGTTCACCAATTTCCATTTTAACTCCAACCCAAACTTCTGTTTTTCCAAGTTTTACTTTTGCACTTCCCTCAGCTTTTTTAGAAATTCCAAGTTCAATCGTTAATTCTCTGTATTCATCTAGTTTTCTATTATCAAATCTTCTTCCTTCAGATAAGTAAGTTAATATTCTGTCTTTTGTTAAGTTTGATGTTTCTATCATTTTAATTTTCATCCTCGCTTTCTTTTATTTCTTTTAGTGCTGCTTTTTGAACTTCAAGTATTTTTTTACTCACTTCTCTTCCAAGTTTGATTGCTTCATTTAACTCTTTAACAGATATTTTTCCATCAAGTTGTACATGAGTTATTTTTCCAGATCTTGCTAAAAATGACATTGCCATATCTGTAGCTCCTTCTCCTTCCTCATAATCTTCTTCTTTTTTATTAACATCAACAACTAATTGTTTATCCATTTTTCCAATTGAAACACTTGTAATAAGTTCTTTCATTGGTATTCCTGCATGAGCAAGTGCGAGTGATGCTGCATTAATTCCTGCACATCTTGTTGAAGCATCTGCTTGAGGGATTATTATATGAACATCAACAACTGTATTTGGATAATCGTCAATTAAAACAGCAGGATTTAATGCCCACTCTGTAACTTTAGAAATTTCTGTACTTCTTTTATTTGGTCCAGGTCTTATTCTATCAGTAACTGAGAAACTCATCATGCTATAATTACATCTTAGCAAACCTTTTTCAGGATTTTGTAGATGTTGGGGATGAAGTTGTTTTGGTCCATATACTGCTGCATAGGCTATGGTATCTCCGAATGCAAACATTGCACTTCCGTCTGCATTTGGTATAACTCCAACCTTCGCAGTTATTTTTCTTGTTTCATCAAATTTTCTTCCATCAAATCTCTTTGTATATGCCATTTATTTTTTCTCCAATAATTTTTTTTCTTTTTCTAAAAATTCTTTTACTTTGTCAGTAAGTCCATGTATAAAAGATCTTTCTGTAACAAATAGAATTGCTTTTTTTGCAAAAAGTTCATCATCAACTGTATTTCCCTTTATCCACACAAGCCCATTTTGTCCAATTGTAATTCTACAATTTGTTTCATCTTTAATAAGTTTGATCATACTTCCTTCTTTTCCAATAACTCTTGGAACTTTGTTAGGATTTATAAATATTATAATTCCATCCTCTAGCTTTCCAAGCCCTCTATCATCTAAAGTTAAGTCAATTCCTTTTTGTTTTATTGCTACAATTTTAGCACAAAAAAAATCTCCAATATCTAAAAATTCAGATAGATTATTTTTATCTACAAATCTTGGAACTTCCATTACTGGTAAAAATGATGCATAAGGTGCATTAATATCCGTCATCCATCCATTAAAGCTTATATCATTTACTTGACCAATTATTACATTTCCTCTTCTTGGAATAAAAACTCCTGATAAAGGTATTATTTTTACTAGTTTTCCAGAATATTCAAGAATTCCGTATCTCTCAGCAACTATATCTGAACCCTCTCTTCTTGTTCCTTCTCCAGGAAGATATTCATCACCAGATATTATTGTCTCTCCAGGAACAATTATCTGTCTTTCTTCTTCATTTTTTTCTTTTGTCATTTTTCTATATTCTGATTTTATTTTAAATTGGTTTTTAAATTTATTTATTCTAGCTTTTTAGTTCTTCACTTACAAGGGATCCATGAGTTACTGCATTTAGCTTATCATAAAATTCCATTTGAAATCCCACAGGAATATTAACAATAACTTTTAGGTCACCATTTGAAAGCCATTCTTCAGATTCTTTATATCCTTGTAACATTCCATAAACTTGTCCAGTGTATGTAACAGGTATAGTTAACCTTATTTTTTTAGTTTCAATTTTTAAAGGAATAACCACTTTTAGTTTCGAGGTTATTTCATTTATTTGACTATCAATAGGTTTGTTTGTTAAATTAATTCCTGCTTCATCTAATGACTTTTCAATTCTTTCAGGAGTATAAGGTCTTCCAGTTCTGGGATCAACTGCATTTCTCACAAAGAAATCAACAACTTGTTTAAATCTTGCATCTCTTTCTTTTTCTTTATATTCAAGAGGTATTTGTGTATCTCCATTTTTTATTATTTTTGCCGCAATTTCATTGATATCTTCTGTTTTAAAACATTCCATTAAATCTTTTCCCGAAGCTCTCATTCCTTTTTTTGAATCTAAAAAAACAACATCTGTTTCTAATATTTCAAAGATATTTCCTTTTCCTGTTTTTTTAAATTCAATTGCTTTATCGAGATCAACAAGTATCTCAAAATTTTTTCCTTCAATTCTTAATTTAGAAATAACATTAGTCATTTTATTTCATAATAGTTTTTAGAGTATTTTCATCCATTCTTTTATACTTTTTATCTTCTTTGTTAACATAAGCTACATCAAACCTACTTATCTCAAAATTTTTTCCAAGTATTTCTTTAAATATTTCTAAAGCTAATTTAATTCCTCCATTCACATTTAGATTAGAGTTATATCTTATTCTTAACATTTCTTTTATTTTTTCATCATTTTCTCCAATAGCCATTGCCTTATAAGCAAAATAATTTCCAGTTATATCTGATGAAAATACTTTTGATTCATCATGATCAATGCCTGCAACCATTATTGCTACACCAAAAGGTCTTGCTCCACCATATTGAGTGTAAGACTGTTTTGCATTTGCAATATCTCTTATTATTTCTTCAACTTCTACTGGAGAATCATAAGTCACTCGATTTTGTTGTGCAATTATTCTTCCCCTTTCAACAAGTACTCTTGCGTCACTTAATATTCCAGCAGCACTTGCAATTATATGATCATCAATAACATAAACTTTAGATGCAGATTCAGGAACTATCAGTTTATCATTTACTCTTCTATCTGCAACTATAACAACTCCGTCAGTACATACAATTCCAATGCTTGAGCTACCTAAACGAACAGTTTTTTCTGCATATTCTACCTGTAGTAAATGCCCATCAGGAGAGAACATTGTTGCAGCTCTGTCATAACCCATTGCTTGATGCTGAATTTCACTTGGCATATCCATTTTATTTTACCTCTATGTCCTAATGTAGAATTGAATAATTTTAATCAATTATACTTATTTATCTCTACCAAGTTTCTAAGGAAGTTAAGGTTTAAAAAGTTTTTGCAGGACAAATTTTAAATAGATTAACAGCCTTTATTAACTATATGGAAAAGAAAGGGGGATTTATTATTATGATTCTGTTAGTTAGTCTACTTTTATTTTCCATTTTTATATTTGTTTATTTTAATTTTTTTATTTTTAGAGTTTTTTCTGAAGATAGAGTATTTGTTAACTTTTGTTATGATAATGATGGTAATGATATTTATAATAACGGAAGTGGGACTTATAATCTTATAAGTTCTGAAGGAGAGTATCTTAATTTTGAATATAAAGAATATTGTAATTTTTCACATAATAAAGCAGATAGTCGTGTAGGTTTAGTAAAAGAGTATTACTGTTCAGGGTTTTATCTTAGATCAAAACTTCTATCATGTGGTTTTAATGAGATTTGTAGACAAGGAAAATGCATAAAAGGTAGCAAATCAACTAAAATATGTTATGATTCTGAGCAGAATAAAAATGTTTTTGAAAAAGGAGTGGTTTCAGGTTATGAAACTGATTTTTTTGATACATGTTGGGTAATTATAAATGAATCATCAAGAGAGGGAAAATATACAAAAGAATGTGAAGAATCAGATGTTAAAACAAGTAATTGTTTTGTTTATGAATATTATTGTGATGAAATATCAGATTCAAAAAATTATGAAATAATTAAATGTCAGAATGGTTGTAAAAATGGTGTTTGTTTATAATTATTATTTTTTTAATGATTAATATTAGTTTGTTTGTTTAATTTTTTAGTCCTTTTAAAGTTCCACTAACTCTAATAACTTCTATTTTTTTTTCACTTAAAATAAAACTTCCTCTAACTTCATTAATTGATTCTCGATTAATTGCTAAAATTTTATTAGAAATCCACATAGGAGATGCTTTTGCATAACCTAAAACTCCAATAAATTTCAGAATACTAGCTTCAACATCTTTTTTATCGAAATTTCCTCTCAATAATAAATATCTCTTATTTTCTTTCATCGAGGGCTTAAGTGCTTTTGTTATCATGTTAAATATTTCTATGAATTTATTCAAGAAAATTAGATAAATAAATGTTTTGAAAACCTATTTAAACTACTATTTGCTAGTTTTTATATTAATTTAATCTTAAAAAAGATAAAACAAAAAGAGGCGAATAATAAAATAATTTATGTTTAAAGTTTATACTATTGGCGGATATAATGAAGTTGGCAAAAATATGACCGCTATTGAATATAAAGAAGATATAATTGTTTTCGATTTAGGTCTTTTTCTTCCAGCAGTTGTCGATTTACAAGAAACAACAAAACAACCAAATTATCATATGCTTAGGAATACAGGAGCATTTCCAGATGATTTTTACATTGAAAAGTATAAGAGTAAAGTAAGAGCAATTCTTTTAAGTCATGCCCATCTTGATCATATTGGTGCTGTTGAACATTTAGCAGGTAATTATCCGAATGCAGAGATTGTAGGTACACCATTTACTATCGAGGTTCTTAAAACACTTTTAGAAGATTCAAAAGTAAAGCTAAGAAACAAAATAGTAACAATTAATCCAGATAGTAATTATACTATTAGAGGTAAAAGTGGTAATTACCAAGTTGATTTTGTTAATGTTACTCACTCAACATTACAGTCTTCAATTGTTGCACTTCATCTTCCAGAAGGAATTATTGCATATGCTAATGATTTTAAATTAGATAATAGCCCAATAATGGGTAAGCCACCAAGTTATTCAAAATTAAGAGAACTTTCAAAAAAAGGTGTTAAAATTTTGATTGTAGATTCACTTTATTCTGGAAATGAAAGAAAAACACATAGTGAAAAGATTGCAAGAGCAATGATTGAAGAAGTTTTGCTTACAATAGAACATACAAATAAAGCAATTGTTATTACAACTTTTTCTTCACATATTGCAAGATTAAAAAGCATAGTTGAATTTAGTAATATGCTAAATAGAAGACCTATTTTTTGTGGAAGAAGTTTGGCCAAATATGTAAATGCTTCAAAAAGAGTTAAGCTTTGTCCATTTGAGAAAGATATTGATCTTGTTAGCTTTCAAAATCAGTTAAAATCAAAATTAAAATCAATTGATAAAAATAGAAAAGATTATCTTGTTGTTTGTACCGGTCATCAAGGAGAACCAGGATCAATATTAGATAGAATTGTTTCAAAAAAACTTCCTTTTCAATTTAAACCTCAAGATAGCTTAGTTTTTTCATCAAAAGTTATTCCAACACCTATTAACATTTCAAACAGAACAAATATAGAAAAAAAATTGAAAAGTTCTGATGTAAGAATTTTTGATGATGTTCATGTAAGTGGTCATGGTGGAAGAGAAGATTTAAGAGATTTAATAAATCTTCTTAAACCTGAACATGTAATTCCCTCTCATGGAAGTTTAGATCAGTTAACTCCTGCAATTGAGCTTACAAAAGAGATGGGCTATCAATTTGGTAAAACATGCCATTTATGTCAAAATGGAGGAGTATTAATAGTATAATTTAAATAAATTAAAATATACAATTATATAAACAAAAGATGGTAAGACAAGATATTATTGCAGCTATAAAAAATTCTGTTGAAAGAGGATCATCAATAGAACAAGCAGCTCAAATAATGTTAAATTCAGGTTATAGTGCAAATGATGTTACTGAAGCAGTAAACTATTTAACTGGAGGAGTAAATCCTAATTTTCAAAACTTTTTAATGCCTCAACAAAAATCTAATTATATTCCTCAACAACCACCAAGACAAATGCCCCCTCAACAATCAACACCAACTCCTCAACAACCATCAAGACAGATGCCTCCTCAACAGTATAAAAATATTAGTCAGAATTCTAATCAAGTTAATCAACCACGATTATCTCAAAAACAAAAAATCCAATATCCTAAACAAATTCAACAAAAAAAACCTATTTCACAAAAACCACTTTATACACAATCAATTCCTCAACCACCAAGACAAAAACCACCAATTAAGCCAGTACAACCAACAAATTATATTCCTCCACAACCAATTTATCCAACTGTTCAATATCAGACTCCTCAAGAAGCATTTTATAATATGCAAAACTTTTCAGTTTCAGATAATGAAATAACTGAAGAAGAGATTCAAGAACCAGTTAAAAAAGGATTTCCCTTTGCAATTTTAACTCTATCAATTTTATTGTTTATCTTAATTATTTTATTAATATCAGTATTTGTTTTTAAAGAGAACATATTAAGTTTATTGAATGATCTTTAGAAGTTAAATAAAAATAAAATGCAAAAAAAAATTTCTTTTTATCATCCTTCAGATGATTCTTTTTTACTTTGTGATGTTGTTGAAAAATATCTAAGAAAATTTAGTTCTCTTGAACTTGAAAAAATGAAAGTTATTGACATGGGAACTGGTTCAGGAATACAATCAATGAATTGTCTTAATTTTGGTATAAAAAAAGAAAATCTTATCGCAATTGATTCAAATATTTCAGCAATTAAACATGTAAAAATTTTAGGATTAAATGCAATAAAATCAGATTTGTTTTCAAATTTAAAAGAGAGTAAAATAAAAGAAAAATTTGATTTGATAATTTTTAATCCACCTTACCTTCCAGAACATAAGTATGATAAGAAAAAAGATACAACTGGTGGTAAAAAAGGAGATGAAACAATAATTAGATTTATAAAACAGTTAAAATCTCATCTGTCAAAAAAAGGAGTTTGCTTTCTTCTTACTTCAAGCATAACTCCTGAAAAAATTTGGCAATTTGAAACAAAAAAACAAGGTTTTAAAATAAAACAAGTTGCCAAAAAAACAATTTTCTATGAAGATTTGTTTGTTTGGGAAATAAAGAATTAATAAAGATAATTTATTTATTTTACATAATTAATATAAAATAATTGTTTATTTATAAGATAAAATTATTTTTTTCTAATTCTTTTTTGCTTCTTCTTGTATATCTTCTAATTCTTCATCTCGGAAAAAATTATTTGCATAATGCCTTAATAAATTAATCATTTAATAATATTTTAATATACTATATGAACATTATTCTACTTTATCAAAGTCTTTAAGAAGTATTTACAAGAGACAATATAGCAATTCTTATATACAACTTCTGTAGATTATACTATACATAAAATATTTAAAATACATAAAATATTTAAAATACATAAAATGGCAGAGCTAACAGACAAAGAAAAACAAAAAGTTTTAGGTTACGAAAGCACAATTGCAGAATTGAAACATAGACTTGATCTTCTTGAAAATTTAGCTAGATCATCTAAAGCTAAAATAACTGACTTGCACATAGATTTTGAAGTTAGGAAGTTTAATAGCTCTGGAGAAACAAGTACTGAATCTAATTCTCAAAATAAAAATAAAAGTAGTGAAATTCATTTTATAAAAGCAACAGATTTTTATGATAACCCTCTTTACCTAATTGTACGTGGAAATGAATCTTTGAGTGCAAGATATATTGCAAGAGTAGGGACACTTCTTTTAGAAATAACTTACGAGAATCAGTATAAGGATAGAGAATCAAGATTATTTGAAAATACTTCTCAAGGTGTTAAAGTATATACATATTGTCTTCCTAATGGCTCTGTTCCAGCAGGACATATAGATGGATTTGAAGAATCATTTAACGAACTAGGCCCAGAATTAAGAAAAAATATGCCTACTGAATGGACAAAACACCTTGGTGACTTATTTTTATCAAAAGAATAAAGTATAAATATCTAATAAAAAGTTCATTTTTTCGACCACAACTATCTTTATATATGAATTTTATTAAGGCTATAAAGTGATTAAATGCTTGATTTTGTTACATAAAATGATTAAAAATAGGGGTAAGAATTATGAAATTTGCTCATCTTGGTGACTGCCATCTTGGTGGCTGGAGATTTCCAGAATTACAAGAGTTGAATATGCAAAGTTTCTCCCAAGCACTTGATATTTGTATAAAAGAAAAAGTTGATGCAGTGCTGATTGCTGGAGATTTATTTGATTCAGCATACCCTTCAATTGAAATACTTAAAAGAACGTTTCTTGAATTTAGAAAGCTGAAAGATGCAGAAATACCTTGTTTTTTGATTGCAGGTTCGCATGATTTTTCAGTAGCTGGAAAAACTTTTCTTGATGTATTGGAACATGCGGGCTTTTGTAAAAATGTTTTTCAATTTGAAGAGAGAAATGAAAAAATAGTTTTACAGCCAACAGTCTTCAAAGATTTTGCAATATATGGTTTTCCTGGAAAAAAATCAGGTCTTGAAATACCTGAACTGAGAAAAGTTGCAATAGATGACGCACCAGGTTTTTTTAAGATATTTATGCTTCATACTGCACTGAAAGAAGCTATTGGAAATTTACCAATAGAAGCTATTTCAATGTCCGAACTTCCAAAAGCAGATTATTATGCTCTCGCACATCTTCATATTGACTTTAATGTAAAAAATTTTGTTTATTCTGGCCCAATATTCCCAAATAATTTTGAAGAGCTTGAAGAACTCAGTCACGGTATGTTTTACATTATTGAGCATAATCAAGGGATAAATCAATTTGTAAATTGCAGAAAAATACCGCTTGCAATTAAAGACACTCTTGTTTTAAACATAAGCATAGATAATTCAATAACTGCAACAGAAAAAATAATTTCAGAGTTAAACAAGCAGTTTATCGATGATAAAATAATTCTTTTAAGACTTAGTGGGAAGCTGACAAGTGGCAAAATTTCAGATATTCATTTTAATGAAATAGAGCAGTTCGCAAAAGACAAGAAGGCTTACGCATTCATAAAGAATATATCAAAGTTAACTTTTGAAGAAAATGAATTGTATATTGAAACAAAAGATATGCATATTGTTGAAGATTCAATAATAAAAGATTATTTTGAAAAAAATCCCTCAAATTTTTCAGATAAAATTCCACTTTTAATAAAAACTCTTGGAATGGAAAAGCAAGAAGATGAAAAAAACCAAGTTTTTAGCGATAGACTGTTAAGTGAACTTTCAAGCATATTAAACTTTAAAATTTAAAAAATGTACTTCAAAAGAATAAAAATTCAGAACATAAGAAGTTACGAAAATCTTGATTTAAATCTTAATTCAGGTTCTTTGTTGCTTTCAGGAGATATTGGAAGCGGTAAGACTTCAATACTCATTGCAATTGAATTTGCTTTATTCGGCCTTCAACCAGGCCAAAAGGGAGCTTCATTGTTAAAAAATGGAAAAGATGAAGGAAAAGTTGAACTTGAATTTGAAATTGATAAAAACTTATACACAATTGAAAGAACATTAAAAAGAAAGAAAACAATTTCTCAAGAATCAGTATTTATTACAACAAATGGAAATAAAGAGGAAAAATCAATTAATGAAGCTAAAAGTTTTATATTGACAATCTTGAACTATCCTTCTGAATTTGCAAAAAAAACAAATTTGCTTTACAGGTTTACAGTTTATACCCCTCAGGAAGAAATGAAGCAAATAATTCTTGAAGATTCTGAAACAAGATTAAATACTCTAAGGCATGTTTTTGGAATTGATAAATATAAAAGAATTAAGGAAAATACTCTTATTTTAACTGCAAAGCTAAGAGAAATTTCAAGACTTAAACAAGGAGAAATACTTGATCTTGAAACTAAAAAAGAAACACTAAAAAAAAGACAAGATTCTCTTTCACTTGTTAAAAATCAACTACCTCAAATTGAATTAGACTTAAGCAATGCACTTTTAGCAAGAAAAAGAAAAGAAGATGAAATAAATCTTGTTAAAAACAGTATTGAAGAAAAAAGAAATTTTGAAAAAGAGCTTGATAAAACATCAATTCTCTTAATGACTAAAAATGAACAGGTTACAAAACTTGAAAAAGATATGTTTGTTTTGAAAAAAAGATTTGAAGATGCAAGCAAAAGTTTCTCTCAAAAAGATCTTGATGAGGTTTTAGCAAAACTTGCACAAAAAAAGAAAGATTATGATTTTTTGAATAAGGAAATTATACAGATATCAACAAAAATTTCAGGAATTTTGATAAAAAAGAATGAAATAGAAAAATTAAAGCAAAAAATGTCTTCACTAAAATCTTGTCCTACTTGTTTGCAGGAAGTTAATGATATGCATAAAAACAATATTCTTTCACAAGCAGAAACTGAAATATCTCAACTAAACAACGAGAAAATAAATTTAGACAATGAAAAACAAACAAAAGAAATTTCACTAAAAGAAATTGATATTGAAATAAAAAAATTTGAAATTTCAAGAGTTTCTCTTGAAACAACTAAAATCAAACTTCAAACAATTGAAGAAGACCATAAGAAATTAGATGAAATTGAAAAACAAAAAATCTCACTTGAAAATGATTCTAAACTCTTGACAGAGCAAATTAATCGATTAAAAGAGCTTATTAGTGATATGAAGAGATTTGACAGCATTATGAAAGCACGTGAAACAGAACTGGATGAAATAATCAGAAAAGAAAGACAAATAGAAATAAAAAAAGCAGAAATTGTAAAGGAAATTGAACTTGGGAAAAAAGAGATTTTAAACCTTGAAAAAGAAATTGAATTAAAAGAACTAGCAAAGAATGATTTGATTTATTTGACTGAACTTGAAGATTGGACTTCAAATAAATTCCTTGAACTTATTGATTTTGTTGAGAAAAATGTTATGGCAAAACTTAAGGAAGAATTTTCAAAATTATTCAATGAATGGTTTTCAATTTTAGTTCCAGATAATTTTGTTGTCAGGCTTGATGAAGATTTTACACCAATTATTGAACAGCAGGACTTTCAGCTAGATTATGACTTTCTTTCGGGAGGAGAAAGAACAGCAATTGCTTTAGCTTATCGCTTAGCTCTTAACCAGACAATTAATTCTTTGCTAAGTGAAATTAAAACAAAAGGACTTGTTATACTTGATGAACCAACAGATGGATTTTCCCAACAACAACTTGATAAAATGCGAGATGTTCTTAGCGAGCTTGATGTAAATCAACTAATTATTGTAAGCCATGATCAAAAGATAGAATCTTTTGTTGACAACATTATCCGTCTCAAGAAGCAAGAGGGCATTAGTGGACTGGTGTAAAAATATTTTATTAATTCTAATTAATCTATTTGTTTATATTTTAAATCAACTATAAGAGGAATTATAACTTCTTTTTTTGTCATTTTTAGATTAAATGAAAGTAATAATTACGTAATTTGGCTTACAAATAATACTGATAAAAGCTTTTTCTATGCTTATTAGTCATAAATTTTACTTACCGCAAAATTTATAAATAAAAGCGATTAGGTATAATTATAAAATTCTTGAGGTATTTCAAGTATTTCTTAAAAATGTTAAAACTATAAAATGGAAAAAGAAAATCAAAGATTTTCTAAAACTTTTTTATAAAAAACAGAAAAAAACAAAAAAATGGATGAAGAAATTAAAAAGTCAATGTTAAAAACAGGAACAAGCATATTAGGTTTAGTTTGTACTGATGGTGTTGTTCTTGCTGCAGATCGTCAAGTTAGTGCAGGAAATATTGTAATTCAAAAAGATTTTATGAAAATAATTCCTATTAATGACAAACTTTTAACAGCAATAACTGGAAGTGTTTCAGATGCTCAATTTTTAATGAGAGTTGTTGCAGCAGAATTAAAACTTAAAGAGCTTAAAAATAAAAGAAAACCAACTGTAAAAGAGAGTGCTAGTCTTCTATCAATGCTTACTTTTAGATCAATAAGACAGCCAGCAATGATACCTTCTATTGTAGGAACAATTGTAGCAGGTTTAGAAGAAGATGGAACTGCAAAATTATATTCTGTTGAACCTGCAGGAGGAATTGTTGAAGTTTCAGATTATGATGCTAATTTTGGAAGTGGTATGCCTTATATATTAGGAGTTTTAGAACGAGGATATAAGAAAGATATGAATGTAAAACAAGGAGTTCAACTTGCACTTGATTGTCTTAAAGCATCAACTCAGAGAGATATGGGAAGTGGTTATGGTGTTGACATTTTTACTCTAACAAAAGATGGAGTAAAAAAAGTTATAAGTCAGGAAATTCAGTCAGTTTTTAAATAAATTTTTTATTCAAATGGACATTCTTAAAAGTATAGTTGAAGATTTACCCAAAGTAATAATTGATAGTTGCTTTGAAGGTGCAAATATAGTTTTGTATACTGATAATTCTCAATTTTTTACAACCGGTGAATCTCAAATAAAAGAACTTGTTAATAAATACAAAAAAAGAATAGAACTAAGAGCAGATGAAAAACTTCTTGAAACACAAGAAAGAACAAAAAAACTAATTGAAAAATTAATTCCAGAAGAAGCAGAATTAACAAATATTCTTTTTGATATTAATAGGAGTATTGTTGTTATAGAAGCAAAAAAACCAGGATTAGTTATTGGTAAACAAGGTTCTATTTTACAAGAGATAAAAGAACAGACATTATGGATTCCTCAAGTTCAAAGAAGTGCACTGATTCAAAGTAAGATTACAGATAATATTCGTGAAGTTCTTTATGCAAATAATAATTTTAGAAGAAAATTTTTAAATGATATTGGTAAAAAAATTTACAAAGACTGGAGCAATGAAAAACGTGAAGAATGGATAAGAATGACTTTTTTAGGAAGTGCAAGGCAAGTTGGAAGAAGTTGTATTTTATTACAAACACCTAATTCAAAAATACTTCTTGATTGCGGCATTGATGTTGCTTCACATGGTTCAGATAAATTTCCTTATTTTGATGTTCCTGAATTTGATATTTCAACATTGGATGCAGTAATAATAAGTCATGCACATCTCGATCATTCAGGTGTTGTTCCTTATTTATATAAAATGGGATATGAAGGACCAGTTTATATGACAGCACCAACTAGAGATATATCTTCTCTTTTAGCTCTTGATTTTATTGGAGTTGCATATAAACAAGCAGCTACTCCTCTTTTTAGTTCAACAGACATAAAAGAGATGGTTAAACATAGTATTTGTTTAAATTTTAATGAAGTTACAGATATAACTCCTGATATAAGAATAACTCTTTATAATTCAGGTCATGCACTTGGTTCAGCAATGGTACATATTAACATTGGTAACGGTTCTCATAATTTGCTTTATGGTGCAGATATGAAATATTCAAAAACAAGATTGCTTGATCCAGCAAATACTACCTTCCCTCGTTTGGAAACAGTTATAATAGAATCAACTTATGGTGGAAAGTCAGATATTCTTCCTTCAAGAACTGAAGCTGAAAATCAAATGCTTGATTTGATTAAAAAAGCAATTGATAGAGAAGGTAAGGTTTTAATTCCTGAACTTGGACTTGGAAGAGCTCAGGAAACAATGTTAATTATAGATGATGCAATTAAATCTGGTAAACTTCCACCAATTCCAGTTTATGTTGACGGAATGATTTGGGATATTAATGCAATCCATACAGCGTATCCTGATTTTTTAAGTCAAAATGTGAAGGCACTTGTTTTTCAAGATAGGAATCCATTTTTTTCAGAAACATTTAAAAGAGTTGGTTCTGCACTAGAAAGAAAAGAAGTTCTTGAAGGTGGCCCATGCGTCATATTAGCAACATCTGGTATGTTAATGGGAGGAGCATCAGTTGAATACTTTAGAAATCTTGCAAGTAATAAAAGGAATATTATCATCTTTGTTTGTTATCAAGGTGTTGGAAGTCTTGGTAGGCAAGTTCAGGAAGGAATTACAGATGCTTTATTTGAAGATGGAGAGAAAGTTCCAGTTAATCTTGAAGTTTATAAGATTGATGGTTTCTCAGCTCATGCAGGACGTACAGAATTATTGAATTTTGTTAAAAATTGTAAACCTAAACCAAAAAGAATAATAGTAAATCATGGTGAATCTTCTAAATCATTAGATTTAGCAAGTACTTTATATAAAATAGAACATATTGAAACAAATGTTCCAAGAAATCTAGAAACTTTAAGGTTAAAATAAGTTTAGTAAAATATTTAAGTTGGTTAAACTGTTTATTTTTGAATTGGAATATAACTCCACATTTAGTATAATCTATTAATTAAGCTATCTTTATCTGGTTGTTGGAATTGTTTTATCTTAAATTGTTTTATCTTAAATTGTTTTATCTTAAATTGTTTTATCTTAAATTGTTTTA
>DAOTCN010000003.1:7761-22951 GCA_035453125.1 Minisyncoccota bacterium | reverse complement strand
TGTTTATTAATTGTAACATTTTATAAATATAAAGGATGATTAATATTAATCAAAAACTCTTTTTCTATGCAATGTTATTCTTTCACTTAAATCAACTTCTCCTTTAGAATGTCTTAGCTCAGTTAATTTTATTTCTACACTATTTGTAACTGGTCTTCCTCTTAGTTTTGATTCATTTAACTTATCTCTGGCAGTCTCCATAGCAATATAATATGCATGATCATCTGACATTGCTATAATATCTATTTCTTCATCATAAAATCCAGTAACTAAAGAATCTCCTACATTATTTACATATTTTCTTTTTCCATAAAGCCAGCGAATAGTTCCAGTATATTTTTTATCCACAAAAATTCTTTTGTTTTTGAGTTTATATTATTTTATGTGATATTTTATTCACTTCATTCAATAAATTGGATAAGGTGTTATTTCAAATATAACTTCTGGAAATATTTTATTATTGAGGAGTTATTCAATCATACTTCATATTTCTAGCTCTAATATCTCTTGACTTTTCAAGTAACTCTTCAGCTTTTTCAACACTAATTCCAAAAATTTCAGAGGCATATTTATAAGCCTGAGGTAACAAATCACTTATTCTAATTAAATCAGATTGATCTATTGCTTGACAATTTTCGTTACAGAACTGATCAATCCAAGTAGCGATAACATACTCCTCTCGAGTAATATATCCTTCACAAATAGACAGATTGATAAACTTATCTTTTTCAATCATAGAGTCTACAAATTGTTCAATTCTTTTTTTGTTAGAAAATATTTCCATGGTTAACGTATCTTAATTTTCCTTATAAATATTTGTATAAAACAAACCATTTAAAAACATACATTTATTAAATAAAGTATAAATTAAGAGGCAAAAAACGTGAAACATAATATTAAAGTAACACTTGTTTTGATTTCAATGTTCTTGTTTACTCAACTAATTGGTTTGGCAGTTATGTATGCTTATACACCTATCATATCTCAAGAAATAACTAATGGTACTGTTCAAAACATAACTCTTAATCCACTTCCATACGGGATGCAGCCTCCAGAAGTTGTTGAGCAAGCTGATTTTTGGACAATGTTGCCCTCAATTGCAGTAGCATTTTTTCTTGCAATATTATTTGTGTTTTTTTTAACAAAACTAAAAGCAGCAATGATTATTAAATGGTGGTTTTTTATTGTAGTTGTTATTGTTTTAGGAATTACATTTAATGCTGTTTTAATGAATTTGCTTCCTTATTATGACTTTAAAATTATTTCTCTTTCAGAACTTGTTGCTTTAGCTATTGCACTTCCTCTAGCAATATACAAAATTTTCAAGAGAAATATACTTATACATAATCTCACTGAACTATTAATTTATCCAGGTATTGCTGTTGTTTTTGTTCCAATACTTAATATCTGGACAACAATTGTTCTTCTAATAGCTATTTCAATTTATGATATGTGGGCTGTTTGGCATTCAGGTTTTATGCAGAAAATGGCAAAATTCCAGATGGATCATCTTAAAATATTCACAGGTTTTTTTGTTCCTTATCTAAACAAAAAGCAAAGAGATATGATAAAAGAAGCAAAAGCATCAAAGTCAGATATGAAAAATAAACTTAAAGACAAAAAAATGAAAGTTAATGTTGCAATACTTGGTGGAGGAGATGTTGTATTCCCAATAATTACTGCAGGTGTTGTATTAAGGTCTTTAGGATTAATTCCTGCTCTTGTAGTTACATTATTTTCAACAATTGCTCTCTTTGTTTTGTTTGTCTTTGCTAAAAAAGGCAAATTCTACCCAGCAATGCCCTTTTTGACAGCAGGTCTTTTAGCAGGAATTGGTATTGCTTATTTAGTTGCTTAGTTTTGCTCTCGTTTTTGCGATTCTTTGTCTATTTTTTTCATTTCTCTTCGGTTTTTGCTTTGTTACTACTTAATAAGCAACACATGACGAAAGATTTATAAAGGGGTGTAACTGCTATAAAGTCATTACAAAATTTATCTAAAACAAATAAAAATAAAATGGTAGTTAAACCCGAATTAGTCAATAAAGTGAAAGATTACTTTAATCTTAATATTTATGAAACAAAAGTTTGGCTTGCTTTGCTTAGTAAGGGTGTTGCTTCTGCAGGTGAAATAGCTGAAATCTCCGGCGTTCCAAGGTCAAGAACTTATGATGTACTTGAATCACTTGAAAAAAATGGTTTTGCAATGCAGAAAATAGGTAAACCAGTAAAGTATTTTGCTGTAAAGCCTGTAGCAGTTATTGAAAAATTAAAAAAGAGTACAATGGAAGAAATGGAAGATAAAATAAAAACTCTTTCAAAAATTAGAGAGACTAATGAATATCAAGAACTTGAATTACTTCATTCTTCTAAAACAGAACCAATAAAAAAACAAGACCTCTCAGGAACAATAAGGGGAAGAACAAATATTAACAGTCAGATTTCAGATGTTTTAACACTTGCAAAAGAAGAAGTTGTTATCTGTGCATCTGTGAATGAAATTAAAAAAAGAATAAAATTACTTGAACCAATAATCAAACAAATTTCAGATAACGGAATTAAAGTTTTAATTGCTTTAAATGGAAATGAATCAGAAATAAAACAGCTTAGTGAAAAATTAAATCTTAAAATAAAGAGAATAGATGTTGCTGCATCATTTTATGTTGCTGATAAAACAGAGATATTATTCATGTTAAATGAATCAACAGACAATCAAGAACAAATGGCTGTTTGGTTCTCTTCAAATTTCTTTGCTAATTCCTTTACTTCTTTATTTGAAATGGCTTTAAAAAAAGCTAATGAATCTAAGAAGTAACTTTAATTGAAAAGAAATTCCACAGCTCGATATGGCTGGAGATTAATTATTAAAAATAAATACAATTAGTTATTTTTGATATAAAAAACTTTTATTAAGATAAATATAATTAATTTTTTTATATTATATAAGTTTTCAGTTTTATTATTGACATATTTTTTATTTGTTTTCTATTACTTCTTTTGAACTGTTTAATCAATAATTTTATATTTTGATTAGGATTTTTATTTGCTCTAATTCTTCCATCATCACCAACATACCAGATTGGATGTGCTTTTTTAAAGTGTTCAACAGCCTTTTTATTGTCTTTATGAGGACCTATTGAAACAAGCTCTTGTCTTTTCTTTGAAATAACATAAATTTCTGCATCTCTTCCTCCAGAGTATTCAAAATGCCATTCAATTATATCTATATTTTTATTAATATATTCAAAAAGAACTTTTGCAAATTTTTTCAGTTTTGTTCCAGCTATATCTCCTTCTTGTTTATTTGTTCTAAGATAAATAACATTAAAATTAGCATTAAACTTTTCTGCTTTTTCTTTTATATACGTCTTTTCAATCTTTTTTTCAATAAAGAATCCTTCATTTGGATTAGCTAAAAATTCTTTTGCAGCTGTTCTAAATTTTTCAAAGGTTTCGTGAGAAAGGGCCATTGCAACATTTCTCTCTTTAAATGTTGGGTCAATAAGTATAACAGGACATTTTTTCTTTGAAGGATTTAATTTTTCAAGAAGTTCATATTTGTCTTTATACATTTTTTCAATGTCAACAATTATTTGTCCTTTTGTTTCAGACATCTCATATAACATTTTTTCAAAACTTCCATAATAACAGATTAATAATTCTAGTGCATAACCCGAGAAACCATTTATATATGATTCTGCACCATACACTTTTTGACTATGGCAAAATGATTTAGCAAGAATTATTTCATCAATAAGCTTTTTATTTTCTCTTAATTTTTTATTTATATATTTTATATGAAAATAAGACAAATCAGTAGTATTTCTTGCTTCTTCTGGTTTTTTTACATTAACTGAAGGAACAATTTCAATGTTTATTTTTTCATTTCTTTTAAAATTTATTTTATAGTAATCTCTTGATCCGTGAACTTTCTTAACTTTTGTTTTTAGTCCCTTAATCTTAAACCAAAAGAATATTTTTTTAAATTGTTTTTTTATCTCATCTTCAGAATATTTTTGATTAAATCTAACAAATATGTCGATATCTTGATTACCTTTTTTTATCATTGTTCCCTTTGCAACACTT
This sequence comes from Minisyncoccota bacterium, assembly GCA_035453125.1. Classification (GTDB taxonomy): domain Archaea; phylum Nanobdellota; class Nanobdellia; order Pacearchaeales; family GW2011-AR1; genus JACPLR01. The sequence continues at coordinate 18,866 of DAOTCN010000003.1, read as the reverse complement.
CCACCAACAAATACTGAAGCATCAATTTTATTTTTATGCAACTTTTTCTCAATTTCATTTATTATTATTCTTGAAGTATTTTCAATAAATCTTCTTTCTTCTGAATTAATTTTAACCTCTTTTACACATTTTTCTAATACAGCAGATAAAACCATGTATATTAATAACAAAGGTCTTATTTAAATTTTGTTTATCGTTAACAAATAACTTTATAAATTTGATATTTGTTCTATAAAGATAAGAGGTATTATGAAAAAATATTCTACCCAAGCGTTTATTGTAGTTTTTTTATTAATTATAAGTTTATCTTATGTTAGCTCTAATGTTTATCTAGGCAATCTGAGTCATAATATAAAAGAAACTTATTTTCCAGGTGAACAAATAAGTGGGTGGATTAATATTAGTCTAGAAAATGAGTCAACTTTATCCTATTTTTCAGATAATTTTGGAAATCAAATAGTCTTAGATTCATTACTAAAAAAGTTAAATGTTTCTTATATTTGCAATATTAAAGATTGTGGATCGAATTATATTACTGCAGGTCCTGGATTTGATTTTAAAAAATTAGCATTTTCAAGTGAAACATTAGTTGGTTTTAAATTAACAGGTAGTTCTGTTAGTGTTTCAGATATTTCACTTAATATTAAGAGCAATGCACAAGCAGGTTGTTTAAGCCAACTTTTAGTTGATTTTAATGCAGATAATACACCAGATTTTTCAAATAAAAACTATTTACTGGAAAATTGTGGTAGTTTCATTAGATCCTCATGTTATTCTAGATTTTCAGAATGGTTTTCAATAACAAGTACACCTTATTGTGAAGTAATCAAAATACCAAAATCTCCTGCAATTGAAATTAAAGCAAGTATAAAAAAAGAGTCTATTGTAACTCCATTCAAACCTGGGCTAATTAAAGCATCTGTTTATAATAATCTAGGTAATTTAATAGGAGTTTGTAATTTATCAGAACCATCTTCTTCAATAAATTATGCTTCTTGTTTATTTCCATATGCAATAAAAGATAACACTCCTTACTCTGTTTGTGTTTCATCAACTGAAGAACAAGAAGTAAAGGGTTATTTTATTCAGTCTAGAGCATCTGCTCCTTTTTGCGGGTATTATGACATACCTTCAGAATTAGGTTCAAATACTTTTAATGGAGAATATAATATTACAGTAGTATCTAAAAAATTTGATAAAGTAAATACTTTTAATATTAATCAATCAACATTTGGAATACAAAATGGTGGAGAATCTCTTGCAGAAAAGATAAATGCTTATCTTGAAAAAGTTTATCTTTCTGATTGTTCAAATTCTTGTGTTGTACCAATTAAGATATCAGGTTTAAGCCAGGAAATTGAATTAAGTGGACTTAATGTTGTCTATACCTCTGAAAGTAGTGGTGGGGTTTTAACAAAGACACTTTATAACGTTGGAAAATCAGAGAATACTATTAAATCTAATTATTTTAATATTCCTTTAGACAGTCTTAAATTCAGAACACCTCAAAATCAGTCTGATTATATACTAAAATTATCTTTAGGTGGAAAAGAGATTCTTAATAAGTCAATAACTGTTAAAGTTGAGCCAGATATACGAGTTTCTTCAATATACCCCTCAGTAGTTCCCGCAACACAAAAATCAGATTTTTTTGCATTTTTAGATTACTCTTTAGACCCATTAGATTACACATTTAAATGGAATTTTGGAGATAATACTGAGGTAATTACTACAACTGAACCATTGTTATCACACACTTATTATGATGTGGGAAATTTCACATTAAATATAACTATGTTTAAAGATAATCAAGAAGTTTCTGTTTCTTCATTTAATATCTTAATTACTTCACCCAAAGAAGCAATTCCTTCAAGAATTATAGAAGTAAATTCTGCATTATCTAATATAAAAACTCAAATTAGTCTTTTACCTCAAGCATATCAAGATAAAATAAAAGAGAAAATAGCTTTGTCTGAACTTGAAGAAGACTTCAAAGAAATTAGTAATAACTATAATCAAATAAAATCACTTACAACAACTTCTGATTCAGAATATGCCTCAATTATGAATCAGATTAATGAACTAAATATTCCCCAATCAGTTCAATCAGCCGACAGTTTTTCTCAATCTTTGTTAAATTATCCTCCAGAAATTATTGATTTATCTGTAATTGAAACACTATTTGAAGAGGAATTTGATAGTGATAATATTGAATCTTATAAAGAGAAAATATACTCCTGGTCAATTGAGAATATTGATGTTTTCTTAAATTATAAAAATCTTGTAAGTTATAAAAAGAATGTTAGAGAAGATTTAGGAAGCCTGTATAAAATAACAATTACTCCAATAAATGAGATTGATTATCCTTTTTATATTATAATTAAAGAACCAAAGGATAACATTATTTTTACTAAAGAGTATAATATTAGTGAAGATTATGACTATACTGGAATAGTTCTTCAAAATCTTTTAGAGCCAGTAAATATAGAGTTTTTAGTATTAGAGAAAATATCTCCTAATCAAATGCCGATTTTTATTTCACCAAGTGCTAGTTATTTAATAGAAGAGAAAATAAATCCAATATCAATTGAAAAACCAAGAGTTTTTCTTAAATTATTAATAAGTTTTATCATATTAATTATTATTTTTTTAGGAGCGTATATATTTCTTCAAGAGTGGTATAAAAAAAGTTATGAAAAAAGTTTATTTAAGAATAGTAATCAGCTTTATAACTTAATATTTTTTATTAATAACGCTAAAAAACAAAATAAATCTGATTCTGAGATAATAAGTATGCTTAAAGCTAAAAAATGGAAAGGCGAACAAATTGGATATGCTATAAAGAAATTTAAAGGAGAAAGAGTTGGTATGTGGGAAATACCTTTATTTAAGTTTAAAGATAATAAAAAGGTTCAGAGTGAAATAGACAAAAGACAAGTTAAAAAAGTAGCTTATTAAACATTTCATCACACAAAAATTTAAAAACAATTTTTTGTTCATAAAATATTAAAAAGAAGTAGGTTAAAATGGATATTTTTAAAAATTTAAAGAAATTTTTTTCAAAGTGGTTAAAAAAGAAGGGCAAGATAAGCTTAGGTTTTTATGGTCCTCCAAATGCTGGAAAAACAAGTTTAGCTAATAGAATATGTAAAGATTGGACAGGTGAAGAAATAGGTTCAGTAAGTAATGTGCCTCATGAAACAAGAGCAGTTCAATTTAAAGAAAAAGTAGAAATAGAACATAAGAATAGGAAATTAACATTTAAACTTGTTGATACTCCCGGAATTGCAACAAAAATAGATTATGAAGAATTTTTAAAATTTGGTATTAAGAAAAAAGATGCTCAAAAAAGAGCAAAAGAAGCAACACAAGGAGTTATTGATGCAATTAAATGGATTGAAGATATGGAAGGAGTCATAGTTGTATTAGATGCAACAAAAAATCCTTATTCTCAAGTTAATATAACCATAATAGGTAATCTTGTTGCAAGAAAGATACCTGTTTTAATTGTTGCAAATAAGATTGATATAAGAAAAGCAGATGTTAAACGTGTTAAAGATGCTTTTCCAGAATATAAGGTTGTTGGTATAAGTGCAAGAACTGGAGAAAATATGGATCAGTTTTATGATGAACTTTTTAAACTTATGAAATAATTAAGATTTAAAAACCATAATAATTTAATATATATAATAAGAGGAAAGATGAAAAAAAATAAAAAAATAAATGGATTAACTATTGAATTTATGTCCTATTCAGAAATAAGAAATTTAGAAAGTGCAGAAAGAATTAAGAAAATTCTTGCAGTTGTTCTAGGTAATAAGATAGTAATTCTACAAGGTAGATTAAAGCCAGATGAAGAAACAAGATTAATTGAAGATACAATGGCTATGATTGGTCATGTTAAAGGATTTAAAGGTATTGAACTTGCAGTTATAGGTTCAGAAAATAAACTATCTATTTCAAAGACAATAGCAAGTAACTTCGCAAAAATTTTAGTTGGAGACACAGCAGCGATGACGCTTATTGGACCAGCAAATATAATTAAAGACATAAAAAGAAATCCTAAAAAGATTGAATTAATGTTGCGAAGGTAAGTCTATAAAAGCTGTATTTTTCTTTATACGAAATTATTTAAATATGAGAAACTAATACTTTTATGCCTCATCAATGTGTTCACTGTTCTAAAGTTTATCCTAATGCTTCAAAAGAGCTTTTAGAAGGATGTAGCTGTGGCAGTCACTTTTTCTTTTTCATATCTGAAGAAAAGATGAAAATACTTTCAGAAAAACAGGGTATAAACATTCAAAATGTTCTACCAATTGATTTTCCAGAAGAAGATAAGAAAGAAATTGAACAGGAAGTTAGAGAAATTATGGGTATTGAAGATGAAGAAGAGCCAGTTATTCTTGATTTAGAATCTATTAGAGTTTTAGGTCCAGGAAAATTTGAAATTGATATAGTTAATTTGTTTAATAAGAAAAGACCAGTAATATATAAGTTAGAAGAAGGTAAGTATATTATTGATATTGTTTCTGGATTGAAAGATTCAAAAATTATAGACATAAATAATATTAATGACAGTAAGGAAATAAATCCAAATAATGAAAAAAAATAATTTATACTTTTTTTCTCTGTTTTATAATAATTAAGTAAATAACTGTAATTGCAAAACATATTTCTATTAAGTTAAATAAACTAAAAAATGGAACCATTACTTCTTTATTTGGACAAGGTAATGTTTTTTGTCCATCAGTACACCCCGCAGTTTCATTTTTGGTATTACTTCCCGCTATTCCCCAATTAGCTGTCCATTCAAGAGTATACTCTTTTTCTGATAAGCAATCACCACTAACATTTACATCAGTATAACATAAAACTGATTCTGTGTTACACCCAGTTTCAAGAGGGTTACTAGGAGTTAACTCAGTATATTCAATACATTTATTAGATCCACCATCCCACTTACAACCACATTTAAAATATCCTTCACATCCATCTAAACCATTCATAGTAATTTCAGGATTATCACAAAAGTCATATTCTTTAAACATTGAATTATGATCTTCAATTGTTGATATTACTGCATCATTCCAATTTAAACTCTCTTCACATTCTGATTTAGATAAATCTAGACAAGATGTTTTCATAAATCCTACACCCGGTCCAGTTCCAGGTCCAGTACCATCATCATCGTCATCATCATCCTCAGGAGGAGTATCACAAGTTTCACCTAATGATTTACAAACACCATAACAACACTGTTGTTCATCAATACTACATCCACAATCTTGAGGACAGCTGGTACAATCCTCTCCTTCTTCAATGCTACAGTTTCTATCACCACAGTTATTTATACATTGATTTGAATCTAAAGTTGTTTGGTAAATAAATGCACAATAAATTGCCTTTTGAATAGGAACAGCTCCACTTTGCCATTCATAAATACAAGTATCTCTTTTAGTTTGATTGCACATACAATCAGAAGTTTCAACTGAACCACAACGTTCAATTGAATAATAAATAGAAGCACATCTTATTGCATCTTCCTCTTGAACATTGTTTATTCCAATTTGCCATTCATTTAAACAAGTTATATGTGAATTAGAATCAATAGCACAAGTAGACATTGGTACAGAACCACACATTTTATTAGAATAATAGTTTAAACCAATACATTTCCATATGTCTTCTAAACTAATGTTATTTATTCCACTTTTCCATTCATTTAAACAAATTATATGTGCATCAGGATTATCAACACAATTTGACATTGGTACAGAACCACATTTTTCTTCTGGATAAATTATAGGATTATCTCCATAACGTGCAAAATAATCTAATTTAATACAATCTACTAATTTGTCAATAGAAACATTAGCTTCATTTTTCCATTCTTCAATGCAAGTTCTACTTGCTATTGAATTAGAACTACAATCAGTCATTCTTACAGAACCGCACCGCTCTACTGAAAAATAAGCTGCAGCACACCTTATTGCAGTACTTAAGTTAGCATTTCCACTATGATATTCATTTAAACAATTTATATGTGCATTAGGGTCAATACTGCAACTAGACATAGGTACAGAACCGCACCACTCTACAGAGTTATAAGATTCAGTACATTCAAATAAACTATCTGAATCAGCATTTCCACTATAGTATTCATTTAAACAATTTATATGTGCATTATAATCAGTAGCACAAGTAGACATTGGTACAGAACCACACCATTTCTCTTCTGCACTAACACAAAAAGAAAACATAATCATAATTGAAATTATTACAAAAAGAAATAAAATACTTTTTTTACTCACACTCTTTTTCATATTAAACTAAATAATTCAGTGTTTATAAACATTTTTATTATTTAATATTTAAAAAATTTAAACTATTTATTTTATAATTAATCCTAAATATAGAAAAGAATAATGAAACTATCTTTTTTTCTTTTTTTTAATCTTTTTTCCAGAATTATTATTTGTTTTTTTAAAAAGTTTTTTTCTATTTTTAATTGCCAAGTAAATAAGTATAATTGCAATTATTGCAACAACTAAGTTCACAATATTAAAAAATGGAACCATTATCTCTTTATCTGGACAAGGTAATTTTTTCTCCCCATCAGTACATCCCATATCTTTATTTTCATTACCACTATTCGATTGTCCCCAATTAGCTGTCCATTCAAGAGTGTATTCCTCTTCAACTTCACAATCTCCAACAATATTTGTATCAGTATAACATTGTGACGATAGTGGAGAAGGTTCTAAAGTACATTCTTCAATCGGAGTAAAGTCTAAATATTCAAGACATTTTTCATTTTTCCATACACAACCACATTCAAAGTATCCTTCACAATCATCTCCAGAGGTTATAGTATATTTTTTATTACCGCAAAAATCATATTCTTTAAGAAGTGAATTATGATCTTGTATAGTTGATATTATTGGATCATTCCAATTTAGCTTATTATTGCATTTAGCTTGAGTATCTAAATCTGAACAAGATGTTGGAGCTATTAATACTCTATAAAAAGGATTAGGTTCGCTTGGACAATCACTAGGACAATTATCATAATTTTCTCCCCAGTTACATTTTTCATTTCCACAAGTAACTATTGTTCCTTCACATTCTCCAGAATCTAAACAATTTTGCCCAACTCCACAAGGACAATCACTTAAACAATTTTTACAATTTTCTCCTGTTTCACAAATTGGTGTTGAACTTACTCCACAAGTTAATATTGTCCCAACACATACTGCATCATTTTCTTTAATTTCACATTTTTGTCCACTTCCACATAAACAATCTCCAGGACAATTATCACAATTTTCTCCATCAATTTCATCACATTTTTCATTTCCACAAGTAGTCATAACCTTACACTCACCAGATTGTGAACATATTTCTCCGGTCTTACAACTACAATCTCCACAATTATTACAATTTTCTCCCTCGTCACATACTCTATTATTGTTACATTCACATACTATTCCGTCACAACTTTCTTTACAACTTCCATCACAACAAGGTATTGTTCCAGGATGATCAATACATGCATCAGGGTTTACAACACAAGTTCCCCCTGCAGGTTTAAAGTCAGTAGTAACTTCTAATTCACATTCTTTTCCAAAAACACATTCACCACAATTCTTTAATTTACCACAATTATCATATATCTCTCCACATTCTTTACCCATTTCAGCACAAGTCTTTGGAAGGCAGCAACTTCCATCATTACAAACTTCGTTATTCTCGCATTTCCCACAATCTAACTTAGTTCCACAACCATTATCCCATTCTCCGCAATTTTTTTCAAGATCACTACAATCTTTTGCTTCAGGACAGTCAACACATTCATGTTTATATTCCCCTAATATATCTGCTAAAGTTGTAGCTCTTCCATTAACAATATCATCTGTATCAATCCATCTGAAGTATAATCCACTTTGTTCACATTTTTCTGTTGCATCACAATTTCCACAATATATTTTTTCACATTTAAAATCAGTCCATCCGCATTTTGAATTAAGTTTTTCACATGTTTCAGTTTTATCTTCTTCACAATTATGACATTTGTTATCAACAATACAAGTTTTATCTTCTTCTAAGCAATTATTTGGACAATCTTTTGTTTCACCGCAAACATTTATTTTAATACCACAATCTTCTTTAGTGCATTCTATTTCAGGACAATCACTTTTTGGAATACACAATCCACTGTAAATATTACAAGCTTCTCCTTCCCCACAATATCCACAAAAATATTCTTCACCACAATCATTTACCCAATTTCCACACTCTCTTCCTGCTTCTTCACAACCTTTACAATCTTGTATTTGAGATTCATCAATACATTTTGCTGTGCTTACACAAGGTTCATTAGATTCAGAACAAGTAAGAGGTTGACAACCACTAGCACAATCTGACTCAATCCATAAATAACAACCATCAACATTAGTACAATTTTTAATTTTATTTGTATCTGAACATTTTTTTATTCCTTCTTCTTCTTTTGTACAAGCATTAGTACTTGAACAAGTAGCTTCTGTACCTTCACAATAACTAGGTATTGTTCCATCAGTACTTATACAAAAATTAAGACAGTCTTCACTTACTTGCCATTCAAGACATTCTCCGACTTTTGTACAAGTTTGAAGATCACCAACTAAATTACAAGTTTTTTGTCCTTCCTGAGTACAGGATTTTGAAGTAGTTTGACAAGTACATTTTCCATCTAAGCAACTCTGTCCACTTGGACAAGAGGTTTCTGTTCCCCATTTTAAACATCCTCCACCAATATCATCACAAGTTTGTAAGTTACCATTAGCATTACAATTTGTTTGTCCTGGAGTACATTCACTTTCACAACATGCTCCATCACCTTCAAAAATAAAAAAATCATTTTGGTTTCCACCTCTTTTAGCAGGGTGATGATCCTGTCCAAAATCAATATCTATATATTTATTATTTTTACTTTCTTTAAAATAAACTTGATCTCCACATTTAATTTCTCCACTTGTTCCGTCAGATTTATAAATTAAAACTTTAAGCTCATTTCCACCTTCTCCTCCTGCACCTTTAGTTCCTGAACCATGAATCCAATCATTATCATTCCAAAATAAATAATTTCTTCCAGTTGTATACATCAAACCTTTGTCAGTTTCAAGAGCTAAGAAGTCAATATAATCTCCTGAAACTAAAAACTTATCTTGATTAGCTGCATAAGTTCCATCAGCATTTAGTAATCTTAATTTAAACAATTCATCGTTATGCTCAACTTTATCTTTGTTTGCATTAACACCTTCATTTAACTCAGTTCCCTCTCCATTTACTGATAAATACATTTTACTTGCTTGTTCTTGAATTGTAATTGTTTGACCACTTTTTATTGAATTTCCTGCACTAACACAAAAAGAAAACATAATCATAATTGAAATTATTACAAAAAGAAATAAAATACTTTTTTTACTCACACTCTTTTTCATATTAAACTAAATAATTCAGTGTTTATAAACATTTTTATTATTTATTATTTAAAAAATTTAAATTAATTATTTTATGATATATACATTAAACATTTTTTATTTTTAATATTAGTTCAATATTTTAATAATACTTTTTAATAATATTTTTATTTTAAGAGAGACAGTAATTAAATAAAAAGAATCTTTTTTATATAAAATAAATTTAAAAATTATCAAATAAAATTTTTATAATATAAATTTTAAATGAACTAATTATTTTACAACTATTAAAGAAATTTTTAATCTTAAAAAATCTAGATAAATAGTATATTTTACATTTTTTTATTTTATAATTAATCCTAAATATAGAAAAGAATAATGAAACTATCTTTTTTTCTTTTTTTTAATCTTTTTTCCAGAATTATTATTTGTTTTTTTAAAAAGTTTTTTTCTATTTTTAATTGCCAAGTAAATAAGTATAATTGCAATTATTGCAACAACTAAGTTCACAATATTAAAAAATGGAACCATTACTTCTTTATCTGGACAAGGTAATGTTTTTTGTCCATCAGTACACCCAGTATCCTCATTTTTATAACCACTATTTTTGTCTTTCCAACTAGCTGTCCATTTAAGAGTATACTCATCTTCAGTTTTACAATCTCCTAAAACATTTAAATCAGTATAACAGTCAGCTGAAGCAGTACATGCTTTAGTTTCAGTAAAATCTAAATATTCAAGACATCTTCCATAGTCCATATCCCATATACAACCACATTTAAAATATCCTTCACATCCTCCAGAAGTTATAGTATATTTTTTATTACCGCAAAAATCATTTGCTCTAAGAACTGAATTATGATCTTCAATTGTTGATATTACTGCATCGTTCCAATTTAACTTATTACTACATTTAGATTGAGTATCTAACTCTGAACAAGATGTTGGATTTATTCTATCAAATACAGGTGGGATAGGAGGTTTAGTACATACCCCCATATTACAATATTCTTTAGTTTCATCACATTTACAATCAGGACAGTTATTACAATTTTCTCCAGGATCACAAACACTATTACCGCATTTTACAAGAGGATCAATACATTCACCTATAGCATTACAAACTTTATCACTACCACAATCACAATCTTCACAATTATTACAATCTTCTCCATCTTCAACACGGCAACTTCCATCTCCACAAGTAATTGGAGTTTCTCCTTCACATACTCCAGAATCTGAACAAGTTTTTCCTGACGCAGGATCACAAGCACAATCTTCACAATTTTTACAATTTTCTTCAATACCGCACTGACCATCAGGACAATCCACAAGAATATTAATACATTCACCTATAGCATTACAAGTTTCTCCAAGTTCAGTTTTGCAAGCACAATCTCCACAATTATTACAATTTTCTCCAAGCTCAGCATTACAAGCACCATTATTATTACAAGTACCTGGTGGACAAACACCACAATCACTAGGACAATTAGTACAATCTTCACCAGCACCACAAACACTATTAGGACAATCCACATGAGGATTAATAATACAATTACTTATTGTACCTATAGTATTACAAATTTCTCCAAGTTCAGTTTTGCAAGCACAATCTCCACAATTATTACAATTTTCTCC
>DAOTCN010000003.1:0-7661 GCA_035453125.1 Minisyncoccota bacterium | reverse complement strand
GAGGATTAATAATACAATTACTTATTGTACCTATAGTATTACAAATTTCTCCAAGCTCAGGTTTGCAAGCACAATCACTAGGACAAGTACGACAATCTTCACCAGCTAAATAATCACAATTTCCATCTCCACATTCAATAATGTCAGGATTATCACTAACGCAGTTACTTATTGTACCTATAGTATTACAATTTTCTCCAAGTTCACAAGCACAATCACTAGGACAAGTACGACAATCTTCACCAACTAATCCATTACAATATCCATCCCAACAAGAAACAGAATGAATTATAACTTCACATACTCCAGAATATAAACAAGTTTCTCCAGATTCACAAGCACAATCTTCACAATTATTACAATTTTCTCCAAGCTCAGAATTACAAACACTATTAGGGCAAGTAGTTGGAATTACTTCAGAACATAAATCTCCTGTTTCAACCCAAGCATAACACTGAGGTTCACCTACACTATTATAAACTTCTTCACATTTGTATTCTTTATTTCCTATACATTTTTCGCTATTTAGTTCTCCAGCTGAACACTGATTGTAACCCGAACAACAACCTCCATCTTGTTCATAAATATAAAAACTAGATGCAACATCATTTAATCTTATTGGATAATTAAGAGTTTCTTCATCAGAACTAACTTCTAACCATTTTTTGTCTTCTGTACCACCATATTGATCATAATTTGACCAATGCATCAAAATTCTATCACCACAACGAATTGCTTCTTCAGAAAAATAATTATCATGTTCTATATTTAATAAAAGAAAACCAGCTTTTTTATAATTAGGAAATTCTATAATATTCTTTCCAGTACCAGAAATATAACCTCTTTCTCTTTTTAAACACCAACCCAAAATTCTTAAACTACAAGGTTTTACCCACGAAATACTATTCCAATTTTCACCTACAGTAAAAGATATTTGTGATAAAGGAGTTATTTCTTCAGTTGAATCATCTAGCTTTACTATCATTTCTCCAGGACTTATATCATTATTAACATCTTGGTACACTGAATGGTGAATTTTTAATACTGCGGGGTTTTCTAAAATCTCTTCTGTTCCAGCAGTTAGTTGATATGAACCCCAACCAGGATTAAGACTTTCAGGAATAGCACCTTTTGATGAACCAACAATATAATTACCTAATGCTGGAATAGATTTATCATATAATCTTAAAGTAATATCCTGTCTTCCATGAATAGGTCTTGTTAGTTCTGCACTAACACAAAAAGAAAACATAATCATAATTGAAATTATTACAAAAAGAAATAAAATATTTTTTTTACTCACACTCTTTTTCATTTTATATTAAATAATTCAGTGTTTATAAACATTTTTATTATTTGATTAGTAACATACTGTTAAGAAATTTTAAAAAATTTACATAATTAATAATTTGGTTGCCCTTGCAGATTCTTTAATTTTAAAAATTAATAATAAAATTATCTTTTTATTAACCTTTAATTACAACTAAAGGTCTTAATTTTGCAACTAATTTTCCTAAACCTAAATCGCTGCTAACTTTTGCAACTTCATCAATATCTTTGTAAGCTTCAGATGCTTCTTCAACTAATGATTTCCAACTTCCAGCACTAACTTCAATATGTCTTTCTTCCATTTCTTTTTTTATTTTTTCTCCAGTTAAATTTTTCATTGCATTATGTCTTGACATAATTCTTCCAGCTCCATGAGCAGTACTTCCAAAAGAAAGTTCTTCTGCTTTTTTTGTTCCAACTAAAACATATGAAGCTGTTCCCATACTTCCAGGAAGAATAACTGGTTGTCCTACATTTTTATATTTTTCAGGAATTTCTTTTCTTCCAGGTCCAAAACTCCTAGTAGCTCCTTTTCTATGAACACAAACTTTTTTTATTTTGCCATCAATTAAATGATCCTCAAACTTAGCAATATTATGACAGACATCATAAACAACATCTGCCTTAAAATTTGGAAATTGTTTTTTCATTGTTTCTCTTACAAAATGAGTTAATATTTGTTTATTACAAAAAGCAAAATTTGCAGCACAAGACATTGCACTATAATACTTTTTTCCAAGTTCAGATTTTATCGGAGCATTTATCAATTGTCTATCTTTGAGATGTTTAAATCCGTATTCTTCTTCCATTAGTTTAATATAATCTGAAGCAACTTGATGTCCTAATCCTCTTGAGCCACAATGTATCATAATACAAACTTGATTTTCTTCAAGTCCGAAAACTTCTGCAATGTTTTTATCAAAAATTTTTTCAATATACTGTACTTCTAAAAAATGATTTCCAGAACCAAGACTTCCCAGTTGATTTATTCCACGTGAAACTGCAGTTTTTGAAACATTATCTGGGTTAGCTTCTTTCATACATCCTTCTTCTTCTGTATTTTCATAATCTTCTTTAATTCCATAACCTCTTTCAACAGCCCATTTTGCTCCATTTATCATAACTTCTCTTATTTCTTCATTATCTAATTTTACTTTACATCCCTTACCAACACCAGTAGGTATTGATTTAAACAATTCTTTTGATATTATTTTTGTTTTTGATTCAAGATCCTTTTTTTTAATATTTGTTTTTAGCATTCTAACAGAACAGTTAATATCAAAGCCCACTCCACCAGGACTTATAATTCCTGAATCAATATCAAATGCAGCAACTCCTCCAATACTAAAACCATATCCTAGATGTGCATCTGGCATTACAAGTGAATGTTTTTGTATTCCAGGTAAAAAAGCTACATTTTTCATTTGTTCTAAGCAATTATCTTTTTCAATATCTTTAAGTAGTTTATCTGAAGCATAGACTATTACTGGGACTTTCATTTCACCTTGTGCTTTTATTTCATAAATATTCTCTGCTATTTTTTTAATTTCTGACATTTTAAAATAAAGAAATTAATATGATAAAAAACCTAAAGAAACTATTTAATTTTTTCTATTTTTTTTAGTTAGGTATAAAGTAATAATAATTGCTATTACTCCAATTAATCCAAAGAATCCAATAAAAGGCACTGCAGAAGCCATACTAGTAGGTTTTTTTGCTGGACAAGGATAATCCATTGAACCACTTTTACATTCACTATCTGTTTTATCAGTTACTTCATTACCAGATTTATCAACTAATTTTGCTGTCCAGGATCTTACAATTTTTCTATTGTCCTCATTTTCATCATCACAATAATTTTTTACATTTGCTTCTGTTGTCTGGCAGGATAATTCATTTTCAATATAAGTAATATCTGTTCCAGGACATTTATCATTTCTAGTATAAGTATCTACACATTTTTGAGTTATTCCATCCCACTCACATCTACAATTAGTTAATTTTAAACATTTAGTTTTGTCTTTGTTTTTTACTTCATAAGGACCTTTACTATTATCACAAAAATCAAGAGAAGGATTATAATCAGTTGTACCCATAACATCATTAATATAATCTCTTATACTATCTTTATGTTTTTCTTGAATAAATATTTTTATTTTTTCAGGTAGATTTGTAGGACTTCCATACATTTTACAAGCTAGATAAGTAGTAAAATTAGAACAAGAAACAACATCCATTAAATTAGGATCAATTTCTTCTTCACTCTTTTTTTCAAAACATGCCCATTTGTTTATATCATCTGGATTAATATCACATGAATATCCCATTGGACAGCAGAATTTTGTATCAGCTCCATAAACATTTATTCCTTCTTCTCTTTTGCAATCAAGTGCAGAGTTATTTTGAATTCCATTCTCTAACCAATAAGGAGCTGAGTTTTCATTATAACAAATAGGTCTGTTTCCAACATTAAAACTAGTGTCTTCTGATCCAGACCAACTTATTTCTCCAGCATAAGTAAGACTAATCAAAAAAAAACTAATTCCTAAAATTATAACTATTGTTTTTAATTTCATTTTTTAATTTGCCTCATAACCTACTCTTAAACTTGCAGTATGTCCTCCTTCAGTTAAAAATGATCTTCCAAATACAACTACTTCTGTATAATTTTCATTCCAAGTTCCTGTAAGTACTTCTGCATTTTCTGTTTCTTTATCAAATGTCCATTCAAACCAAAAGTTATAGCTCTCTGCTCCACTTTCTCCAGGTTTCTTTAAATCATAACATTGTAAAATTGGCGGATTAATTCCTACAGGAATACAACTACTCGAACTACAGCTTTCATCACATTTAACAACTACACTTTTATTAGCCTCAAACTCAGCATATGATTTTTCAAAAATATAACCATTTGTTGGTTTACTTATTATTGCAAAAGGATTATACCCTACTTGGTAAATTAATATGTCAATGAAATCCGATCTTTCTTGATTTCCTCCAATCTCTTTTATTTTTGCTTCAACTATATAATGTCCAGGAGTTGAATAAGCATGGTTTACATTACAGTCTTCACCAGTTAAACAATTTGTTTTTTCAATAATTCTTTCTGAACTTTCATCTCCAAAATTCCAAGTTATTTTAACATCTTTTTTTGTACTGTTTATTGTTTGATTAAAACTAATAATTTCTCCAACTTTAAACTTTGGCCAGCTTTCATATTCATTTCCTTTTTTTGGATTAGTTATTTCTATTGTCATATAGCCCGGATCATCTTCAGGTAGAAATGAACAAGTTGAATAAACAGGATTAATAGATTCAATGTAACTTAATGCATTTGGACATGTTTGACATTGTTTTGTTTTAAAATCACAAATAGTTGAATTAATACAACTATCTCTATATCCGTGACAATCTCCACATTCACATCCTTCTCCAATATCACAAGTCATATTATTATCACAGTTCATAGCTGTTCCACAACTTTCTTTACAACTTCCATCACTACAAAGAGTTTTATTAACATCACAATTAACACAATAAGTAAAATCAAAAGATTTGCAATCTGAAGAACATCTTAATCCAACACCTGCCCGGTGAAAATTACCACAATTCATTCCACTTAAATTTTTTCCATCACATCTTTCTCCATCATTAATAATTTCATCACCACAAATACCACCAGAAGGATATTTTCCAGTACAACCTGAAAAATCTAACCTACATTCATTATCACTTCCAGGCAAAGAACAATTTATAGTTCCTGTTGTATAAATATTACTATCCCACTGACTACATTCTATTATAGGTGTTCCACTTATATCTAAAGGCATTGAAGCTGTGTTACTATCTAATCCACCAATAAAATCACATTCTTCTTGACCATTAACTTCATTATCTGTTCCACATCCAGTAGTAATAACTAGCTCTTCTGTTCCTATTTTACAACATCTTGTTAGATTGTATGTATTTCCTATTGCAAACATTCCATTTGGTGATTGTGTTAAAGATATTATTGGTTTTTCATTATCTGAACATCCGCCCTCATCAGCAGTAGCTACTGTTCTGCAATTAAGATTGCCATAACATACAGGAATATTATATTTTTCTGTTTTTTCAAACGAACCATGAGAGTTATCTGATTTATCTAAATAAACAATTGTATTATTAATAGTAGTAGAACAATCATGAGGATTCATTTCAATATATTCTTTTTCAAAAATATCTGAATAACACAAGTTTATTGGATTTGTATTTTCTTCACTAAACAATGAAGCATGAGCATTTTTTGCATCAGACAGTTTTAACAAAGTTAATTCTTTACTTGAACAACTTCTAATTTCACGACAACATTTTTTTGATTCATCATCACAAACAAATTCTTCGATTTCTGTTTTATTATTTGTAATATCACACGAGTTTTCACATGTATATCCTCTTTCAATACAATTTTGAACTGGTGCAGATATTGACCCTCCAGCATATTCTTGACAAATTACAGTTGCATATGTTGAAACTGTTCTGTCTTGATTAAACATCCATTTTTTTAATTTTTTCTTAACTAATGTCTCTTTTAATCCAATAGCAATTTCTCCTTCTTGACATTTTTGAGATTCTTTAAAAGGTTGATTTGTTTGATCGCATTTTCCATCCTTTTCAGTAAAGTCACTGTTAGGTAACATATTTTCATCATCATAATTTATTTCACCTTTTTCATTATACGGAGCACATATTGGTACATAAGCATCAACCCAAGTAACTGATGTACAAGAGTAGAATGGCCAGGTTCCTGTTTGAATATAAGCATCTTTTCCTACAATACCTACCATTACATTACCTTCTGGACAAATTAATTTTGCAATATTACTTCCAACACCATACTCTTCTGTTTCACCATAGTCAACACTGAAACTATCATTTGTTACAACATATTTTGCACAAATAAGTTTTGTATGTTTTATTCCATCATTTATTGAAACATATCCATCATCTCCCTCTTCTTCTTGACCATTATCCAGAATTAATCCAACAGCAATATAACCATCATCACACATCAAAGCATCTTCATAATCCTCACCATCTGCAGCATTTTCACTTTCTGCTACTAACTGCCAACTTGAAACAATACTTAAAGATAAAAGTATTATTGAGAAAATTATACTTAAACTGAAAAGACTTTTTTTCATATCACCCATTTTATTAAACCTTTATATTTCTCTAGTTAATGTCCTTTATAAATTTATTTATTATTCATCGATAATTCTTGATTTATATCTTTTAAACATCCAATATTACTTGACAAATCCATAATCCCTTTTCTTTTTTTACAAAAAAACTATTATATGTAATTGCTTTAACATCTGTAGAAATATTATAATTTTTTGCGTTATCACCCCAAAATAAAGCATTTAATTTAAAATTCTTTTCATCAACCTTTATTTTAACTTTTGAAATAAAAAAATTCTCTGAATCAATTAAAATTAATATCTGTTCAAGAAAATTATAAAGAAGAGATTCAATATTTTTTTCTTTTAGTTTAATTTGTTTTTTTAGTTTACTTTTTATTTTTCCATCATACATAGTGTTAATTACTGCATAAGCAGAATTTTCAAAACATTCATTAATATTTTTTCCAAATGCTTTAAACTTAACATCTGCTGTATGAGATAAAAATTTATATTTAATCATTTTAATCTCAAACTAATTCAATATTTAAATAATAAAAATAAAAATTTTTACAATTTATTTTTTAACTGCTAAATAAATTGTATAAAGACCAGCTAATCCAACTAAGATATAAACTGCTTTTGCAAGCAATTCAACTGATCCTAGAACCATATCAACTAAGTTCCATCCACCAATTCCAAAAAGACCCCAGTTAACTGCTCCAATAATAACTAAAACAAGAGCAATCCAATCTAGCACATTTTTCTTTGCCATTTTTCCTCCTTTTTTATGTTTATATAAATCTCAATAGATTTATAAAATTATCCTTTTAATTTTTTAACCACATAAATATTCTAATTTTTTTAGGATTATACTTATTAAGTGTTGAGCTAATAGATCTTTCTTTTACATAAATTTCATTTTCAGTATAGTACTTTGAACTAAAATCCAGTCCACAAATATCATCAAGATCACAAATTTTAAACAAAAAAGTATAGTCTCCAGGAGACAGTTTTTCAATTAGATCATTAATAGTATTATTTATTGTTATTCTATTATTAATTGCATCAGGACTTGAATCATCACTTGAACCTCCTAAAACTGCCGCTCTTAATTCTCCATCTTCTGCAATTTTTAGTTCTACACCATCGATTACACACCCTACTGAA
>DAOTCN010000002.1:283074-379233 GCA_035453125.1 Minisyncoccota bacterium | reverse complement strand
GAAAGTGCTTAACCAATCTGTGAATGGTTGTGTTTGATTGTAATTATATTCTGAACTTATTGTTTGATTATAAGCCCATAAAGCATAAGTTTCATTGTAGGTTGATCCACTGTAAGTTTCATTGTAAGCCCACAATGCATAAGTTGCATTGTAAGTTGATTCATAAGTTGCATTGTAAGTTGATTCATAAGTTGCATTGTAAATTGAACCAGAGTAAGTTTGATTATAATGCCAAATAGAATCCGATTGATTATATGCCCACTTATCATAAGTTGCATTGTAACTTCCATCACTCATATTGTAAAAATACATTCCATATAATCCTTCAACAGCAGATGTGTGATTGTAATCATAAGCACTTGCACTTCCAGTTTGATTATATGCCCATAAAGCATAAGTTGCATTGTAAGTTGACACTCCTGAAGATGTAAGAAAATCAGCTATAGTATAACAATTTGTTGAATTACAAAAATAATTTGCAACAATTCCTTCATTTGTAGTTAAATTTCCAGTAACAAATGTTTGTCCACTAACACTTAAATTTCCACCAACTGAAACATTATTTAAAATATCAACATCCTGAACAAAAAGTTTAGTTATTCTACTAACTAAACTTCCCAAATAATTAAAAAATCCACTATCAGAAACACTTAAGTTACCCGTTACAGAAACATTCAAAGTTGAATATATACCGCTAGAATCATTTGTCCAACCACCTCCAGAACCACCACCAACACTTTCACAAGTTACTGTTCCATCTTCGTTTATTTTTCTTATTGCACTACCACTTGCACAGCTTGAAATAATTGAAAAATTAATTTTACTAATATTATTAATCAAACCAAGAGGAGACATAAATTCAAGCCTGTCATTTCCATCAAAAACAAGATTATCTCCGTTAATTAAATAATCCTTATAATAAGTTTTGCCATATTCTAAATCAAGAGAATTATTTAACATAACATTCCATGAACCATTAATAATTGCATTTGTAAAATATTGTTCATAAATCTTTGTTCCACCACTTGCAGAATCCCAAACCTGAACAGTTAAATGTCCTGACGTTAGAAGATTACCTGTTGAAATATCTCTAACATCTGTTCCTTGATCACTCAAAATAACTGGAATAGCACTAACAAAGCTAGAAAAAACAATTAAAAATAAAAAAATTAAACTACTAAATATTAAAAATGACTTCTTAACCATATTTTCATCTCTTTTTATGATCCATTTATAACTTATTCTTTATTTAAAAATGTTATTTTATTTTAATATCCATAAATTATTCTTCGTTTGTAAAATTTATGAATTAAGATAATTAAAATGACAATTACCCCTATAATAACTGCAATTACAATACCTAAAATAAATAAAAAAATACCTGAAGGAAATTCAAAACCTTTTTCTTCAGATGAAGATTCAATAAATTGAACAGCTCCTTTTTTATTTACTTGGATTACTCTATAAGACAAAGCACTATAATTTCCATAATAAACTTTAACATAAAATGAATAAACTCCTTCTAATGCTTCATCAGGTAAAAATAACTGAGCTTTTTCTGTTTTTTCTTCAAAACTTCCCATATAAATTGTATCTTGTCCAGCAGTGTATCTTTTATTATCTTTTTCAAGCCAAAACTCAACAATTACATCATTATTAATATCTGCCATTCCTTTAATATAATAAATAAAATTAAAAAAAGTACTAGGTTTAATTGGAGATTCAATAGATATAATCTTTATATCAAATAATTTGACACATTTATGATTAAAACAAGATTTTCCATCTTTACAATCACTATTCTTAATGCACTCATAGCTTCCTCCTCCACCACTAATTGTTTGATTTGTGGATGGTATTATTGTAGCTGCAGTTTCAATAACAGTAAAATAAGTTGAAGAATTAATTATACTTCCACTACTATTTTGTGCATAAAAACTAACATTATATCTTCCAATAAGAGTTGTATTTGAATAAGAGGTATCTGCATTATTAGTAAGAGTTACATTTTGAACACTTAAATCAGGCCGAGTTATTGATGCCCATAAACTTGATGCAGAAGAAGCTGAAATAAAAAGATTAACTGTTTCCCCTTGATTAATAAATACTGGAGAAGCAGTATATGAATTAATTGAAAAAGCCAATACTCTTCCAGTCGAATTACCTAAAAAACCAATATTTGCAGAATAATTTAATCCAGAAGTATTACTTTCACCTGATTGAAATGCAGTTGTTAAAGTTCTTGCAGAATACAATATACCTTGAGGTATCCCTGCAGCACTTCCTAAAGTATGCATATTAAAAGAATAATTTGAACTATTTACAATTGCATAAACATTTGTTGAACAAAAAACAAAAAACAAAATAATAAAGTAACATTTAACCTTACTCATTTCTTCCCCCAAAAATAATTTGTTTTGTTTGATCTAAACAATCTTTACATAATATAATTTTTTGTTCAATTTCTTTTTTGTCATCAACGGATATTCTTATTCCATAAGTGTAAAACTCTCTACTTTCAATAACGCTAGTCTCATGTCTTTCGGTTTCATCATAATTTTCAAGTATACTAATAAATTTATCATCAAGATTAATTTTATTTTGTTCTTTGAGAAATCTTATTAATGCAATTGTACACTCCTGATTTCTACTTTCATAGCCAAAATTTGCTGCAACTGCCAAAAAACAATGATAAATGCAATAAAAAACTGCACTCATACTCCAATCCGAAAATCCTCCTTTGTTAAAATAGCTTATAGCATTTAAGTTGTGTTCTGCTTTTGCAATATGTTCTCTAGCTCTTTTCAAGTCTTCACTAGACTTAACAAGACCTCTATGTTTACTTCCTTCATTCAACTCTTTTTCAGCTTTTTTCAAACACCAGTTAACTTTATTTTCAGATTGATTCATTTTGTTAAATTCTTTACAATTTCTTGTTGCCCAAAAAGTACAATTCCATTTGAAATTATTTCAAGCATTGTTTTCTTCTTTATTCTAACATCATTTTCAAAGTCACTAATATTCTGAAGCAATAAGTGTACCTTCCTATTTAACAAATTATTTCTATCCTGAACAATTTTTTTTATTTTACTGAAATTATTCTTATCAGCCACAATTAAAAGATCTATATCTTTTGCTGATTTTTCATTTTTTAATATTGAACCAAACAAAATTGCAAATTTTACATAATTCTTTAATTCATCAAACTCTTCTTGCCACCGTTTATATTCTTGAGCTTCAATAGTCAAAGCCATTTCTACCGCCCTTAGCACTATTGGATTTTCTTGATTTAATGAGTAAATTGTTGCTTGACCTACTCTAACTGGTATCACCAATTCCTTTTTTGTCATATTCTTTAATAATTTAAATGCACCAGCATGACTAATACCTATTACCTTACTAATAATCCGGCTGTTATAAAAACTAAAAAAATCTTTAAAAAGAAGTTTTACAATTTTTTGTTCATTATTTAGTCCATTCATTATTTCAAGTATATTAACCTAGGGTTAATATATATTAACTTCTAGTTAATATACTATTTAAATGCTTTGTTTTAATTAATTTTTTTAATTAATTTTTCCTGTCTTAAACAAATAAAGATTCTATAAAGAGATAAAGATTTCTAAAAAATTTTCTAATAATTTAAAGAATTAATTTCCTTGCCACTCCCTTCCGCTTACTTTCTTTTTCCAATTACTTTTTCTTTCTTCTCAATGCAGCTGCACCAGCTAATCCAACTCCACCCATTAATGTAATTAAACCAGGTATACCACTAGTTGGAACTTTATTATTTTCTAATTCAGGATCAGTTGGATCTAAAGGATTCCAACCATGAATAATTTCTTGTCCATCACTAATTTTATCACAATAAACAGAAGGTAAGTCATTTAAAACGTAACAATCAGTATCTTTATTCATTGGATCTGTAACATAACCAAAAGTACCATTAAGTTCATCATAATCACTTAATCCATCTCTATCACTATCTGGATCATCTGAATATGTTCCATAAATATTAATTTCATCACCATTTCTTAATCCATCATGATCATCATCTGCAAGAGGATTATATCCTAAAGGATTACTTACATCAACAAAAGGTCTTTCTTCAACTGGCAAAACAAACAATTCTTTAATTTGATCAGTATCAGTATAAAACTGAACAACAGCTTTTTCTCGATTTCCAGACTTTACAAGGTTAGTCATTCCCCAAGCATTTCCTGCAAATTCTTGAGCTGTTCCAGTTGGTGCTCTTGAATAAATTACTGTAGGACAATCAATAAAAACATTATTTCCTCCTTCAATTAAAGCACTTGCGTTAACTGCAAATCCTGCATCAATTGCTTCAACCATCTTGTGATTTTCATTCAAGAATTGATTATCTCTTATAAGTATTAAACTGTCTAAAGCATCTTCTTTTCCACCAAAAGTTGAAGCAATTTGTATAGCATTATAATTAGCACCTACTCCTCCCTCATCAACACGTAAATCAATAAACGTATTTCCAATCACATCTAAAGGATATTCTAATACTCCAGTAAGTGCTGATACAATATTACAATTAGTAACATTTCCTGATGAACCAGTATTATAACTCAGGACACCTTCAGGATATTTCCAACCACCCTTAAATGTTAAATTGTTTAAATCAGCAAATTTGTAAAGATTTAATGTTGCTATAATTTCACTATTATCCCTATCACCATGCATTTTTAAATTATATCTAACTTGATGTGTACCTGATGGTGTATCTGAAGAAAAAGAACCACTATAAACAGTTAAATCAACACCTGGTTCAGAAATATTTTCAAAATTTGTTTTAAAAT
The DNA here is from genome assembly GCA_035453125.1 of Minisyncoccota bacterium. Classification (GTDB taxonomy): domain Archaea; phylum Nanobdellota; class Nanobdellia; order Pacearchaeales; family GW2011-AR1; genus JACPLR01. The sequence continues at coordinate 374,407 of DAOTCN010000002.1, read as the reverse complement.
AATCAAAAGCTGTATCAATATCTGTAAAGGGTTTTCCTTCATTAAGATCTGTTACAGGCAATGTTCCTGCATTATTTCTTTGATCATATTCAGATTGAGTCATTAAAGCAGCTGTTCTCCATTCAATAGCTGGTATTTCAACAGCTTGAGCATATTTTGGAGCAAACATAGAACCAACTCCAACTAATGTTGCAAGTCCAATATTTCTTAAAGTTCGTCCAACTTTCATAAAAAATCCACAATTAACCACTATATAAACTTTTTGGCAGTAAAAAAGTAACAGTAAAATTAAAAGAAACTAATCTAATTGGCCATAAATTTTAGAAGTGTTATAAAATGAAATTATTGCTCCGGGATGAATATAAATAAAAGACCCTTCTGCTTTAAAAGATAAATTTGTATCTCCCCATAATTGTAAGTCACAATGTTCATAAGCATAGAGTCTATAATGCACTTGATAATCTTTATTCTCAATTATACAAGTAGTATTACAGTACCAGTAATCTGAAAAAGGCGGCGCACAATCTGGATAATATTCAATGTACATAGAAGAGTTATAACCACAACCACTCATTGGAAAGATAATTAACTGCGCATTAGGATATTGCAAAAAAGAATTATTAGTATCAACAATTCCAAATCCAAAATAATCTTCATCTAATTGACTTTCAAAATCAGCTACAGCAATATCTCCCAAATTTAAATCAACATTATTATCCTGAACAAGATTAAAAGCAGTAGTATTCAAAACATAATAACCTCTACCAGTAGAAGAATAGTTATCAATATCATTCCATAATTTTTTATGCCCCTCATTATTATCTGGATAATTATCAAAATTTAATATTGGGGTATTATTAAAACGAGTTAAACTTATCTGACTATTCCTTGGATCGTCTTCAAGTCCAAACCAAACAGCATAAAAATTAATATTTATCCTTCTAATAATTGATGATTCATTTATTGCAGAAGTATTGTATTCAATAAAACCTCTGTACAAACGTTCATTACCACCATATGACCAATTACCTGTATTAATTATTTGACAATCATCTGGGAATGTATATGGACGTATCGAGAATGTAACCCCATTAAAATTACTAACATCTCCAAAATAAAGAATACTACCTCCCAAATTAGAATATGTTACAGGATCAACTTTAATTGGATAAACTGCTTTGTTCAACCAATAATTATCAATCTCTACACCCAAACTCAAAAATCTTGAATCTTTATCAAAATCAAAAACATATTCTCCAAGTGAAGTATCATTATTAGAATCAGTTGCAAATGGTCTTGACAAGCTTTTAATTTTTTTTCCATTAAAATCTCTTAATACTAGCTCGTGATTTTCAACAGAAAGATTAATTCCTTTATAAATTAAGTATTGTCCAAAACTAAAATAATTTGATTCAGGTTTTTCAGAAACAGGAATTACTTTTTTCTCAAGAACCGGGCTCGACATTTTTTCAAGTTCAACATATTCAAAACCATCAAAAAAGAAGATACCATTATTAAAAAGTTGAGTAGTATATGTTCCACTTGGGTTTTTGAATGTTTTAGAATCATAAGTTCTTTTAGAAACAATTTCAACACTTTCATTAGTAACCTCTTTCTTACTAACTCCTCCATTACTAATACTTTGATTTATAACACCATTAACTGCAATAACTTTAACACTACTAAACTGTCCAGCCGGTTTATCATTTAAAACAAACATATAACTCAAAATTCCAACTAACAAAAATACAAAAACTAATACAAATATTTTTTTATTCATCTCTTTTTCAATTTAGCTTCATTTAATTTAATTAACTTAGATATAATAACTTTTATATCTTTTTCTATTTTGCTTAAAAAAGACTCACTGATCTTTTTTCCATATTAAACAATCCCATTTCTTGACTTTCTTAAAGTATTAACAATATCTAACTCTCTTTCACTCAACTCAACATAATTTTTACTAAAATGTTCAACAAGATCAACATGACTCAAGGTTTTAAAACCATCTATTTACATTATTTTAATTTAGCTTACTTGTATTACAAGTCTTCCCTCAGCATCATCCCACCACATTCTTCCTCTACCCATTGTAAGGTTACTATAACTTCCAGAAATGTTAACATTTCCAGCAACTTCAAGTTTCTGTGTTGGTGTTGAAGTTCCTATTCCAACCTTTCCAAGAGAATCAATTTTAATTGATTCTACACTCTTCCCGGATCTAATAGAAACATTAGCATTAGCATTAACAGATGCAATTCTAAACTCATTAGAAGTATAATTCCAAGATATAGATGACCCAACAGCTAATGATTCACTTCCAAAATAAATAAACTCTCTACCACTATCTTTACCAAGAATATTTATTCCAGAATAATAATCTGCTGTATCTTCAATAATTAAACCATCAGCTTGAGAACTAGGAGTTATTAAACTACTTCCTGAATATATATGTAATTTACTAAAAGGACTTGAAGTTCCAATTCCAACCTTTCCATCATTTGTTACATAAAAAGTATTATTAATTGAAGCATTACCAGCAACTTGTAAGTTATAACTCGAATTATTTACTGGAGAAACTAAACTATTTCCAATACTAAAATGTCCTGTTGTTCCATTCATAATCATAAAATTATTTGTACTATTTCCAAATCTAAGATTTTGAGAACCATATCTTACACCTACAAATGGATTTCCATCATACATTACAATTTGATTTTCAGAAATTAAAATACCATTGCCTGCAGTTGGCGTTTTTAAATGAATTGAATCATTAGTATCTATTACTGAACCTCTCATAGTTAAACCAGTAGTATAAATAGTTCCAGTTATATTTGTATCTCCAACAACATTTAAACTATGTGTTGGTGTTATTGTTCCAATTCCAACTTTATAACTCAAACTTTTTGGAAATAAATTTGTTGAAGAAATATTCCATAAACTTAATTCAGTTTGATTATACCACCATTTTCCATAAGCATTTACCATTGAAATATTAATTCCAATAGACTGATTATACCACCATTTAGCATAAGTACTGTTTAAAGAGTTAATAGCTGGAATTGTTTGATTATATGCCCATAATGCATAAGTTTCATTGTAAATTGAACCTGAATAAGTTTGATTATACCAATAATCTCCATAAACATCAAACATGGAAGCATTTGCAGCTTGAGTTTGATTATATAACCATTGAGAAACATTAACATCACCGACTGAAATTTCTCGACTAAAATATCCGTATCTCCATTCAGAAGAATCATTTCCAATATCATAAGTGTCATGATATTCAGGTATTATTGAACCATTTGAACTTAATCCTTGAATTTGTAATTGAGATGAATTTCCTAAAAAAGTTAAATTACCATCAATTAAAACACTTCCTGCAACTCTTAACATATATGTATCATTAATGTAGTCTGTTCCGATTCCTACTTGTCCGGTAATCGGATTTACAAAAAAAGTATTACTTCCAACTGTAAAATTATTATTAGCAAAATCAATTGATTGATTTGCCCCAGTATAAGGGATATAACTTCCATTATAACTACCATCAGTCATATTATAAGAATAAATTTCATAAGTTACATTGTAAGACGTAGCTGTTAATGTTTGATAACAAATACCATTCAAACATAATGAAGCAGTATTACTACCATTGTAAATAGTAAAATTATTAACATCTTCAAAATAAACGTCTCCTCCACCAGAGTAAATTGCATAAGAGTTAGTTCCAATTGTTGCACCACCTCCTTCTAAAGTTTCTTTACTAAAATCTCCAATAAAAATTCCCCTTATATCATTAACATTTCCAGTTACATCACTCGCGTCTATATATATTGAACTTGCTACACTTGAAACATTACCTTCAATAGTTAAATCAGAAGAGAGTGCATTAACATAATCAACCGCTGTTCCAATTCCAACATCAATATCAGCACTAATTCCATATAATCTAAGTCCAGATAAAGACCCAAGTGAAGAAGGAGTCTTTGTACTAATTTTTAAACCAGTTACAAAACTATTTGGATTTGAAGAAGCTTCATAAACATTCGTAGTAAAAACATTTCCAAATCCTATAGATAAAACACTTCCAACAGATTCATAATAATCAGAAGCATAAAGATTTTTATTAAACAATGATGTTCCATTAACTAACAATTTAACTGGAACGCTTTGAGCAGCATAATCTTGTCCAACAGTTAAAATTCCACTAGTTTCAAAACTATGATTACCTAAATCTACATTAGTAATAGCTCCAGTATAAGGTACATAAGTATTATTTCCTTGTGCTAATGAAGCTGTTGTCTGATTATACATCCATTGATTTACTGAATTTCCGCCAATCAAAACATCTGTTCCAAAATATCCATATCTCCATCTATTAGTTGAGTTTCCTAAATCAAACTGATTATCAAAACCATCACCAGGATAAATACTTGCATTAACATTTAAATTATTAACTGAAAGAGAAGTTATATTATAAAAATATCCTGTTTGTGCAAATACTTTTCCTTCTGAAATTGTAACTCCATTATTCTGCCAACCACCTCCAAACTCAGCACTACCATTAACATAAATATTACCTGAAAAATTAGCACTTCCAATAACATCTAACTTCATAGAAGGTGTTGATGTTCCTATTCCCACATTATGACTTTCATCTGTAAGAAATGTATTACTTCCCGAAGAATTCCAAACAGATATTCCAGTTTGATTATATGCCCATTTATCATAAGTTGCATTATAACTTCCATCACTCATATTGTAAAAATACATTCCATATAATCCTTCAACAGCAGATGTGTGATTGTAATCATAAACACTTGCACTTCCAGTCATATTATACCAATATTTATTGTATTCTGTATAATTTCCTAACCAACTATCGTAAGTTATGTTATAACCTCCTCCTGAAACTGTTTGATTGTAAGCCCACAATGCATAAGTTGCATTGTAAGTACTTCCAGAATAAGTTTGATTATACCAATAAACTCCATAAGTCGTATTTAGAATTTCTATTGCAGAAGATGTTTGATTATAATTATACAAAAAATTAGTAATATTGGATATGTCTAAGACTGTAGAATTAATTAAAGTAATTCCACTTATTGCAGCAGTTTGATTATACATCCATCTTGTAACATTTACAGTTAAATTTAATTCACTTCCATTAAAAGTTAAATAATCTCTAGACTCATTAGAAATTACCCAATTAAATAAACCTTTAAACCAACCACCCAAACCTAAACTAACATTTTGTCCAGCAGGTAAAGATATTCCGGTTGTAAAATTAATATACATTGAAGAAATATTTCCAACTGAACTCTGAAATACCTGTCTTGTTGTATTTCCAGTAAAATTAAGTCTTTCATCATTAATATAAATTTCAAAATAATATTTTCTTCCATAATCTAAATTTAATTCCTGACTTCCATTTCCAAGTAAAACATCATATTTTCCATTTAAAATTGCATTACTAAAATCACTTGAAGAATTATAAATTAAATTTCCACCAGAATAATCATCAAAAATATAAACAGTCAAATTTCCAGAATTTAAACTTACTCCATTTTGTTTAACATTTCCTTGTAATGCAAAAAAATCACCTGAATAAACAAAACTGACAAAAGATAAAAGCACAGCTACAATTAAAAATAACTTAATCCTCTTTTCTGACCTCATTTTACAATATTTAATCAATAAATTAGTATATAAATATTATTAAGAATATGTTAACATATATAAAATGAATATATTTATAAATTAATAAAATTAATAGCATTAATAACTCTTAAATCAGGTGATAAAACATAAACATAATCTTCTTTTGACCTAACTCCTCTATATATTTTTTGCAAAAACTCTCTTTTTGCCTTATCTTTATAAAATTCCCAATAGTGATTTGAATAATTCTTCTTCAACATTTTCCAAAAAATAGAGTCAACATCTGGATTTGGATATTTAGTAAAAACAATACTTCTGCACTGATCATTTGGAAAATCAACACCTCTACTACATTTTGTTGTAAAAAAAATGTCAAAATCTTTATTCTTAAATTTTTCAATAATTTTCTGTTCTTTGTCTTGTTTTTGCATTTCAATCAGCTTGTCTCTTGAAATCAAATTGTTCAGCTTATAATTTTCTTTTTCAATAAAATCAGGTAAATCATTAAAAGAATTAACATGAACAAGTGTTGGTTTAACTGACTTTTCAATTGCCTTATCTAAAGCAATAAGATAATCTTTTCGTTTAACAATTCCTCTTAAAAAATTTTCATATCTACAATCAATCTCAAATCCAGTTCTTATAACATCAACTTTACCTTGATTAATTGTTTCAGCATTAACAACTGCAAAATTCTCAATTCCAAAAATATCCCTTAAAACATTTTCAGAGTGAACAGTCCCAGACATCAAAACAACAGCATTCAATTTGTCAACCATTTCCTTAAATTTTTTTGCAAGATTAACAACAGCAATACTTGCAACTAACCCTCTTTCTTCTTGTGAAAAGCTTACAAAAACATCATCAAAAAAATCCTCAAATTCTAAAGCAGTTTCATTAACAGTTTGACAATAATTATCATCGTCTAAATCATCAGTCAATTTTTGATTTTCAATAAAATAATTTAAAATATCAATTATTTTTGTAGATTTCAGAGGCAAAATCTCTCTGTTCTTAATCAATGTCTTTACATTTTCATCTTCAAGAACATCAACCAACTCATAATAAATTCTTTTAACAACTAATTTCAATGATTCATCACTCACATTAAGATTACCCAATGAATTTAGTAATCTATTCAAATTTATTCTTTTTACATTTGAAAAACTATCTAAAAATTCATCACATTCATCAATAATATCAATATCTGTTTCTGGTTTTCTATTCATTATTAATTCAAGTTTATATTTTGCAGAATTAAAAACCAAAACTTCTGCATCAGTATAAGAATTAAATTGATTATAATAAGTACATCCTTTTTTTCTATTATAAATTGTAAAATCAATTCCTTTCAAGCCTTTATACTTTACTTTTTCTCCACCTAAAGGATAATCAAATTCAGACGGAACAATTGGACTCCAATATGGACAAACAGGCGCAACAGAAATTCTCTTTATTTCTTTAAGAATTAAATCATTTTTTACATTATTATTTTTAGAAAGGTATTCCTTTAATTTTTCCATATTGCTTTCTTTTATTTCAATTTTACAAGGCAATAAAGAATCATCAGCACTACAACCCAAACAAAATAAACACTTATGATTTTCTCTGCCAGTTATCACTTTAATTTTAATTTTTTTATGATCACTTTTAAGAACATATTTATTTGAAGAATTTTTTCCAGAATAGTCTTCCATATACTGTTTTTGTAAAGCTTTTCCCGGAACTACAATACTAGCTTTTCCCATTCTTTTAGCAAGATTTAATGCAATAGCTGATTTACCCGTGCCACAAACTCCTCGAATAAAAACAACTTTTTTACCTTTAGAAAAATTATCTAAAACCTCATTAACAACATCTTCTTGTGTCTTATTATTAGAAAATTTTAGCTGATTTAACTTTTGACCATTAAAAAAAAGATTAAATCCTGAAACATCTTCATTAATATTATGCTTTTCTTCATCATAACCTACATTTCCATCAAAAATATTTAAATCAAAATCATCATCTGCCTTTTCTTCACCATTACTGCCGGAATTTTTTTGTTTATAAGCTTTGTATCCTTTAAAGTTTGGAATTTCGTCTTTTATTTTTTCCGGAATATTCAAGCTTCCATCTTCATTAAATGATAGTTGTCCCATATTTTATCCTCTTTATTGTATTTATTATATTAATTATAACTAACAGAACAAACCCTAAAACAAATCCTGGTTTTTAAAGAATACTATAATTAAATTTAAACAAAATATTTATAAACATAATCAAACAAACAAAAATATGCCCTTATATAGTTATTATTGTGAAAAATGCAATCAAACATATGAAAAGTTAGAATCAGCTAATTCTCCAAAAGAAATTAATTGTGAAAGATGTAATGGAATTGCAAAAAGAGAACTCGGAAGAATAGTTGCAAAAGAAAGTTCAAAAGGAAAACAAATTCCTGAATTATTTAATGTTAGATCAATATAAAAATTAATTAACTTAAAAATTAATTAACTTAAAAATTAATTAATCACTCGTAAATCTACTCTACTCCTAGACCTACTCGATATAAAAACTAATTAATCACTCGTAAATCTACTCGCCATCTATATCTAAAAGGTGCAATGTCTCCTGCTTTTTTAATCAAAGTTATCTTAATTTTTTTCTTAGCAATAGCTGCTTCTCTTTTTATTGATTCAACAACTTCTTCAGAATCATTTGCAAAACCATAATAATTAATTATTCCTCCTTTTTTAACAATTTTAAATGCAAAATCTAAAAAAGTATCTTTTAACTGAGGTCTCGCCATAACAATTCTGTCAAACTTTATCTTCTCATTAACAATTAGTTTCGGAATAACTTTCTTAACATCTCCCTGAATAACTTTAACAATATTTTCAACTTTATTTAATTTAACATTTTCAACTGCATATTTTGAGGCTACTCGATTAATTTCAACAGAATAAACAACTTTCGGCTTTGCTATTTTAGCAATTACAATTGAAAAGGGAGCAACACCTGCAAATAAAACCAAAACACTCTCATTCTTATTAACTTGTTTTGCAATTTCATTTCTCTCATTACTCAAACGAGGGGAGAAATAAGTTTCATCAATATCAAACTTAAAAATACAAGCATTTTCACGATAAACTGCTGTCTTCGTTTTTTCACCAGCAAGATAAACTGTTTTCATCTTTCTAAGTCTTCCAGAAAACTTTCCACTTTTTTCTAAAACAGTTCTAATAGAAGAATGTTGTTTCAACAACTCATTAGCAACACTAATTTTTTCCTTCTGCTTAAAGTTATTATCAAACTTCAGAATAGCTATATTTCCGACAACATCAAAAGATTTTGGAATCATAATAATATAAACTAAACAATCTTTAAAAAACTAGTGACAAAACAAAAGACAAACAAAGCATTTTGAAAGAAAAGCTTTATTAAGAAAATTTACCCTAGTCTAACATGGTAAGTGAATCTGAAAAACAAGAAATGCTGGAAAGCTTATCTCCAATTGAAAGAAAGATTTTGCCGTATCTTGGTGAAAGCTATGAAAATCTAATAAAAAAATCAGGTCTTGAAAATGTTTCTGTTCTTAGAGCTCTTGAATTTATGAGTTCAAAAAATCTAATTGAATTAAAAATATCAAAAAAGAAAATAATTGAACTAGGAAAAAACGGAAAAAAATATTCAAAAGAAGGTCTTCCAGAAAGGCAATTAATTGAATTTATTGAAAAAAATAATAATATCTTGCTAAATGATGCTGCAAAAAAATGTGGTTTAAGTCCAGACGAGTTTAAAGCAGCTATTGGAGCACTAAGAAAAAAGGCAATGATTGATATGAAAGAAGGAAAAATTGTACTTAATGCAAAAAAACAAGAAATTGAAAAAGAATCACTTGAAGAACAATTCATGAAACAGCTACCTTGTGATTATGATTCTCTAAAACCCGAACAATTATTTGCACTCAAATCACTAAAAGAGCGAAAAGAAATTATTGAAATTGTAGAAAAACAAATAATTGTATACGAACTAACTGAACTAGGAAATTCTATTTCAAAAATTAAAGAGTTAAATCATCATGAACATTCAATTGAACAGCTAACACCTGAAATAATCAAAAGTGATAGTTGGAAAGAAAAAAAATTCAGAAGATATGATGTTATTTCGCCTGTTCCAAAAATTTCAGGAGGAAAAAGACATTTTGTTAATCAAGCATCAGATTATGCACGAACTGTTTGGAGTGAAATGGGTTTCAAAGAAATGACAGGTGATTTATTAGTATCTTCATTCTGGAATTTTGATGCATTATTCACTGCACAAGATCATCCAGTAAGAGAAATGCAAGATACATTCTTCCTAAATAAAGATGTAAGTCTACCAGAGAGTAGTGTAGTTAAAGCAGTAAAAGACTCTCATGAAGGAAAAATTAAAGGAAGCAAAGGATGGCAGTATAAATTTGATGAAAAAATTTCAAAAAAAATGCTCTTAAGAACACATACTACTTGCTTATCAGCTCAAACACTTGCAAAAATAAAATCTGAAAAACAATTACTCCCTCAAAAATACTTTGCAGTTGGAAAATGTTTTAGAAATGAAACTCTTGATTGGAAGCATGCATTTGAATTCAATCAAACAGAAGGAATAGTTGTTGATAGAAATGCAAGTTTTGTTCATCTGTTAGGTTACTTACAACAATTTTTCAATAAAATGGGATTTGAAAAAGTGCGTTTTAGACCAAGTTTCTTCCCTTACACCGAACCAAGTGTTGAAATTGATGTTTGGCATCCTGAAAAAAAACAGTGGTTAGAACTTGGTGGAGCTGGAATATTCAGACCAGAGGTTACAATACCTTTGTTAGGAGAACAAATACCTGTTCTTGCTTGGGGTCCAGGTTTTGACAGAATGCTTATGGATTACTATAATGTAAGAGACCTAAGAGAAATGTACTCAAATGATATTTCACAACTAAGAAAAATGAAATTTTGGATAAAATGAAAAAACAAATAAAAATTGATTTTAAAGGGAGAGTTCATAAAGAGAACCGTAGGTGCTTTTTATAATGGCAGTTTTAACAATCCCGCGAAAAGTATTTGAAAAAGACATCGGAAAAGTAGATGATAAAATGGATCATAAGATAGCTATGTTTGGAACCCCAATAGATAATTATGATGATGAAAATGTTAATATTGAAATTTTCCCAAACAGACCAGATCTATTAAGTTATCAAAATTTCAAATATGCAATTCAATGTTATTTCGGAAAAATAAAACCCATTAACTTCAAACTAAAAAAATCAAATTATAAAATAATAGTTGATAAAAGTGTTGAAAAAGTAAGGCCTTATTGCATGGCCGCAGTTATTAAAAATTGCAAGTTTGATGATGAACGAATAAAAGAAATAATGAATTTTCAAGAAAAATTACATGCAACAACCGGAAGAAACAGAAAAAAAATGGCAATGGGATATTATGTTCTTGATAAAATAAAATTCCCTGTAAAATACACAACTGATGATCCTAAAAAAATAATTTTTGCACCATTAGAAATGTCTCAAAAAATGAATGCACTTCAAATTTTGTCAAGACATCCAACTGGACGAGAATACGGAAATCAATTAGAAGGTTTTGACAAATTCCCAGTTTATTATGATTCAGTTGGTCAAGTTTTAAGTCTTCCACCAATAATTAATTCAGATGATCTAGGAAGAATAAATAATGATACAAAAAATATCTTAATCGAATGTTCAGGAAGTGACTTAAACACTCTAAAAAAATCAATAATAATTGCAGTTATGGACTTACTAAACGCAAATCCTAAAGCAGAAGCATACTCTGTTGATATTGAATATAGTTCAAAAAAAGAGTCAATCTCCTTAGATTATGAAAAAATAAATATTGATGTAAAAAATGTTAACAAATTAATTGGAATTAACATAAAAGATTCAGAAATTCCAAAACTTTTAGAAAAAATGGGTCACAAATACAAAAACAAAACAGTTTATTATCCTGCATTCAGAACAGATATCCTTCATGAAGTTGATATAATTGAAGATATTGCAATTGCCTATGGTTATGATAAACTAGTTCCTCAAATACCTCAAATATCAACAATTGGTGAGATAAGTAAAAAAGAAATAGTAAAAAAGAAAATATCAGATATTCTAACAAACATAAATTTAATTGAAACTTCTAGCTTGCATTTAACAACAAAAGATGCACAAATAAAAGCAGGATTAAATAAAGAAAATTTTACAGAAGTTGAAAACTCAAAAACAGAATTCAATATTTTAAGAAATGATCTTTCACACTATCTGTTAAAAATTCTTTCAGAAAACTTAGATGTTGAATATCCTCAAGAAATATTTGAGCAAGGAGTTGTATTTGATTCAAATCTAAAAGAAAGTGAACACTTAGCAATTGCAATTACTCCAAACAATTTCACAAGGCTAAAACAAGTATTTGAATATTTAACAAGAATGTTAAATCTTGAAAATAAAATATCTCTTAAAAAAGCTGATTCAAATAACTATTCAATAGAAGGTAGAATTGCATCAATAAACTTAAATGATAAAGAGATAGGTTTTATTTGTGAGGTTCATCCACAAATAATTAAAAATTTCAAGATAAAAACACCCATAGCTCTTCTTGAAATAGACTTAAATAAATTATTTAATGAATTTAAATAATATATTCTAAATAATATCTAATAAGAAAGAAGAATTTTTAAAAAGTAAATAATAGATAAAAAGATTATGCAAAATACAATTGAAGAATTAATTAACTCATCAGAAGCAATTATATTAGACACTTCCGGAACTAACTGTATTTTTAATAATAAACAAAATTTTAATGAAAAACAGAAGATACAAAAATATAATTTTATTACTTTTAGAAAATTATCAGAAATAAAAAAAAATATATATTTAACAAAAATGGTTTGTGATGAATTTAATCCTGAAAATTTTGAAAGATGTATAAATTTTTTAGGTTCAATAAAGAAGAATAAAGATAAAAGTGATAGAAAACACATTATAGACTTATATTCAAAGAAAAAAAATGTCTTCAAAAAACAAAAAGAAAAAACGAGGAGTTTGTTAATTATATTAAATCAATTGATAGAATTTTAGATTATTCTTCAAGAGAAGACTACAAATTAATTGATATAAACTGTAAAAAAATAAAAGATTATAATAAATTAAGTGATACTGACTGGGATGTCTTAGTTACAAGCATATTAGTTTCAAGAGAAATATATCCTGTAACATTATTGACTAATGATTTTGGTATAATAAATTCTTGGAAATTATTAGTTGAATGTAATGTTTTAGATGATGAAAAATTAAATATCTATTTTAACAAAAATCAACATATTTACATAAAAGCAAGAACAAATGAATTTATGTTTTAATGTAATTTATCCAAAATAACTTTTCTGTTTCTTAAAATTAGCTTTTCCCCAATTTTCTCCAAGAAAACTCATCATTTCATAAATTTCTTTTTTCATTTTCTGCCATTCATTAAAATTATCTCTAATAAATTCAGCCTCTTTATTTTCATCATAAATAACATCTAAAACAAGAGAACTAACAACAATTCCTCCTAATTTTTCAAAGAGTATATTTAAACTATCTTTTTCTTTCTCACCAATTCCCCTAGATAAAAACATATTGAACATTTGTCCATTTGTTGGATTTAAAAGAAGCTCAGTGAAATTCAAAAATCCAGAAAATTTGACAATCATTGCTTTTCGAATATCTCTAAGAATAGTATAAGAATTAATATCTTCTTCAGTTATATCAAAATCCTCATTAAGTTCTTTAAAATTTGGAAGATTATATTTAATAAAAAGTTTATCATATTTTTCTTTAAATAATCTTTCTTTATCACAACACATATGAACACTTTTATCTTTTTTTGTTTCTTTTTTCTTTACTACTTTCTTAATTCCATTTGGCATAATAACTCTGAGAATAGCGACTTTATAAATGTGATGAAAAATATTTAGATTATTAAAAAAAGAAAAGAATTAAAAAGTAAAAAATTAACAAATGGTTATTTCTTTGACCAAGCAGCTACCCCAATTAACACAAGATATACAATGTTAGCTAAAGGTATCCAAGCAAATATTACCCACCAACCTGGTTTTCTTACAGCTTCAAAAGTTTTCCACATCCATATTGAAAAGAAAACTGCAAAAGCAATTAGGAAAATCCAACCTACAAATGGGATTAAACAACCAATTAAAAGTAATAATGGCCACCAATGCATTCCAGAAATTCTATTTGTAATAATTGCTGGTCCAATAAAGGGTATCCAAGCAAGATTTGGGCTTACAGATTTCAGATTTGCTTTTTTTCCAATAGCTACAAAAGCTAATGATGTATAAATCCAAAAAGCTACCAAAAAGAATAAAACCATTGCAATAAGGATTATTCCTAAAGCAATAAATGCTTCAAAAATACCAGCACCTGCAGTTACATCTCCAGAACCAGAACTTATCAAAGGAAATTCTTCTAAGATTAAATTTAACATATTCACCTCCTCAATAATATCTAAGAGTATATTACTTTTAAATGTTTAGAAAAAAAGAAAAGAATTAAAAACTCTTTTAATTTTAATTAGTTGGAAAAATGACTGATTTTAAAGCACCTTCAGCTGGAACAATAAAAAGAGCAACACCATCAAATCCAATTTCAAATATTTTCAAAAGTATTATTGGTTTATTTATTGGTATATTAATAATTTTATTTCTTGCACCTGTAGTACTTTGGATAGCTGAAAGTCAGGATTCAGCAAAAATATTTTCGCATTCTAAAGAAGTATTGTCAACAAGTGGTGTGAGTGGATATATTTATACAATTGATCAAGCAAATGCAGAAACACAGATGTCATGTTATGAAAATAAAGTTGAAGGAAACTGTATTTACTATTCATATAAACTAGAAGAACTAAAATATACTATAAAAGATCATTGTGGAGAATTAAAATCTAATCAAAAGGTTATTGAAACAAAAGGCCAAAAATGTCATAGAAATAGTAATGATGAAGAAATTTGTGAGCAATGCTATTCAGTCAATGAAAGTAATTGGCAAATAATAAAAAGCGATGGAAAATTCTTGCCATTTAAGGTAGGTAATTTTAAGATAATCAATCCTGAAAATGCTAAAATCATAGGTGAAGAAAAATATGTTAAAGAAATAGATGAAACTCACAGAGAAAGTATGTCTTATATTAAAGATAAAAGTCGTTTACTTATATCTGGAAACTCTGATGGAAGTATAATAAGTAATGGTGGCCAAAAAAAATATTTATTAATTTCAACAAAAGATTATCAAGGAACTTATAACCAATTAAAGTCACAAGATAGAATATCTGCATGGATATTAAGAATTATTACTTTTGTTATTCTTCTAGTTGGGTATTTATTGATATTTGGACCTATTTCAGTAATGTCAAATTATGTAAGAAAAATACCTTTGTTAGGTAAATGGATAGATAATGCAATTGGAAGTATGATTTTCTTTTTAAGTTTACTTCTTGCAATTGTTCATTTCATAATTTTATGGATCTTAATTATTATAATAAAGAATATTCTTTTAATAGCATTAATAATTGCTATTGTACTCGGAGCATTTTTTATTTACACCAAATTAAGAAAGAATAATAATTAAAAAAATAAAAAGCCTCGACCGAGGATCGAACTCGGGATCTCGTCCTTACCAAGGACGTGCTTTACCACTGAGCCATCGAGGCATATAAACAATAAAAAAACAATAAAACAGCACTATAAAAATATTTCAATAAAGTATAATAATCTTAAAATAAAGATATTTAAATATCATAACTCAATCCGCATAGTTTAATTAATATTAATTGATGTCTAAAATTATTAATCTCATAGCATAAAATATATTAATAAATAAACAAAATAAATATTTATTCTTAAAAATAAAAAATTATTTTCTAACAGGTGTATTTGAATTAGTGGTACTAGTCTTAACAACTGCTCCAGAAATAGGACTGTTAATTGTTTTTGATGATTTATAATTTGAAATTGGTTGAGTTACTTTTTTAATTGTCTGTTCAATTTTTTGGGTATTTTCTTTTTCATTACTTAAATTAGTATCTCTCCAATCAAGAGCAATAGCACTTGCAGTTAAAACTTTAATATTATTAAAACCATTAGCAAACCACCCTAAATATAAACCTCCTGCAGTTTTCAAACCATCTAAACTATTATAATTTATATCCTTCCCAGCCAAAACCATCCAATACCCTAAAAATAGTATAATTGTAATTAATAAAATAATAAACCAAACAAATTTATGTTTAAATGTTTTAACTCTCATTAATAAAATCATAATTCCAATAATTAATAATAAAATTATAATTCCTAGTATCATTTTGTCCTCTTTATTACAATTATACTATAACAAACAACTTTAAAAATCTTTATACTTTCTAATAAATAATAAACAAATAGCCCTATAGTGTAGTGGTCAAGCATAATGGGTTCTGGACCCATTGACCTCGGTTCGAATCCGAGTGGGGCTATCTTTCCTTAAAAATAAAAATGAGCTGGCAAGATATAACTATTTCAATTTTAACATTATTATTTGGATATGCATTAATTCCACAAGTTTATCACGGATTTAAAATAAAAAAAACAACAATAACAATTCAAACAGCATTAATAACTTGTTTAGGATTATACATTCTTGCAATTACTTTTCTTACATTAAATTTTTATTTTTCATTTGCAATGGATTTATTTACAGGAACTTTATGGTTAGTCTTATTAATTCAATGCATAGTTTATAGAGAAAAAAATCATAAGAATATTAATAGTAAATAATATCAATAATATCAATAATTATAATCTAATCACAATAACTTTTTAAGCAACAATAACATTCCTAATTAATAAAAAAGAAAATTATAAAGAAAACCTTGGTTGTCTTTATGCTCCTGTGGTGTAGTGGTCAAGCATTGGGCCCTCTCGAGCAGAGCCATTAGACTTGTTGAAAGTCCGGCATGCAGTTCTCTAACTGCCTGCACTCTGGAAACACAGAATAAAAATTTTGATGTTCAAAATTTCAAAAGAAGTTTTGACACCTCAAGTTCTTTTGAACTTAAGGAACCGGAGAACGGCCCAGACCCGAGTTCAAATCTCGGCGGGAGCATCTTTAGTGTTAAATGAAATGAAACACTAAGCTACCGACGACCCTAAAAATCTAATTCAAACAAGCAAAGATTTTTTAAGTCGGCGGGAGCATTAAACTAAGGATAATCTTATAAATCAGATTTGATATATAAATGCATGAAAAAGGTGAAAACTAAATTTTTATTAATATTTATCTTGTTTTGTGTTAGTTTAAATCTTATATATTCAGCAACAATAACTCCTTGCCAATCAAATGGCTTTACAACTGCAATTAACAAGCAATATCAAATGACTTATCCAAATGAAAATTTTCTTCAAATATTCAACACAGAATCATTAAAAGACATAAGTCAAATTAAAGGTTTAACTTGCATTCAGTATGTTGATTTAACTGATAGAAATACAACTGGAGACATTGCTAACTTAAAAAATTTGAATAATCTAGTTTATATTAGTTTTTATTCAAATCCTGAGATTTATGGAGACATTTGCTCTTTAGCCAGTATTACAAATTTAAGAGCAATAAAATTTGCATTTGATCCAAAAATAACTGGAGACATTTCTTGCTTGAAAAGTTTAACTAAACTAGATACATTTGCAATGACTCACACCCAGATTTCTGGAGACATATCTGTTTTTGCTAATATGCCAAATTTAAAAGCAATTTACATTAGCGGAACCAATATTTATGGAGATATATGTTCATTAAAAAAATTAACAGAACTTCAAGAGCTTGGAATAGCTGATGAATATCCTGGAAATCCAGATATTTATGGAGATTTGTCTTGCTTAAATAATCTGACAAAACTTACCCGAGTGTCGTTATATAACACAAATGCAACAAATTGTGAAGAATTTACAAAAACACATCCTAACATTGAGCAGGGAGGATGTTCAAAAGAATCTATGAAAACTTTGGTAGATTATGCCCAGAAATATGAAGAAAAAATTGGCAAAGTGAATCAAAATGAAATAAGAGGACAGTCAAATTATAACAATGATGATAATCAAAACAAACCAAATGAATTCGGAAATGAAATGGAATATAAAAAATCTGACAATAGAAATTTCTTGATTAAATTCGTATACTGGATTAAAGGTTTGTTTGGCAAGCCAAAAGATGAACAAATGAATAGAATAAACAGACCTGGAAATTGCAAGTCTCAAGCAGAATGCGATGCATTTTGCCAAAATCCAGAAAATAATGATATATGTTCGAAGTTTGATGAACAATCAAATAACATAAACATTAATCAACCTTCACCAGAACAAACATATCAACTTGTTTGCAGAGTTTCAATACTACCATCAAGCAAAGGTACAACACCCTATTCAGCAAAAGTTTGTGTAAACAATCCTACTGAAAGAGTTCAACAAAGTTATAAAGATTACATAGACTTTGAGGGTGATGGAACTTGGGATAATTCAGATAATAACAATAACGGTTGTCATAGCTACATTTATTCAAAGTCTGGAACTTTTTCTGTAAAAGCAAAAATAGCTAACTCAACAGGAGCTGAAAGCAATATTTGTGAAACAACATTAACAATCAGTTAAAAAACACACAAAAAGTTTTAACCTTAAGTTTAATCAACAGGAGCATTTTAGATTATTTTTCTTTAAAAAAGTTCATATCAAACAAATTTAAATTTCTAAATAATAAAAAGCATATTAATTTCGCGAAAGATTTATATATCTTTATTTATATCATAAATTAACAGAGGTAAAAATGCACCTAATTTTTTCAAAAAAAGAGAGTAAAATCTTTATAAGTTACAGAATTAATTATCATTCTAATTCTGATTCTATTTTTGGTGATAAATCATTATTAAAAAGACCATTGACTTTTCTAATATAGACATTTTTCTATTAAAAATTTTAATTAAAAATTTATATTATATTTAAAAATGATTAAAAAACAAAAAACAATGAAGAATAAAAAAGAGAAAGATTGTAGATAATAAATTTAAAAAATAAAGATATGGAAACAACAATACTTGCTGCTGTATTTGGATGCCTTGGTGGTTTAACAAGAAGTGCAATTGGAATATTTAAGGCTCATGTCAGACATGAAAAAATAAAAATTGGATTTATTATAAGAACAATAAAATTATCTGTATTATCTGGAACTTTCATTGGAGCAATATTTTCCTTTAATCCCCTTATTAGTTATATTGCTGGATATGTTGGAAGCGACATAATGGAAGGGGTTTATGTATCATTTAAAAGAACAAAAATTGGAAAAAGGCATTTTGAACTGTAAAAATTAAAAAGTCAGTAATATTTAAATTCATAATTATTAAAGACCACTAAAAAAATAAAATCGAATAAATAAAAAATATTTTAAATGTCATCAACAAAAAAAAGAAGTTTAATAAAAGGAATTACTTGGGAAATTTTCTCATTTATAGTTACATTAATTGCTTTATTTTTAGTTTATGGAAATATAATTTTGTCAATAAAGTTTGCTTTTGGATTATCCTTAATAAAAATAATCTTCTTTTTTATTCATGAAAGATTATGGAAAAAAGTTAAGTGGGGTAAATACTAACTTTTTTATTAAAAAAATAAGATATTCTAAAACTCCATTTCAATTCTCAGCTCTGTAAGAGCATTGATATATCTAGTTACAATTCTTAGGTGATGGAATATTTCGTCTTCTTCTTTTGTTGTTTTCTTAAAGACTTTAGTAACATTAGCATACCTTTTCTGGTCAATTTCAGAAATTTTCATAACCTTTTTAAGATCATATTGATAAAATAAACTGTAAAACAAATCAATTTGCTCTTTTATAGAATCTGCTATTTCAAAAATGTTCTTAAACTCTGATTTTGAAAAATCCCTTATAAGATGAGTTGAAATATTCTTGAATTCATCTCCCATTAATTCTAAAAGATAAAGAGTCGTAAAAAGAATGTGTGTTTTTCTTGAATCTTTATTGCCAATTTTATTCAAAATTCTTATACAATAATCATGAAACTTATCAAGATTAATGTCAACATCTGGAATATGTGCAAGAATTTGCGGATCTTCCTCTCTCAATCCATTACAAGTTTCCTCAATCATTTCCTGCAAAAGCAAAAATATTCTTCTCAAAGCATTATCAAACTCTCTTGAACTTGGTTCACCCATGTCTTTAATAATTACATAATTTTTTCCATGATCAACAATCTCAAATCCAATAAACCTATTTACAACTCCGTGAATAAATTCTAAAACTGTCTGTTGATTTTTATCTTTAATATACCTTGAATCAAGATGATGTTGAGTTATAAATTTGTAAGGATTGTCAAATCTTTTATCTGGTTTAAAATTAACAACAATTTCATCATAACCTTCCCTATAACAAGCCATAAAATATTTCCAAACAGTAGGAATATCCATGTCATCTAAATCAACTTCTTTTTTTCTATGAAGATTATTTTTCTCTGTACTTAAAAAAAGCCCATTATCTCTCTCACAAACATCAATTTCACCTCCAGAACTCAAATTCAGCTTCTTAACCCACTCAGAAGGCAGAGTTATTGTTAGAGTATTATGGCCTTGTTTGATTATCTTTCGTTTCATTTAATATCCCAGTCTAAAATATAAAACAGGATATTGGGATATATATAAATGTTTTGTGTATATACTCACTATTGAAAATATTGCTTCATATATTCACAAGGGATAACTGATAAATAGGAAAACAAACTGGTTCTAATATGAAAACATCAACTCTAAAATTAGAAACAAAAACTCAACTAGATGAAAATGAAAGAAATATGCGAGCTAATGCAAAAAGAGAAGTTGAACTAAAAAATGGAACAACTATAAGTTTAGAAAAAGCATATAGACTAAATAAAGTAGTAGAGTGTTATTTCCCAAGAGAAACTTTAATTCATATAAGAAATGCTTACATTAGTCCTAGTGGATTTGTTTATAGTTCTAAAGAAGATTTTGATTATTTCACAGAAGATTAAACTTATTTCTTAATCAATAAATTTAGCATTTACTAATAAATTTTTTATTCAAAAAAATTAAATCACTATTCAAAATATTCTCACTTTTTTGACTATATTAGTATATCACAAACAAGGAATATATGGAAAAATAAAATATACAAACGTTTTTTTTATTCTTGATGACTAAAAAAAACCAAGAAAAATTAAATATCTCACAAGTTGGATATAAGTCTGAATGGGCACTGGCAAAATTCTTTGATGCGTATTTTAATGATAATGAAATAAAAGGAAAATTTAATTTAAAATATATATGTGGCAGACAAAGAAAAAAAATTGCAATAGATCAATTAATGGATGGGCTCGAGGGTAAACTTGAAATATTGTTTGAAAATCCTACATGGCGAGCCGGAAATAGAAAAAAAGAAGTGAAATCAATAATAGGAATAATTAGAAGACTTAATAATAACGGATTTAAATATTCTCAAACTATTGAAAATAAAGAAGAATGTAAAAAATATTCGCTTGAAGAAAAAGTCTATGATAAAAGTGATGCTATAATAGTTCAGTCAGCAAATCTTGCACATTTAGATTATATAAACGACGCTATAAGTCATGAAAAAAGTGTTTTATGTGAAAAACCCCTTATTCCTGTTATAGAAAATGGAAAGCCAACAAAAAAATATATAAATGAACTGAAAAAAATAGCTAATAAAAACGAAAGAAAAGACAAAGATATCAAAATTCTTATGGATGCTGAACATTACTCATACAAAAAAAGCTCACTTGCCTTTTATGAAAATCTTGATGAAATATTAACTGGAAAAGATGGAGAAAAATTAAAAATAAAGGAAATAGTTGGAGAAGGTATAGAAATTGATGATCCTTCTCACTGGAGAACTCAAGAAATCTTAAATTTTGAAAAGAGCGGTTCTGGATTAATGGGAGATACATTGTGTCATTTTCTTGCATTTGTCTCAAATCTTGGTGGAAAAGCAATAGCAAAAAATAGAGAATATGATATGTATGAAGGTGAAAAAGAAGGTAAACGGATAAAATATAATGCTGACACTTATGATCATGTAGTTTTTAATGTACAAAATAGAAAAAATAAGGTTGAAAATAGCATAGCTATTGATTCAAAAAGAGATTATTTCACAGAAGAATGTACAGCAAATTTTACAGTTGCTAAATTTATTGATAAGACAAACAGGAACATTAATAAAGAAAATCATGAAAAAAAAGAATCAAAATTCATAAAATTTCTGCTTAATGATGGTTCAGAAGTTATAGTTGATTTTATTACTGGAGAAGTAACAAAGAATACAATTAAACAAGACCAAAAATCATACAAAGCCAAAGAAGGAACAAGTAACAATGAATATGTGAACATACTGAATAGATTCTATGACTCAATTAAAACAGGTAAAAGACCAATAACCGATTTCAAAAATTCAATTGAAACAATGAATTCAATATATGAAGCATATAATCTTCCAGAAGAACAAAATAAAAGAATTTCAGTATACCAATTAAAATGAAGATCATAAACTTAACTCATAGACTTGAAAATGGAATGTATAAATATCCTTCAGATCCTGAGCCAAAAATAAATATTGTTTCTGCAAGATTAGAACTAAAACAAAAAGAAATTTACGATGAAAATGGAACACTTGCTTCGTATGAAATTAAAAAATACAAGTCAGGATATTCTGAACTTTCAATTAGAAATCATCACGGAACTCACTTAGATGCCCCAGCACATAAACTTCCAGATGGCAAAAAAATAGGAGACTATAAAACTGAAAGATTCATAAATCGTGCTGTAATAATTAATCTTACAAAGTCAAATATATTATCAAGATCAGATAAAGAAGTAAGAGTAAATGATATAGCTCAAAATATTCCTAATACAAATGATTTTAATGCATTAATAATCTATACTGGATTCTGTGACTTAATGCAAAATAATAATCTTTATAAAAAAGAATTAGAAGAATCATTTCCTTACTTAAAGCCGATAGTTGCAAAATACCTATCAACTAATTACGAAAAATTAAGTCTTATCGGTATTGATTCATTTTCAGTAGACAAAAGAGGAAGTAACAGTGAATCACATAGGGAATTATTCAAAAAAGACATTTTGATTTTAGAAACTCTTGTTAATCTTTCAGAATTAAATAAAGAAGCTGCCGGAAAACCTTTTCAGTTAGTGTCTGTTCCAGTTTTTCCTTCAGATATGGATGCAAGTCCAACAGCAGCTTATGCAATAATAAATTAAAATGATTAATCCAATTGAAATAAAAAAAATAAAAAATCCAACACTAATAGAAACGAATATAGTAATATTTGATGAAAGTGGATATAGTTCTGGTGCAGGATTAACAAAAAGAAATATACCTTTTGGAAGATTTGAAGAAATGTGTGATTATGACAACTGTTTTAATAAAAAGTGCAAAATTCCGGGATATAAAATTAATGAAAGAAATTTTGATTCAATAAAAGATCTTTTTTCACCAGATTATAATCAATTCAAGTTCCCTTATTTAGAAACTGATAATGTTTATGTTGGTTTAGAATCTTGCAACAAAAATAGTACATCTGAAGAACTAGAAAATAAACTTCCAAACTTAACATTCTTGCCTAATTTAGAAGCAAAGTTAAGCAGAGAAAAAGTAATTGTAATGGGCTCTACAATGGGTCATTTCCATCCATCAAACTTAGCAGTCCAAGAAATTTATGAATTTGAAGGTTATGGTGCAATGGTAATTGATACAAGAACAAAAGAAGAGGGAAAAGTAAACTCTAAAGGAAATATAGATCTAATAATGCTTAAACCCGGAGAAAAAGTTATAGTTCCAGGAAATTGCAATATGACAATGTATAATCTTCAAGAAGACCCATTAGAAATGCAGGATTTTGCAAATCCTACAAATAATATTGGAATAAAAAATCTACAAAAAAAATTTGGACCAGTTTTCTGTGTTTATTACTACCCAAAAAAAGGAAACTTAAATTTTAAGTTAAATCCACTTTATACTCAAAGTGATTGGATATCTCCAAGTGAATTAAATGTAAAACTTAAAGTTCCTTCAGTCTCTCAAATAGGAGAATTAGTTTCTGATGCTTCAAAAAATAACTCAAAATTTATAGAAAAATTCAAATCATTAGGAATAAACCTAATAACTGCTGATCAACTTCCACAAATAAACGGAATTGATTACACTAAAAGTTTAGATGAGAATGTAAAAACAAACAGACAACAGCTATTTGGTTTGATAAAATAATATTATGAAAATACTAATAACAGGAGGTGCTGGTTTTATTGGTAGTCATACTGTTGATTTACTAATAAATAAAGGGCACAAAGTTGTTATAATTGACAATTTATCTACTGGAAAAAATGAAAATTTAAATATAAAAGCAAAGTTTTACAAAGAAGATTTAAATAATTTTGAAAAAATATCTGAAATATTTGAAACTGAAAAGCCAGAAGTTGTTTATCATTTTGCAGCACAAATAGATGTAAGAAAATCAGTTGAAAACCCGGTTTCTGATGCCCAAACAAATA
This sequence comes from Minisyncoccota bacterium, assembly GCA_035453125.1. Classification (GTDB taxonomy): domain Archaea; phylum Nanobdellota; class Nanobdellia; order Pacearchaeales; family GW2011-AR1; genus JACPLR01. Next base: position 350,080 of record DAOTCN010000002.1, on the reverse strand, counting down.
TCCTTGCTGCAATTAATCTTTTAGAGTTATGTGTTAAACATAATATCCAACATTTTATCTTCTCTTCAACTGGCGGAGCAATATATGGAGAAGCAGAAACACCAACAACTGAAAATATTGAACCTAATCCAATTTCCCCATATGGTTGTGCAAAATTGTCTATAGAAAAATACCTTAATTATTACAATAAAATTCACGGATTAAAATACACTATATTAAGATATGCAAATGTTTATGGCCCAAGACAAAATTCAAAGGGTGAAGCTGGAGTAGTAGCGATATTTTTTGATAAAATAATTGCAAATGAAAATCCTAAGATATATGGTGGTCTTCAAACAAGGGATTTTGTTTATGTAAAAGATGTTGCACTAGCAAATATGCTAGCTCTAACTGATAAGGAGAGTAATGTATATAATGTTGGAACTTCAAAAGAATCAGACATAATCAGTATTTTCTCAAAAATAAATTACTTATTCAATAATAAATCAACGGTGGAATATCTTGAAAAGAAAAAAGGCGAGCAGCAAAAAAGTTGCTTAAGTTACAAAAAAATAAATGAATTTCTAGGTTGGTTTCCAACAGTAACAATTGATGAAGGTCTTGGTCAAATTTATCTAGATTATCTAAAAAAAAATATATCTAACCAATATTAGATCTATATTCAATCTTATTAAGTATTCTTTCTCTGTCCTCAGGAACATAAGGCTGAAAAACCATGCTTTTAGGATGAGTAATTACTGGAATTGTTGAATAATCAATTAGCTTATTACCTGAAAAATTTGTCTGAACAATCATTGAATCTCTATCAGATGGAAAAGTATTACCTCCAAAAACAAAATTTCCTAAACTCCAACAAATTAATCCTCCATTATATTTTTGTATACCTTGGAGAACATGAGGATGATGCCCAAAGACAACATCTGCTCCAGAGTCTATCATTCTTTTAGCATCACTAATCTCTGCTCCACTTGGAAATGCACTTCTTTCAACACCCCAATGACAAGAAACAACAAGAATATCTGAATACTTTTTTGCTTCTTCAATTTCAGAAAAAGTGCTGTCTCTTATAAAGGGATTTGTTCCTGCAGAATTTTTTCCAGCACAAAAACTACTACCAACCTTAGCATAACCTAAAAAAGAAACATCAAGACCTTTTTTTGAAATTGTTCTTGGAGTTTTTGCATCATCAATATTCTTTCCACCACCACAATAAATTATATTACACTCTTCAAGAGCTTCCAAGGTGTCTCTTGTACCAGTTTCACAATAATCTTTTATATGATTATTAGCAACATTAACAATCTCAATATTAGCCATTGTAAGACATTGAGCATATTTTGGATTACCTTTAAAATTAAATTTTTTCGGCATTTTTACACCATAATTAGTTAAGGTTCCTTCAAAGTTGACTATAGATATATCTGAACTAATAAAGTAATCTTTCACATTTATAAATGGAAATTTAAAAGCCTCTTGTTCACCAATATTTCTTTCCAAATTTTGAAACATTTCATTAAATCTATAAGCAAGAGTTACATCTCCAGCTCCTGAAATCTTAAGACATAAATTATTATTTATTTGATTAATTTGTTGGTCAAATAAAGCTAAACCTGTCAAATTTCTCATTTCTTTCAAAAAAGTTCTTCGGTTCATAAAAAAGACCTAATTTAGACATTTAAAAAGATTATTATTATAAAAATAAATACCATCAAAACCTTAATAAGCTTCAATTTTTTCTAATTAATATGTATCATAAAAAAAAGAGAATAATTTTTTTGATAATTTTAATGCTAGCCACTTTTATTTTCTTAACTGCTCCTATTCCATCAGCTAAACAGGAAAATAAAAAAGTAAGTCTAGATGTTTATGAAAATCTTAAAAATAAAAATCAAGTTAGAGTAATAATTGAAATAAAAGAAGAAGGTTTTTTTGGAATAAAAAAGAATATTAGTAAAATAGAAAGTGATATTATCTCAGAATTAAAACCAAATAAAGTAACTAAAAACAAAAAATCAATATCTACTGAAATAAATAATAAAGATTTAGAATTACTAGAGAATAATAAAGACATAGAATTCATAATTCTTGACCAAATAGCTGAAATATTCTTACAAGATTCTGTACCACAAATAAATGCAACAACAACTTGGTCATTACAAATTAATGGAACAAATCTAACTGGTGCTGATCAAACAGTGTGCATAATTGATACCGGAATTAATTCAACACATCCTGATTTATTAAACAAAGTTTTGGATCAATATTGCTATTGTTCTGCATATGAAGGAAGTAATGATTATTGCTGCTCAGATGGGTCTGATGAAAATAATAATGCAAAAGATACAAACAGTCATGGAACACATGTAGCTGGAATAATTTCTGCTAATGGAACAATAAAAGGAGTTGCTCCTGAATCAAAATTAGTTATAATAAAAACAATGAATTCCAGCGGATCAGGATATTATTCTGATATCAAAAAAGGAATTGAATGGTGTACAAATAATGCCACAAAATATAACATTTCAATAATAAGTTTAAGTCTTGGTAGTGGTTTATATTCAAATTACTGCAATACAGATTATTTAGCAACATCAATAAATACTGCAATTGAAAAAAATATCTCAGTCATCGTATCAACAGGAAATAGTGGTAGTACAACTCAAATATCTTCTCCATCATGTGTTCAAAATGCAACTGCAGTTAGTGCTGTTTCAAAAACAGATGCAATAGCTAGTTCATATGCAAACAGAAATAGCTTAACAGATTTAGTTGCTCCTGGCGGACTTGGAACAAATTCTCAAACAAAAATAAATTCAACATATAGAACAGGAGGATATTACCAAACTTATGGAACTTCTATGTCAACACCTCATGTTTCAGGAGCATTTGCAATTGTAAGACAATTTTTCATAAAAGAGAATAATCGTATTCCAACACCCCAAGAAATTCAAAATATATTAAATAAAACTGGTAAGATAATTTATGACTCTGGAACCGGTTTAAATTTTTCAAGAATTGATGTATACAATGCAGTCTTATCAATAGATAATACCTTCCCAAATGTAACCTTAAGCTATCCTATAAATAACTATCTTTCTCAAGAAAAAAATTTAAATTTTAGTTGTAATACATCAGATAATCTTCAATTAAAAAATGTTAGTTTAATAATTTGGGATTCACAAAGTAATATAGAATATTCTGTAACAAACATAACATCTCTTAATTCTTTTTATTCATTTATTAATTTAAGTAATGTTTCATATGGTAATTACCAATGGAATTGTCTTGCTTATGACATGGCAGGAAATTTAAGTTACTCTCCTTCAAATTTTAGTTTTTACATTGGAAATATAAGTTCTTCTTTAATCACTCCCCAAAATAATTATATTTCTAACAATAGTACTAATAATTTTAGTTGTTTATCTCAAACAGCAGATATATTCAGTCTATCAAATATAACTTTTTATTTATGGAATTCTTCAGGTTATTTAATTAATGAAACAAAAATAAATATAACTGGAAACATAAATACCACTACATTTAACTACACTTTTTCAAATCAAGGAAATTACTCTTGGAACTGTGTTGCATTCAATAATTATTCTCAAAGTAGTTTAATGGAAAATAATTACACATTCATTTTTCATAATATTACTCCCATCATTACTTCAATAACTAATTCAATTACAACGTCATCAGCAACAATAAATTGGATAACTGATGAAAATACGAACTCAACAATAAACTATGGAACAACTGTTAAATTAGGAACAATTATTTCAAATCAAACACTAACAACAAATAAATCAGTTTTATTATCTGGCCTGTCTTCATCTACAAATTATTATTATAATGTCACAAGCTGTGATGAATTTAATTTATGTATAACTAATGGTACATACAGTTTTACAACCTCTACATCCGAAACACAAGAAAAAATCAGTGGAGGAGGGGGAGGAGGAAGTGGAAGTGGAAGTGGTGGAGGAACTTCTGCTTCAGCAGGAACAGTTTATATAGTTACATTAGAAGAAACAAATTTAGGTTTAACAAAATTATTATCAAATTTAGACAAAATTAGTTTTACAATTTTAAACAATAAACAAAACGAAACACATACCCTTTCAATTGAATCAATTTCAAACAATTCAATAAAAATAAAAATACAAAGTATAATAATAACTGATGAATTGTCAATTAACGAAACCGGAAAATATGAGATTACAGGAAACGATATTTATAACATTCAAGTGAAACTTAATTCAATACTTAACAACAAGTGCAACTTAACAATAAAATCAATAAATGAAAAAATTATTGCACAAACTCACTCAGAAACAATAAATGAAAATAACCAAAATCTTGAAAAAAATATATCTACTACAGAAATAAACTCTCAAATAAACCAAGAAGAATCAAAAAGTAATAAATGGATAGTACTAATTACCCTTGGTGTAATAATTATTATAATTTCAACAATATTCATTGTTATAAACAGATTTAAAGAAGAATCATTTAGAATTAAAAAAAGATTTTTTAAGAAAAATATTTTTAAATAATATGGAATCTCAAAAAATAATTGAAGAAATTAACAAAGAAGAAAAAAGAATAAAAGAAGGCAATGTAAGTTTAATTATTAATTCATATAATGAATTATTTTCAGATTTTGATCCAAGACCCTCTAATGAAAGAACTCTTTCAGATGATTTTTTAATTGAATGCAGAAGAGCAGCAAGAGATAAAGAAATTGGGTTTGAATTAAGAATATTAATACCCGAACAAAAAAGAGATTCTAATGAAGAGTTATTAATCAAAAAAAGATTAAAATCTCATTTCCAGAAGAAATACCATGAAAAAATAAATGAAGTTAAAAAAACAAAAAGAGAGGGAATTATGTGGTTCTTAATTGGTGCAATATTAGGTGTTATTGCAACATTTATAGGAATTCAAGAAAATAATTTATTTATTGTAAAATTTATTGTTGTAATGCTTGAACCTGCAAGTTGGTTTACAATGTGGTCAGGTTTAGACAAAATATTTTTAGATTCAAGAAAAGAAAAACCAGATATAACTTTTTACAAAAAGATGATTCATGCAGATATTAAATTTACTGAGTATTAAAATAGACTGCTAATAAAATTGAAGATACCAAAACACTTTTAAATGAATTTTCAAACAAAATAACATGCACTATCATATAATTTTAACAGAAAAATGCAATTCTCAATGCAAGTATTGTTATGAAAAATCAATGAAGGAATTTGATAATGGCTTAGATAAAAAATTCAAATTTGATTTTTCTAGTCCAGAATCAAATAAAATTGACATAAAAAAACTAAAAAATTTTATAGAAAAAGACAAAGATGCAGTAATTGTTTTTTATGGAGGAGAACCTCTTCTCGAAATTGAAAAAATAAAGGAGATAATTGATAATATTGATGTTCCATTTAGAATGCAAACAAATGGAAAATTATTAGATCAACTTCCAAAAAAATATATTAATAAAATAGAAAAAATACTTGTTTCACTTGACGGAAACAAAGACCGAACAGATCTTAATCGTGGAGAAGGAACATATGATCAAGTAATGAAAAATATTGAGCTAATAAAAAAGAATGGTTACAAAGGAGAACTAATAGCAAGAATGACTATATGTTATGCTGATTTATATGATCAAGTTTTAAATTTAGTTGATTCTGGTTTTACTTCAGTTCACTGGCAGCTTGATGCTGGCTTCTATAAATTTGATTATAATGAGAAAGAATTTAAAATGTTTGTTCAAAGATACAATGAATCACTAACAAAACTAGTTGAATACTGGGTTAGTGAAATGAACGGTGAAAATGGAAAAGTTTTAAAGTTTTATCCTTTTTTAGCAATTGTTGAATCTTTATTAAATAAAAAATCAACAAAACTCCGTTGCGGTGCAGGCTATTTAGGATATGCAATAACAACTGATGGAAAAATAGTTGCCTGCCCAATAATGAACTGCATTGAAGATTTTTATGCAGGCCACATTGAAAAAACTCATCCAAGCGAGTTAAAAAAATTTGATGTTGATGGTGAATGTTTAAAATGCTCATACAGAGATTTGTGTGGTGGAAGATGTTTATACTGGAATAAAGCTCAACTCTGGCCAAAATCAGGCAATAATTTAATTTGCAGCACAATAAAACATCTTATAGATGGAATAAAAAGAGTTATGCCTGAAATTAATAACTTAATAAATACTAAAAGAATCAAAAATACTGACTTTAACTATGAAAAATATTTCGGCCCTGAAATCATTCCGTAGGAAAGATTTAGTATATTAAGTTTATTTTCACTTTCTTTTCTTAGCCTCAACAACCTCTTTTATCTTAAATGAAACTAAAAACAATACAAACATAACTGCTGCAAAAAACAAAAATAGATACTCAAAGGGCAAAATAAACAACAACAAACCTGAAATTACTTTAGCAAAAAACTGTCCTAAATCTATTGAAGTTTTATGTGGTCCGTAAAATCTCTGGCCATCTCTTTCTTTCGAAATATCAAAAAAATAAGACTCACTTGTAGGCTCAAGCATTGCCATACCTACACTAGCCAACACAAGCAAAGCAAGTATCCAATAAAAATTAAAACTAATCAAAAAGAAACAAATTAAACTTATTAAAGAAACAATTAAAAATCCTGCTCCAAAAATATTTCTAAATCCGTGTTTACTTGCAATGCTTCCAAATTTAAACTCAAGTAAAATAAGAGGTATAGGAATTGCAAAAAGAAAATAAGCCACAATCATATCAGTTATTCCATGTTCAACCATATAAACTGGTATAAAAATATAAATCAAACTCCACCAAAAGCTTATTCCTGCACTTATCAAATAAGAAATTACTCTTGGTTTGTACTTAAAAAATTCAATAAAATTTTTAACTAAGTTTTTATCAGGATTCTTTACAATATGTGCATCTTTAACTTTAGATATTTTAAACAGAAAGAAAGATAAAAAACAGAAAATAGCTCCTAAAAAAAACACATAATTTATTCCAAGCTTATCACCTAAAAATCCTGCAATTAATGGTCCAATAACCCAAGCCATATTAGAAAAAGTATACATAAGACCTTCATTTTGTGAAAGTTTTTTCTTGTTTGATTTATCCTTTATAATTATTCCAAAACTTGTAAGTCTAAATGTAAAAAGAAGATTCATAATACTTGCAAGTAAAATAAAAATGTAAAAACTTTTATTTATAGCAAACAAAATGTAAAGTATTCCAAATAAAAGAATTGTTCTACTATAAATTTTAGATTTATTTGATTTCTGAATATATGGAATAAAAATAAAATAAGAGACAAATGAAACCAATGCCAAAAATCCAGAAATTAAACCAACGATTGCAGCACTATCAACAAAACTATCAAGATAAATTGCCCAAATAGTACTAATCATTGCAGAAGCCATTGCCCCAATAAGACTTATTATTCCTAATTTAGTAATTATTGGAAAATATATCCTCTCTTTTTTCAAAACAAACAAATTCATAGACATAAAAAGATTAAGTACTTTAAAAAAGTATTTAAAGCCTAAATAGATAAAGTTATATGAAAAAAGCATTTTCAATAATGTTTTTGTTAATTCTATTAATTAGCTTAGTTAACTTTATTTATGCAACAAATGAGAATACAATTGCAAGAATAACTGGAAGTTCAGTTAATGAAAATTCAAATAGCGGACAAAATAACAATTCGGGATGTAAACAGTTATATTGGTTTGATGATACAAATAAAAACTGCGAACAAAAACAATTCTGTGGGATGTATATGTACCAAAATTTACAGACTTTTGATTCAAAAGAAGCTTGTTTAGCAGGAATAAATAACACAACTCAGAATATAAATATCTGTGGTCAAGATATGAAGGAATGTTCAAATGGGTTTCTTGTTGGAAGAAATTCAGATAATGGTTGTGAGTTTGATGAATGCCCAAAAAACAACTCAAACACACACTGTGCAGCAAATGGAAAGGCTTGTGGAAAGGCTATAGGTTTAGACTGTTGCGGTAATATGGAATGTTATTATCCAAAAAATGAATCAGCTGAAAACTCTACAGGTATTTGTATTTCAAATCCTAATCAAATATGGAATAGATTCATAAGTGAAAACGGAGAAGAATTTGAAATTGAAAAAAATGAATCTGGAATTAATGAAAGAATAAGATCAAGAAATATAACATCTCACACATATGGACTAAATATTACTCCTGAACAAGATAGAGAAAGAAATCAGACAAAGTTAAAAGTTAAACTTTCAAATGGAAGAAATGCTGAAATAAAAATAATGCCGGATGTTGCTTCACAAGTTGCTTTAGAAAAACTAAGACTTAAGTGTGAAACAAGAAACTGCACACTTGAACTAAAAGAAGTTGGAAATAATAAAGTGGCATATGAACTAAATACAGAAAAACAAGCAAAAATACTTGCTCTAATCAAAAGCAAAATGCAGGTAAAAGCACAAGTTGATGCTGAAACTGGTGAGTTAATAAGAGTTAAAAAACCATGGTGGGCTTTCTTAGCAACAGAAGAACAAGAAACAGCGTAAAAATTCTTATTTTTATATCAAAAATTAAATAACCTTTCATAGTCTTTATGATTCATCCAATCAAGAACAACTGCAATTATCTCAACTTCTTGGGAGTGAGTTAAAACATATAGCATTCTCCAACCATTTGAAAGATTATATATCCATAAGTTAGCCAAATCATATTTTTGAATAAGTGATTTGGGTATTAAATTCTTCTTTACATTTCTCCCAGCAAATGCATCTTGTTTCAAATCTTCTATAGCTTTAATTAATGACTTTTTAATTGGATCATCCTTATCTAAATCATTAAAAGATTTTTCAAGACTTTCATCAAAAAATACAACTTTTTGAGGTTTCATTAATCTGATTGATTATTATAATCTTATTAGGACTTATAATTTTATTTCAGGTCTATCTTTTATTTTTCTTGCAAATTCTGGATTCCAAATATAAACAATATATCCTTCTTTATCATAAACAATTCTATAAGTATTTTCTAAATATTCCATTATTACTTGAAATGTCTGCCACATTACTTTTTTTGGAAGATTTTTGAATAAATCTGTTTTCTTATATTCTCCACTATTTTCTTCAATAAATTTTTCAACCATTAAAACAGTTTGCAATGTTGGACTTCTAGCTATCACATTAGTTTCTTGATAACTTTTTTTATCTTTTAATAATTGTTCCATTTTATTAATAATATCAATTGATATTACTATTTAAATCTTTCTAAACTCTTATCTTATACACAAACACCTTATCGTAAGGTATAAACCAACTTGTTGTTTCTTTTACAGAAGAATGTTCCATTATCTTCCTAAAAATCCTTATTGAATTACCATGAGACGAAATCATTACATTAACCTTTTCTTTCTTTATTTTCTTAGTTAAATCCTTAATAAAACTTTCAACTCTTTTTTCAATCATTACAAAGCTCTCACCAGCAGGCGGTTTAACATTAAATCCTCTGTGAATCAAATCAAATTTTTCTTGTCCATATTTTTTAACATAATCTTTGTGCTGAATTCCATTTAATTTTCCATAATTTCTTTCAATCATCCTGTTATCAATAATAACTTTCTTGCACTCTGGATGAAATTTAATTACTTCTTTCAAAGTATCTTTACTTCTAGATAATTTTGTCTGATAAGCAATATCAATCTTCTTATTTTTGAGTTTGCGAGCAATTAGCTTTGCTTGTTTAACACCAAGAGGAGTTAGTTTACTCTCTTTCAATCCAGTAAAAATTCTTTTTTTATTATACTCTGTCTGTCCATGCCTAAACAAATAAATATACCTAAATTCTTTTTTCATAATACCTCTTTTAACTATTTTCTTAGATAACAACAAAACTGCATATAAATACCTTTTTAAAAATAAAATAACCAAACAAAAAACTTTTAAAGCATCGATTTTTAATATTTTTATGATTAGCAGACTAACTGAATCTTTAGCAATACCAATATGTTAGTTAAAACTGCAAACTTTTTTAATTCTGAATCTATTATTAATCTTATAATAAACCGATTGTATAAAAATGACAAAAAATAATTCAAACAAAGAACAAGAAGCACGAAAAAACATACTTAGAAGAAGCGAAGAAGCAGAAGGAATTTCAATAAAAGGTTATGATTTCAATAAAGGCGTAAATTATGAAAATCTCATTGACAGTTACTCAACTACTGGATTTCAAGCAACAAATCTTGCAAAGGCAATAGAGATAATTGATGAAATGAGAAAAAATAATGCTTACATTTATTTAGGATATACTTCAAATTTAGTTAGTTCAGGTTTAAGAGATATTTTTAGATATCTTGCAGAACATAAAATGGTTGATGTTATTGTAACAACAGCTGGAGGAATTGAAGAAGATTTTGTAAAATGTCTTGGTAATTTCAAATTAGGTGCATTTAACCTAAAAGGTTCAAATCTAAGAGATAAAGGAATAAACAGAACAGGAAATATTCTTGTCCCAAACTCAAGATATTGTGATTTTGAGGACTTTGTTATGCCTATATTAAAAAAACTCAATGAAAAAGCAGAAAAAGAGAGAAAGGCAACAACAGTTTCAGATCTAATCAAAACTTTAAGCAAAGAAATAAACAATAAAGAATCAATTTATTACTGGGCTTATAAAAATGAAATTCCAGTTTTTTGTCCAGCAATTACAGATGGAAGCTTAGGTGACATGATTTATTTTTTCAAAACAAATCATCCTGAATTTGAACTTGATATCAGCAATGAAATTTTGGAGTTAAATAATACTACAATTGGAAAAAACAAAACAGGAATAATAATTTTAGGTGGTGGAATAATAAAACATTCAATATGTAATGCAAACATGTACAGAAATGGTGCAGATTATGCAGTTTACATTAACTCGAATCCTGAATTTGATGGAAGTGACTCTGGAGCAAATCCAGATGAAGCTATTTCTTGGGGAAAAATAAATCAAAATGCAAAAAGTGTTAAAGTCTTTGGAGATGCAACAATTATATTTCCTTTAATTGCTGCTAAATGCTTTACAAAAAAAATTAATCACTAAATTAAAAATATTTAAATAACAAATTAATTAGTATGGTATGTTAAATGAGATTGTTACACCAATAATAAACTTTTTAGTTGAAACAATAAGTGGATTAGGTTATGTTGGAATATTTGTTTTAATGACTATTGAAAGTTCATTTATTCCATTCCCAAGCGAAGTTGTTTTAATTCCTGCAGGCGTATTAGTATCAAAAGGAGAAATGTCTGCAATACTTGTTTTTATAGCTGCTATAATTGGAAGTTTAGTTGGTGCATTTGTTAACTACTATTTAGCCTTATACTTTGGAAGAAAAACTGTTGAAAAATTAATTAATAAATATGGAAAGTTTTTGTTTCTTGATAACAAAAGTCTTGAAAAATCAGATAATTACTTCAAAAAACATGGAGAAATAACTACATTTATTGGAAGATTAATACCTGTAATAAGACAACTAATATCTTTACCAGCAGGATTTGCAAAAATGGACAAAGTTAAATTCACCTTGTACACTATGCTAGGAGCAGGTATCTGGTCAGCAATATTGATTTACTTAGGATATATTTACGGAGAAAATTCGGAATTAATACACAAAAATCTTAATTCAATAACTATTATTGCAGTAATTATAAGCATATTAATAATTGGAATTTACATACTATTAAAAAGAAAACATTAAATTTATAAATGATTTAAATTTTAGATTAATATGTCAAAATTTGTTATAGAAGTTAATGACTTAAACTTTGAAAAAGAAGTTATTGAAAAATCAAAGAAAACACCGGTTGTTGTAGATTTCTGGGCTAGTTGGTGTGGTCCGTGCAGACAGCTCGGTCCAATTCTAGACAAAATAGCTGAAAACTATAAAGGTAAATTTATTCTAGCAAAGTTAAGTGTTGAAGAAAATCAGGAAAAAGCTCAAGAGTATGAAATAATGAGCATACCTGTAATTAAAATGTTCAAAAATGGAAAAGTTGTAGATCAATTTGTTGGTGCAATACCTGAAGATAAAATAAAAAGTTGGCTTAATGAAAATTTATAAAAATTAATTAATAACTTTCTTAATTTTAAAAAATATAAACAACACTATCCAAACAACTACTACAATACTCAACAATATTGAGATTACATGATAATTATTCTGAAGGGGTAAAGCAATATTCATACCATAAATACCTGTTATAATCAAAGGAACATTTAAAAAAACAGTCAGTATTGTCAAAAGAGTGATTGTATCATTAAGTTTATTTGAAACAGTAGTTGAATAATAAGAACGCATGTTAGATATTGTCTTTAAACTAAGATTTGTCATTTCAGAAGTCTGATTCATATCAATAATTAAATCTTCAATAAGCTCTTTATCTGTTTCTTTAAATCTAAATTTATTTGTTTTTATAAGATTAGTATAAATATCAATCATAGGTTTAAATGAAAAATTATAATCATTCAAAATATCTTCTTTAAGAACTAATTTTAATATATCTTTATTTGATAAATCTTGAATATTTTTTTTATTCTCAATAACTTCTTTAAATATTCTTCTAACAGAAAAACCAAAAGTTCTTGAAACAAGATAAAGAAGTTTAATTAAATTTCGACTATTTTCATTTGTTAAAATTCCCTTACTTGATTTAATAAAATTTTTAAAAATACTAAGTTCAACTTTAGAAATAGTAATAAAATTATTAGTAGTTATTATTGTTAAAAAAGAAGATGTTGTTGGATTGTCTGAAGATATTGGAACCCTCATAAAAACATAAAGATTTCCTCCGTTATATTCAATTCTAGGTGTTTCATTAACATCAAGAGCATTCATTACATTTTCTCTATCAAGTCTAAACTTCTTAATCAATGAATTTAACTCTTTTTCAGTAGGATCGACAATGTTAATCCAAGAATTTTTATCAAATGTAGATAATTTTCTTAAAGGATCATCATAACTAAGCCTTTTATACACCTCAATCATGAGTTATAAATGAATGTTTGTTTTATAAAATTAATGTTTTTTCTCATAAATTTATATATTTTAAATAAACAGAACATTTATAAACAGATTCTTTTTACTAAAAATATGAAAAGATCAAGTAGAAGATGGAAGAAAAAAAGACAGATGCGTTGGAAATGGCAACGTAAAAAATTAAGGAAATCAAAGCATCTTAGGAAAGTAAGAAGAGAAAGATCAAAGTAAAAATATTTTTAAGAGCATATTTTTTATTAATAATATATATCTCATATTGTACTATAGTAATCTTTTTATATCGCCAAAAATTTAAGAAATTATGGAGAGTGAAATTTGGACAGAAAAATATCGTCCTTCTAAATTTGAAGAAATTGTTGGTCAAGATGATATTGTAAAAAGAATTAAGTCACTTACAAATTCATTGAACATACCCCATTTATTATTTGCAGGACCTGCAGGAGTTGGTAAATCTACTCTAGCTTTAGTAGTTGTTAAAGAGTTATTTAAAAATACATGGAAAGAGAATTATCTTGAACTCAATGCTTCAGATGAACGAGGAATAGAGGTAATAAGACAAAAAGTAAAAGACTTTGCTAGAACTAAAGCAATTTCAAGTGTGCCTTTCAAGGTTATATTTTTAGATGAGGCTGATGCACTAACAAACGAAGCTCAGAATGCTTTAAGAAGAACAATGGAAAATTATACTTCAAATTGTAGATTTATTATGTCTTGTAATTACAGCAGCAAAATAATTGATCCAATACAATCAAGATGTGCTGTTTTTAGATTTAAACTTCTTGAGAAAAAAGATATTGAAAAAATTATAAAAAGAATAACTTCAAATGAAAACATAAAAATAGAAGAAAAAGCAGTTGAAGCTTTATTTGAAAGCTGTGAAGGAGACTGTAGAAGAGCAATAAACCTATTACAAACAACAGCAGCAATAAGTAATAACATCACGCCCGATTTAATTGAAATAATGGTTTCAAGTATTAAACCAAGCGATATTAAAATTATACTTGAATACTCTCTTTCTGGAGACTTTGTAAGTGCAAAAGAAAAACTATTAGATTTAATGCTTAAAGAAAGTATCGGTGGATCAGATATAATAAAAGCAATACAAAAAGAAATATGGAATTTAAGTATTGAACCAGAACTAAAAGTAAAACTAACTGAAAAAACAGGTGAAATAGAGTTTAGATTAACAGAGGGTTCCGATGAATTTATACAGCTTGAAGCTCTGCTTGCAAGCTTTGTAATGGCTGGCAGAGGAAAATAAAGAGATCAATCAGACATGAAAACAGCTCTTCCTTCAAAATTATGTAAACAATTACAATAAATTAATTAATCGTCTATAAAATGGAAAAAATCTTTAATAACTTGTGTGAAAAATATCGTGTAAACTGTTTTCAAGACTTAAAGGGTCAAGATAAAGCAATTGAAGAAATAAAGAAATTTTTTAATGAATTTCCAAAATCCAAAAAAGCAGCAATTTTGCATGGACCAACAGGAATTGGTAAAACAAGTATAGCCCATATAATAAAAAAAGAGTTTAATCTTGAAATATTTGAGCTAAATGCTTCTGATTTTAGAAACAAAGAACAACTCCAAATAAAATTAAAACCAGCTTCAGAACAAAAAAGCCTATTTAACAAAGGAAAAATACTATTAGTTGATGAAGTTGATGGTCTCTCAACAAGAACAGATGAGGGTGGCTTAAGCGAATTGATAAGGTTAATTGAAGAAACACAATTTCCCATAATAATAACTGCAAATGATATATGGGATCAAAAATTTAAAGACTTAAGAAAATCATGTAAAATCATTGCCTTAAAAGAAATTAATTATAAAGAAATTTCAACAATACTTCAAGAAATAGCAAGAAAAGAAAATATACCCATAGATAATCAAGCAATAATTGCTATTGCAGTAAGAGCTAAAGGAGATGTGAGAGCTGCAATAAATGATTTTCAAATAATATCTTCTGAAAAAGATGCAACAAGTAACTATTTATTTGCAAATGAAAGAAATAAAGAAATAGACATATTTAATGCATTAAAATTAATCTTTAAAAATTTACCAAATGAAGAAACAATAAGAGTATATGACTCAGTTAATCTACCTTTAGACAAAATATTTTTATGGGTAGAAGAAAATATCCCTTATGAATACTCTGGTGAAGAACTAGCTAAAGCTTATGAAATACTAAGTCTAGCTGATTTATTCAGAGGAAGAATAATGAGACAAAGATATTGGAGATTTTTAGTTTATGAAAACATCTTTTTAAGTGCAGGAATATCAAATTCAAAAAAAAGGCCTAAAACCGGATTTACTCATTATCAACAACCAACAAGAATATTAAAAATATGGCTAAATAATACAAAAAACAAACATAAAAAAACAATAATTATGAAATACGCCATTCAAACACACTGCTCAAAAGCAAAAGCTTCAAAAGAGTTCAATGTAATAAAACCAATTTTAAAAAATCCAAAAATACAGTCTGAACTAAAGCTCAACGAACAAGAAATTGAGTATATAAATAAGTTAAATTAAATTTTTTTATAAAATCTTTCTAAAAATAAATAATATTAATTAACAAAAAAATAATTTATTATTTATCCGCAAGAAGCATCTGTGCTTGCAGATGTTGTTCCACTTCCAAATCCTGGTGAAGGATTTGCAGTTGAAAGTGTTGAAGTTGAACAAACACTTGGTTCTGTATTAAATGCAGAACAGATTACATCAAGAGCATTTGCAGGACTTCTTGGATAAAAGTCTGCTTGAACACCATTTATAACAAGTGTTGGACTTCCTTGAACTCCATATGCTTTACTAGCTTGAGAATCCATTTCATAATACTTCTTTGCATTTGTATCCATACAAGTCTTAAGCTTTGTTGTATCAATTCCAGCCTTAGTTAAACATCCTGCTGAATCACCTGCTTCTAAGAAACAAGTTAGATAAGTATTAAACTTAGTAGATTGATCTTGTCTTATACAAATTTGTCTGTAAGTTTCTTCTTCCTCTTTATCACCATGCATAAAGTAATGAACAAAATTTATTTGTAAATTTGCTTTATCTTTCAATAAATCCATTACAGGTAAAAATCCTTTTTCTGCTTGAGTACCGTAAGGACAATGAGTCATAACAAACAATTGAACAAGAGGTTTGTCTGATTTAGTAACATTTTTTGGTGCAGAAGGAACATCAGTAGAAGTAACTGAAAAATTAGAAGAAAGTTTATATAATTCTCTACCAGGACTTATAAAATTACCATCATAAGTAAAATAAAGTGGAACATCCTGACCACTTGCAGTCACAAGAGCAACATAAACACCACTCTCTTTATCTAAACTTTTAAGTACTGCCCCTCCATCCGGAAGTAATTCATTATTCAAAAAAGCAGTTATTCTTGCTTTCATATCATTTTCATTTACAACATTACCTGTAAGACCTGTTTTATCTGAAATAAGTAATATAAGAAGTATAACAGCAATAACTCCAAGAACACAAGCAACTATCATCCATTTATTAGTTGGCTTTGAGCTATTAGATTCAATCGAAAGATTATTTTCAGATTTAGTTTCTACAATCTCTTTTTCACCAAGATTATCTGATTTTGTCATTTCTATTTTAGAATAAGAGGGTTTAAAAAGATTATGGTTTTCAATTTCATAATTTCAAAATAAATAAATTGAAACAAAAATATGACAAGCTTAACTGAAATAGTGTACAAATTAAAACATACAGCAATAAAATCAAAAGTTTTATTATTAGAAGAAAAAACTAATGAAAGAGCCTATAATCATATGCAACCTCAAGTAATTGAACAGATTGCTATGGGAGAAATCAATAAGTTAGTAAATCAAAAAAATCCTGAAATTAGAGATAAAAATAAAAGAAATATTGAAGAAGCATTAGTTTATCTTGATATAAAAGATAAATCCAGATACTTAAAATGTTATAAAGAACTTTCTAAAATACTTTTTCATTAATCTGATAACTTTTCTTAGAAAAAGTTAAATACACAAATCAACTTTAACAATCATGCCTTATAATATAATAATTGGAAGAGATGATTCAGATAAAAAAAAGTTCGGTGAGAAAGGACTAGTAAAAATTGGTAAAGGTTATGTAAAAATGGGTCAATATACTTCTTTGTCAAATCCAATATATCTTGATGTATCTAGAAGTCATGTTATTTTAGTTGCAGGAAAAAGGGGTTCTGGAAAATCATATACTCTTGGAGCAATAGCAGAAGAAATCTCAATGTTACCTGAAGAAGTAAGCAAAAATATATCTCCAGTTATATTTGATACTATGGGTATTTTTTGGACAATGAAATACGAAAACGAAAAAGAAAAAAGATTATTGGAAGAATGGAATCTAAAACCTAAAAAAGTACCGATAAAAGTTTTTGCACCATTTGGTTATTTTAATGAATATTTAGAAAAAGGAGTAGCTGTAGATGAACCTTTTGCGATAAAAGTGTCTGAATTAACTTCTGAAGATTGGATATTAATTTTTAATTTAAAAATAACAGATCCCATAGCTATATTATTAGAAAAAGTTATTTATTCGATTAATGAAAATAAAGAGCTATTTGATATAGACGAAATAATTAAAAGAATATTTGAAGATAAAACATCGACTCAAGACAATAAAAATGCTTTAATAAGCTTATTTGAAGGTGCAAAAACTTGGGGGATATTTGCAAATAAAAATCAAAAAGAAACAAAAATGCAGGATTTATTAACACCTGGAGTTAGTACTATAATTGATCTTAGTACTTATAATTCAATAGGTGCATTCAATATAAGAGCACTTGTCATAGGTCTTGTTTGTAAAAAAATATTTAATGAAAGAACAGATGCAAGAAAAAAAGAAGAAATTGATTCATTAAGACATGGAATAGACTATCTCTCATTTGATCAATCAAGAGAAGTTCCTTTAGTATGGATATTTATAGATGAGGCCCACGAATTTTTACCAAAAGAAGGTCAAACATTAGCTACAGACAGCCTTATACAAATATTAAGAGAAGGAAGACAACCCGGAATATCTCTTGTTTTAGCAACACAACAACCAGGACAGATACATAAAGATGTAATGACTCAATCAGACATTGTAATATCTCACAGATTAACCTCTTTACCAGACATAACTGCATTAAATGAAATAATGCAAACCTATTTATTTGGAAGTATAAAACAATATATTGATGAATTACCTCGCTTAAAGGGTTCAGCAATTATACTAGATGATAATTCTGAAAGAATATATCCTTTAAGAATAAGACCAAGGTTTACTTGGCATGGTGGAGAAACACCTACATCAATTAAAACAGAAAAAAGTGAGTTAATTTAAAAACTAATATCAAAAAATAGATATTAAAGAATTGAAAAAAATAAAACTTAAAAATAAATATAATATTATTAAAGAAACAAAAATAATCCATGGAGCTAATCTTTTCTTCATTTCATTATAATCAAGAATTCTATTTATTTCATATTGTAAATAAAAAACATTAAAAACAAGTGTTAAAAAACCAGACAATCTGACATAACTTCCTTTATTAACTAATAATAAATTTAAAACTTTTCTAAATTTAAATGGAATTAGTATAAAATAAAATAGAATAAAAATAAAAGACAAAAAAAGTATTAAAAAAAACCATATTATAAATCCTATTGGAAAATTATTTCCAACACTATCTTTCCAAATTGTTGATCCTGCAAGAAAACCAACTAAAACTAAAAGAAGTATAAAAATAACTAATAAAAGAGGAATAGACACAAAAAATCGATTAATTTTAAAATCATTATTTAATTGATTAAGCTCAGATTGTCTTTTTATATACCAAATATTCGGATAAATTCCTAAAGTAATAATTGACAATAAAATTAAAACAAAAACATTTTTCTTCTTTAAAATTAAAATGTTATTGCTCTCTTCAATCATAAATAAAATATATTTATTAAAGTATATAAATTCTTTCTAACGATGAGCATTCAAAAATGTTTGAATTTCTTTATTAAAAAATTTAGCTTTCTCTTCACCAATTATTTTTTGATATTTTGACTGATTACTATTTAAAACATCTTTAAAACTTCCAAGATAATTAAGAACTTCTGCAACTTCTTTTTCATTTAAACAAGTCTTAGATAATATTCTCCAGCCCTTCAAAGAATCTAGATGTACATTATTTTTTTGTGCTAAAGCAGTAATGATTTTGTCTAAATCAAATAACTCTTCATGAGACATATTATCAATAATTGATTTTGATTTTTTTAAACTAAGAATTGTATAATCTCTTATCACCAAATCAGTTTCTTTTTCAACATCTTTCATTATCTCTCTAACTCTTAATTTTAAAGTTGAAGCTTCATTTCCTAATTCAACAAAAGTTTTTTCTTGTGACTCTAAAATTTTCTGCATTGTTCTTCCTTTTTGAATTACTTTTGCAGCTTGTTTAATACTAAGATCATTACTAATTTCCATTTTATTTAATTTATCAACATTAATATCAAATAATTCTCTATGTTTCTCAAGTATTTGTAATGTTTCAGTAGCCCTTCTTAAAATTTCAGCTGTATCATGAAGATGGTACTTTAAATCTTTATAATAAATGTTAATTTGATTCTTTCGTTCAGATATAGCAATAGCAAGAGTTCCAGTCATTTTTGCGCTTCTTTCAGCAGCTTTATGCCTAGTACCTGTTTCTTTTGTTGGAATTCTAACATCTGGAACAAGCATAACATTAGCATAAACAATTCTTTTCATATCATGTGAAAGAATTATTCCTCCATCCATTTTAGAAAGCTCTATTAGTTTCTGTGGAGTAAACTTACAATTTATCTTAAAACCCCCATCAAGTATATCATTAGTAAACTCGTTTTCAACAAGAATCAAAGCTCCTTTTTTAGCATCAACAATCCCATTAAGAGCAGCCCTTAAATTAGTTCCTGGTGCAACAAACCTTAAAATATTAAAAAATTCTTCTTTAGTTGTTTTTTCTTCAATTGCTCTTTCAATATTTGTACTAAAAATTTTTGTTTGTTTCTCCTTTTTTTCCATTTTCACCTTACTTTTTCAATATGATTAAATTACTAACAAAGTATATATTTAAAAATATTCTATCTTATTTAAGATTTATTATAATTTAAATACTCCAAGAATCATTATAGCTTATAGAAGTGATGAAAGAAAAAAACTCAAAAAAACAGCTTGAAATACCTGTAAAAACAATTAGAATTGGAAAAGATCTTAATATTTACGAAAAAACAAAAAATTCTTGGAAAATATCAAATAAAAAATTTACAAATGCTTTCGAAGTTATAAAATTATTCAAAGCACATAATCAATTCAATCAATTAATTGATTTAAAAGATTCAAGATTCTTAAAAGGTTTTTTATTGCCTGATGGAAAAATAAGAGGTGCAAGAATCAATATACTTCCTAATGGAGATATTTTAGATAAAGCATATTCTATTTTTGCAAATAATTTAACAGTTCATAGTGAAAGTTCAGATAATCATTGGGATGTTATATATCAGAACCCTAATGGAAAATATGCTTATTTATATTCTTTAAAAGATAAGAAAAAAGCAATAAGAAATAAGTTCAAAAAAGTTGAAAATTTTGAGAAAAAATATTCAATACTTAACAAAAATGTTCTAAACTCAATAAAAAACAAACAAGATTCAATGGCTATTCCTATGTATACTTTATTAAAAACATACATGAGGGTTGGTAATGAAATATATTATAAAGCTGATGGTCACAAAGGTTTAACAACACTAAAAAAAAGCGATATTTCAATAAAAGGTAATCAAGTAACTTTTGATTACAAAGCAAAAGACGGTGTTCCTATGAAGATAACTGAAGAATTTCCAAAAGATTACATAAAAAGATTGAATGAAAAAATAAAATCACTAAAAAATTCTGACTTTATTTTCACAGACGAAAACAAAAAACCTCTAAAAGATACTAGCTTCATGAATGCTTTTGAAAAATATTGTGGAGAAAAATTTTACCCACATATAGTTCGTTCATTTTATGCAACAAAAACTTCTGAAGAATTTCTAAAAAATCATAAAAACAAAAAAGCAACAAAACAAGAAGTTAAAGAACTTTTTACAGAAATAGCTGAAAAACTCGGACACAAACGTTTTTCAAAAAAAGATAATGAATGGAAAGATAATTACAATGTAACAATTCACCACTATCTAAACCCTCAGATTCTTGATAAAATAAATTCAATAACTGAAACAAAAAATAAAACATTTATAAAAAATTAATTCTAAAAATTAGTTGATTTAATGAATACTCTCAGAAATTCTAGTAAAAGTAAAAATGCAATATTTATCTTTTAAACTATTAGGTTTATGTAAATAAGTTCATCTCTAGGATGAATGCCAGGATTATTAGTTAAACCTTAGGTTTAACTTTGATACAATTTCCTAAAGCTCCAGAATATAACAAATGTTGTGGTAAAAAGCATTAATGAATAACTGAAATATTACTTATTTTTACTCTTTTCTTTCTCTTCGTTTAATTTAAAGTGTTTTGCTAATAATTGCATGACTTCTTTAAATGAAACTGGTTCTGCAATAAGTGAGGTAATATCTTTATCCCATCTATTCTTCAGCATTTTTGCTTTATTGAACATTTTAAGAATTGAAAAGTCATCTCCTGATTCATGACATTTCTTTTTTACAAGTTCTAGATTTATTGAAATACTTTGATGAATAATTTTGTAAACATCATAATGGTCTCTTGGTTTATTTCTTCTTATTGTGGCTGCAACCTTTTCAGCAATTAGCTCTTCTTTTGCAATAGTTTTTATGGAAAATTTTGGTATAAATGGTTCATAAAAATGTTTAATTTCATAACTTTCTGGTTTTCGTAGAAGCTTAGCTCTTTGATTTAAATCTATAAATATTTCACTTTCTCCTATTTCAGACTTACATTTTATTATCATTCTTAAGAAACCATCTACATTTTTACCTTCTGTAATATCTTTAACAAAGGGTAAATCAGTTAAAATATTTGATATTTCATGTTTTATTTCTTTTTCATTTCTTGTTAAGGAAAAGTCCAAATCCTCAGATAATCTTGCATAATTCAAGAATATTTTATTTAAAGCAGTTCCACCTTTAAAATAAATGCTATCTATATCTCTAATCAAGTATAAAATTAAAGTAAGATAATAATCCTTTCTTAATTTATCTTTATTAAATCCTGTTCTTGCAACAATATCATTAAAGTCTAATTCGCTTATTGCCTTGATTTCATCCATTTTTTTGATTCCCTCTTATTCAGTATTTTAAATTCATGCCCCTTAATTTTTTCTATAACATATTTGGATTTATCAATTTTTCTAACTTGATGGAATATAATCCCTACATTTAATATTTTTCTTCTACCTCGTTTATTTGTTGTATAAACATCACACCAAAAAGGTATTTGATCTGTAAATCTCCAATAATTAACTGCTGCCCAACCCCCAATATAGTATTCTTCTGAATTGCATACTTCATCTATAACTATAAAATCCTCTTCTACCCAACCACCAGACTTAGCTTTTATTGGGATAAGATAATATTTATTTTGATTAAGTTTAATTATTCTTTTTTTTGCCAGCATTTTTTGTATCCCTCTATAAAGAGTATTTTTACTGCTAAAGAACTGCATTATATCTTCAGAAGTAAAGAAATATTTTTGATAAAATTCAAGCCAAGAGATTACTTCTACTTCAGCAGGAGAAATTCCTTTAAATTTTCTTATCCTTTTAGCTATTTGTGTTTTTTTTGCTTTTTTCATATTTACCTATAAAATAGTGTATAATTTATCCTAATTCTGTATAATTTATACATCTTTATAAATCTTACCCTTTACATTTACTATTTAAAAAGTAGAGGGTAATACGCCCGGACTGAGTACTAAAAAATCCTGCAGATTTTTGGTAACTTTAATTCTAAAAACAATGAATTGAAGTATTTGAACTCTCCTCGTTCAAATCAAAAATCCAGAATATATTGATATTTCACCAAGTTCAATATCAAGAACGCCCGGACCGTTAGTTAAACCTTAGGTTTAACTTATAGACAATTTCCTCGTGTGGTAAAAAGTATTATAAGTTAACTACTTCTAAGTTACAATAAATAGAAAAGCTTAAAAAGCGAGGTATATACAAAATAACAGCTATAAATGTAAAGAACAAGATTAAAATGGAAAGAATAACAGACATTCAAACTATGCCTTATATGGTTGAATCAAAAAGAGAGGGCATCCTACCTAGATGTTTAACTAGATGGAAATCTGTCACAAAGTGTGGACTTGATGACCTCAAAGAATATTATTTAAAAGATACACCAAACTTTCACTTATTAAATGTACATCAAACACCTAAATCAACTATTTTAGAATATAGAGCTTATCCTCACTGGAGTTCAGAACAATGGGACAAATTTAGGGCAATGGAACAGGCTCAGCTATTTCCGATTACAGACCCATCCGAAGTAGTTTTATATAGAATAACTCCTCCAATAAAAGTTGAATTTGGAGAGCATTAAAATGAAAAGAAAACATAATGGTACAGTATTTAGAGAAGCAAGGATTGCAATACTAAGAACCGTATATGATTTAACTAAAGAAAATCCAGAGATTTATTATCATCCTTCAGCTATATCGGCTGGAACTCCTAGAGATAAGTGTTTTGGATGTATTTACTCTTCTAACGAGGTTTATGAATTAATTGAAAATTGGGTTGATACTCAATTAGTTCAAGAAGTTAGAATAAGTAATTATCCTCATCCAACAAGTTATGATACTAAACCTATTAGGGGTTATAGAGCAAATCTTGAAAAAGAAGAAGACATTAGAAGAAAGCTTAGACTTAAAAGAAAAAAATAATTATTTTAAAACCGATTATTAAAATGTTCATTATATACTGGTCTTACTTGTAAAATTTTATTTAAATGCCAAAAACACTCTAAAGAACCTTTATGTCTGTCCCACCAAGGCATTGAATCATCCAATGAACCCTCAATATAATCTGGATAAATAAAAGGAATATGTATTGAACTTAGTACTTTTCCTGCTAAATCTTCACTATCTGCCCTTATTCTAACTAATTCTTGTCCTTCAAATTTTAAACCATATTTATCTAAAATTCTTCTTATAGCAATATCTTCATAATGTGCAGCAGGAGCTAACTGAATAGAGTAGTCAGTTCCAGAGTCTATATCTGTTAATTGTTCTGTCCAAACATCTCTTGCTCTTTTTATTAAATCATTCCAAATATATCTTCTGTCAGGATGATTAAAATCTAATTCATAAGATAATTCATAAAGTTGCACTGCTTGATTAAAATCTAAAGTTCTTGGTCCTAATTTATGTCTTATTCTCCAATTTCCTTTTCCATATTTTTTATCATATTCAGCAAGGACTCTGTCTCTATCTTCTCCAAACCATCCAGGTCTTCCAATTGTTTTCCATTCACTTGTTGGTATTGTCATTTATTTTTTCCTCGTTTCTAAACTTTGCCCACAAATTTCCTCTAATCTTCCTCTCGTAATTACTGCATTAGAACCATTTTCAGCAAAAAGAAGTATTCTACATGTTGAATTTTCTATGGGAATGTTAAAATCTGGATTAATACTATCATAACTAATGTATACTAATGAACCCCCACATAAGACTAAGTCTGTGTCATTTCCATATGTTCCACTTCCGTATCTACCACAAGATTCCGACCGTTCTTTTACAAGATGTAAAGAATCAAAACTTGCTAAATTTGGAAAGAAAAAAGGGTCTTTTGAGAAAGAGTCATACCCTAATCTTACAAATGCTTTAAGCTTACCATCTACTTCAGGATTCCAATTATGATTAAATAGATTTATCACTGGTTGTCCTCTAAGCGAGTATTCTTCTTTTATGGTTTCATTTTCTTCTCTTGTCATAAAAGCCATTAAAACTAAATGTTTATAAACATTATTCCCCCCCTTATACGATATGATAAACCAAACATTAAAGACTATTGGCTTAACAGATGGGGAAATCAAAATATATTTTGCTTTGCTGGAATTAGGTTCCTCAACAACATGGAATATAACTAAAAAATCTAAAATATCTGGCTCAAAAGTATATGAAGTTCTTAATAGATTAATAGACAAAGGTTTAGTTAATTTAACAATTAAGAATAATGTTAAATACTTTGAAGCAGCAAGTCCTGAAAGAATACTTAATTATCTAGATGAAAAAAAACAGCAAATAGATTATGAAAAAAAAGATATAATTAAAATAATTCCACAACTTATTTTAAAACAAAAACAAGCTCCAAAGTCTGAAGTTAAAATCTATACTGGTTGGGAAGGATTGAAAACAGTAGAGGATGATATTCTTAATAGCTTAAAAAGAGGGGAAGAATGGCTCTCAATGGGTTTGACAGAACAACCAGAATCTTGGGAAGTTTATTTTAATAAAAAACATGAAGAAAGAGCAAAAAAAGGAATTGTACATAAGCATTTATTAAATGAAAAGTATATTTCTCTTTATAAAAAAAGAAAGCATTTAGCTCATACTGAATTTAGGTTTTTACCAAAAGAGATGGAAATGCCAACAAGCACAGAGATATATACTAATAAAGTTCTTATCTTTATCTTAGAACCAACCAATCCTTTAGCTATTTTAATTGAAAGTAAGCCTGTTTTTGATTCATTTAAAAAGTATTTTGAAGTTCTTTGGAAAATAGCAAAAAGATAGTTTAACTCCCAACCCCAGCGTTGAACTAAAACAACAAAAAATATGGTTCAACGCCCGGAAAAATCACAAAACTCTTATCGTCGATAAGAAAATTACGCCCGGACCGAGATTTGAAGAAGGTTAGAAAAACACAGAAAGAGGAATATTATCTAAAACAAAAACTAATTTTACTTACACTTACAAGAAACCCTTTCTCCTCTTGAGTAAGGAGTATAAGTTAAATTACAATTCATTCCAAGGTCTGTAATAGTTGTTAAATGACTATCTTCTGCATAACCACATAACATTGATTTCCTATCAGTTTGACTTAGATATTTGAAGTAATTAGGTATAATTGAATTATCTGTTGGAATTGGTTTATTTTCAAGAGCTGTTAATCTTGTTTCTTGATTATCTACTTTTGTTGTAAGTGTGTTTAATGTTGTTAGAATTGTTGTGATAGTTGTTTGAAAGGAGGTTATTGTATTGTTAAGTGTTTGTTGAAATGATTCAAGTGCTGTGAGACGCTGTTCTTGATTATTCCCCTTAATAACTGTTATAAAATCCTCAATTCTAGAATTACCCATTATTATTTCATTAGAAGAACTATTTACATAAAGAATAATGTTAATATATCCTTCAATTTTATCATAACTTTCTTCAATACTATACCATGTGACGTTATCATAACTATACAAAACAGGATAAATTCTTATAAAATATTCATCTAAATTATTCATTTGTCTATATGATGAAAATCCTGTAAAGTAACCTCTGAAATATTTTCCATTATAGTCAATTTGTAAATCATGATTTAAATAAATTTCATGATTACTAGAACTCTTTGCACTTATATATTCAGAAAAAGTTGGAATAAATATTAAGTTAAGGTTTCTGTTACACACAGTAATGGTAGAAATGCTTTGAATATTAAGATTATTACTAACTATATTTGGAATTGTACCATGAAAATGTACTTCATTTTCTTTTTCATCAAAACAATAATTTGCACTCACACTTCCAATCATAAAAACCATTAAGAACACACCTAAAACTAATACTATCAACCCACTTTTCATAAAAGCATAAGTCTTAACTTTTATTTAAATGTATAGCACTACTTCCTTTTTAGAACATTAACACTTAAGGTTACAACAGCTGTATCACTTAGTTTTTCTTTAGTAGGTTCTAAGACTTCCTCACTCGTTTCCTGCACAATCTTGACCTTCTGTTGACTTGTAGATAATGTTTCTTGAATAGGTTGTGTGGTTGTTTGGGTTGTGGTTAGTGTTGGTTTTACTTGTAGAGCTACCACGCTTAATGCTATTGTGTCAAAGACTAAGAGAAGTGCAATAAAAACCATAAGGATTATTTTAGTGTTCATCTTATTATACGACACAATTCCTAAGGCAAGTTAATTCATTTTTATTATCTAAACAATCATATTTACATTCAGGACTACACGACCTTTCACACATTTTTGTATTCATAAACCTTGAATTTAGGGCATCTTGAATAGAACAATATTTGATTTGTTCTTCCCTACATTTTTTTGCAATGCATTCTTTTGCTGAATTGATTGTTAATTTTTTTAAACAGCTAAGATAACATTCTGCAACAGCATCTCCACATTCTGGCTTTTCAGTATTGATTATTTGTGCAGTGATTTGTGTACTTCTTGCCAAGAATAAGTTATTTACTACAAGCAAACATAAAGCAAGAGCAATAACAATAAGAACAATAAAAATAGGTAACATAAGAGTATTATTTTTTTGTTTCATTTTAATTTAATATCAAACTTCTCCAATATGAATATGTTTTAATCTATCCACTTTTACTTGTATTAAATTAATTGCTTCATCTCTAGTTTTTGCAACACTACTCCCAAAAAAAATAAAAGAACTTTGTTCAGTATTCTTCATATTTTCTGGAATGAATTGGGAACTAAGTGGTTCATTATCTAAATAGAAATGTAAAGCCTCACTTAAATGAAATTCTTTTTTGTATTTACTATAATCTACCTGAGGAGTTATATAAACAGGTTTTCCTTCTGAATCATAAAGTTGAGGTTCAGTAAGTATAAATACTGGATTTCCTTTTGAATCAAAGTATGAAGGATTCTGATAATCTACTTCAAGTTGTGAAGTTATTTCTGCAAACTTTTTACTTACTTTTGGAGTAACTTTAACAACACCTTCAAAAAAACATTCATAACTATCTTGATTAGTATTACAGTAGGCAATCTTTATTTCTCCTAACGAAATTATATTAATATTAGTTGCTATTGTTTCATTTCCTATTTTTATACTAATGATTGAATTATTATAGGCAAATTGATTATTCATAATAATGAAACCAACTAACAATAACAAACTAATTACTACTATTGTAATAATAATTATCTTAATACTCTTTTTCATTTTATTATACTCTTTCTTTCATTGTCTTTTACCATATTAGATTATACCCATCAAATGTATAAGAATGTTTCTAAATTGGGTAAATTCTAAACACAAGGTTTACTATGTTTTTTTAACTAAAAGAATGAATAACAATTTGTGAACAGGTTTAATTTCCACAAGTTGCTCCAACATACGAAGCACATTTTGGATAATACTTTCCTTCTTTTGCAACAAGAACAGTTATACAATCATGAGGATTAAGAGCACTTTGTTCATTGTTTTTCCAGTCCGCTAAATTACAACCTATACCACAAATAGGCTGTTTTTCACAAAATTGCATTAAAGAACAACCAACTAAATCAACATCTTCATTTGAAGGAGTATTTGGGCATAAATCATTTATGTTACAAACACTATCTCCATCATCATCTTGACAAGGAGGTATAATATTGTGGGCACAAATTGAATTAATAGTATTAGGATTTATACAAATATCTTCAGTTGAAGAATTGTTATCATTACATTCTGAATTATTATGACAAATAAATGAAAAACACTGCCCATTTGAACAAGTATCTGCACAAGTATTATTTTGGTTTACACTTGTAGAATTAGAACAATAAGAATTTGTAGTTCCAGGATTATTACAAGTAAATGAAGTATAATTTTGTTTTATGTTATTTCCTATACAAAAAAGAGAACTACTAAATCCATTAACACCACAGTCAGTATTTACAGAACAGTTTATTATTGATGCAACATTATGTTGGCAAAAGGAACTCAAAGTATTAGGATTTATACAAATATCTTCAGTTGAAGAATTGTTATCATTACATTCTGAATTATTATGACAAATAAATGTTCCACAAGCACCACTCAAACAATAATCAGAACATATAGATATAATTTGTTGTGATACAGAATTAGAGCAATAAGAACCTTCAGTTCCGGGATTATTACAAGTAAATGAAGTATAATTTCTAACAACATTTTTAGTTGAGCAAAATGAGTTTCCAACATATCCATTAGTTCCACAATCTGAATTTAATGAACAACTTATTGGATCACCCAATAATTGAAAATCATCAATAAAAAAATCATCTCCACTATCTAAAAGTCCACCGTCATTAGAAGAAAATTTAAAAGCAAGTTGAACTTCATCATGATTACCTATTTCATCTAGAGGACTCCAATAAGGTCCAATTTGTTTCCATGCAAAGTCATTAAGGCCGGGAATTACACAACTTGTTAGAATTATCTCCGAGCCTAAAAACACTCTCCAAGACTCATTATTCCCAAATCTATACATTAAAAGAGGACTGTCAAGACACTCTAAATCAGAACCAAAGGGCATAAAATTAATATGTGTTTGTTCTAAATATTTAATCTTAACATTTGTATAACCTTTTGTTGAAAAATTCATATATAACCAAGGAGTATTATCTCCGTTTCTATGAAAATAAACATAATGATTGTTAGGACCATTACATGCACTAAAACTTCCAGGACATGAAGGAGAGTTAACTGAAAAAGGCCATCCAAAGTTTGGTGGTGTAGAATCTGTTAACCCAACATCACTATTAGGAAGAGAAGCATTAAAAGTTTCCCAATTTCCTAATCCGTATTCAAAATCATCTTGAAAAATTACTGCACCATTAACCAAAGAAATATAAGAAAAACTAACCAAGAATACTAACATCAAACATAACCAATTTTTTCTTTGCATCCATATCCTATCACTCTTATAACTAGAATTACCTATTAATGACACTTTTTAAAGAATTATGGTATTATACAATATGTTTTATTTTAATTACTCAAAATAAATAAAAACTTAATCCTTCAACAACTTACAAACCAAAGCATTAACTTTTTAACAAAAGTTTTAACATATTTTTTAACAAAACTAAAACCCTTAATTATTTGCAAATAAACATCTGTTTATTTGTTTTGAGTTTTCTAGGGTAATATAATAATATTTTTAGGGGGGTAGTTTATTTGGAAAGGGTTAAAAGGAAGGGGGTATTTTATTTTGTATGGCATTTAATGAAGCAGATACCAGGGCAAAATTAATAGACCCAAAGATACACAATGTAGGATGGAATGAAGATTTAATCAGAAGAGAAACAACTGCTGGAACAATTGAAATTATAAATGGCAGAACTAAGAGAAAAGGTGGAAGAACTGATTATGTTTTATGTTACCCTTCTAATGAAGAAGATACTCCCTTATCACTTGCAATTCTTGAAGCAAAAAAAGAAGATGAACATGCTACACTAGGTTTAGACCAAGCAAAAGAATATGCTAAGAGATTAAATGTTCCTTTTGTATTCGCTACTAATGGACATTTATTTGTTGCCTATGACTCATTTATTGGTAAGATTACAGAAGAATTACCTCTTGAAAATTTTCCTACACCTGAGAAATTAAAAAAATTATATGAAAAAGGCAAAGGGTTTTCTTTAGATAGTGATTATTCCAAATCTTTATTCATTCCATATCAAGGAGGACAATCTGAAAGAAGATATTATCAAGATGCAGCAATAAGAGCGGTTCTTGAAAAGATTGCTTCTCAAAAAAAAGGTTGGAACCGAGCTTTATTATCTCTTGCAACAGGTTCAGGAAAAACCAGAATTGCAGTTCAACTTTTACATAAACTTGAAAAATCTGGACAATTAAGAAAAGCCCTATTTGTTTGTGATAGAAATGAATTGAAAAGGCAGGGATATGGAAGTATGTTTTCTATATTCGGAGATAATGCTGCAATGGTTTCAAAAAATAATCCTCAAAAAAATGCGAGAATCGTTGTTGCTACCTATCAGTCTTTAGGTTTAGATGAAGAAGGAGACGAATCTTTCTTTTTGAATAATTACCGAAAGAATGAATTTAGTCATATTATCATTGATGAATGTCATAGAAGTGCATGGAATAAGTGGAGTGTTGTTTTAACAAATAATCCTGATGCTGTTCAGATTGGACTTACTGCAACTCCAAGGAAGATTGTTGGAGAAAAATCAGATGCAAAGAATAGAGATGAAGAAATAAGTGCTAATAATTTAAAATATTTTGGAGAACCTGTTTACGAATATCCTTACATTCAAGGCTGGGAAGATGGTTATCTAGCTGCTTGTGAAATTGTTAGAAGAAAAGCATGTATTGATGAAGTATGGCTTAGTAAAGATGAACTTCTTGCGAAAGGAGTTACAGATGCAAAAACAGGAAAGAAACTTACAGAAAAAGACCTTAAAGAAATTTATGCTAAAGAGAGTTTTGATAAAAAGATTATTTTGCCAGAAAGAAGAAAGGCTATGTGTAAGGACTTAATGGAACAATTTGAAAAGACTGGTGGATTAAAACAAAAAACAATAATCTTTTGTGCAAATGATAAACATGCTGAAGATGTTGCAAATGAATTAAATAATCTGTATAAAGATAAAAAATTATCTAATTGTGAAAAGTTTGCATTTAAGTTTACTGCAAAAACATTTGAGGCAGATTTTGATGAAAACCATGAAGCATTAATAGCAAATATGAGGGCTATGAAAAATTCTCATTTTATTGCAACTACAGTTGATTTACTTTCTACTGGTGTAGATATTCCTTGTATACAAAATGTTGTTTTCTTTGCTTATGTTGCATCTCCAATAACATTTTATCAAATGATCGGAAGAGGAACACGAATTGACGAATCTTTTGATAAGTACATGTTTAGAATTTATGATTACACCAATGCTACTCGTTTATTTGGAAAAGAATTTATCTCAAAGCCAAGAGATAATCCGTCTAAACCTGGTGTAGATAAGGAAAAACAAAAGATTGCTAAAGTTTATGGTTATGAAGTTAAGATTAAAGATGAAGGAACATTTATTTTAATGAGAGATGAAGATACAAAAAAAGAAAAGTCAGTTACTATTGAAGAATATAGAAGGAAGCTCGCTGAGAGTTTGGTTTTGAAAGTTGAAAATATAGATTTACTTCGTGAGATGTGGGTTAGTCCTAAAGAAAGAGTTCATCTAATTGAAGTATTACCTGGTGGAGAAAAAGGTGCATTGATGCTTAGACAATTATTGAATCTTGATGATTGTGATTTATTTGATTTTTTAGCTAATGTTGGCTTTGGAGTTGACCCAAAAACAAGAGATGAAAGAGTATTTGCTTTTAATTATAAAAATAAAAATTGGTTAATGTCTTTGCCTTCGGATACATCTAAAGTTGTTGGTGCATTAGCAAAACAATTTAAAGAAAATGGAATTGAAGAACTTGAAAATCCTAATATCTTTGAAATTAATGAGATAAAAAAAGCAGGCGGAGTTAAAGCACTTGCAAAAATAATGGTTGCAACGAAAGCTCTTATTGAGGTAAAGAGAAGATTATTGGTAGCTTAAAATGAAACAAGAATTAATACAAAAACAAAAGTTACCTGAAGGTTGGAAGTGGAGTAATTTGAAAGAGATATCCATTAATCCAGAATTAGGATTAAGTGATGGAAATTGGGTTCTATCTTCAGATATGTCTAGTAAAAAAGAGGTTAGATTAATACAATTAGCAGATATTGGAATTAATGAATTTCTTAATGTTTCCGATAGACATATTACAAAAAAAAGGGCTGAAGAAATACATGCTCGTTGGATTGATGCTGGAGATATTTTAATTGCAAGAATGCCAGACCCAATAGGCAGAGCTTGTATTGTTCCAGAATTAGGTATCCCTCTTATAACTGCAGTAGATGTTTCTATTCTTAAGTTAAATAAGAATGTTGCAGATTCATCCTTTATATCTTATTATTTAAATTCCCCTATTTTTATGAATAAATCAATCTCTTTATCTTCTGGTTCTACAAGAAAAAGAGTTACTAGAAAGAAATTAGAGTTAATAAAAATCCTTTTACCTCCTCTTTCTGTACAAAGGAATATTGTAGCAAAAATTAACCAACAAATTAGTCAAATAGAGATAATGAAAAAAGAATCAAAAAAAGAAAAAGAGTCTATTGAAGAGATGATGAATAGTTATCTTAAAAAAATATTTGAGATTCCAGAAATAGTTAATTCTAAAAAAATAAAACTTTTAACTTTAACTAATAAAATCGGAAGCGGTTCAACTCCGAGAGGAGGTTATAGAATTTATAAGACTCAGGGAATTCCATTTATAAGAAGTATGAATGTATACATGAATTCATTTGACAGAGATGGACTTTCTTTTATTGATGCTGAAATAAATCAAATTATGAAAAATACAAAAGTTGAAAAAAAAGATGTTTTACTTAACATAACAGGAGCATCTATAGGGAGAGTATGTGTTGTTCCAGATGATATTTGCCCTGCTAATGTTAATCAGCATGTTTCTATAATTAGATGTAAACAAGATTTAAATCCTTATTATTTAGCTTATTTTATTTCTCAAAAAGAGTTTCAAAAAAATATCTTGAATATTCAATCTGGAGCAACTAGACAAGCTCTAACAAAATCTCAAATAGAAAATTTTGATATTCCTTTACCTGATATAAAAATTCAGAACAAAATGGTTGATACATTAAAATTAATTGAAAAAGAGATTAACATACAAATAAATTTTATAGATAGAAAGATTTTAGCAATATCTCAGCTTCAATCATCAATTTTAAATGAAGTATTTGGAAAATACGAAATAGAAAATGACCAAAAATAAAGAAAATAAGGTAAATGGGAATAATAGGATACTTACAGACCAGTCTAGTATGAACTCATACATTAAGTCTATTTGTGATATAATGAGAAGAGATAAGACTAAGGGGGCAATGCAGTATATTCCAGAACTTACTTGGATGATGTTTTTAAGGATATTGGATGAAAATGAAGAAAAAGAAGAAATGCAATGTGATGCAGTTGGAAAGTCTTTTACACCTTCATTAAAATCCCCTTATAGATGGAGAGATTGGGGAAGTCCTAATGGAAGTAAGCGAAAAGAAATTCAGGAAAAAGGAAAATTAGGAGATTTTTTGGAATTTGTTAATAATGAATTAATTCCTTATATGAAATCATTTGAAAAAAAGCCAAATGCAACTATAAAACAAAAAATAATTTCTCAGATATTTAGAAAGATAGATAAAACACAATTAGCAAGTGAAAGAAATTTGTTTGATGTTTTAGATAGGATAGAACATTTAACATCTGAGAATATAGATGATACACATCAATTCCCTCTTTCTCAAATTTATGAAGGTCTTTTATTAAAAATGGGAGAAAAAGGTAATGATGGTGGACAATTTTTTACTCCAAGAGAAGTTATCAGAGCAATGATAAGAACTATTAAACCCAAAATAAAGATTCATGGAAGAGAAGCAACATTTTATGATTGTTGTTGTGGAACTGGTGGATTTTTAGCAGAAACTTTTGTATATTTAATGAATCAAGAACCCACAGCTTCTGAAATTGATTATTTGAAACATAATGCTTTATGGGGGCTTGATGATAGTGATGATGCCTTCCCAATTGCTCTAGCGAACCTAGCTTTACATGGGATAGATTTCCCACATATAGGAATAAAAAATACATTAAGCGGAAGACCTACTTATATAGAATTATTTCAAGGAGCACCTTCACAATTTGATTATATCCTAACAAATCCTCCCTTCGGTGGAAGTGAAGGAGAAGATGCAAAAACAAATTTTGCATATAAAACAGGAAGTACTCAAGTTTTATTTTTACAACATATTATTGATAAGTTAAAAGATGGTGGAACCTGTGCAATGGTAATTGATGAAGGAGTCTTATTTAGAACTAATGAAACTTCGTTTGTTCAAACAAAAAGAAAACTCCTTGAAGAGTGTGATTTATGGTGTATAATAAGTTTACCTCAGAATGTTTTTGTAAATGCTGGTGCAGGTGTTAAAACAAATCTTTTATTTTTTACAAAAGGAAAACCCACGAAAAGAATTTGGTTTTATGATATGTCTAATATTAAAGTAAGAAAGAAATTGCCGTTTACAATAGATAAGTTTGATGACTTCTTTAAGGCATTTAATTCAGATAAAGAAAAAGATAAGATTACTGATAATAGTTGGTATATAGATATTGATACAATAAAAAGTAAAAATTATGATATTAAAGCAGTAAATCCTAATATAAAAGAAAAAGTCATTCCTAAACCAGAAGAATTAATAAAAATAATTGAAGAATCACAAGCGAAGATTAATGAGAGTTTAAAAAAATTAAAAGAGATAAAGTAATTTTATTTACTCTTTTTATATCTTAAATAATAACCACCTTTTTTCCGTCTTCCTTTATCTTTAGCTCCGTTTGGTCTTCCAAGACTTTTTCCTTGTTGCTTTCTTCTCTTTAATCCAAGCAATATTCTTTCCTTAATCATTTCTCTTTCCATCTCTGCAAAACCTGAAAGTATAGTAAAAAAGAATTTACCCATGGGAGTTTCTGTATCAATATTTTGAGAGGTTGCTATTAATCTAACTCCTTTATTTTTCATCTCTTCCAAAACTTGTAATAAATGAGAAGTGCTTCTTCCTAATCTATCAAATTTCCAAACAATAACTGCATCAAAGAGCTTATTCCTCATATCTTGCAACATTAAATCTAATTGTGGTCTTGATGTTTTTGATCCAGATACTCCTTCATCTTTGTAGACCTTAAAAATTTCATAATTGTTTCTTTCACAATAGGATTTCAATTCTAATTCTTGATTCAGTGTTGTTTGGTCTATTGTACTAACTCTTAGATATATTACAACTTTCATTTTCTTATACACACCTTTTTATGATCTTCATTAGACTTTAATTGACATGTACGAACTTTAATATTTATAGGAGTCATTTTTTTAATTTGCTCTAATTTTTCTAAGTTTCTAGAGATTTGTCCAGCAGAGTTTCGTTCTTCTATCTCAAAAGCATCAATCATTGCAGGAGACATTGGTTCTTCCCTCTTAAATCCTACAAGATCAATTTGACCCCAACTATTCTCTTTATGTAACCAAATAGGATAATTCTTTTTAGTCTTCCAGTGCATTCCTCTTGATTTTATTTCTCTATCAATTTCTTCTATTTTTTGTTCGTGTTCTTTTGATGGCATTTTTTCTTTTTGATTGATAAATTTAATTGTTCATTAACTCTGATTTTTATTCATAAATGGAGAACAGTCAGAACAAAAAGATTGATACTTATCAATAAATTTATTAAATTTTTCTTGATTTCTGACATAAACTGTTCTATCAAAGATCTTACATTTATTTGTTACAAAGGGTTTAATCCATTTATTTTTGACTAAAGTATTCAAACGACTTACAACAACTGGTCTTTTATCCCCTGTTAGGTACATAAGTTCAGTAGCTGTAAAGAAATCTCTGTTTCTACTTCTTAGCCCACTTATTAAACTTAAATACTGAGATTTCCAAGAAAGATCTTGAGATACAACTATTGATTTTCCATTGGGATATGTTCGGATTATTGTTTTTATGTTCCTCATTTTATAGCTTGCTCGTTTTTGATAACTTATACATCAAAATTCCTAATATTTCCTATATTTTTCCAAATATTTTTCCATGCTTCAAACATGTTTATGCCATATCTCTTCCGATATCGATCAGCTTTGACGCGACATCCTTCACAGGAACGGCTTCCATAAGATTTAGTAGCTCCGCAATAACAAGTTTCACTCTTAACATATTCTTCACTGAAAAGATTATCCATTATGTTTCCATGTTCTTCTTTTTCAATAGATTTTAATTCTCCTTTCTTGTATACTTTAACCATTCTCAAAAGCATAGACAATTCTTCATCTTTAAGGCTCTCATCATTAACACCTTTAAAATATTCTACTAAAATAAAATCTTTGAACTCTTCTTCCAAATCTTTATATTTTTCTTCTTCACTTAAAAATTTACATTTCAAACTTGCAATTTCTATATCCTTTTCTTTATTCTCTCTAATTAATCTTTCATTATCTGATGAGATGAGATTAAACTTGTATTCATAATCTTCTCTTAATTTTTTTGATTCATGCATCCTAATTTCCTTAAGATTTTCTATGTCTTGATTTAACAAATTATTTCCTTCAATTAGCTTAAAATTTTCCTGATTTAGAAATTCTATTTTTTGAAATATTTCATCTTTATGCTGATTAAACTGAGCAATATTCTTTCTAGCCTCTACAATTTCTTTTTCTAATTGAATCCCATTAAAAACACCAAACATTTTGTATGCTCTTGTAAAGGAGATGGGTTTATCTTTACTTTTAATTTGATTAGTTTTCATTTTTTTACAAAGGTTTTGTTTAATTTAACTCAGCTTCTTTTTGACTAGGTTCAAACTTACTTAGACAAATCTTATAATCGGGTTTGTTATTTGATCTATCAAAGTTTTTCCAAACTGCTAATTTAAATCTCTGATTTCCAATTTTTGCTTCTCCAGACAAATCAGGTGACTTTACAGTTTTCTTTTCTTTTACAAGCCACAAACTACCCCAAGATTTATCATCAACTTTAGTCTGAGTAATATTCATTTGCTCCATTTTGATCTTTTTGACCTCCTTTCAATTCTATTAATTCAAAAGTATAATACCCCTCACAATTAGTGCAAAAGAAAGGTACCTTACTCATCCATATTTCATGTTTACAATTATTACACCTATACTTCTTCATTTCATTTTTTGTTTTGTCTAGCATTTTATTTCTCCTTTTGGTTTTTGTTTAATTTCTTCTATGCAAATTAAGCCTTCGCTAACTTCGATATCTTCTACATCTCTAACTAAACTATTTGTTATCGAAGATAAAGAAGTTATAGAAGTTATAGAAGAAACTGAAGATTCCGAAGCATTTCTAATTATCTCTTCAAATTTAGGTAAGTTCAATGTTTCATTAAGTGAGTAACTTTTATTAAGAAAATAAACAACAATATCTCTATTTAATACATCTTTGTCAATTGCACTAGTTAGTATACCATATCTCACTAATGTTTTTAGATTAGTTTCTAATGCTCTGTCACTAATAAAATTAATTCCATGACTGTTATATAACTGAGAAACAGAACCTTTTAGTGTAGGGATTTCATTAAAAAAACTTAATATTTGTCTTTGATTTCTTGTTAGAGGAATCATATATTTATTACTAAACAATTTGAGAAAACACTCTCTTGCTATACTATAATCTCTTCCTTCGGATAAAACAAAACCATCATAATCTTTTTTTCTTTGAAACTGATACAATGCAGTTGAAGCAGATATAAAATCTAAAAACCTTGGAAAATTTGTTCTCATTATAATATTTTCCTCTGGAAAATAAGAACATAACAAATCCGCAAATGGTATTTTTACATTTACTCTTTCTAGAAATTTTTGTGCCTCTATCAAATCTTGATTATACTCTGGCATAATTCCTCTTTTTTTAAATTCTGCATGTCGTTTCATAATCTCTTTTGTTTGATTAACACTTTCATCAAGTTGCAATAAGACATTTCTTCTAATAGCTTCTGGATTTGGATTTGCTGTTGCAGTTGTTGTTATTATTACTGGTTTTCCATTAATTTCTATTTCATATGCTTTTTGTTTAATGACTATTGTTGCCGAACTACCATTAGAACACATTACTTTAAAAACATCTGAGTTAAGAATACTTTCACTTATATCTTCACAATAAAAGACTTTGCCATTCCATGTCCAATCAGGTTCAAATGTTGAATTATGCCAATAAGTAAACGCCATAGGACTAATTCTTGTTTTTTTAATATATTGCTCTTTAGGTAAAATTTCTAAAACTTTACTTGTTTCATAGTCTTTACCTGCACCACTTTCAGAATTAACAAGTAAGTTATATGAAGCTACTTGAGAATTGTTTACTAATCTACCATTTGCACATAAAAAAATAACTTTTCTTGATTCAATTTCTCCAACAATCTTTTTATCAAACTCATAAACAGTTATTTTTTCAAATAGGTTTGGATCCTCCAATATGTCTAAGTATTTTTTAGGTATCTTTTTTTCATTAATAATTCTATCATAATTATCTGGACTAATCTGAAGGAACAATACTGAACCTTCTTTTGATAATCTACCTTCTTCTTGAAGAACAAATTTATCCCGCCAATATTTTGCTTCCTCAAGACTTGTCATTTTTGTTCCTCCTTACACATTTGCAAATGAGGATTAGATGGGCAAATAACTTCTCTTAGTTCTTTGATGGCTTCACTTTGATTGTAACTAATTCTTTCAAAAAGTTGAGCAAGTTTAACTTCATCAATTTCCCACCCATGTGCAATTTGTCTAATTAACTTTGCAGATTTGGGTATACGGTAACCGATTAAGATTTGTCTAACTCTGCATTCAGAAATATTGGCAACTTGTCCTGCCTGTCTGTAATCTTGAAATTTAAGGTTCAGATAGTTATGCAAGTCGTTTAAGGTTAAGTTTTTAGTTATTAATTTTTGATTAATTTCTTCTTCATTATGATTTAAGCTAATATTTGAGTTTTCCATAGTTAAATTGCCTCTTTTTGAGAATTAGAGTTTAGGTTTTTAGTGTCTTTTTTTTCGAATGTACTTATTACAATATCTCTTAATTTTTGAAAGAGATTTGGTTGTTCACACTTAATAAGCTGATTATCTTTTTTCATTTTTGTTTATATGAAACTTTAAAGAGTGTCTTGGTTCGAACACTCTTTCTTAGCTTTCGTTAAGTTCTTACCTTCTTTTTGTTTTTTTACAACACACTTCTGAAAGTTTTTTTTGTTGTTCATTTTTCCTCCAAATTAGTATTAGTCCCTTCAGTGGGGCTTTCTCGGTTGTTGGCTTTGTCTATTATCTGGCAATATTTTACAGGATCTTTTTCTTTGAGTATTAACAATAGAAAATTTTGGATAATCCTTAAATCATCTTTCATTTTCTCGAAGTCAATTTCTTCATTGATTAGTTGTTGTGTTTGCATTTTTAAACTGTAAGCCCTAATACGATACAATTACAATTTAATACTAATATATAAATGTTTCTATTGTGAAGGTTTAAACGATACATTTATATATTAATCTAAATATATTAGAATATGAAAGAAATAGACTCAATGACACTCTTGATTGATTACTCCCATAATGTATACTCTTGTTCAACTATTAAACATAAAGAATCAGAATTTATGGATGTATTTGAGAGATTAAACTTGTCAAATATTTCTGGATTCTACAAGCAAAAATCTGAAGAAATTGCAAGAATTTTGGGTGGGGGACCAAGAGTAGATATTATACAAATCGTTTCTTTAAAACCTTTAAACCTATTACAATTAAAAAAAATTTTAGGATATTCTTATTCAACAATACATGATCATATAAAATTACTGCAAGATTATAAGTTAATTACATTAACAAAAGGAAAAAGTGATAAGGGAATGAAAGAAATTAAAGTAAGCTTAAATAAAAATATTCTAGTTAAAAATATAACTGATTCAAAAGAAGAGTTAATAAGCTATCTTAATCAACAATTTATTGACTCAAAAATTGGAAAAGAGGAATTTAATTCTTGGTTAGATGAAAAAATTAAAAATATTGCAAACGAAAAAACAATTAGAAACTCAACAAGATGAAAACATAGAATGGATGTTTAAACTGATTAGTCTAAATCAGTCCAATTACCCTAAGAAACAAAATAACAAGTAATTGTATTTTTAATATTACTTTTTTACAGAAATCACTTTTTGATTTTGAGGTAATTGTTCTTTATAGTTATCAATTAAAGAAGTAATATGCCCAATTGAATCTTGTAACTTCTTCATCTTATCAGTATATTCTTCTTCTTTTAAAGCTCTTTTTTGTTTTTCAATTTCTAATTGGTTTTTTAATGCTTCAAATTCTGTTGCCTTAAAAGTATTATCAACATCTTTCATATCCACACCATCCCTTTTAATATAAACATCAGGCATAGGAGAATTAAATTTCCAACCAAAATAGATGCAAAGTTGCTGTCTGTTAAGTCTATTTGATAATACTGTAGCACAACTGCTTCTAAATATATGAAAATATATTCGTTTATTAAGTGTTTTCTTTCCAAGATTAATCAACCAATCTCTTTGACTTTTATACCTCTTTTTAAAAATTGGTTCTTCAGGTTTACAACCTTCATTCTTTCTCAATTCAATTAATTCTCTCAAGTCTTCAAGACAATATTTATAATAAAGAGAGATTGTTCTTCCCTCTGTTTTTGAAAACTCATTTCTTAATCTCAATTTAACAAACATTTCATTACCCTTAGGTAATTCCACATCAGAAAATCGAATATTATAAAATTCTTCAGCTCTACAGCCTGCACCATAAAGAATTGAAATTGTTGTTCTATTTTCTATATCTCCAGCATTAATTCTTAGCTTATCAATTTCTTGTTCTGTTAATGATTCTGGATCTGGTTTCTTTGTTTTAATTTTTATTTTTAATGGTTCAATAAGTTCAAGTTTATTTGGAAATTTCCATTTAAGATATTTTGAGGCATTATCAAAGATTGCTTTTTTACTCTTTAAAGCATAAGGTCTTTTTGTTCTTTTTTTTGTTTCTTGATTATAATGCTCAAAACATATTTTATCCTTTAAAACATATTCTACAAATAATTCTATATCTTTCTTTGTAGGATTATCTTTATTTATATTTTCTAAAAATATTTTTTGATAACCAAGAAGTCTTTCAATTAATGCTTTTGGATTTGTTCCTATATTACCAGTTATCTTTCCATTTTCATAATCTTGAACATATTGTTTTACAGAAGTCTTTTCTTTATTGCTGACTTTCCAATTGCCTACATTTACAAGACTGTTCTCTGAATATCTCTTATGTGTTAATACTTTTTCCATAAAAGAAACTATTAAATGTTCTTTTTAAGGTTTTAGCTCTTTCTGGAACGCCCGGACCGAGATTTGAACTCGGGTCGCCACCGTGACAGGGTGGAATGCTAGGCCACTACACTATCCGGGCAAAATTTAATATTTCAAGAATTAATTAGTTTTTAAAACTTGCTTTTATTAAAATCTAGTAATGTTTAAAAATACAAAAGAAATTATAATTTAATAATAAAAATATGAAAAACAAAGCAAAAAAAACCTCTAAAAATAATCAAAAAGAAAAATTATTTAATATTCCAAACGCTCTTTCTATATCTAGACTAATACTTGGTTTTATTTTAGTATATCTTATATTATTCACCTCAAATTATTTGATAATATTATTAATATTTACCTTAGCTGCATTAACTGACTTTTTTGATGGTTATCTTGCAAGAAAATTAAAACAAACAACAAAAATAGGTGCAAGATTAGACCAATACATCGACCGAATTTTTATGATACCTCTGTTAATCATTTTAGTAATAAAATTATACAATCAAAATCCAAAAATGGCCTATCTTTCAATATTATGTCTAACTCGTGAAATTATTGGTGCACCAGGAGTTATAATAAGAGTATTAAAAAAAACAGACACATACAAAGTCAAATTTATAGGTAAAGTTGTAACATTTATCCAATCATTTGCAGTTGGAGCAATAATCTTAACTGTCGCTCTACCAAATATAATTCTTTTTAGAACATTCGCATGGTTACTAGCTATTGCCACTGGAATAATTGGAATTATAGCAGGTTTTGACTACTTAAAAGATTCATTAAAATAGGCAAATTTAAAAAACCAAGTATTACCTATTAATATGAAAAAAATAAAAATAATATTAATAATTAGTTTAATTTTTTGTTTAATAATTCTAGTAATAAATTATTTTATTTACTTTTCAGAAGTTCAAAAATTTGTTAGATTAAATGAAGAAAATAGTAATGAAAAAGTAAACTTAACAATTAAAGACTATACTAACGGGCTTATGTTTTATGAAAATATGAGATTTCCAAGTAAATCAATAAGTTACTCAATAGATTCTGGTTGTAAT
Source organism: Minisyncoccota bacterium (assembly GCA_035453125.1). Lineage (GTDB taxonomy): Archaea > Nanobdellota > Nanobdellia > Pacearchaeales > GW2011-AR1 > JACPLR01. Next base: position 307,001 of record DAOTCN010000002.1, on the reverse strand, counting down.
GATAACAAAAAAAATGATTCAAGAGAAGCATTCAAAGAAATCGAAAAACAAACAAACATAAAGTTTATTGAAATTTCAAAAAATGGAGAAATTGAAGTAATTTGTTCAAATGAAAAAAAACAACCAGACAGTAATCATTTCATTTCTGGTGAAGGTGGACCGTTAACAATAATTAATTTAACAAATTATTATGTTATATTTAATGGAACAATGTTATTATATGAAGAAAACAAATGTAAAAAACCAATAGTTGCAATTCATGAGATACTTCATGTTTTAGGATTTGAACATTCAAAAAATGAGAAATCCATAATGTACCCGTATTATAATTGTAACCAAATAATAGATGAAGAAATAATAAATAAAATAAATCAAATTTATGAAATACCTACTCTACCTGACTTAACCCTTGATAGTATAACTGCAGAAAAACATGGTTTTTACTTAGACTTTGAAATGAAAATTTTTAATAAAGGATTTTCTGATTCAAATAACACTAATCTTTCAATATATGCGGATAATAAACTAGTATCTAATTATGAAATAGGTTCTTTAAAAATTGGTTCTGGAAAAACAATTAGAGTAAATAACTTGAAAATTCCATTATCAATCAAAAAAATAAGCTTTATAATAGATCAAGAAAATGTTCAACAAGAAATAAATAAAGAAAACAACAAAGCAGTGCTATCTTTGAATAAGTAATAAAATACAATTACAAAACTTCTTTTTTACCAAATTTCTTCATCAAATTCTGAAGATTCTAAAGAGTCGGCATCATCTTCTTCCCAGTCATCTTCATCTTGGTCATCTTTGTCATCTTTCCAGTCTTCTTCGTCTTCCTCATTTTCTTTTTTTCCTTTCCAACTTCCAACTTCTTCATCTTCAAGATCGGTTTTATTCTTCATGATATTTATAATCAACACAAATGGTTTAAAAACTTAACGGCCCATTTTTTGTAACAAATCAGTAGCAACCATAATTTAAAAATAACTGCGGTTTACTAACTTAATTTAGTTTGTTATTAATCAAGATTCTATCAAAAAGTAACCCATTGAATATTACTTTCTAAATCGGGAAAATTTAAATACAGCCTAAAGCTAAAGTCTACATGAGCCTGTAGCTCAGCCTGGTAGAGCACCGGTCTTATATGACTCTATTTCATAAGAACTAGTGCTTTTTTAGTTCATCTAAGAAAGCCGGGGGTCCCAAGTTCAAATCCTGGCAGGCTCATAAAAATTAGTTTAAATAATCGATTTAATATAAAGATTAAATTAAATTTATAAATAAAATAAGAAAAAGTATACTTTATTCTAAAGTGTGTAAATTTTTTATTATTAATTAATAGTTTATTTCTCCAATCCAAACTCTAAGAATAAACTATCATCTTCAATATAATGTTCTACTAAAGGCATTCCTAATGTAAGATTTTTTGTAAAAACCTCTTTATCTGAAAAAGCCTTAATTTCATATCCATTTTCAATTTTTGAAATATTCAAATTTTTAACTGACTTTACTCCTGGAACTTTAAGTTCATACACAATTTTATCTGAAAGTCTTCTAACAAGTGTTTCAGGCTCTACCTTAATTAATTTTTTAGCTTTTTGAAGAACAGAACTATTTACTTTAGGTAAACCTAAAATTTCAGTTTTAATTTCCTTGGGTTTATTAGACATGTTTTGTTCAATAATTCTTCCATCACTTGTTATAACTCTATTTACTCTAATTGGTTTCTGTCCAGGTGCACTAACAAAAATACTAAAACTAGTTGAAGGCATTCTTTTATTTTCAGTTTTACTTTCAATTTTTTTAACACCTTCTAATTCTTTTCTCATTTCACTGTCCATTGCAGACATTTGTTTATTCAATTCATTCATAAGTGGTTTTAACATCTTAAACATAAAAGGCATTTGACTTTCAAAATTTAAATCATCAGAATCATTTTTTCCCAAAAAGCCATAGTCTTCACTATTTTTAGACATAGATTTCATGTTTAAACCGCAATGTGGACAAAACTCATACTTCTTCCCAACTCTCTTACCACATCTTAGACATTTAGTTCCAAACATAAAATTTCAATGTGAAAACTATTTAAAAATCTTATGAAAAATTAATAATTAGTTAAATTTATTAACAATTTAAAAGTCTTACAAATATGGCAAAACAAAAATCAAAGTTTTATGTAACAACACCTATATATTATGCAAATGGCTCTCCACATATTGGTGGAGCTTACACTACAATAGCTGCAGATGTATTAGCAAGGTGGCATAAAATACTTGGCAAAGAAGTATTTTTTCTTACTGGAACAGATGAACACGGTCAAAAAATACAAGAAACAGCAGAAAAAAATAACAAAAAACCAAAAGAATTTGTGGATAAAATTGCATCAGAATTCAAACAAGCATTCAAACTTTTAGACATCTCAAATGATAATTTCATAAGAACTACAGATAGTTATCATGAAAAAGAGGTCAAAGATCTATTAAGTTTATTATACAAAAAAAAGTTAATCTATAAAGGAAATTATGAATCGTACTATTGTGTCGGTTGTGAACAATATTTAACATTATCTGATTTAGTTGATGGGAAATGCCCCTTGCATAATACAATTCCTGAAATAAAAAAAGAAGAAGCTTATTTATTCAAACTTTCTTCATTTCAAGATAAACTTTATAATTTAATTAAAAGCGGAGAATATCTTATTCTTCCAGAAGTAAGAAGAAAAGAAGTTTTAACATTTATTGAAAATGGATTACAAGATGTCTCGATCTCCAGACTAAAAACAAAAATCTCATGGGGAATTGATCTTCCATTTGACAAGAATCATACAATTTGGGTTTGGCCAGATGCATTTTGGAATTATATAAGTGGTTTAAAAAAAGATAAAAAATCAAATTTTAATAAATTTTGGCCAGCAGACTTACAATTAATGGCTAAAGATATTATAAGAGTTCATGCAACAATCTGGCCTGCACTACTTTTAGGAGCAGAATACAAACTTCCAAAAACACTTTTTGTTCATGGATACTTCACAATAAACGGTCAAAAAATGAGTAAGAGTTTAGGAAATGTAATTTCTCCAATTTATTTAACTGAAAAATATGGATCAGATAGTGTAAGATATTACTTAATGAGAAATATACCCTTCGGACAAGATGGTGATGTTTCTGAATTAAGCTTAATTGAACGTCATAATAATGAACTAGCAAATAAACTTGGAAATCTTATAAGCAGAGTCTCAACACTAGCAGAAAACAAAGGAATTGTAAAAACACCAAACAGATTAATTAAAAAATTAAATCTAAAAAAAATTGAAAAACATTTTGAAAATTATGAAATTGATCGTGCTTTAGCAGAAATATTTACATTTGTCGATGTTTGTAATGAATATATTCAAAAAACAAAACCTTGGGAAGCAAAATCCGAAAAAGAAATAAAACAATCTCAAAAAATTCTTTATGAGCTATCTGATTCAATAAAAACAGCTGCAATATTGCTATGGCCATTTATTCCACAAACATCTGAAAAAATAGCAAAAACTTTCAATTTTAATATATCCTTCAAAGATCTAAAAAAACCTATAAAAGTTTCAAAAATAAAAAAAGCAGAAATATTATTTAAGAAAATTGAAATAGAAAAAGAAAGATCATCCACCCTACATAATATTAAACCAAAAGAGAATAATTTAAATAAAGAAAAATACAAACAAATTGAAGGAGTAATAAACATGAATGAAGTAACATTTGGTGACTGGGAAAAAATAGACTTAAGAGTTGGAAAAATAATTAATGTTGAAGATATAGAAGGAGCTAATAAATTATATAAATTAGAAGTTGATTTAGGAAATCAACTTGAAAAAAGAACAATTTGCGCAGGACTCAAAGAATATTATAAAAAAGATGAACTAAAAAACAAACACATAATCTTATTTGTAAACCTTGCTCCAAGAATGATGAGAGGAATTGAAAGTAAGGGGATGTTGTTAGCAGCAGTTAATGATAATCACAATAAAGTAATTTTAATAAGCCCTGAAAAAGACATCGAGCTAGGAAGTAGAGTTAGTTAACTATTCTAAAATAAAAAATAAGATAGGTTTAAAAATAGATTATTCTTTAATAATACATGGTAGACTGGTCCTGGGAAAGTAGAGAAACAAAGTGGAAAAAGAGACAAAAATACATTGAAAGGACAAAAGGTAAACTAGAAGGCATAAGTTATCGTGAAGATTTAGCTCGTGATTTATATGATCAAGGAAATTATGAAGATTCAGCAAAGGTATATGATGAAATAGCTGAAATACTAAATAAACATCCTTCTGAAAGAGATCAGATTAAACATTATAGAGAACTTGCTAATAATGTAAGAAAGAAATTAAAAGAAAGTAGACTAGAAAGTGATATTGAAAAAGCAATGGCTATTGTCGGGTTAGGTGGTGGATTATTTCTTTTATCTTCAAACATAACAGGTAATGCGATAAGAATGAGTCAATCATCTGGAAATTTGATTGGGGGAATATTTTTAATTATTGGAATAATTGGATGTTTTTTATGGATTAGTAATAAAAAGAAATAATTTTTCTATAAAACAAATTATTAACTAAGGTAATTATCATAAAAAATAAATTTACTTTCCAAAAATACTAGAAAAGAATCTATTTAAAGCACTTTTATTTACTTCATTTTCTTTTCCAAGCATTCTTCCTGCAATAGCCATATAACTTCTTGCAGCTCTACTTCTCGGATACAATAAAGTAGCTGAATTTCTCATCGAGAGTGCTTCTTGAATCTTTGGATCTTCTGGAACAATACCTAAAATAGGTAATTCAAGCATTTCTTTAATATTAGACAAAGGCATTTCACTCTTGTTTCCCTTATATCGAGTTATGATAACTCCTTTAACCTTTTTTCCTAAACTTTCGGCAAGTTTAGCTGTTTTAAGGGCATCTGTAACTGCAGGCATTTCTGGATTTGTAACTAAAACAACTTCATCAGCAATAGAAATAGCTGCTATTGCTTCATCTCCTAATCCTGCAGCAGAATCAAAAATTACTGTGTCAGCTACATTCCTTAATTCTTTCATAACAGGAATCAATTCAGTTCTATTAATACTTATAAGCTCTTTAATTGAAAGTGATGAGGGAATTACTTTAGTTCCTGAATCATGTTCATAAATTGCATCAACTAATTCAGCCTTTCCAGTCAGAACATGGTTTAATGTAACTGGAACAACTGGTGCTCCAAGATGCAAACCAATATTTGGAGTTGATAAGTTAATGTCTACCAATGCTACATCTTCATCTAAAGAATTCATTGCTGTAGCCAAATTAACAGCAGTAGTTGTCTTACCAACTCCTCCTTTTCCAGATGTTATAACAATAAATTTTGACATTTTGTTCAAATTTAAATAAACCTACAATTAATTTAATAAATCTTAAAAAGTATAATTCTAAAAGATTTTATTAAATTCATTTTTTGATGATTAAAAACCAGTTTATTTTTGATAATTAAGATGATAAAAATTGTTTAAGGTAATTTATAAACTTTTCTAACAAAATAGAATATTCTTTCAATTTATCTAAGTTTATTCTAACAAACTCTCCCCTATAATTGACTCTTAAAGCAACATTTTTCCTAAATTCACCTTCTGATTCTTTTTGAAGTTCCTCAATCCTTCTGAACATTTCATAAATTTCAACGGTTTTAATTACTATCTGTTCTTTTTTAAATGTCTCTTTAATAAGATCAATTTTTTGTTTTGGAGAAGTAGGTATCACTTTAATCAACTTTTTTTTCTTAGCATGCAACAAAAGTCTATCTAAACTATAACTAATCATTGTCGTCCATCTAATAATTAAATTAATAATTACCTCAGAAGTTTTTGTGTACTTTAAGCTTACATAAAGCAGATGATCTGCACTAATTTTTTCCTTAATAATTCTATCCATAAACTAAGTATTACCTTTTTTGGTCTCTTTTTAATTTTTTAATCAAAAATCGAGTTAATAAACAAAGAAAGACTTGTTTAAATACTTTATGTTATTTAAGACTAAAGAAAAATAATTAAAATTTTAATAAAATGAATGAATTATTTAAAAATCAAAAAGCATTTAATGTAGTAAATCATAAAATTTTTTAGAATTAAAACAAAAACATTAAAAATGGAACAGTTATATAAATAAAATGACAAAAGAAATGATTGGGTTAGAAATTCACGGATACATTAATACAAATGAAAAATTATTCTGTAAGTGTAAATTAGAATTAGGGAATATTAAAGATAAAACACCCAACACAAATATATGTCCAATTTGTACTGCTCAACCAGGTTGTAAACCCCTAGTTCCAAATAAAAGGGCAATAAAAAAAACAATTCAAATAGCCTTAATGTTAAATTGTAAAGTTAATACGATTGAAAATAATAAAAAACTAATTTGGCAAAGAAAACATTACAGTTGGCCAGATTTACCAAAAGGTTATCAAAACACTTTATCTGGAACTTACGCTGTTCCGGTTGCTGAAAAAGGAAATTTTCTGGGTATCAGAATAAGAGAAATGCATCTTGAAGAAGATCCTGCTGCATGGGATCCAAAAACAGGTTATATTGACTATAATAGATGTGGAGCTTCACTAATTGAAATTGTTACCGAACCAGATTTCAGCTCAAGTGAAGAAGTTGCTAACTGGCTCAAACAATTAATTCTAACCCTTTCATATATCAAAGCTTTAAACAAAGAAGCTGGAATAAAAGCAGATGTTAATGTAAATATTCAAGGAGTTTCTGAAAGAGTTGAAATAAAAAATGTTCATTCAATAACTGATATTGTAAATGCAATTGAATATGAACTAAAACGTCATAAATCTGAAAAAGTAAAGATAAAGGAAACAAGAAGATGGAACTCTGAAACTGGTAAAACAGAAATGATGAGAGAAAAAGAAGGAGCGGCAGATTACAGATTTATTTCTGATCCAGATTTACCTGTTATAAAAATATCTGAAAAACAAGTAAAAGAAATACAAAAAGAACTTCCAGAAACACCTCAAGAAAAATTAGATAAAATAATTAAAAAATATAAAATTGATAACGAAAGTGCAAAAGTTCTTACAAACAATTTAGAACTTGTTGAATTCTTTGAAAAAGTATCTGAAAAAATAGCTCCTCAATTTGCACTATCTTGGGTTACAATCGAACTTTTAAGAATATTAAATTATAACAAAACAACTTTAGATGATCCAAAAATAAGTATTAATCCGGATCACTTTATTGAACTTTTAAGTTATGTAAAAGACAAAAAAATTACTGAACTAAAAGCTAAACAAATTCTGAACAAATTTATACCTAAATCCTTCTCTCCAAAATCAGAGTTGAAATCTTCTGAAAGAATAACTGATAAAACTGAAATTAAGGAATTCTGTGAAAAAACAATTCAAAATAATCCTAAAGCATCTGAAGACTTTAAATCAGGTAAACAAGATGCTCTTAACTTTCTTCTCGGAGAAGTTATGAAACTAACAAACAAGCGCGCTGACTATCACATTACTAAAGAAGAACTTTTAAAACTTTTAAAATAACATTAAATTATTTTTGCCAGCTCAATTAAAATTCCAAAGATTAGTATTAAACTAATAACTATAATGATTGGCCAATTAATAGGTATCCAATACTCTGGATATCTTTCGCTGTATTTTTTTGATTTATAATTCATTAATAAGATTAATATTCCTGTAAGACCTCCAGATACAACTCCACCAATACCAAGAACAATTACAAAACCTGCTAAATCAAATAAACTTACAGCTAAATAAATAACAAGGGGAATAACTGAAACAAGTAAAAAAGATTTTTTCTTGTCTAACTTTATATCATGAACATAAGCTTCTTTAAGTGCAAAACTTAATACAAAATAACTTGTTATCATTGTAAAAATTCCTAAAAAACTTCCAAATTTTCCAACAGAAATTGTTGCCACTTCCTGAATATTCTCTCCAAAAACACCTAAGAATACAAAAGTAAATACTGCATAAGCAAAAATAGGTATTAATGTTCCAAAAATCATCGCATATTTAAACTTCTTTTCATTTCCTTTCATAACTTCTCTAACTTCTGGAATTGAACTAAATCCTAACAAAGCAAAAAGAGTTACACCTAAAGGTAAAAATAGAAAATTAGTATCAAAATAACTTAAATTACTCAATTGAATTCTTGGGAATAAATAAATAAATAAAAAAACAATTAAAAGTAAAACAATTGGAACAGCAAAAGCCCCAATTTTTTTAAGTTGTTTTATTCCTTCCTTTAAAAATAAAGTTAAAACAAACCAAAAAATACAACCAAAAATAACTGCATAATCAATACTTCCTGTAAAAAAATAAGATAAACTCTGCCCTTCACCAATTAAATAAGCTAAAAGAGCTGAATAAATTCCAAAAAACATTGCAAAAAACATTAATTTCTTTCCGATTTTTCCAAGATATTTTTCAGCATATCCTGCTAATTGATGTTCTCCTGAAGTTCTCAAAACAACTTCTCCAAGATAAAGATGAACAAAAAGCATTAAAATTCCCAATAAGATTAACCAGATTAAACCCGCTAAAATTCCGCTTTTAGAAAAAACATAAGGCAATCCAAGCATGCCTGCCCCAATCATTGTTCCACTCAAAGTAAATATTCCTAAGAGTAACTTATTCTTAAAAAAAATCATTCTCATTTTAATAATTAATCTTTAAATTTCTCCTAAATTTTAAAAAGTTTCCAATAGCTATTATCAATTCTTTATTAATTAAGTAAAACACAAATCTATTTTTTACACTATAATAAAGATAAAATATAACATTTATAATATTAAATTTTAAATCAAGAAATGATTCAAAATTTTTTTCAGGAATAAACTTAACCCTATTCTTATGCTCTCTTAAATTTATAGGAATATTTTCTATTTTTTCTATTATCTCTTCAATCATCTTTTATAATCACTCTCTTTTTATTAACAATTTACTTTTTAATTTTTACGGGCCTGCTAGGAATCGAACCTAGATTAATCGGTATCTCTAAGTTTTTTTGGATTATTATATTATCCTTAATCACAAAACTTCTCTCCGAAGCCGATTGTTCTATCCGTTGAACTACAAGCCCAATGATACTACTTTAAGTCACTTTAAGAGTTTTACTCTATCTAACTCAAAATTCAAAACCTTAATAAACATAAAATAACTACACTATTTATGGAAGAAAATAAACTGTCAGTTACAACGATAATTATTATTATACAAGTATTTTTAATAATTTATTTAGTGTACATGACTCAAAATATAGTTATAATGAAAAAAGAAATTGATCAAAAAGTAATAAAAATAAATAATCAAACAAAAATAGAATTAAAAAACCAAATTAATGATATAAAAGAGGAAAATAATTATCAAATAAATGAATTAACTGACAGTCTATTAACTATAAAAAAAGATGTTAATAGTGAAATAAATGAAATAAAAGCAAACTCAAATAGTCAAGACTTTTCAGGAATAATTCAAGAAGTAATCAAAGGAATTGTTAGTATTAATACTGATGTTGCTCAAGGATCTGGTTTTATAATATCTGAAGATGGTTATATTATAACAAATGCTCATGTCTTAATAGGTGGAAGATACGCAAGAGCAATGTTATACAATGAAGATAAAATGATTTCCGCAAAATTAATTGGATATGATGTTGATAATGATATAGCTATTCTTAAAATAAACCGAACAAACCTAGACTATCTTAAATTTGAAAATTCAGAAAATGTTCAATTAGGAGAAAAAGTAATTGCATTAGGAAATCCCTTAGGACTTTCTTTCTCAGTAACAGAAGGAATTATAAGTGGACTTAACAGAGAAGGGTTAAATAATCAAAATAATTATATCCAAATAGATACTCCTCTAAACAGAGGAAATTCTGGTGGACCACTAATTAACAAAAAAGGTAATGTTATTGGAATAAATAACTTCAAATTACAAGAATCTGAAAGTTTAGGATTTGCACTTGATTCATATACTGCATTAGAAACAATAAATAAAATATTTAGCTCAAAGAATATGAGTAATAAAATCGAATTTGCTTAAAGATAAGATGCTTAAAGATAATGAAAAAAAAGATACGGGAATAACTGTAAAAAAAGAAAATTTTAGTGAATGGTATACTCAAGTTGTTGAAAAATCAGAAATAGCTGATGCAAGATATAACATTAAAGGGTTTATAGTTATTCGTCCTTGGGGAGCAGTTGCTATAGAAAATATGTATAAAATATATGAAAAAGCTCTTCAAGAAAGAGGGCACAAACCTTGCTTTTTTCCAGTTGTAATACCTGAACGAAATTTTAAAAAAGAATCTTCTCATGTTGAGGGATTTACTCCTCAAGTTTTTTGGTTAGAACATGTCCAAGGAGAGGACAAAATGGCCTTAAGACCAACATCAGAAACAGCTTTTTATCAAATGTATTCTTTATGGATAAGAAGCTGGAGAGATTTACCATTAAAGTTATATCAACGAGCAAATGTTTATAGATATGAAACAAAAGCTACAAGGCCATTAATACGTGCAAGAGAATTTTACTGGATTGAGGCACATAATGCTTTTAAATCAAAAAGTGAAGCAGAAACACAAGTTCAAGAAGATATACAAACAACTGAAGAAGTTATGCATCAGCAATTTGGAATACCTTTTCTTCCAATGAAAAGACCTGAATGGGATAAATTTGCAGGAGCTGTTTATACAATTGGTTCAGACGTTTTAATGCCAGATGGAAAAATAATTCAACAACCATCAACACACTTTTTAGGGCAGCATTTTTCAAAAGCATTTGATGTTAAATTTAAAGATGAACAAGAAAAAGAACAATATGTTTGGCAAACCTGTTACGGACCTGCAATAAGTCGAATTCTTGCATCGATAATTTCAACACATGGAGATGACTCAGGTTTAGTAATGCCTTTCTGTATTTCACCAATACAAGTTATTATTATACCTATATTTAACAAAGAAAATCAAAAAAAAGTTTTAGAAGAAACAAAAAAAATATTTGACAAAATAAAAGATTTAGGTTTAACTGTTGAAATAGATTGTAGTGAAAAACGCTCTGGAGAAAAATTCTATAACTGGGAGCTAAAAGGAGTACCTCTAAGAATTGAAATTGGTGAAAAAGAGATAAAATCCAAAAAAATTATTGTTTTCTTAAGAGATATAAAGAAAAAAGAAATTATAGATATAAAAAAAATAGATATATTAAAAAAATTAGGAAAAGAGTTTGATATAAGATTAAAAGAAAAAGCAGATAAATTTATGAATGATAAAATAGTTGATTGTAAAACAAAAGATCAAATAGAAAAAACAATTAACAGCAAGAAAATAGCAAGAGTAAATTTTTGTTCAACAAATAAAGAAGGAATAAAATGTGCTGAAGTTATTGAAAAAGATACAGGTGCAGAAATAAGAGGTACATTAGCAAATACAAAAGAAGAAACATTTGGGAATAAAAAATGCATAATCTGCAATAACGACGCAGAAGAGGTTGTTTATATTGGTAAAAGCTATTAATCAACAGGCACACCTACATCTAGAAAAATTTCTCTAAATCAAGAAAGCTAATACTTCATCATTAGTTTATGAAACTCATTCTCTAAGTTAAAAGTAAACTCTATAAGTTTCTTTAGCTCTCTTTCTACTTCTTTTTGTTCTAATTCTTTTTTCTCCATTTTTGATCTACTCATTTTTTTCTCCATTTCTAGAGACAAATAAATCAACCAAAAAATCCATTTTTTTCACCCTCTCTATATTTATAGATTAATTATCAATTCAACCCAGATATAGAAAGAGTAAAGGTTAAATTGAATGGTTTTTAGGTGATGTAAAAACTAAGTTAAGTCTGCAAATAATACAATTATACCAACCTATCTTAGTTATTTTATTCATACTTTATTAAATAATAATCACTTTAAATATTTTATGATATTTAAAAACTAACAAATTAATAATAAATGTCACTTAAAAATGTCCAAAAATCAGTTGTTTTTTTCAACTTCTTTTTCAAAAAATTCTTTAAATTTTTGAAGTCCAGTTATATCCATCTTAGCACCTGTAGCATGTTCATGCCCACCACCTGTTGCACCTACAATATTTTTAATAGCTTTTTGTGTTATTAAAAGTATATTGATATTTCCCCTTACAGAAACATTAGCAATATCTCCTTTAAGATAAGCAACAATTATAACCTTCCCAGGAAATCTATAATAAAGTTCATTAGAGATATCTGCACTCAAACTTAATTCACCACCATATTGAAAAAATATAACTTTTTTAGATGATCTTGCAAATTTCTTTGCTTTATCAAGTAAATTTTGATAAGATTTATTTATTTGTTCATATCTTCTTATTATCTTAAAATTTTTTTCATTTTCATTTAAAATATCATAAGGAGAGCTAACATTAATTAATAAATTTATCATAGAAATCACATTTGTAGTTCTATCTTTAAGCCCGAAATTTAAAATCATAATTAATTTTCCAAAACGAGTTTCATACAAAACCTGAAATGGAGAGCTAATTCCTAACTTATACAATTCAGGTTCTTTTTTTGCAAACTCCTCTGCAAATTCTGGCATAAAATTATCTGAAATACAACCAATAAGAGCCAACCACATGTCTTTTTTATTTTCAATAATCTTATAAGCAAGATAAGAAGTAGGTTCACTCAATCTTTTATTATTTAAGGTAGGATTATAATAACTAACATTTTCATAATCAAAACTAACAGGTATATTATGATGATCAATCCAAACTAAAGGTAAATTCTTACTTTTTATTTCATCAATAAAACTTTTAGATATCTGAGGTTTATCTAAAACAAAAACATAATCTGAATTAAATTCATCAATTCTGCTTATATAACTTTCATCAAGTTCTGGAAAAGACTTGATTGGAACACCACGACCTCGACCAATATATCTTCTAAAAAGCAGAAAAGCCATCAATCCATCACAATCATTATCAAAAAAGAAAATAGGATTTTGTGCCTTCTCAAGATGTTCTCTTATCTCCAATACTTGTTCTTGTGTCAACATTAAATTCAAAAAAAGGATAGATTAATAAATGTTATTAATCAATTGATACAATCCATAAACCTCTTTTTCCCAAATCACAAATTTAAAATCCGAAAATTCTTCAATAGGATTACTAATCTAAGGATGTGTGTTAACAAAAGACGTTTATTAATTACATAAAATTAGTTTAAACACTTAGTTGAATTTTGAAATTAATTTAAAAGAATTTTAGAACATATTTGTTACCATCATCAAATAACTACAAAACACAAAATTTAAATAGTTAAAAAATATAAAATAAACATGAAAAAAACTAGTAGAAGAGATTTCTTAAGGGAAGCAGTATCAAGCATAGGTTTAATTTTAGCTGGAAGTTTTGCTGGTTGTGCAACAATAGATAAAACAAAAGAAGATGATTTAATTGAAAAAATTGAAGAAATAGATGTTATTAATGTAGATACTATTGATCCAAATACTAAAGACTACTCAGGCTACACAGTAATTAGATATAGAATAGGAAATGAATGGTATTCTTCAGATTATGAAGATCCTTTTTACAAAAAAATTACAGAAGAACTTCCAAAAATACAAAAAAGAGTAAAAAAACTAAAAAATAAAGAGTAAAAAATAAAAAAGGAAAAGTAATTATCTTGCTTTTTAATAATTTAACTTTCTAACAAACAGTTTCACTTTGTTTAATAATATCTCCCTCACAAGCCCACTTCTTGCATAAATTAAGTGCAGTATTTTCATCTAATTCTCCGACTTTTTCCAATAATGCTTGACAACTAATTATATTGAACGAAGATCCACGATGATTTGCCATAATACTATTCTGTGTTGATTTAAAAAGATTTTCGGGAACTGGAAAAGAAAGATCATTCCTCAAACCCCAGATAGTCCAACAATTTAATTCATCAACATTTTCAAATTTATTGCAATCAGAATTATCTACATTTGGGCCAGTATTTTGTATAGATCCAGGATACCATCTACTTTCATACGGAAGAGAATATTCATCAGCTAAACCACCTAGCTGATGTCCTAACTCATGAGCTAAAACTCGAATGTCAGAATCAAACGCAGCACCTATAAAAACTGCGTTTGCTTGAGGAGAATGATATGCAGTTTTAATTAAGTAATTATGTATAACTGGATCATTTGTATCAGGGCAAGTTTCTCTTACTAGCGAAACCATTTCCCTTTGAGTTTTAATATCCAAATAAACACGTGAATTAATAGGAGATTTATAAAGAAAAGGAATAATAAAATTATCAAATTTAACTTGAGCAAATTGAAATCTTATTTTATTTGTCTCATCCAAATACTTAAAAGGTTGTATCTCTACAAGGCTATCAACTATATATTTAGCAGATTGTAATGGTATTGATCCTGCAAAAGTAATCACAGTTCCTTCTTCTCCTCCCCTTAAACTTAAACAAGAAGTACATACACTCTGTTTAGGTCGATAATATTTTGCTATTTTACATTCATAATTAAATGCATTAGGATATTGCATTACACACTGCTGCGCAGAATAACATTCACTACACAAACCATGATCATTACAATAAGGAGTAGAAGGAGCACATTCAGGATTTTCCTCTTCTGGTTCTGCAGTATCTACATCATTTATGCATTCAAAAACAGTTCCAGGCCAATAAGGATCAGGATAATTTCCCCATAGAGCTCCAGATACTTTATCTCCTATTGGAGAACTTAAAGTTCTACAGTAATTATCACTAAACCTTCTTCTGTCTCCTGCAAGAGTATCAGATATTTCTCCAAAATCTGAACGTGCATATTCTATTGAAACCTCAGAGTCAAAATTTTTTGTAGACCATATTGGAACACATGAACACCCTACTGAACTTACCGTAGGTCTAATTTCATAAGGTATTGACAATTGATTATAATTTTCATAAATAAAACAAATACCATCTGATGAATACACTGATTGTGGAGTAATACTTGGGCTTTGAGCAAAAATAAAAAATGTCTGACTAATTAAAACTAAACTTAAAAATGCTATCTTAAAAAATTTTTCGTTTAACATCTGTTAGTTGAATTTAATATTATTGATGCAACCACTTTATTATTATAATTATTTCTAATAGACACAAGATTAATATTACTTCCACAAGGTATAATTATTTGTTCTCTTGGTCTAAGATCACATTTTCTATAATCCACAACCCACTCACCATTATAATTTGTCCAACAATTTTCAGGCGGAGTAGTAAATATATCAAGCTCTCTAATATCAAAAGTATAATTTGTAATTAATTTCCGTCTAAAAAAACTACCACTAAAAAAGTTAGCTACATAATTTTCTGAATAATTCACTGTTCCACCAACAAATTCTTCAAATTGCTCCACTTTACTCTTTTCAATATTTTCCAATAAAAGCCTATTTTGATTTTCATAAATTAAATTTATTTTAAGATACTCTAAAAGTCTTTGAAAGCTATATCCTGTAGTTGAAGCGAACACTTTATCAGAATAATAAAGTAATATTCTATTGTTAATCTCATCGTTAAATCCCATTAAAGGATATTCATCAACAGGCAACAAATATAATCTAAGCTCATCTGTCTTTTCTGTAAAGTTATTATTATTTAACTTATAAACAAAAAAACGATTTTTGTCAAATAAATGAATCGATGGTGAAATAAATACTGAATCAGTTAGGTTAAAATAATATCCTGTAACTGGTTTAAAATCAGAAGGCAAACCTAGCGAAACTTTAGAAGTTGTTTTATCTATCCAGCCACCATTACCGTCATTAAAAGAAGGATTATAAATGTAAAGTCTTCCATCTTTATCCCACAAGTTAATTCTTCCTCCACCAAAAGGATGAGAATATCCTACAACTGGTTTAAATCCATAGGGCAAACCTGCTAAATTTTGTGCAGATGTTTGGTCAAGCCATTGTTTAGAAACAGGATTATAAATGTAAAGTCTTCCATCTTTATCCCACAAGTTAATTCTTCCTCCACCAAAAGGATGAGAATATCCTACAACTGGTTTAAATCCATAGGGCAAACCTGCTAAATTTTGTGCAGATGTTTGGTCAAGCCATTGTTTAGAAACAGGATTATAAATGTAAAGTCTTCCATCTTTATCCCACAAGTTAATTCTTCCTCCACCAAAAGGATGAGAATATCCTACAACTGGTTTAAAATCAGAGAGTAAACCATAACTATTATAAACAGCACTTCCAGTAAGAGATTTATATGAAAGTAAAAGTAAAAGGCAACCAAGAATTAAAAGAGTTATTGATCCAAAAATAATAAAAAAAACTCTTCTCCTTTCTTTCTCACCTTTTTTCATATACTAAATAAAAAATGAATCTTAATAAATATTCCTTTTTATTTCTTCCATTTTATTCCAAGAAGAAAATAAATAACTGTAACAGTCAAAGCACCTGCAACAAACCAAGCCCAAGGTTCACTAAACAACCTGAGAATTCCACTTTGCTGGCTAAAACAAACAGCCTCTTCAGCAAAACTCGGCAGATTAATAGTCTCTGAATAAGCTACAGATTCGAGATTTTTACTTAAATTTTGTCCTGCAACAACAGAAAAATCTGATGCAACATTTAAACTTTTATTTGAAGCTTTTTGAACAAAACTATTTGAAAGTAATTTAATAAAAATTGCTGCAATACTTGTAATTACAAATGTAGCAATAAACTTTGTTGAATTTGAACTTTTAGGACTTATTAATATTTTTTTATTTGCAATCCTATATTTAAGCATTTTTTTACCTCTTAAACTCCAGAGAAAGTTACTTGACTTTTCAATTAAACCAGATTCTAATAATTTTTTAATATTATAATTAACAGTATTCGGAGCTAGGTTAATAGATTCAGCAATTTCACTCTCACTCGCTTCTCTTTCAGCAAGAAATTCAAGAATTTTTTTAGCAGTCTTATTTGATAAAACTTCTGCTAAAACCGAAAGTTTTTCATCATCCAAAGAAACCATAACATATTTTTTGTTACTCATTTTAATTTATTAGATAAAATTTAAAATTAATATTCAGGATAATAACCATAATTTGTAAAAGGTAATTTAACACTATTTAATTCACTTAAGTCCGATATTTCATTAGCTTTTATTTTACTTTGTGAAACTGTATAAAGAACATCATCCATATACAAACTTCTTTGTATCTGCTTGCCATAACCATATTTAAGATTTTCAACATAATCGACTCCTCCTGGAAAATTATCAACTTCATAATCTGATCTAATACTGTTTAAATTTTCAGCTCTCCACTCCCCAGAACCGTAATAACTTCTATATTCGCCCTCTTTGCCTAAAGAATATTTAATCCAAACATTTCCAATAGAATCTATTCTTTTTGCACCAATAGGTTCATCTCTTGCAGCTCCATATCTAATTCCAGTATATTCTTCAGTATGAGTAATTTTTCCTTTAACACTTATTCCTTCTAAATCAATATTCAAAACATAAGCTCCATTCCAAACTTGCTCTCCGTAAGTATGATCAGTCAAGCAATACTCATAACTTCTATAATCACTTGTTTCTTCAGCACTACAATTTCTATATTTTGTTTTGTTAATCTCAGCAAGAGTTATTGGCATAACAAGCATATTTCTTTTCTTATCAAGCAAAAAAGCTT
Organism: Minisyncoccota bacterium; assembly: GCA_035453125.1. Taxonomy (GTDB): domain Archaea; phylum Nanobdellota; class Nanobdellia; order Pacearchaeales; family GW2011-AR1; genus JACPLR01. The sequence continues at coordinate 289,284 of DAOTCN010000002.1, read as the reverse complement.
TATGATCTTGCAAAGCTAGACTATCTGTTCCTCTGTCACCAATAACTATCTTACCAACTTCTTTAGGATTTTCAACATCACTAACATCAAACAAAGACACCTTAACTCCCTGATACCATGCAAAATCAATATTTCTTCCTGCAGACTCTTCAGCAGTCGGAGCTGCAGTTTCTTTTCCAACACCAATAATATGATTTTCATCATAAGGATGCAAATAATCAGAGTATCCTGTTATCTTAAGATAACCTAAAACTTTTGGATTTTCGGGGTCTTTAACATCAATAACAAATAAAGGATCAATTTTCTTAAATGTAACAATATATGCTCTATTTCCCATAAATCTTGCAGAATAAATACGTTCTCCATGTGCTAAATCTTCAACTTTTCCAATTATTTCTAAATCATTATTTAAAATATAAAGATGGTTTAAGCTATTTCCATTCCAAAGATCTCCAGTTGTTGTTGCAATCCTAAAATTTCCATTATATTCATCCATCGAAAACTGATTTAAAACATTTCCAGGAACTTCACCAGTACTAACATACTTAATTTTATCTTTATCAATATTTATTTTCCCAATAACAGTTTTATCTCTCTTCTTTTCAATCTGAACATTAAAATTTTCCTGTGCTTCCATAAAAGATTTATCAAAGTCTGCTTTTTCATCTCCAGTTAACGAATCAGAATAATCCTTAACAAGTTCACTAATCTCGTTTAGTTTATCTGAATTAGACTTACTTGATGCAAGTATTACATTTACCTTTATTTTTTCGTCAGTTGGAAGAATCTTCAAATAAACTTCTTTAACTTGTTCATCAAAATACTCTTTATATCCTGTTCTTTTTCTAGAAGTTAAATAAACATTATCTTGAGAAACATAAATAATGTCTGTAGAGCCTGTCAAATAAGCCTTACTCTCAAAATCATTTCCATCAATTTCTAATGCTGAAACTAATGTATAAACATAGCTATAATCAACATAATCAAAATAATAAATATCATTGGGCATTAAAGAATTTTTAACACCATCAACTGAATAAACTGGAAAATCTGGATTGTTATAGTTTTGAATGTATTTATTCGAAATCAAATAAACATAATTTCCAATCATTCTTGAATCTCCATAACTTCCATCAACTGAAACATTTTTAATCAAAATTGGATTTTTCCTGTCAGAGATATCATAAATAAATATATTCGTTTTTGGTGTGATTGAATATCTCCCACAGTCATAACAAAAATCTTCTGGAACAAGCTGTGTATCTACAGAAACTACAGAATCCATAGGTGTAACTTCAATTTGTTCATAACCGTTAGAAAAAGTAATTAATTTTTCATCATTAATAAATATTTGATTAACATTACTGATATTTATTTGACTAACTATTTTCATACTATCTGCAGGAAAAGCTTCAACAATAACAACATTTCCATTTAACACAGTATAAATATACTTTCCGTCATTTTTAACAATATCTGCTTCATCAACACCTTCTACTTGGATGTTTGTAGTTGAATAATCACTTGCAACTGAACTTGCACCAGCACTTTCAGAATTATCTCGTTGCACTGTAGGACTACTTGTAGAACTACTTGATTTCAAAACACCCCCAAACATCTCAGCACTACCATAAGTATAAAGATCATCTGAAATCCTGCTATTTTTCAAAAAATCAGTAATCTCATCATAAGAACTAAATTGTTTTATTTCAGTAACATTAGTATTTGGTTCAAAAGGATTTTCTTGATTTAGATATGGCCAAAAAATATAAAGTCCAATTCCAATAAATAAAAACACAACTGCAACTATTCCAACAATTAAACCAATCAATAATGCACTTCCTTGATTTGATTTAATTAAGCTACTCATAATCATATATTCTAATATATACTTTATAAATGATTCTAAGACTTCAAATGAAATTGAAACAATAATTCATTAAAAATCAATATCTTCAATAAACAACAAATAACTTTTTAAAGTAAAAATACATAATAAAAATATGAACAAGTGGCTTGAAATTTTAATAGGCTTGTTATTGGTGATAAATGCCCTTCTTGTAGGATTTGGGCTATATCCTTACACCGAAAGCTGGAGCGAAGCAACTTGGATTGTGATTAAAGGAGGAATAGTTTGGGGTGTGTTTTTTATTGGCCTACTATTCTTAATGCTTGGAATAAGTGATCTTAAAAATTAACAATCCAAAACCTAAACCAAAATCTGAATATTTTACTTTTTTATTTAATTAGTTAATTAAGTTAATTATATTATGAATTAAAAAATTAGATGGAAAATTTAACAATAAAAAATTTTACAAGAACCCAATTCTCAGCAAGCTCTCCACCAGAGATATTTATTGGGAGAAAAAACTATCCAAATATTTACACTGGAATACTTGCACCACCAGACAACTCAGAATCAGATACAGAACAGCTAAGCAGTCCAGAAATTTGGTTTAAAAAACAAGCAACAATTAATGAAATAACTAATTTTAGAAATCAGTTAGTTTATTCAAGATTTAAAACAAATATAAAAACACTAAGCAAAAATCAAAAACTAGATTCTTCATTAAATCAAATTGCAATGGCCAAAAAATCAGTAAGAGCAGAATTCTTTTTAAAAAAACCACCAAAATTTTCACCAATAAAAGAAGATCATATCCCCTTTATTGGAAATCCTGCAGAATTAACTAATGTTAATATAGAAGAAAATCCAAAAATTGATCCAAAAATTGATTATGTAGTTAATGATACTCGCCTAAAATCCATGATAGCAATACAAGAACTTTACAAAGGAAAAATTGAAGTAAGTAATATAATAAAAGTATTATCAGCAGGGCTATTAGGAATAAAAGATAATAGAAAATTAGTGCCAACAAGATGGGCAATAACTGCTGTTGATGACACTTTATCAAAAGAAATGCTTAAAAAAATAAGATATTTCCAAGAAATAAATGAAATCTTGTTGTTTAATGGAACTTATCTTGGGAATCATTATGAAGTTCTACTACTTCCGGATAAATTTTCATTTGAAGTAATTGAAACCAGTATACCAACACTCAATCTCACAGAAAATATAATAAATAACTTAGAATTCTGGCAAGATTATGAAGGATTTTATCACAGAAAAACGTATGCTTCAAGTGTAACAGGTGCATATTACGTAAACCGTCTTGCTCTATGTGAATATTTCCTAAAGATAAATAGACAAGCTTCATGTATTTTTTTTCGTGAAACAACACCCGAATATAATGTACCATTGGGTGTTGGAATTTTAAGAGAACTTTCACGTGATATTTTCACAAAAAATCCTGAAAAATTTAGCACAATTAATGAAGCATTACAAGTAGCTCAAAAAAGAATGCATATTCCTATAAAAATAATGAAAGACAAATCTCTTTTGCTCAAAGAGTATAAAAAACAAAGAAGATTAAGTGATTGGACTTAAAAATTAAATTATCAAATCAAAAAATAAAGTATTTCTTTTAAACTAAAATAACACTTAACTAACTAATAAAAAGATTAAACTTGTCTCAATTATTGCTGCAATTAACAAAAGAGGAATAATAACAAAAACAAGCACCCTAAATGACTCCTTGACAACTTTTTTTATATAACTTTTAATATTTTTTGAAAAAATAAATAAACCTAATTTCAATCCAAAAGAGATTGATAAAAAAATAGCGGGTAATTCAAATACTCCATGTGGAAAAAGTCTAAATAAACTTAAAAAACCTAATGATGAAACAGATTTTTCAAATACAAAACCTAAAACATAACCATTAGAGATAATTGTAAAAAAGGGGAAAATACTAAAAAAAATTCCAAGAATAATTGAGAAAAATGAAACTGAAAGATTATTTCGAAATATAAATATAAACATTTCAATAAAATTAAGATCTTTTGTTTTCTGAAGAAGTTCTTCAATTGTCTTTTTAACAATTTCAGTAATTTCAGGTGTTTTAAAAAAATATCCCACAATACACATAAACAAAAATAAAATTATTGTAAATAAAATATAATATCTACAATCTTTAATAAAATTCAAAGAAGCTAAAAAATTGTTTTTATCATTCTTAAAATAAATATACAAAGAAGTATAACTTAAAATTATACCTAATAATCCAAAAAAGAATAAGAATAATCTTCTTCCGTAAATAAATTCACCAAAATAAGAAAATAATAAAAAAACCAATCCTAAAAAAAATAATAAAATACTACCTTTATTCAAATTTTTAATTTTCTTTTTCATGATGTAATGATGTGTTTACTAAGTAATTTAATTTTATTAGGGTATTTTTTTCTTAAATAGATACCATAAACAAAACCTGAAACAAATCCTCCAAAATGTGCTATGTTTCCTATAGGTAAATCAACAAAAAAACCAACAATTATTAGGGGTAATATTGCAATCAGCGGAATTGACCAAAAAGGGATTTGTAAAGGTAATGCAAGTTTAGTCCATTTAGATTTAAAAGAAAAAATTGCCAATATCGAAATAATAAAATAAATGTTAATTACTAAACTTAAAATTCCACTTAAATTTGTAGAAATATTCAATTGATTAATTAATACTTCAAATATTAAAGCAATTAAAGGACCAACAATAAGATATACTTTAGCTTTAGGTGTTAAAAGTGCCAATAATCCTAATAATCCAAAAATTGCGCCAGAGGCACCCACCCCTGAAATAAATGGATCTCCAAAAATTTTATTCCAAAAAGGAATCATACCAAAATAACCTGAAAAAATTGCAAATAAACCTCCAGCAAAAAGTCCAGATATTAAATAAAATATAAAAAATCTTTTTCTTCCAATTATTTTTTCAACAAAATTTCCAATAAAAAAAAGAGAAAACATATTAAAAAAAAGATGAGCAAGATTAGCATGCATAAACATACTTGTAAAAATAGTCCATAACTTATTTCCAACAACAAAATCAGCAGGTTTAAGTGCAACATAATCAAATAAATTTGGAATAAAAGATAATTTTAAAATCCAAACCACTAAAAAGATTAAAACATTTAATACTATAAGAAAGGTTGTAATGCTAATATTTTCAAAAATAAGTGATAATCCTACTTTGGATAAATTTCTCCTAGTATATTTTCTAAAATCACTCATATCTATTTTTTCTTTTTGCTTATTTTCTTCTTAAAATTTTTTTTACTAATTTTTACTAATTTCTTTTTAACTTTTAAGTTTATTTTAGCTCTTAATTTAGCATTTTTTTGTCTTTCTTCTTTAGCTTTTTTCTTCTTAGTTAATAATTCTCTCTCAAGTTTTTTTCTTTTATCTTTATCAATTATTTCTAACTCAGAATTAATTTCATCTAACTGTTTTCTTAATTTATTTATACTAGAATTTAGGTCATTTAAGGATTTTTTATTATCATTTAGTTCATAAACTTCTCCACATTCTAAACATGTAAAATTGTGTAGTAATGCATTCTCTTCTGAAATCTCAGAATTGCACGTCTTACAAATATAAAATCTTTTAACTTGTCTACTCTTAAGTTGATGTTCTAATTGTTCAATTTCTTTAATCAAACTCTTTTGTAAAAAAAGTAATGCTTTTTCAATATTAAAAGTCCAAAAATAAGTATACCAACCTTTTCTTTTGTCTTTTTTTCTTGTAAAAGAAACAAGACCTTCATCAGAAAGTTTGTAAAGTATATTTCTTGTTTGATTAATTGTTAAATTTAATTTCTTTGCAATTAAAAATTCATTAACATTCTTCTTATTAAATAATAATTCAACTATTTGACCTGTATTCTTTCCAGCAACGATTAAAGCAACATCTTTAAGAAAATCAATTTTCATAAAATTAAAATAAAACTACACATTAAATATCTTTCTATTAAAAAAAATTAATAAAAAAAGTAAGATGTTACCTTTTTTAAATTAAGACAAACCTATAAATACTAAGTTTAAAAACTATATATATGGGTTTGTTTAATAAAAACAAAAAAAAAGAGGTTCAAGAAGTAGAAAGTTTACCAAATTTACCTAACCTTCCTTCAATACCGCAACCTCCTGAAATGCAAAATCAAGAATATGGATTACCTTCTTATCCAAATTCGGATATGGGATATGTAATGAACCAAAATAATGCAAAAGAAGCTATAGCTCAAAAAGGTTATAATCAAGTTCAACAAGAATACAATCCCTTCCAACAAGAATACAATCCTATTCAGCAACAATACAGTTC
>DAOTCN010000002.1:70815-282974 GCA_035453125.1 Minisyncoccota bacterium | reverse complement strand
AGTTCAACCACAATACAGTTCAGTTCAACCACAATACAGTTCAGTTCAACCACAATACAGTTCAGTTCAACCACAAATGACTAAACCTTTACAAGACAATGTTCAATTTGATGATTTTAAAATGATGCCTAAAGTATTTGAGTCAACAGATTGGTCCTCAAATCAAATAGCTTTACAACCCTCAATAAACCAATCACAACTTTCAACAAATCAAGGAGTAAATATAAACCAATCACAAGTTTCACCAAATCAAGGAATTCAAATAAAAAAAGAAGAACCTATTTTTATAAAACTTGAAAAATTTGAAAATACTATATCAACTTTTAATGAAATAAAACTCAGAATTTCTGAAATAGAAACATTATTAAGAACTATTAAATCAATCAAACAAAAAGAAGAGAGTGAGTTAAACGAATGGGAAAATGAATTAGAAATTATCAAATCTAGACTTGATCAAATTAATCAAGAAATGTTTAAGGGAATTTAAAATCTTAAAAAATGGAACAAAATCCAATATATTCTAAAATTGAATATAATGAAGCTCTTTTTTCAAAAAAGTTAATACTTATGGCTGAAATGGAGATTCTTAGATCAATAGAAATTATGTCAAATTATAAAGAACTAAGAAAACAAGAACTTATGTTAAAATTAAAACTAAAAAATAATTTATCTGAAATAAAAAATAATATAAACAAAATAATTGAAAATTCTCCTAAAACCGAAGGAATAAACAAAAAAATAAAAATCAAAAAAAATAATTCCACAGAAACAAAAATAAAAAAGATTGATAAAAGGATACATATAGGAAACCAACTTACAGATATAAAATCACGTCTTGAAGCATTAGGGCATTAATTAGCATCAGAATAAACATCCAACAAACTTTTAAACACTTTTTGTATATTAATTTGATGAATAATACATCTATTACAACAAGACAAGAATTAATAAAAGAGTATATTAGATTTTTCAAATTAAAAAAACATAAAGAAATACCTTCTGCATCTCTTATTCCTGAGAATGATCCAACAGTATTATTCACAACAGCTGGAATGCACCCTTTAGTTCCTTATCTGCTTGGTCAACCTCATCCTCTTGGAAAAAAGTTAACTAATGTACAAAAATGTATAAGAACAGGAGATATAGATAATGTTGGAGATGAATTTCATCATACTTTTTTTGAGATGTTAGGAAATTGGAGTTTAGGAGATTACTTTAAAAAAGAGGCAATAGAATATGCTTTCGAATTTTTAACAAAAGCTCTTAAAATTAAAAAAGAAAAACTTGCAGTAACTTGTTTTGAAGGAAACAAAAATGCTCCTAAGGATAATGAATCTGAAAAAGTTTGGTTATCTTTAGGAATATCAAAAGAAAGAATTGCTTTTTTACCAGAAAAAGATAACTGGTGGGGTCCTGCAGGAAAAACAGGCCCTTGTGGACCTGATACTGAAGTTTTTTATTGGAAAAAATCAAATGAAAAAACACCAGAAAAATTCAATCCAAAAGACAAAAACTGGATTGAAATATGGAATTGTGGTGTTTTTATGCAGTATAACAAAAATATAAACGAAAAATATGAAGAATTAAAACAAAAAAATGTTGATACTGGAATGGGCGTAGAAAGAACAATTGCTATTCTAAATGGTTTTGATGATAATTATAAATCTTCAATATTCAGACCAATAATATCTAAAATAGAAGAATTATCTAAAAAGAAATATGAAAATGCGAATGAAAAAGATAAAAAATCAATTAGAATAGTTGCAGATCACATAAGAGCTTCAGTTTTTATATTAGGTGATGAAAGAGGAATTAAACCAAGTAATGTAGAACAAGGTTATGTTTTAAGAAGATTAATAAGAAGATCAATTAGGTATGGAAAATTATTAGGAATTAAATCAGAAAAACCATTCACCTCTGAAATTGCTAAAGAGGTAATAAATATTTATCAAGATTATCCTGAAATAAAAAGAAATGAAAAATTAATTTTGTCAGAACTAGAACAAGAAGAGAATAAATTCGCCCAAACACTTGAAAAAGGTCTAAAAAAATTTGACGAAATTGTTAAAGAATCAGAAAAACACAATAAAACAATATGTGGAAAAGATGCTTTTTTATTATTTCAAAGTTATGGTTTTCCGATTGAAATGACTCAAGAACTTGCTAAAGAAAATAAAATTAAATTAAATTTAAATGAATATGAATGTGAAATGAAAAAACATCAAGAGTTATCAAGAACATCTTCTGCTGGAATGTTCAAATCAGGCTTAGCAGATAACAGTGAAATGACAACAAAACTTCATACAGCAACTCATTTATTAAATGAAGCGCTTAAAGAAATACTTAATAATGAAGATATTAAACAAAAAGGCTCAAATATAACTCCTGAAAGATTAAGATTTGATTTTAATTTTCCAAGAAAATTAACTAATGAAGAACTAAAAAAAATTGAAGATTTAGTTAACAAAAAAATAAACGAATCTTTAGAAGTAAAAAGAGAAGAAATGCCTATAACTAATGCAATAAAATCAGGTGCACAAGCAGAATTCGGTGCAAAATACCCTTCAATTGTTTGTGTTTATACTGTTGAAGAAAAAAATAAAGAAAATAAAACAATTTGGTTTAGTAAAGAGATTTGTACTGGTCCACATGTAAAAAACACAAAAGAGTTAGGTCATTTTAAAATAATCAAAGAAGAATCAGTTGCTGCCGGAATTAGAAGAATAAAGGCAATACTTGAATAAAATCACAAAATTTATTTTAACTCAACTTAAAAAAAGATTACAAATCAATATTAATCTCATCAAGAGATTTTCCATAAAAATTAAGAGATTCTTTTTCAGCACGATTTCTTACTGCAATTGCCCACTCTTTTTCTTCACAAAATTCACACATTTTATCAGTCAAATAAGTTTTAGCATACCAAAAATCAAATCTATTTGCTTGAGTATTATGAAAACTATCTCCTTTAATAAAATTAATACTTGCTTTATTAAAATCTTCATAATTTTCAAATATTTCATGACCAACCATCCACATTATTTCATGCATCATTCTATGTTTCATACTAGGAATACGAACATATTTACCTGAGTCAATTATTTCCTTAAGAAAATTATGATAAATTTGGACAGTCTCTTTATCTGAGTGGGGTGTTTCTCTTATTCTCTTAAATATATCATCAGCATTTAAAACTTTTAAATTCATTAAAAAATTATAATTTAAGTATTTAAATAATTTTGTCTAATTCTCTAACATTTTTAAGCACAAGAAGAGGATTATATTTTATCAGCTCATTTTTAGAAGTATATCCTGAAGTCACCCCTATGTAATCCATCTTAGCTCTTTTAGCTGCAAGACCATCATATTTACTATCTCCAACAACTAAACATTCATTTGGTTTAACCTTCAAATGTTTTGCAACAAAAAACAGTTGTTGTGGATGAGGTTTTCCATGTTTTATATCATTAATTGTTGAAGTAAAATCAAAAAATGATTGAAATCTTTTATTAGCAGTGTGGCTATATGTTGTATAACTTGAACCAGTTGCAATTGCTAATTTATACTTTTTCTTCAATTTCTCTAAAAGATCATAAACTCCTTTAAAAACAATATCATGTCCATCTAAAATTTTAAAAAAATGGTATCTTCTCTCTTCTCTCAAATCATCATAACTTCCCTTAAATGGATGATTTTTCCTCAAAATCGAAAAAATTTCCTTAGAAGGTCTACCAAAAAGTCCTTTTATTTCACTATCCCTAATCTTAATTCCTCTCTCTGCAATAACATCTTCAAATGCCCTCATATGATAAGGCAGTGAGTTTACAAGAGTACCGTCAAAATCAAAAATAATTGCTTTATACTTTTTATCAATTTTTTTATTTTTCATTTTAATTAAACAACTAAGGATAACATTCCATATTTTCTATTTGATCTTTTAACTTCTTCAACAATTTTACTCCCAATATTTTTAGCAAGGCTTAATGTGTAGCTATCTTTCAAAGTTTTCGATTTATCGTTTCTAAATGTTTTATCTTCATACCAATTAACATGTGAAGAAACAGAAAGAGGTATTATTTTCATTCCCATCATTGAACATGCTTTCATTAAATTAGGAGTTACACTATCTCCTTCCTTACTTACATTAATAAAAGCAACATTTTTGCCATAAAGTCTTTGCTTGTACATATTTTTAGGATTTTTAGCATATTTTATTGAATTTCCCAAATTTTTTCCATCACCCCACAATTCCTCAACACCTCCATCAAGTGCAGTTAATCTTGAGATCATTACTTGTAACAATGCAGGTCTAGAATAAAAATTAGTTGAAGTTGCAAATATTATTCCATCAGCTTCTAAAAAGGACTTATAAACAATCCACATATTATCTCTTTCAGCAAATCTTCTTTCATCATATAAAATATCAAAAAAAGTTTTTTTATCAAGTTTATCATAAGCATCTTCCATAGACATAAATTCTTTAGAATTCAGAAACATAAAATCTTTTTTAAAAGAATAACAATCACACTGAAAAGATCTTTCACTAAATCTACATTGAGCAGGGCAACTAGAATAACATTCCTTACAAGGTCCAATTTTTAGCATTCTTAAATCAATAATTTCAGTTTTAGCCCCATTTTTCTCTGCTTCTTTCAAAGCAACCTTCAAAAGCTCATTTGCAATAGGATCTTCTCTTGCACATCCGTATTTACTTCTATTAGAAGTCATAACACCAACTATCTTAATAGGTTTCTTAGAACAATCACAAAGACAATTGGTTTTTTTTAAAATCCCTCTTTTCATAACAAAACAAATTAATCATTACTTTTAAATCTTATTCAGAATCAAATTTCAATATATTTAAATAGGTTAAATAATTATTTTAATTATGAAAGAAAAACTAGCATTAACTGGATTCTTATTAAGTCTTAGCTTTTTGTTTAATGGTGTCATACGATTCCCATTAATATTCTTAATGGCTATTAGTGAAGAAATATATAGCATAGCAGATGTTACACTATCTTTAATTAGCATACTTCTTACAATAATCAGTTTAATTATAGGAATAGTTGTTTTAGTTAAGAAAAAACCAGGTAAAGGTTTAGCAATTGCAAGTGTTGTAGTTTCATCACTTATATTAATGCTATTTATATTCTGGATCTTCATTTGGATTTTTGCTTTTTAACTTATTTAAAAAATTTTAAACATTTTAAAACTATTAAATTGTCACTACTATTATTCTGTAATAAAATAAACAAAAACAAAAGTGAATAAATATTTATAAACTAACAAAATAGGATAAAATTAATTAATAACTAATAGTTTAAAGCCTAAAAAATAAAATGAAAAGAATAAAACAAGGAATGCGAGGATTGATTGGAGCAATAACAATTGGGGCAACATCAATTTTATCTGGATGTCCTCAAGAATATTGTCCAGAAATATCTCTTGTAAATAGTCCTCAAGAAGCAGAATATTGTCCTGGAACAACTGTTGAAAGAAGATTTCAAGCAAACGATGCAGATGGAAAAGTAAACAGATACCATTTTAATATTTTACCAAATGCTGATAATTCTAGTGAAGGAATAGCTACAAAAATTGTTGTGGATGTTGAAAAAAACACTGTTTCATTAGATGAATGGAAATATGAAATGTCAGATTTATTGGGATATGCTGGATTTAATGATGGAAGTTATCTTGAATGGAATCAAGCAGGAAATAATCTTAAAGTTCATATTGGAGATGGAAATGTTGATTATAGCATTAATACAATTGGTGGACTTAAAGAAGGATACTTTAATCTTAATGCAGAATACCAAACACCTGGAAGAACAACTCTTGAAATTTTTGTAGAAGATAATTGCAGTAAGGTAAGTAAAATTCTAAGAACAAGAGATTATGTAACAAACTGTTCATTTGAGGGTGAAGGTGAGAATGAAGGAGAAATTATTGAAGGAGAAGGCGAAGTTCCTTTAGAGGGTGAAGGTGAGAATGAAGGAGAAGGTGAATGTGTTTGTGAAGGAGAAGGCGAAGTTCCTTTAGAGGGTGAAGGTGAGAATGAAGGAGAACCATGTGTGTTTAATAATTTATATGGAGTAATCCCAAGAGCTATTGATAATCCTAGTACACCTTACATAAATGAAGGAAACTTCATAAGCTTGTACAAAGTTATATCTGATTCAGAAGGTGTAATTGTTGATGCAATCCCTTACAGAAGAATTTTACCAAATACTGAAATTCTTGTACATCATATTATGCCCTCAGGAATACCTGAAAATAATGCAGATTATGTTGCAGTTGCAGGTAATGGACTTGGAAATATAACAGAAATGAATTCAGGAATTGGTGGAGTTCCATTAGAAAACAGAGCATACTTAGTATTAAGCAGAGATTATGACACTTGTGAAAAAGTGGCAATTCCTCAAACTCAATTTGGAATAACAGCTATTGGAAATGCAACAATAACTGATTTAACACTTGCAACACCTGAATACTTAAAATTAAAAAAGTATTTAGAAGACAATAATATGTACTTCAAAGATTAATTTTTTATTTTATTCTAAAAATTATTGATATTTAATTTTATTTTAATCAAAATAGAATTATAGATTCTTAAAATTAATATTCAATTTGTTTTAGTATTAGGTTTTTCATTTATTCAACAAAAATTCCTGGCTTTCCAGGCTTGGCTTTAGAAGACTTTCCTTCAGGATCATATTTTGCCTTATCATTAACAGCAAAAACAGTCACTATCTTTCCAGTTCTCCTATTCAAAACCTCAAGATTATAATTAGAAATTTCATTTGGCATTACATACAAATACACTTTTTCAGGATTTGTTCCAGATTTTTCTTTAATAATTCTTAATATATTCAAAATATCATCGATAACTTTTTCAGCAGCTTTTTCAGCCTCTTCCATTTTAAAATCAATCTTAGATTCATCAGCAACAGGCCATTTTGAAATTGAGATTAATTTCTTTCCTTTAATTTTCTCCCACAATTCTTCAGCTATATGGGGGCAAAATGGAGCTAATAATTTTAAAAATGACTCTAAATCTTTTTTTGAAATGTTTGTGTCTTGTTCAATTGCTTCAAATAACTGCCTGATTTTAATTATTGAAAGATTATATTTAAAATTCTCAATATCTTCTGTAACTTCTTTAATTGTTTTATTTATTTTACTTTGAATTCTTTTAGAAGATTTTCCAATTTTCAGATTAGGAACAACTTCAATTACATTTTTAGTAAACTTAAAACTCCCTTCAACACCCGAATCACTCCATTGTGTATCTTTATCTGGTGAAGCAATTGACATTAAAAATAATCTTGCTGTATCAATTCCATATTTTTTAGAAACTTCTTCGGGCAAAACAACATTTCCTCTTGATTTTGACATTACAGCACCATCATTTCCATGAACCATTCCCTGATTAAACAAATTATAAGTTGGTTCATCAAATTCAAGGTAACCAATATCTCTTAAAAATTTAGTATAAAATCTAAAATAAATTAAATGCATACAAGCATGTTCAGCACCACCAATGTATTTGTCAAGAGGCATCCAATACTTAACCTTATGCTTATCAAAAATTTGTTTTTTATTTTTTGCATCACAATATCTCAAGAAATACCAAGAAGAATTAACAAATGTATCCATTGTATCTGTCTCTCTTTTTGCTTTTCCACCACACTGAGGACATTTTGTTTTAATCCAGTTTTGTGCAGATAAAATTGGATTTCCTTCTCCAAATTTCACATTCTCAGGAAGTTTAACAGGTAATTTATTTTCTGGAATAGGTACAATTCCACATTTTTCACAATAAACAATAGGTATAGGTGTTCCCCAATACCTCTGTCTTGAAATTAACCAATCTCTTAACTTAAAATTAACTACTTTTTTACCAATTCCTATTTTTTCAAAATGTTCAGTTATAGCATCAATAGCTTCTCTATTACTCCATCCATTAAATTCTTCTGAATTAACCAGTCTTCCATCAGCAGTGTAAGCTCTTGACATTTTTTCTGCATTTATCTCAAATGCATCTGGCTGAATTACAACTTTAATTTGAATGTTGTATTTTTTTGCAAATTCAAAATCTCTTTGATCATGTGCTGGAACAGCCATAACCATACCGCATCCATAATCTGCAATAACAAAATTTCCAGTATAAACAGGTATCTTTTCTCCAGTTACCGGATTAATTGCATAACTTCCAGTAAATGCACCTTCTTTTTCAAGTTCTTCAATATCTTTTTCAGAAGTTGATTTAATCTTGCTTAAAAATTCTTCAACTTCATGTTTTTGTTCATATGTAACGAGTTCCATTAATTTTGGATGCTGTGCACTCACAACCATGAATGTAACTCCATAAATTGTATCTGGTCTTGTTGTAAATATTGGCCAATTTTCTCCATTAATTTCAAAATTAATCTCAGTTCCATAACTTTTTCCAATCCAATTCTTTTGCATCGCTTTAACTCGTTCAGGCCAATTCTCTAAAGTATCAATTTTTTCATAAAGTTCGTTTGCATACTCTGTTGTTTTAAAAAACCATTGCTCTAAATGTTTAATTTCAACATTTATATCCTCATGTCTCCAACATTTTCCATTATGAACTTGTTCATTTGCAAGAACAGTATGACATTTAGAACACCAATTTACTGGTGCTTTTTTTCTAAATGCTAAACCTTTTTCAAACATTTTCAAAAAAATCCACTGATCCCACTTATAATACTCAGGGTCATGAGTCTTAACCATTCTTGTCCAATCATAACTAATTCCCAATTCTTTCTGTTGTTTTATATAATTTAAAATTGCTTTTTCAGTATATTCTTTTGGATGAACCCCTGCTTTTATTGCTGCATTTTCAGCAGGTAACCCTAATGAATCATATCCCATTGGATGCAATACATTATATCCTTGCATTTTCTTAAATCTAGAAAAAATATCGCCAATTATATAATTAAAAGCATGACCCATATGCAATCCATCTCCAGATGGATACGGAAACATCTCAAGAATATAATATTTCTTTTCATTCCCATCACGAACTCTAAATATTTTTTTCTCTTCCCACTTCTTCTGCCACTTTTCCTCAATCGCTTTAAAATTAACGTCTGCCATAATAAGAAGTGTTTGGTCAGATATTTAAAGTTTGTTAAAAAAATTAATCTACATCAACAAATTCTTTTATCTTTGAATAAATTTATTATAAATATAATCAATTAAAAAATCTAAACTCAATCCTAAAATCTTATAAAAATGATAATTTACTTACTTTTAAAATTTACCCTAAATCAGCTTCTTAACTTGAATAAATTCACTTAAATAATCAAGCCAATCTTCAGCTTTTTTATTTGGCTGACCCTTACAAATAAAAACAATCTTTTTCTTCTCTTTTTTACCAAGTTTAAGAAGAGAAATAATATCCACTTCACTAATAATTTTCTTATCTTTTGCAATACATAAATATTCTTCATTTATTAATTTAACAAAAGAAATATAATCTTTCTTTTTTACAATCAAAGAATTTAAAATTTCAAAATTATTCTCCCTTAATAAACTTTCAACATTTAAAACAAATTCTGGCTTTAATTTCTCTCTTTTCTTTCTCTGCTCTTTAAACTCTTGTTCTTCTAATTTATTTTCATTAACTAAATTAACATTATTTAAATTAAATCTATTATCAACTAAATCAATAATAACTCCTTGGTCATCAATCACTGTTGGAATTGTAACACTCATTGAAGATGCAGCAGAAAAAACTTCTGGTTCAATAGAAGTTTGAAGTATTGTATCTTCTACTTTAAAATTTTCTTTAGTAACTTCATTATTATTTAAATTTTCTTTAATAGACTCATTATTTTCAACTGAAACTTTAAGAACTTCTTGAACCGCATTTTCAGATTCAACCTGTGAATTTTCTTGAATTTCAATAGTTTGAACAGGAGACTTTGAAATAAGATTCTGAACTTTGGAGATTTGTTGGATTTTTGATATTTGATTAAAATTAACCTTTCCAGAATCAATCATTTCAATAGCACTATCCTCATTTATTTTTATATATCTCCAATATAAATAATCATCTTTCTCAAAAGGAAAAGCAAAATCTTTTATTGATCTCAAAGCGACCCTTATAGCTGGAAACAACCAATCATCCCTTAACACTCCATGCTCTTTTAAAATATAAAATGCCTCTTTTTCTTTTCCAGATAAAAAAGTAGAAAATTTTTCAAGTTGGAATTCTTGACCACGAATAAAATAAAGGGGTGAATTTCCTACTCTCATGTTACTTATTTTTATTTCATTATCTGAAAGTAAATCAGATAAAAAAGCAGATGAAAGCATACTATCTATTTTCAAATGATTAGATAAATGAATTGGAAGGGATGGTCCATTAACTTCAATAAATCTAAGAATTCTTTCCTTATTCACCTCTAAATTCTGGCTTCTATTCAAGTCCATAAGCACTCAAATAAGCTCAGTGTTATAAAGTTTATTATGATGAAAATAGCATAAATAATCAAACAACAATAAACTTAATTATTTCAACAGGTCCACTAGTTTCCTTTTCAAGTTTTTTAATAGTTAATTTAGGTATATTAAAATTAGATAATTCATTAATTTTTAATAATAAAACATTAATTATTTTAACATTTAACCCAAAATCTATTTTTTCAGAATAACTAACTGCATGATATATTCTTCCAACTTTATATTTTCCAATCTCATTGCCATGTCTAATAGTCATATTTTTCTTTCCAAGTAATAAAGACTTTTTATATTTTGGTGGAAAAAATATCATCTCCATTTAAATTATTTTCCAAAATTTCTTTTTCTTTTTTTAAACTCTTCAATACAATAAGCTAAATCATCTTCTTCAAATTCTGGCCACATTTTATTCAAAAATATCCATTCTGAATAAACGGATTGCCATGGCAAAAAGTTAGATGTTCTAACATCTCCACCTGTTCTTATTATTAAATCGGGCTCATCAGATAAGTATAAATTTTTTTGTATTAATTTTTCTGATATTTCATCAGGACTGTAACCTTCAGAAACTATTTTTTTAACAGCATTAGTAATTTCCTGTCTTCCACCATAACCTAGTGCAAAATTAACAACAAAATTACTATTATCTTTAGTATCCTTTTCTAATTTTTCGCACATCACTTTTAATTCATCTGAAATTAAATTCAAATCTCCAATAAATCTAATTTTTAAACCCTCATTATTCACTCTTTCTCTATCTAACTTTTCAAAAGCTTCTCCAAGAATCCTAAATAAATGATCTAATTCTAATTTAGAACGATTTTTTATATTTTCAACTGAAAGTGTATAAATTGTAAGTTTTTTAATTCCAAATTTTTTTACAGATTCAATTATTTTCTCAAGCTTATCTTTACCCTTTTCATGACCTTTATGAGCCTCTAAAGCGTTTTTCTTAGCAAACCTTCTATTACCATCTACAATTATTGCAACATGTTCTGGAATACTTAAATTCTGATTAGTTACCATAATCTATTATGAGAAATTAGCTATTTTAAGGTTATTGGTCAAAAAAATAAGTCAGATGGATTCATTATGGTCTTTTCCAAGCAATTTCATAATAAGTAATTCCTCCTTCAGAATCAACAACCGCAATTAATAAATTTTTATTAGTTGAATGAGCAACTCTATTCTTTGCAGAAAAATCATGCCAAGTCATCTCAGAAGATTCATTAACACAATAAAGAAGCCATTTAGAATGGTCTTTTCCAGGTCTTATTCCTTTATCATAAACTCTAAAATCAGCACCAAATTTTAAAGCAGTTTTTAACAAATAACCTCTATTTCTCAAATCTTTATAAACTAAAAATTTAAATAAAATTTTATTGTCAATTTTATTACACCTTTCAATCAATTCATTAAAATTTAACTTCTTAGATTTAGAATAAACAGATATTTTTCCCTTATCTACTAAATAAAGGGCCTCAACTAAGGAATAATGAATCTTTTCATTAATATACTCTCCAAAAACACTTTGACTATATAAATCTCTAGCTTCTTTAGAACTGCTTACAATAGACTCTCCACTAAAAAAAGATTTAATTGATAATTTATTATTCTTTGAAACTTTATTCACTTTTTTCTTATAAGATTTAAGCTTTTTTTTAACCATGTATTAAATAATCTATTAACTTATTTAAAACTTAGCTTTACTTAATTTTTAGTAGTAAAATAGTGCAGAAAACTTTAAATAAGCTGAAACTAAACATAATTAGAATGGGAAGAATAAAATCTGGGCTTATAAAAAGAACAGCAAGAACACTAGTAAAAGAAAATACTAGTTTTACAACTGATTTTAATGAAAATAAAAAAGTTTTAATTCAATATCCTATGCCAGACAAAGGAACAAGAAACAAAGTTGCCGGTTATATAACCCGAATTAAAAGAGCAGGTAATATACCAAAAACAAGAAAAATAATGATTGAAGATGACCGAAGATAAAAAGACTAACCAAAAAAGACTAACCCAAAAAGAAGATAGTGAAAAAAGAAATGTTAGTGAAATTCTTATAGGAAACAAACCACTTATGAAATATGTTATAGCTAGTTTAATTCAAATAAAAAATGAGAACTCAGCAATTATCAAAGCAAGAGGAAAATTCATATCTAAAGCAGTTGATGTTGCAGAAGTAACAAGAAAGAACATAAAAGAAAAAGAAGATATTGAGATAAATCATAAAATAAATATCGGAACAGATGAATTTACAAATAGTGAGAACAAAAAAATAAGTGTTTCAACAATTGAAATTAGAATAAACAAATAACAATTAATCTTATTTCTTTAATTTAAGATCTAATTTATTGTTGATATCTTCAACATTTTTAAGAATTTTTTTAAGTATTTTATTCTTTCTATGGCTTACAAACAAACTAATCAACCAAAGAATAAAATACACTCCTGCAATTCCAATAATTATTTTAAAAATTGTAGTAATCATTCCAGTAAATGAACTAAAATCTGTAGGAATATTTGCTATAACCTCTTTTCCATTAGTAATATTTGTAATATTTAGCATATTATAATAAATGAAAAACTACTTTAAAAATATATTGTGTATTTATCACTTATTTACTCATTAAGTTGTAGTCAATAACTTTTTAAATCACATATCTTTGACTTTTAGATAAAAGGGAAGGTAGTACGGTAGGAAACCGTAGGTGTCCTTCGTTTTTTATAAGGCTGTATAGCTTAGTGGTAGAGCGCTGCTCTCATAAAGACAAACTATTGAGTAAGGCAGAGGTCCCGAGTTCAACTCTCGGTACAGCCATTTTTTTATAGTTTTAAAAAGATTAAGCAATAATCTTAAAACCATCACCTTCTTTTCTAGGAAGAATATGTAAATGAGAATGCATAACTACCTGTCCTGCTGCAGGAAAATTATTCTGAATAATATTAAAACCATCAAAACCTTCTTTTAATTTAATTTCACCAACAGATTTAATTGCTTCAATTAATTCTCTTCCAAGACTTTCAGGCATATCCATCAAATTAACTGAATGACTTTTAGGAACAATTAAAGTATGTCCTTCAATTTTTGGATTTGCATCAAAAAAAGCAACAAAATTATCATTTTCATAAATAAAATCACTAGGTATTATTTTATTTGCTAACTTACAAAAAATACAATCTTCTTTAATTACCATAAAAAAATAAAAATTAATGGATATATAATCTTTATTGTTTTATAAAAAATTTATTATTCAATCGTCGAGAAAGTAAAATTTTAAATCTTAAAAATTATATAAAAAAATAAATTTTAGAAAAGTTTATAAATAAAAACATATTATTAAATATAATAAATTGAATTAATTAATAATGAAAAATAGATTAATTCATTTTAATTTTCCCAAATAATATTAAAATAAATATATTTTGGGAGGACAAAAATATGGCTAAGAAAAAGAAAAAAAGATAAATATCGTCCTTACCTAATAAGTTTTATTTTTTATTCTATTTATTATAAATAATATAATTCTAAAAAATTTATTCTTTCACTCTTGTTTCAACTATCTTGCCGCAATTCAATAAACTTTCTCCCTTAATTACTCTCTTCATAACTTCTCTTATTTCAGAAATCTTAACTAAAACTTGTTTTGTGCTATCTCTATCACGAATAGTAACTGACTGTGTTTTTTCACTCTCTTCATCAATTGTTATACAGATAGGGGTTCCAATTTCATCATTTCTTGCATATCTTCTCCCAATACTTCCTGTTTTATCATAAACAACATTATAATCAACTCTTAAATCATCAACAATTTTTCTAGCAAGTTCTTCATATTCTGGTTTTTTAATTATTGGAAAAACTGCTGCTTTTATTGGAGCAAGTTTTGCAGGTATCCTCAAAACAATATACCCTCTTTTTTCATCATAATTATATGCTTTTGTTAGAACTGCCAAAAAAACTCTTTCCATTCCAAAAGTTGGTTCAATTACTTTAGGAATTATTTTTTTACCATACTTTTCATCAAATATTTCCATACTTTCTCCAGATTCTTTCTGATGTTGAGTCAGATCATACTGCCCCCTATTTGCATTTCCACCCAATTCTTTTGATCCAAAAGGATATTCATAATCAATATCAAATGTTCCAGAAGAATAATGAGATAATTCATCCTTTCTATGCTCTCTAATCTTTATTTCTTTTAATCCTATTAATTTATACCATCTTATTTGTTCAGCTAGCCAGTAGGCATGCCACTCTTCTAATTTTTTTTCATTCAACATTTGTCTAATTGTAACTTCTTTTAAATCTTCACTCCCAGCAAGTTGAGTTTCTTCATCAAGAATATTAAATTTAATATTTAGTTGATCATCTGAAAGTAATTCACATTTTTTTTCTTCAGGATTTATAAAAAATTCAAATTCTCCTATATGAAATTCTCTACTTCTAAACAAAAAATCTCGTGGAGCAATTTCATTTCTAAAACATTTTCCTATTTGTGCAATTCCAAAAGGTAGTTGCATTCTAGATGTTTGCTGTACTATTTTAAAATCTAAAAACATTCCTTGAGCAGTTTCCCCTCTTAAATAAGCATCCATTGGATTTAACGCACCAATTGAAGTCTTAAACATTAAATTAAAATCCCCCTTAACATCAAACTCTCCACCACATTCACAATTAACCTTTCCAATCTCACTCTTATCAAGTTTTGTTGCTTTATTACATTTCTTACAAACAACTGCAACATCACTAAAACTTGCAAGATGACCAGAAGCTTTCCAAGTTCGTGGATGACTTATAATACTTGCTTCAATACCAACCATGTTATCTCTTTTCCTAACAAAAAAATTCCACCAATCTTGTTTAATATTATTAAATAACTCAATTCCTAACGGCCCAAAATCCCAAAATCCAGCCAAACCTCCATAAATATCACTTGACCTAAAAATAAATCCTTTAGATTTACAAAATTGGGAAAGCTCTTCAATTGTTATTTTTGTTTTATTTTCTTCCTCTAACTGTTCATTTTCTTGAAACTCTTGATTCTTAACCATATCCTCATCCTCATTTTCAGGATTTTTATTCTTTTCTACAGTCTTTCCAGATGCTAATTTCAACTCAACTAATTTTTTCTCTGCATCTTCCTTTGTCTTGCCACCATAACATACAGTTTTAGCCTTAACCTTACCGCTTTCAACATCTCGAATACTTTCACGAATATAATAGTATTCATGTCCAGAAATCTTTTTCTTAACAATAAACATATTTTAGGAACTACAAGAGGATATTTAAAGTTTTATTAAAAAATTTGGAGTAAGAATTATCAAATAAAAGTTATTAATTAAAAAGCGGGGACCGGGACTCGAACCCGGGAAAATTCGCTCTGCAGGCGAACGCAGTAGCCGCTGTGCCATCCCCGCACAATCATAAGATAAACCAATAATATTTAAACTTATTTGCACCTACTAAACAATCTATTTAAAACGCAAAAATTTTGACATTTTATTTTCAAAATCAATCAAATTCTTTTTAATTAATTTATATTGTCTTCCAATAAAACTTGAATACACTTTAAACTCTTTATTAACAAATTTATCTAATTTATTTATCTCTTTAGTTGATATTTTAACAAGTTCATTTGTGTCTTCTTGAATAATTTCTTTGCCTTTATCCAAATCTTTTTTAATAATCTCCTTACTTTTATTCAAATCATTTTTAAACCATTTAAATCCTTTTTTAACTTCTTTTTCAACCAATTCTTCTCCTTTTTTCAAGTCTCTTTCAAGAACAACAAATTCATTTTCAAATTTTCTAATAATTCCTACCTCATTTAGCTTCTTTTCAATCTCAGAATCAACAATAACAACTTCTTTAATTGATTTAATATCCATCTGTTTAATTAATATTTTCTTATTATTTTCATAAATT
Organism: Minisyncoccota bacterium; assembly: GCA_035453125.1. Taxonomy (GTDB): domain Archaea; phylum Nanobdellota; class Nanobdellia; order Pacearchaeales; family GW2011-AR1; genus JACPLR01. The sequence continues at coordinate 266,551 of DAOTCN010000002.1, read as the reverse complement.
TTATCTAAGCTAACTAAAAATCCATAGATTTTATGTCTTAAAACAATAACTTCTTCAATTTTTCCAATTTTATTTCCCAAATCACTAAAAACTTCTTTATCTATTAAATTATTTAAATAGTTATGCTTCCCGTAAGATTGTTTTTTAACAATCTTAAGTTGACTTATTAAAAATTGTTTATTTCTAATAGCTAAATAAAACAAAACAATAATAAATAATAATAAAAATATAAATATAAAGTATATAAATAAAGATTTCTCAAATAGTTTCTTGTATTCTTCAGAAGCTATTCCTGTTTCAGATTTAGGCAATAAATCTCCTGGAACTTTAATATTAATCTTTCTAAAAGACTGTGCTTCATAATTCTCATATTTTGTCTGAACATACAAATTATAAGTATCATTCATTACTTTATTTGGAAGAATTAGTTCTGCTGTCTTTGTTTTAGTTTCAAATGCACCAAGATAAATTGTATCTTGACCTAAATTTATTTTCTCTTTATCATTCTCTATCCAAAAAGTAATTATAACGTCTCCTTTAATATCTGCCATTCCCTTAACTAAATAAGTTAATGAAAAATTAAGACTGTCTGTAAGTGGTTCAATTTTCTTTATTTCAATATCAAAAAGCTTAACACATTTGTTCTGATAACAAGAATAAGTTTCTTTACATTCACTATCTGAATTACACTCTAACTTTTTAGGTTTAATTTCTCCACCACCTGATGAAGAACTTCCACCACTAGATAATCCGCTGCTTGGTAAAACAGGTATTGAAGTTGTTCCCTTTATTCCTGAATATCTTAAGTTACTTACAGAAATAATAGATCCACTATCATTACAAATTGTTCCATTTATTATCAATCCAGAACTATTTCCTAAACAACTTGTAAAATCAATCTCGTTTTCACCATTGCATCCAGAACTAATTTCAGATATAGAAGCTACTTCAGCATCTTTAACACATAAAGAAATAAAGCTATTGTCTATCAAATAAAGAGTTTTGTTATATTTAGCTTGTAATTGTCCAGACAAATTAACAATAATATAATTTGTATCTTTAATAATAATTACCTTGCTTAAATCAAGTTCAGCTAAAGAAAAATTATATGTAAAATTTACAATTCTAACACCAGAATCATAAAATACCACTTCCTGAGTATTATTATAACTTCCAGATGTAGAATTTCCACTGACAGTTATATTTAAACTATTTACACCACTTTTTGTAACATCTGACTCATTTCCTTCAAGATTATCTGAACTATCTTGAACACCATCATTATCCCTATCATAAAGAGTTTCATTAATAGTGTAATATCTTCCTTTTGTTAAATTATAATTATATGAAGTTCCATTTCCATAAGAATGCCAATAATAAGTATAAGTTCCATTTGAAAGATTTATAGAAATATTATAAACATTTGAAGTTAAATTTTGTGCGGTATAATTTGTTGTAGAGTTTATTTGAAATATTACAGTTCCATTTGTATTATTTATTGTCACATTAAATAATGCTATTCCACTTTCAACAAATGTTGCATTATTGTCAAAATAATTAAAAAAGATTGGATAAATTGAATCATTTCCATATCTTCCACTTAATGGAAGATAATCTTTATTCCTCCCGTCAGTTGTTACATTAAACTCCAAATCGCAAAAGCCATCTCCGTCCAAGTCTTTACATGTTTCAGAATATCCTGCACCTAAATAATCTGCCCAGTAATTTCCACCTATTTCTATTCCATTAGAATATATTCTTGTTCCTGTTTGTTTTGTAGTATTAAACTCATGTATAGACACAGAATCTGCCAAGAAGTATAAATTTTCAGTATTATTAAAAAAGTTATTGTAAATTCTATTATTTGTATTAGTTGGGGGAGAAAAATAAATCCCATAATAATTATTTTTAAATTTAGTATTGTAAAAAGTATTATATTGCGAAGATGATTGTAAAAAAATTCCCATAGAGTTGCTAGTCATATTAACATTAAAAATTGAAGAATTTCTAACATATGAAAAAAGTACTCCTTTACCATTTGATACAAAAACATCATTTGTTATAGTAAGATTAACTGCATAAGTTGCTAAAATTGCAGAAGAAGAGCTCGAAACTCCAATAATATTGCTGAAATAACTGTTATCTCCATAACTATAATAGATACCTTCATATAAATCTGTTAAATTAATGTTTGTTACATTAATATTGTCACTATAATGAATAAAGAAACCATTTGAATCAACTCCGCTCAAATTTATATTGCTTACATTAGAATTGTCTGCATTACATAAAATAATTTCACTCACATTATTATTCCACCCATTTAAATTAATTGTTCCGTTATAAAAAAATATTGGCTTATCTCCAGTTCCAGTTAAATTATTATAAAATCCATTGCAAGACTCTGAACCAAAATTTAAGTCATACATTCCATTATTCTTAAAAACAGAATTAGAAACTGTTGAAACATAATTTAAAGTTATTCCATCCCAACCATTTGAATTTGCTATAGTATTATTTACTATAATATTACTGGAAGAGGAATAAATTCCCCACAGATTGTTATCAAACTGACTATTTGTTATACTTACTGTATTTGAACCCAATAAATAAGTACCTGCCCAAATATTACTGCTGGAATTGGTATTATTTATAGTAATATTACTTGAATAATACAAATAAATCCCATATAACCAATCACTAACTTTGCAATTAAGTATAGTTATATTATTGAAAGTACTTGAATAACTACCTAAAGCATAAATGCCGTAAGTGCCAGAAGTATCCTTACCATCAATTGTATGACCTTGACAGTCTAAACTAATATTACTTGTTAAAAGTTTTATACAGTATGTTGAAGTGGAATTAGTAATATTTGCCGCAAGAATATAACTTCCAGGAGAATTTATTTCAGTACAATCAGTTATAGAATTACTTGAATTAATTGTTACTGTTCTTTGCTCTGTTGAGTTTAAATTTCCAGATGAATCAGTTACAAATGCCTGATAAGTATAAGTTCCATCCATCAATCTATTTGTGGCATTTTGTGATTGATTTACATAAAGATACCACTGAGTTGAATTAAATTTATTCAAGTTTGAAGAGTATTCTTGATAAACTTCATTTGCAGATAAACTTCTATTCCAGATTCTAAGCTCATCTATAGATCCATTTAAATATCTAGTATAAGTTGCTGCTTGATTTGCTCCTACTGACACAAGATAATTATTATTGTCGAGAGTTCCAGAACTCCTTACAGAAGAATTAACTGCGATTCCGTTTAAGTATATTATTCCGTGAGTGGAATTAAGAACAAAAACAATGTGATTCCAACTATTTTTAGAATAATTCCCTCCTTGAAAATCAACAATGTTAGTATTGTCTGTATTATGGTCATGAGCTCTAATTGCTCCACTTGCTTCAAGTTCAATTCCATATATACATCCCATCCATGAATCTGTTGCTTTCATTATTACAACTTGTTGAGAATAATTATTGGGATAAACCCAAACAGATATTGTATGAGTATTATAACCATCCAAACTAGATGAATCTGGAATAGAATAATAATCATTAATGCCATCAAATTGATAGCTACTTCCAAACTTTCCAGAAGAATTCCAAATAGGACAATTAAAACAAGTTCCATTGTTTGCAAATCCAGAAATATCAACAACCTTTGTTGTATTCTCACCAATTGAAGTTATATTATCAAAATTAAACATTAACTTCAGAGTTGAATCGTAAAAAGAAAAATTAGTTCCATTCCAATTGTAAATTAGCGAATTTAAATTTGGTTCGCTAATTGAAACATTAATTTCTATTGATGTATTTACTAAACTTATTCCACTTGCAGGAGTAGGGTTAGTAAAATTAATTGCAGGAGAAGTTGTATCTATTTCTCTCCCAATAGTTACTATTCTTTGCTCTGTTGAGTTTAAATTTCCAGAATAATTTGTTGCAAATACTTGATAGAAATATGTCCCATTTGTTAATCCAGTTGTTGAATTTTTACTTTGATTAACATAAAGATACCATTGAGTCTGATTAAACTTTTGTAGATTAGACATATAAAATTGTTGAATCTCATCTTGTGTTAAACTCCGATTCCAAATTCTAACTTCGTCTATTGATCCATTAAAATTCAAATCATAATCTGCACTCCCAGATTGCCTTGAACCAACTGAAACAATATGAGTATTTGAACTTAAGGCTCCTTGATTTGCAGAACAATTAATATCCAAAATACCATTAACATAAATAGAGATAGTAGTTCCATTATACATTCCTACCACATAATACCATTGATAAGGAGATATTCTAGATATAGAACTACAACCATAAGCGCCACCCCCTTTCCAAAAATAAAACCTTAATTGATTAGATGATCCATTACCTGGATCTACAAAATCCATAGCCCATACTTCTCCCCCAGCACCATTACCTTTTGCAGCAAGCGGAGCACCAGAGTCTGAATTTGAAATATTATTTGATTTAATCCAGGCTGAAAGAGTAATATAATTCGGATTTAAACTATTAGAATTTGGAATACTCACATAATCATTAACTCCATCAAACTGATAAGTTCCACCATATTTTCCAGAATTATTCCATAAAGTTCCTCCAATAATTGCCCCATTATTTGAATATTTTGAATTATCAACAACATGTGTTGCATTTTCTCCAAGACTTGATAAATTTTCAAAATTCATCATTAAAACTAAAGAATCATTGCAAATTGTATAATTTGTTCCATTCCAATTGTAAATTAGCGAATTTAAATTTGGTTCGCTAATTGAAACATTAATTTCTATGGATGTATTTACTAAACTTATTCCACTTGCAGGAGTTAAAGACAAAAAAGTCAATTCTGAAGCTAAAACAAAAGATATAAGAAATATAACAAACAAAAAAAGAAAAATCTTTCTTTTCATTTTTTACCTTCTTTCAAAGTTCCTTTCATATTTTTCTTGTTTTTCTCATAAAAATCAATTAATTTCAAAAGAATTTCATCAAAAGTGTCTTTTCTTACAAAATCCAAATTCTCAATTTTTTCCTTTGTACTAGAACTAATTCTTATTGTTGTAGACTTTGTAGACATTATCTACAAATAGAATTTTCACTATTTAAAGTTTTTTAATGAGAAAATGATAAAGATAAACATGTTCAAATCCCTAGAATATAAACGCTCCCGGAAGGCACTAAAAAATCTTTGATTTTTGGTGACCATTCGCACTAATGTGCTCAGGTATTTGAAAAATCCTTCCTAGAATATAAACGCTCCCGGAAGGATTTGAACCTTCGACCCCTAACTTAGAAGGCTAGTGCTCTATCCAGGCTGAGCTACGGGAGCTTTCTAATAATAAATCAAGAGAAATAAGATATTTAAAATGTTTCTATTACAAATTTTAATCATTTAATTCATAAAGATAACCGTCTCTGCAAGCAATATAAACACAATCATCCCAAACAACAGGAGTTGCTTCAAAAGACATACCATTCAAAGCATGAGATAAAATTTTCATTTCCAAATTTTCATTTTTTAAATCAGTAAATTCATATTCAAGCAAAAAAACACCACCATAAGTTGGAGCAATTATTTTATTTCCTTGACTAAAAATTGGTGTTGATATTGAAGGTGCTAAACTTTGAACAGAATATAATTTAGGAGTATCATAAAAAATTTCACCATCAGGTCCTTTCACTTTTTCTCCAGTTATTTCTATTTGAGATCCCAAATATAAATTTCCATCGATTGCAAGTGATGCAAATAATTTGTTGTCTGTTTCTTTACAATACAAATCATTAAGAGAAACCGAACCAATAACTCCACCATCCCAAGATGCAAATTTTCTATTCTTTGTTGGCAAAAACCACTGAACTGAATTTTGTTTTTTTGGATCTAATTTTATAACTCCGCCATTTCCAGCAATATACTGCTTTTCAATTGGACAGTATAAACATCCACTTTCATCAATTGAAATAGTTCCATCTAAATCTGAACCAATATCATGTCTCCATACAATCTCTCGTTCACAAATATCAATACCATAAACATGTCCTGAACCACATGAAATATAAATCATATCATCAAATCTAGCTGGTGATGATTCAGCAACTAAATTACCTCTATGTTTATTTGCGTCTCCTTCTTCAAACAACCTAACTCTTGATACCTCTTTTCCATTTTTGTCTAAAAAATAACCAATAGCATTTTCTCCAACTGCAAAAACTTCTCCATTCATTAAATCAAGAGCACTGCTATCCATATCTCGACTATAACTTGCTGTTCTTTCAATGTCTTTTCTCCAAATTTCTTCACCAGTTTCAAAACTTATAGATCTCATACTTGGAACTTCATTTGAAGAGTTATTTTTATTATTTCCTTTTCTACTTCCTTGAATTACTTCTAATCCTCTTTCTGTTTGAATTATTGTTCCTGTACCTTTTATAACATCATCAAACTGATATTTCCATTGTGTTTCAAAATTATCTCTTCTTATTTTATATAGATTATGATCAAAAGCACCAATAACTAAATAATCAATTCCATTTTGATTTACAAGTAAGGGCTGCCCTGTCCAACCAGCACCAGACCAAACTTTTGTTTCTTTTCCAACAATTGTTTTTCCAGAACCTAAAAAATATTTTTTTCTAACATTCAAATTAGATATTTGTCCTTCACCATAATATTTTCTTTGAGAATTTCCAAGATAAGTTGATATTTTCACATCATTCATAAAAGAATTAATAGTTTCATCAGCAAAAGAAATAAAAGAATTTCCAAAATAACCAACTACTCCTAAAATTCCTGTTTTTAAAAAGTCCCTTCGATTCATAAATTCCAACACAGGTCTTGCTTTAAATAATTAACTATTTTAAATCACAAAGAAATCTTCATTAAATCTTTAGCAATTATTACATTCTTAAACATTTTTTTTGCAAGAATAAATATTTTATTTTCAGATTTTTCATACTTTTGACTAAGATGCATTAAAACTAATTTCTTAACAATAGCTTCTTTTGCAATTCTTGTAGCACTTGCAAGAGTCATATGTCCATATTCTTTAGCTATATCTTCTTCATCAATATATGTTGATTCACAAATAAATAAATCTGAATCCTTAGCAAAATCAACCAAACCAACAGTCTCTCTTGTATCAAGTGCAATTGTAACTTTCTTTCCTTTTTCAAGATAACTTACATCAGAAGCAGGAATAGTTTTTCCATTAACAATAATGTCTTTTCCTTGTTTTAACTCTCCAAGAATCGGGGAATTTGGAATTTTTAACTTAGTTAATTTAGTTTTATTTAATCTAATCTTATCTTTTTCAACAAAGCTATAAGCTAAACAAGATGTTCCGTGTTTCATCTCTTCAGCCAATACAACAAAATCTTCATTCTCAACAACTTTTCCACTAGAAATTTCGTGAATATTTACCTTAAGTCTTCCAACATTAACAAAAATGTTCATCATCAAACTAATATAATGCTTTGTTCCTTTTGGACCATAAATATCAAGAGTTTTTCTATAATCATTAAAAAATAAGGTTTGTAATAATCCTGGAATTCCCAATACATGATCTCCATGCCAGTGAGTAATAAATATCTTAGTAAGCTTACAAGGATTTAGCTTAGCTTTCCTAAACTGTCTCTGAGTTCCTTCTCCACAATCAAAAAGTATGCTTTCAGCTTTATAGTTCAACAAAATTGCGGGATGATTTCTCTTTGCTGTTGGCACAGCACTTCCAGTTCCCAAAAAACTAACTTCAATTTTTTCTGTCATTTTATAAATTATTAATAAAAATGCATTTATATACTTTTAAGAAACCAATTTTACTTGAGCTCTCGCTAAGTCTTAACACACCAAAATTTTAGAATTCTTTGGGTGTCAGAAAATAAAAAAAACTGACTTAGTCCTCTTTAGAAACTGATGATGCTGGTGAAATAAAAACAATTGTGTCTCCTCTCAAAAAAGTCAACCCAATGTTTCTTTTTACTTCATTGTTTTGCATTTCTTTTGCATTATCTAATACCACATTAATGTGGATATCAAATGCAAGAAGAGTTCCAACGAGTTGTTTCTCACTCTTTAGCTGCACCAAGATTTCTTTTCCTTTTGAGTTATTCAGAAGGTCAAGAGGTCTTTCTATTCCTTTAGCCATAATCATTCTTGAGTATTCATCTTTTTAAATGTTTTTGTTAAAAAAATTCAAAAAAAATTCAAAAAAATAATATCAAAGCAAAGATATTTAAACCATCTTTTAAATATTATTTTCATGAAACATGGAAGAAAACTAACTGGTGGAAAATACCATCGATCAAGAAAAAAAAAGAAATATGAATTAACAGGAATAAATAGAGTTGTAAAATTAAAAGAAAAAAAAGTTAAAAAGTTAAAAACTATCGGCGGTAACAAAAAAATAGTTATGCTTAGTGCAAATGAGATAAATCTTACTGATTTAAAAACAAAAAAATCAAGAGTTGTTAAAATAAAAAATGTTATTGAAACTCCATCAAATCACTTCCTTGCAAGACAAAATATTCTTACTAAAGGTTCTATTGTAGAAACAGAAGCTGGAAAGGCTAAAGTAACTAACAGACCATCTCAAGAAGGTTGTGTTCAAGGTGTTTTAATTGAATAAAAATAAAGAGTATATTTAAATTAAAAAGAAATTATTCTAACAATAATTATCTTAAAATAATAAATCAAAAAAATAATTATTTAGCAGCACCTTTTTTTTCAAGTTCATTCAGCTTCATCTTATCTTCAAGACCTAACTTTTCAATAAGCTCTTTATATCTATTTCTTATTGTAACTTCTGTAATTCCTGCAACATCTGCAACTTCTCTCTGGGTTTTTTTCTCGTCATTCAATAATGCTGCAACATACAAAGCAGCAGCTGCAATTCCTGCCGGACCTCTACCTGAAGTTAATTCTTCATCATTTGCTTTTTTAAGAATTTTAAGAGCATGATTCTGAGTTTTTGGAGATAAATGTAAGATACTTGAAAATCTTGATATGTAATCGTCTGGAGAACTTGGAGTAACTTTAATTGTTAACTTTCTTATAATAAATCTGTATGTTCTTCCAATTTCTTTTCTTTCCATATCAGATGCTTGAGCAATTTCATCAAGTGTTCTAGGAATATTATATGATCTACAAGCAGCATATATACATGCAGCAATAACCGATTCCATACTTCTACCCCTTACATATCCTCTTTGTAAAACATAATTATAAATTCTAGCAGCTTCATCACCAACAACAGTTGGTAAATTCAAATAAGATGAAACTCTTCTTAGTTCAGCCATAGCAAGTCTCAAATTTCTTTCGATACTTGTAGAAACTCTTTCCTGCCATTTTTTTAATCTTAAAAATTTTCGGGTAGTATTAGTATCAAGTTTATATATATCTGAAATTTCTCCAACATTAGTTGTAAGTCCTTTATCAAACTTTTGCATACTCATTGGAGCTCCACCTCTTCCTTTTTTCTCTGATTTATCAAATTTTCCAGAAAGATCAACACCTGTATCTACCATTTTTTCTTCTATAAGAAGTCCACAATCATTACAAATTAATTCACCCTTCTCATCATCATAAGTAAGATTTGTACTATTGCACTCCGGACATCTTTTAGTGTTTGAAGCCATTTTATTAAGTTTTAAAAAGTTAATTTAATAATTTTAGTAATATTTATAAATTAAGCAGGGAAAACTTTTTAAAGCTTTGCTTTAATTTTGATTATTTTGTAACTAAAATAAAGTAGTTACAATAGAAAAATTTAAATACTAAAAAAATACAAAAACTTAATGAAAAACAAATTAATTTTGTTAATAATTTCAACATTATTAATAATAAATATAATACCCTTAACATTTTCAGAAATAATTTGGTCTAATCCTGTAACTGTAGGTTTTACTACACAAGAATCTGAAAATTCAGATGACGATAATGATAATCCAAATCCTATAATCCCTAAACATAGATGCACAGATAAGGAAAATGAAAGAGAAACTCAACCCTCAATAGAGTATGGTGATTGGAAATGTGTAAATAACAAACTTCAAAGAGAAGTTATAAATGATGGAGTAAAGAGTATTGAATTTGGAAATGTTTGTGGTTTAAATGAAGATTCTTCTATAATCTCAACTAGAAAATCTAATAGTTTAAATGTTCCAGACTCATTAATAATCTTACCTATAGTTTTATTTCTATTAATTCTTATAACTATAGTTCTTATTGGATTAATTATGTTGATAAAATGATTGATAGAGAATACTTAGAAGAAAAGATATTTGAAATAACTAAAAAATATAATTTTACAGCAGAAATGCTTAGACTAACAAAAGTCAATCAAAAAAATGACCTTATAGACCCTATTGATACGAGAGGTATTCTTTCAATGTATAAAGGATTATGTGAAATGAGAGTAATTCTTGAAGTTTATAAAGAATTATATCCAAATAACCCTGAAATAATAAAAGGCATACAAATATCTAATGAACTTTTATCAGATATAGAAGATAAATTTGTAGAGCAAATACATAGTATATAAAAAATTCAATTTAAAAAAATGCGGGAGGTAGGATTCGAACCTACGCAAGCACTAAGCTAGTGGATCTTGAGTCCACCCCGTTTGACCACTCCGGCACTCCCGCTTATTAAAATAATAAATAAACAGGTTTTAAATGTTATCTTATTCATAAAAAATTGAATTGAATAATTTAATTTAGATACAAAAATTACATTATGCTACAAGAAGAACATTTGAAGAATAATCAAAACCAAAATTGCTAGGATTAACATTAGCATTATCCCAATTAGGTCTAGAAAAGGAATAAGAATTCTTTCCATAATAATTTTCTAACTCACTTAGTTTAGATAACATAGGTCCTTGTTTAAATCCTGCATTAAAAATTAAGGGTTCTCCATCTTTATAACCTACAACAACACCTACATGACGAAAATCGCCTACATCTGGATTACCTCCAAGTCTAGAATAATGTCCAAAATTTTTATTAGAAATTTTACCAATATGTAACACATCTAAAGGTTGAATTTGAGATAAAGGAATATCTACTTGACCTCCTGCATTTTTAATTTTATCCTTAATCTGCCAAGCATACCATTCTGTATTAGAACCAAATGCATTCTGAATTTGAGAATTGGTCATTCCTAAAGTTTCATAATAATTTCTTGCCCCTCTTCCACATGCACTAGCATGACTTTTAGAACCATACTTATTTAAAAAAACATCATAAGTTTTTTTAGCTCTTTCAATATCTGTTCCAAAACCACCAATAGCAAGATTATGCTCTAACTGAGTAAATGTATTTTTATAATTATCTCTAACTTTAAAAGGGTGTGCCCCTGTTCCAATTGAAGGATTAATTAAAATTTTTTTATCTTTTAATATTAAATTTTCAGAACCAACTTGTATTTTAGCTTCACCCTTATCATAAATCTCAGCATTAAAACCATTATTTTCACTATTAAAGTATACTTTAGAATTTTTTAGATTAACAAAAATTTTATCTCTTGGAATTAACTTTTCTTTCATACTTTGATAAGTTTGAGAACCAAGAATACCGTCTGATTTTAAACCATTTTCTTTTTGATATGTTCTAACAGCATTTTCAAAATCTTTATCAACAAAAGCTCCTTGTCTTCCACTAGAATCTAATCCAAAAAATTTTTTTATTTCTCTAACATCTTCACGATAATCTCCAATTTTTAAGTATTCTGAATTATCAAATTTCAAATCAGGTAAAGATTCAACTCTATCTAAATATATATCATTTGAAAGATAATTTTTCATATTTTCATAAACTTTTGGACCTAATTTTCCATCTGCAAAAAGATTATGTTTATTTTGATAGGATTGAACAGCTGATCTAAAATCCTCATCAATCACATTAACTCCTTCTCCTTCAGTAGGAAGATTAAAAAAACCTCTTAATTGTTTTATTTCTTCCTGATTAAGTCTAGTATCTCCAATTTTTAACCAATCATTTTTATTACTAAAATCAATATTTGGAAGGGATAATTTTGAATTGTACTTAAATCCAAACCCCTTTTCATCATTACTAAAAGTATCATAACTTCCATCTTCTTTAATGTTCAGATAATTATAACTTTTAGTTTTATCTTCAAATAAAGCAACATCACTATTAGGATTAATATCAAAACCTGAAACAGTTGAAGATTCTCCTTTTGGAACAAAGTATCCCTCTGAAGTATACTTCAAAGAACCTTTTTCCAATTTTTTCCAATCAGGTAAAGTAACATCTTCGCCATGAATTAAAATTTTTTCTCTTTTACTTTCGATTTTATATCTAACAGAGGAATATACTTCTGATCCTAATTTTCCATCTGATTTTAATCCATTATCTTCTTGATATTTTTTAACAGCATTTTCAAAATCCTTATCAACTATATCTCCTCTAGCACCTTCGGTTTCTAATCCAAAAAAACCTCTTAATCCCCTAATACTTTCACTTTTTTCACCAACTTTTAAAGAATCTGAATTTGAAAAATCGACACCGTCAATGTTATTTCCTAAAAAAGTTGCTAAATTTTCATTAATTTTTGTTCCTTTTTCTAAAGAAATATCTATTTTTTTTGTTTGAGAATCGTAATTAACTACTGAATTTTCTGGAGCAGATAGTTCAGTATTACCTAAATTATAATTCCCTCCATCATTCCCTACTTGAAAATTAGACTTTTTTAAATTACCATTTAGATCAAACTCTAAATATGAAGGAATTTTGGTTGTTGCAGGCATTATATTATTAAAACTTCTTTTTATTCCTCCAGAATCATAGTAATTTAAAGAACTACTCGGAGATTTAAATTCAAATTTTAAAGAATCTGAATTATGACTAAAAAAAATGTATTCTGAATTATCTGTACTAATATCCTTCCATCCTAATTCTTTAAAGAGATCATCTTTTCCAAACTTATCAATTAAACTGTCTAGTCTAGTTGATTGGCTAACAGGAATTTGTTCAATAATTCCTGGTTCTTTTTCACCAGAATCATCTAAATACTGTTCTTGTGAATAAACTAAAAAAGAAGATAAAATTAGTAATAACAAAATTTCAAAAAAAGTATAATTTATTTTACTATTCATTGTAAAATTTATGTGCAAACCTAAAAACCTCTTGTTTATTTCTGTTTGGATTAAATTTATTTAATTCATAAATATATGCATAATTAGGATAATCAAGAGAATTATGACTTATTTTAATTGAAATATTCTCTCTATTAGAAAATTCATCAACACAAGTAAAACACAACAATTCATTATTCTCTTGTTGTATTTCACCAATCTTAATAGAATCTAAGTATAAATCTAAATAGTTTGAATTAACTTCTGCTTCAAAAGATTCAATTTGAAAACTTGAATCTTTTACTTTAACATAAATGGGTAAGTACATTTGAGTTTTAACAACTCCTTTAAGAATATTTGTTTTAAAATTAGATGCAGAAAGTTTACTAATATCAAAGAGAACATTTGAATTTCCCTCCTCTGAATAATTAAGCAGATAAAAACAATATGCTGCATTTTCACCAATTAAAAAAGAAAGATCAGATTCTAATTTACTTATTCCCGGTAAATTTTCTCCATTTTTTACATCAAAATAATATGGAACATAGCTACTGTTATAAAAATCATTTCCTTTATAATAAATGTAACTTCTTTCTTCAAAAAAAGATAGTCCTCCATTTAACATAATAAGATCAACTGCTTCTTCCAAAGAAGATTTCAAGCAATCTTCCATAAAAATCTTAACTTCATCAACTTCTTCAATATTCATATCAGGATTGTTTACACTAATTTGGTCTTTAAATACAAAAAAAAAGATAATAAACACAATGATTAATAATCCAATTATTATAAAAAGAGTTATCTGAGCTTTTTTACTTAGATAGTACATTTATTTACTCCAATTATTTATTCATATTTTTATATTTATTATTAATATATTAAACCTTAAAATATTCCTCTACACCACTAACAACTGCATCAGCTACAACACTCCTATAATTATCATCAAGTATTTTTACTACATCAGTAGGATTATCATAATATCCTATTTCAATTAAAATTGCAGGCATATCAGTATATCTCAAAACAGCAAGAGATTTAGTTCTAGATTCAATATCTGATCTAACACCTAAATCTGAAGATCCAAAGGCACTTGCAACTTTTGGTTGAATAATATTAGCTAAACGTAAAGCGTTACTATTTTTATTATTAAAAGCACCATCTGCAATAAGTGTTAAAGTTCCACTAAGCTTTCCAGAATTACTATGTATACTAATAAAAATATCACATTTTTGATCATTAGCTAATTCAGTTCTAGTCATAAGTCCAACATCGGTAGTACCAGATCTTGTTAAATAGAAATCGTAACAAGTTCCTTGAGTAAAACATAACTCCTCAAATTTTTTTTCAATTTTTTCAACAGTCAACCGATTATTTATTCCTTCATTACAAAAACTAATATCAATATTTCTCTCTGTACAAACATTTGTATCAAAAGGATTATAACCATCACCATGTCCAGCATCAAGACAAATCTTTTTTGTTGCATCTAAATCTTTAGGATATCTTACTTCTTTAATAGGAACTGCTCCTGTTTTACAAATCTCATAAGCTTTTAGAGCCTCACTAACACGTCTATTCTGATGAGGAATTCCTGGTTTTTCAAATTTATTCATAAAACTAACTGTTGCACCTTCAACTGTTTCTTGTCTAAGTAAATCCTTTTTAGCATTACTAAAATAAGAACTGTCTAATTCATCAAGGATAAATTCTAACTGTGTTTTAAAATCAGAATAAGACAAACCAGCTACAGATTCAAATGACCTCAGATTAACTAATCGATCCCCTTTCCATTGTGCAATACCATAAGATTTTCCATAATCTCCATAAGCTGTTGAATCTAATCCTGGTGATTCAACAATTAAATTTCCAATAATTCCTGCAGCTTGTTCTGCTGAATATCCATTAATCTGAAAATAATAACAAGAATATTTTATTCTTTCATCAAGACTAGATAAATCATTTTCATCAAAAGTATTTAGCTGATCTAAATTATTTCCTTGATTAAAAAGGTTTCGAGTAAATTTCTCTAGATTACCTTTTTTAAAAAAATTAAAAAAATTATTTGCATAATTACCTAACGAATCAAGAAGTAAACTAACCCGGCCTTTATAATCCTTCAAATATAACTCATCAATTTTATCAGAAAAAATATCAATATATCCCACAAAAATTTTTATAAAAAAGATAAAGTTATCTTGTTTAAAAATTTCTCTTCTAATTTCAAGAGGATTTGTAGCATTAAAAGAATATTCTTTATCATCTGATTTAAAAATTAAAATACCTGAATCAATTGAAAAAATAGGTCCTTCATCAGATCCAGAAATAGATGATTGAAGATAATCTATATTTTTAATAAGATACACATCATAAAATAAAATACCTTTAATAAAATCTTTTCTCATTTGATATATTGTTTCATCTCCAACTCTTCCATCAGCAAGAAGCTTATTTCTCTTTTGATAATTTATAATTTGATTATACAATTCATCATCAAATTCATTAGATTTATTATAATCTAACCCAAATAATTTTTTCAATTCTATTACATATTCTCCAACATCACCCTTTCCAAAATAAATTTTTGATTTACTTGCTTTTAAGTTGATATCTGGAAATCCTAAAATAGAAGAAAGTGTGTCTACTCCTACAAAACCATCAATTTCTAAGAAATGTTTTTTTTGATACTTTTTAGCCATAATCAATGTTCTTTCATCATACTGTTTAATTTCATCGCTACTCCACTCATTAGAAGGTTCATATAATTTTTCAGAAATAAACTTAGTATTAATTTTTGTTACATCCTTATAATCTTTATCATCTTTATCTCCAAGATAATACCATCTGTTATCATCATTTGCTCTACTTAAATCAATAGGTAGTTTTCCTCCTAAATTAACTGATATAACTGGTGAAAAAGAAAGTTCAATTCCTTCAGTTATATTAATAATAAAACTTTTGTAATCATCTTCTAAAAATATGCTATTAATCTCGCTAAAATTTTTTAAATCTTCAAATAAAGAATCTTTAGTTGGATCAAATAAAAAAACACTTTCAGATAAAGCATTGATCTTCAAACCATTAACTCTTGCAAAATCACCAACACTAACAGAATATCTTCCTTGATAAAGATAAGTTAAAAATCCATTATTCAGAATCATTCCATTTGAAAGTTTTATCTCCTCTCCAATTATTTTTACATCATAAATCTCATTATTATCCTGCTGACCATCTATAACTAAAAAATCATCGTTTAATTTTATCCCATAAGGTAATGAAATATTAATATGATGAATAAAATCACCTTCATTTTCTAAACTATAATAAATCTTAGTATCTTTTGGAGATTTAATTTTATTTTTATAAAAAGAGTATTCATTAGAATTATCAGTAATAAAATCAGCTCCAATAATATTCCCTTCAAAATTTAAAGTAACTTTAGAAGTTCTAATTTCTGAAGATTTTTTAATCTTATCAAAAACTTGATATTGTCCAGAATTATACAAATAGAGTTTACTATTATCTTTATAAAAATCAATAACTGCTCCACTATTATTAATAGATACTATTACATTTGATGCAACAACTGCATCATTATCTAAATTTGGTGAAATAGCTTGTCCTATAGGGCATTCAATATCACTAACTTTTAAAATTAAAGAATCTGAAGACTTTGAAATTGAGTAGCAGCTTTCAGTAGTAGGATTTAGTGTTATTAAATCTTGAGCAGAAACTAATTCAAAAAATATAGTTAAAAAAACAACTAAAATACAAAAATGATAGAATCTATTATGCATATTCTTCAAAGTCCTCCATATAAAATTTATGAGCAAATGAAAATGTTTCTAAATTATCTGAATCAATATCATTTTTTGAAAGATAATATATCATTACATGAATATTATTAACATTATCATCACTCTCTTGAATATAAACATCAACTCCTTGTTCATTAGCCATTCTTTTTATACAAGTTAAACAAATAAACCTTCCCTCATCCAATTGTCTATAAGTTATTTCTTTACTAAGATTATATAAAAGCAAATAATTTGTCTTTTCAGTTGCTTCAAAATTTTCTATACTACTCTTTGTATCTTTTACATCTATAGAAACTGGAAAATTAAGACTAACAGCTACTTGTCCTTCAGAAATAATTGAACTTGCCTTTAGATCAGAAAAATCATATTCAATCTCTGTATCAAAGATACTAAAATTAATACATTTTGTCATTTGTTCTTCTACTCCAATCGAAATCTGTCTCTCAAGCTCTTCTTTTGTCAATATATTTTCTCCTTTGTCAATATAAAGGGGAACATACCTATCAAGAAGATCTTGATATGAATTATAATATACTGCTGAATTAGGAGTATTATAATATCCTCCTTGCAAACCGTTAACAATAATTACTCTTGAAACAACTTTTTCAAGACAGTCAGTTATATAATTATCAACTTCTTGTACACTATCTGGAACAAATACTCCTGTAAAGAAAGTTTTTTTAAAATAACCTCTTGCACCTTCACTAAAAACAAAAAACAAAATAACTGCTACAACAATTACTAAAGCTATTATAACAAACAAAGTTAATTGTCCTTTTTTATTTGATTCTTTCAATTTTCAGCCTCTTATTTAATATAATTTCAAACATCCTATATTTTTAAATTTGTCTTTTTATAATTATTGTAACATAATTAAGATTCAAAATATTCATTAACACCCTCAACAATAGCATCAGCAACTTTATCCATACGATATGAATTAATAAGTTTTTTAGCATCTTCTAAATTATCATGAGATCCAACTTCAATTAAAATTGCGGGCATATCTGTATGTCTTAATACTGCAAGACTTTGAGTTCTAGAAACTGTATCTGGATAAGTTATTGCAGTTTTAGTGTCAAAAGCAGTTTTAATTTTGGATATAATAAAATTATTTAAAAGAAATTCTTTACTATTCCGATTATTAAAATCTTCATCAGCAAGAAATATATTTATTCCGTAAGAACTTCCATCATAAGCATTACTATGTATGCTAATAAAAATATCACATTTTTCTTCATTAGCTTTTTTCCATCTTAAGTTAATCTCTGAATCAGAATCACCATCAAACTCTGACTGAGAAGGTCTTGTTAAAACAGTAGTATATCCTGCTAATTTTAATTTTGTATCTATTTTATCAACAATAAACTCATTATTTCTTCCTTCGTTGCATTTACCAATATCAATATTTGTATCAATACAAGGACTATCAACAAATCCTCTATCATAATCATCAGTACTTAAATGTCCAGCATCTAAACAAACTTTTTTAGATGAACTTCCAGAACTACTACTTTCTAAATTAATATTCTTACAAATCTCATACGCTTCATTAGCATAATTTACTCTACTTGTTTGATCTTGAGCACTAGGTCTTTCATATTTACTTCTAAAACTAAGTGCAGCACCTGAAACAGTTGTTTGTTTAAGTAAATCTGTTTTAGCAGATGAATAAGTAGAATCTAACTCTACAAGAATAAAATGTAATTGTGCTGCAAATTGTATATTAAAATCACTATCATCTTTATTAGCTTCTATTGCAACTTCTTTAATATAATTTTCTACTTTAGTTCTTCTTTCATTGCACCATTGAGCAAGACCATAAGCATCACTATCAGTGCACATATTATCTCCAATATTTTTTGGATCTAATTGTGATTCTTGCATTAAATTTCCAATAATTCCTGCAGTTTGTTCTTTTGAATAACCTGCTTGTTGAAAATAAATACATGCAAAAACTGTTTTTTCTTCTATAGTTGAATCTGAAGATAAAACAGTCTCTTCAACTTCTCCTTCAGTTTCTCCTCCAGTTGTCTCTCCATTTACTTCATTTTCTCCCCCAGTTTCAGTTTCTCCATTTGTTTCTTCAATAGGCTTACAACAAACATAACCTTCTTTACGTGAATCAACATGAACATCATTAGTTACATCAGTAGCACTCATTTCTAAACAATCAATATACTCTTCTACCCAATATCCTTCTAAATCCTCACAAGTTATTACTTCAGTTATTCCTTGATTTGCAGCAATATCTTCTTTTTGTTTAATTAATGAAACATGATAATAAACTCTTGCAAGTGAATCTTGAATTCTTGATTTATCATAACTAACTCTTGCTTGTTGTGTTTCATCAAGTATATATTCCTCATCAAGTTGATCAAGTTTAGCAAGAATAACTGTAGCATCTTTTTCCATATTCTCTGCATTAGTATAATCATCGGAATGAGCAAATAAATTTGTTTGAATTGCTTCTTCTATTTCTCTAAATTTAGACCAAGAAATTTCATCTCCCAGCATTCCTTCTTTCTCATTATTAATATAATCACTAACAGCTTGATTAAGTTCAGCCATTGTTTTATTTCTCACACCAACATTTCCGGCAGTAAATGCATCTGCAACAGAATTTTTATCAAGCCAACATCTAATTTTTGTATCTCCGCAATTTCCAACATCTTGCCATCTTTCTGGTTCAGTTGTACTTCCAGGATTATCAGTTGCACAAATTCTCATAACACCTCTTTGATAAATACTTGGTGAAATTGTCTCCTGCACTCCGGCTTCTAAATTAGGATTAATTAATGCAAGAGCATCAACACTTCCACTTATACACTCTTTTTCAGAAGCTATTTGAGTATTTGTCATCTGATTTTCAATATAAGTATCTCTAAGATAATTAATTGCAAATGAAGTTGAAACTTGTTTAAACCCACACTTTTCTTCATAATTAATTCTTACACATAACTGTTGGAATCCAGATGGGCCTGTAAAATCAGCAGCTTCATCAGCATATTCTCCTTTGTTAATATATCCTGTTGCAACAAGATAAATTCCTGAAGAAGTATAGAAAGATTCTCCAGGTGAGTCTTTCAAATAAATAGAATAATAAGTCCCTTGATCTTTTCCAGCATATATATGGTAATAAACTTTATACTGAGATGTTGCAGGTATTGTTACACTTGTTTGTTTTATTTCATCAAACCAAGCACTAAACTGTGATGGCGATTCGGGCTCGATTAAATTTTGGAATTTTTTAGCAAACTTAACAGAAACAAATGCTTTACAAACTGGAGTTCCTGCTTCTTCAGTTGACTTAATTTTAAATGATTTCATTGCATTTGGTGCATAAGTAGTTGTAAGATAACTTACAGAACTTTCCATATTGCTCCAAGCAGACTGAACATTCAAATATTCTCCTCCACCTCTTGTTCCTCCACCAACAAACATCTCTAGAAGTTTAGGAATTATTACTTTCATCAAAGGTGCTGCTTGTCTCCAAAAAAATTCACAAGTATAAATTGCAGTAAGTTCATCACATATTCCTACATACTTACCACTATTCAAATTTTCTTGTAAACAATCACGAGAAGCCTTTAATATTGAAATATAATTATCAACACCTGCCTGAACTCCTGTCAAACAAACAGGTATAATTATTCCTTCTCTATAAT
The DNA here is from genome assembly GCA_035453125.1 of Minisyncoccota bacterium. Taxonomy (GTDB): domain Archaea; phylum Nanobdellota; class Nanobdellia; order Pacearchaeales; family GW2011-AR1; genus JACPLR01. Next base: position 245,950 of record DAOTCN010000002.1, on the reverse strand, counting down.
TTGGTAAGCACAAAAATAAACTACCAAAAATTCCACTCTGAACAACATCATTAACATAATACTTGCCCCCCAGATTACATCTGCTAGCTGGACAAATTACTGGATCACAAACATTAAACATTAATTTACAATCAGATGGTGACATAAAATCTTGACATTGTGCACCTGGATTATTAATAGCAGGATTACCTACTTTGTATGATTTACCTAATATTGTAACTTTAGTTACACCCGATTTATACTGATTTGCAGCTTGTTGTATTGCTTGTAAAGCTTTGCTAACTAAAGTCGATGTTTCTTTTTCAGATAATCCATTAAAAGTATTTGTTGGCTGTCCAGTAAACATATTAAACATCTGACAAATATCATCACCAACACCTTGATCAAACTCAACTCTTCCATTTTTTCCAACATTACATAACCAAAAGCTAGAAACTCTTCCAGAATCCTGATATGATTCTATATTTTCACCAACAGGCAATGTTTGTTTTGTTGCAGCATACCATCCTCTCAAATTATCAATTGGAACAACTGAAGGCATTCCCTTATATGGCTCTGTTTCATAATATCTAACAACAGCTTCTTCTTTAAATGGATTATTATATGAAGCTTCATCAAATCTCTTAAATACTTGATGCTGATTATTAATTTCCTTCCATAATTCTCTTTCAGAATTATCCTCACTTTCTCTTACAACTTCACTTCCTATCGAGTTATCTGCATTGAATCTGTAAATTTTTTCAATTGAATATTGATTATTATTTAATTCTTTAAGTACCAAATAATATTTTTCACCTTGGTATAAAACCCCTTGAACAGGTTTTCCATAATTTTCTCCTCTTGCACTAACAACAGCACCATCATAAACATCAGCATTTTGTCCTCTAGGTAATGGTGGAGTACTCATAATAAAATTTCCAGCAACTACATTTGAATTTTTAACTTCACTAACAACACTATTTGCTCTTGCTTCAACATATGCAGTTTCCTTAACTTCAGCCATTATCCCATATAAATTTCTTTCAGCAAGTTTTTTCATTTGTGAACTTGCTCCAGAATCAGATAAAATATTTGTGTAAAGTCTAATTTCACGAGCTTGATCATAAGGAATACTTAAATTTGAAGTACTCATAATTTCTCCAACATCAACTTTATTTTCTCCATTTTCATCAGTCAAAACTAAATTGCTATTTCCTAACTGTCCTTGTAACTTTTGAATATATGCTTTCCTAGCTCCATCAGTATCAACAACATTCCCTCCAAATAAACCTCCAGATTTAACAAATCCTCCATTTTCTTCAAAATTAGATATCTCTTCATTAACTGAACTTATTTTTTGAGTCATAAAACTAACATCACTATTAATTAACTTTGCATTTTTTCCATAACAATCATCTAAACTTACATAAGGTCCTGGGACCATAAGTTTACTGTATTTTTCAGAAGGATTTCCACCATGAGACATTGCATCAGCACACATATCATCCCAGCCATCTTCACTTTGCATAACTTCTTGTCTAGCAATTGCACCTCCACCTAAATTTGAAAATAAATTTTTAATTTGTAAAGCTGCAGATGTAACTAAACATGCAGCTTTTAATGTTTTAACTGAACTTCCTAATGACTTTGATATATCTTCCCATTTTACAATTGTTTCATTAAGAGTTTTAATTCTTTCAGCAGTTTTAGCAGGATTTAATTTAATTGCTCTTTTTTCAATTCCAATCTTATAACTAATATTAATATCTGTACCTGCATTTCTTATGATTGGTTCAACTCTTATTTTAGCATCTTGTTGAAAATTTAATTCATTAATTGTAATTACTTTTCCACAAATTGCTTTTGAACCACCTAAACCAATCTCTTCAGTTTGACTATCCACTAATTTTCCTTCATTATCATAGCATTTTCCACTAATTCTAACTTTTTCAGCATCATAAGTTTCAAGTAAAATTGATGTTCTTTGTTTTTTCTCAGAATCTGAATAAGGAGATACTAAATATTCTTTTTCAGATGTTACAGGTATTTCAATACCATCAACTGAAATTATCACACCTGAATGTTTTGGATCTTGATTTTCAACAGAAACTAATCTAATAGTAGTTGTAACTCCTTGAATATCTACTACTTGAATAGCCCCACTAGAATCAATCATTTCAATATTATCATAATTATCAATAACTGGTAAAGAACTATCAGGATAATTCTCTTTGAATAATTTTATTAACTCATAATCAACAACACTATTTCCAACATATTTTGAGAGGTATATTGCTTGTGTTAGTGAGGCAATTCCATAATTGCTAAATTCTTCATTATTAAAAGGAGTATTTCCATATTCCTGATTAGTTACTTTATAGCTACCAATAGCCATGTTAAAATAATCATCAAATTTGTTATCTCCGGATTTTATCTTTGAATTAGGATTAAAATAATCTGAAAATTCTATATCAAAACCATCAACAAATGCTTTTTTCTCTCCTTTTTTTATTACAAGAACACTATTTTCTTTTGCAAATTCATCATTGCTCCATTCTGACTCATCACTAATTCTGGATATTTTTTCAGCATAAGCTCTTGATTTTTCTTTTAATACACTATTAAACTTTTCATCTTCTTTTAATTTAACTAAAACAATAAAGGGAATATTATTTTCTTTCTTAATACTTTGCGCAGCCAAAAAAACATTTGAGTTAACTCCAACTTCATCTCCAACATCAAAAGTTCTTTCATTATCAACACCAATTGTTAGTTTAACTGCATTTAATCCAATATTAACAGAGAAGGATTTAGTTGACCCACTTCCAGTTCTACACCATCCAGTAACATTGCCCATCCCTGCGCCTAAAGGTTTAATGGAAGTTATTTGACAAGCATCATTAGCAAATTTTTCTCCAGCATAAAGATCAACTCTATCTCCTCCAATTTCTAACGTAGCTTTTTTTTCAGGAATAGTAGCATCTAAATAAGTCATTTTATAACCTACACCACAATAATCTCCTGAAATTGATTTTTCTTGAGATTCTCCTTTCTGCAAAGTGAAAGAATCAAATCTATGATTTACATCACTATAAATTGAAACTAAAACTTTCTGTGAATCAACTTTTTCAACTCTTAAATAAGCTTTACCATCTAAAAAAACAAATTCAGGATATCTTGCAATCCATTCATCTTCACTTAAAACAGGAATTGTTTTTTCAGTTAATCCAGTTCCAAAACCACCAAGAGTATGGTAAGTCATTTTTAAAGTCAAATTTCCTTCAACATAATCAGACATATTATTTTCATTAGGCTGTCTATTAAGAACAATAATTGCATAACCTATGTTATTCGCAGTTGCAAATCCTGAAATTGATTTTTGATAAGAAAAATAAGCTCTAGGTGAATAAAAAGCAGCTCCCTTAACTCCTTCTGGAAATTTTCCAGTATGCTGAATATTAATATTCTTAATATACTCTGCTTTAATACTTGGATTAATCTGGATTGCTTGTAATTGACAGAAAACAGCAACATCTTGTTCTGCTAATAAATCACTTCTTACAACAGTTGGTTTACATCCTGCTGAAGCAATTTGAACAATAAAATCTTGCCTATTACAAACTTCTCTTCCAACAACATTATCTAATCTAGGCCACAAAGAAGCAGTTGTAATTCCCTCTGAGCCTGAAAAACCAGTTCCAACGGGGACATATTGAGCATTTGAAGATATATATCCACTTCCAGATCCCGTTGTAAACTCTCCAGCTGCAAAAGAAAAATAACTACAAAAAATTATACTAAAAAAAATACTGACTAAAAAAATAATTAAAACTAAGTTCTTGTTTTTATTTTTCATTTATTCAAAGTTTAAATTTATATTATTTTTTTCATATAAGTCATAGTTATTTTGTAATTGTTCAATTGAACTTGGAGTTGGGAAAGAAGTTACAGAAACCTTTAATTTATTTGATACCTTAAGTTCTTCTTCTAAGACATAATATCCAGTTTTTCCTCCAGCTGTAAGTGCTCCTGAAAGTTTTTGTTCAGGTATTGTTACATCAAAACACTGTTCATTTTGTTTTCCAAAAAATCCTAAAATTCCGGGAGCTGTTGTTTTAACACACTGTCGTGATGTTGATGAAGGAATAGTTAGTGAAGAACCTCCAAAAATTTGTACACTCACATTATAATAACCTTCACTTAACTTAACATTTTTTTGATCAGGATAACTAATTATTGCACTTTGCTTCTCACCTTCAAAACTAATTAATGCAATTTTTGCATTATCAGAACTACTACCAAGTTCATAAGGTCTACCCCCAACTACCAGCTCAACATCCAAATCATAAAGCTTACTCATTGGAATATTTACTATTGTAGGTTCATTTGTTGAAACAATATAATTCTCTGTTACAAAACCTTCTGCTTGTGCAACAATTTTACCATTAATACACTGAGGGAAATTTTCAGATAACTGCGCATCATTACCAATTATCTCTGTTTTTCCGATATCACAAAGAACATTCATACATACATAACTTATATCTGCTTCAACTGGATTTCCTTTTTGATCAAAAGTGAAAACATCAAGAGGAGTATTTTTATAATCACAAATTTTCTCAATATTTTGATTTGTTTCATCTAAATTATCAGCAGTAAGAGATTGTCTTGATGAACTTTTATCAATTATAACAGCTACTGGAAATTGAAATAACTCTTTATTATCAGTAACTTGAATAAGTACAGGATAATAAACATCATAAGTAAAATGATAAGGTACATAACAAAAACCAATAATACCCATACCTTGTTCCAAACCAATAGGTTTAGCAATCATCAAAGAATTCTCAGCAGGCCAAATTTCAACTCTTGTTGTCCATTCTGGATCATACATAAACCTAATCAAATCTCCTTTATCAACATTAACATCTTTGATAATAAAATAATCTTGATATTTTAATCCTTTTTTATAATAATCTCCTTCAACTTTTAAATTACCAATATTTGCACTTAAACCATTTTTTATATCCTGAACAACCTCTGGAGCCTCCCATATTTTAGGATTGCAAGATAATTCAACACCAGTCATAGGAGCATAAGACCAAAGAACGTCTAAACTATAATTCTCTAAAAAAGCACTTTTCTTTTCTTTTTCATAAACTTCTTTAGCAAGATTATAAAATTTACCAAACTTACTTTTAACAGATATTTCATGTTCACTTTTAGAAGAAGTCAAATTTTCTTTTGCAACTGAAATTTCACCACTAACAACTATGTCAACATTACTTTCTAAAATTTTTGAATCGATTGTAAAATTACTCATCTTTATAGAATAACCCTTTTTCCTAAACTCTGAAAAGTCACATCCAGAGATCTCTCTCAAAACAAACTCACTTAATTGAGTTTCTATTTGTTTTTTCGTTGGAACTTGTTCTTTTATAATATTATTTGCAGAAACATAATACCAATAAGGAACAGGATTTCCCAAAAAGTCTAGTTGAGATGAAAATGGTGCAAAATTTGATCCTGGAACAAATTCTGGTACATCAATATAACCTGCTTGAATTCCTGCAATAGTTAATCCATCAACTGTAGCTTTTTCAACACAATCATCAAAATAATCATAAACTTCTTGATGTTTAATATATTGGTTTGAAGGAAAAAAATTACTTTTAACTACAAAATAAATTAAAACACCTGCGATAATGACTGCTGCGATAATGATAAAAATAGTTATCTGACCTTTTCTTGAACTCCAAAGATCTTTAATCATTTTTCCTCTCCTTTTGAATTTTAAGTTTAATTAATTCAATAATCTCTGTATTTATATCATTTTTTATAGAAGATTTAAATTTATCCCATAATTTTTCATCCTCAATTAAAAGTAAATATTTTTTCATCTTTTTTTTAATAACGTTTAATTAATAATTATGAATCTTTCTATTTAAATGTTACTAAATTACTAAGTTACTAAGTTAGTTACTAATAAAAGTATATAAAATACAGTTGATTAATCATAATAAGACCCTGTAGTCCAATGGTTTAAGACATCTCTTTGACGTGGAGAGGACCCAAGTTCGATTCTTGGCAGGGTCATATACAGGCATAACTTTTAAATACCCTCTATTTGATTATTCTATTATGAAAAAGCCTAAAGCAACCAATAGATATTGTCCTTTCTGTAGAAAAAAAACAGAACATAAGATTAAATTACTTTCAAGTACAATTAAAAGAGGAACAATGGCTAGAGGTAGTCTTCAAAGAGCAAAGAAAAGAGGCCTTGGAAGAGGATTCGGAAATTTAGGAAAGTGGGGAAGTAAACCTCCAATGACTAAATGGAAAAGAAAAACAAAAAAAACAAAAAAAGCAATTTTCCTTTATACTTGTCAGGAATGTAAAAAAGCACATCAATCTAAAAAAGGTTTAAGATCCTCAAAAGTCTTAATGGAATAATAATGGAAAATTTAAAAAAACAAAATAAAAAGGTAACATCAAAAAATGGCAATTGAAAGAAAAAAGTTTTTTCCAGTTCATATTGATCTAATTAATAAAGACATCGAGTTAATTGGAACAAATATTGAAAGCCTTGGAAATAGATTCTTAAAGATAGATTTAACTCCTGAACTAAAAGGAAAATCAATTGAAATTAGATTAAAAACAATTGTAAGAAATGAAAAGATTGATACCGAAGTTCTTCAAATAAAACTTTTAGGGTCATATATTCGAAGAATGATGAATAAAGGTACAAATTATATTGAAAACTCATATTTTATTAATTGTAAAGATGAATTTTTACAAGTTAAACAACTTTTAATAACAAGAAGAAAAGTTCAAAGAAAAGTTAGATCAGCCCTAAAAATCGCTGCAGAAAAAGAGTTTATAGAATATGCAAAAGATAAAAAATTTGAAGATTTAGTTTTAGATATTATAAACAATAAAGTACAAAAAGAAATAAGTTTAAAATTAAAGAAGATATATCCTCTTTCACTTTGTGAGATAAAGTTCTTATCAAAAGAAGACTCAAAGAAACATAAAGAAAATAAAGAATAAAATGAAAGAAGAAAAAATATTGCAACAAACACTTGTTCTAATAAAACCAGATGGAGTTCAAAGAGGATTGATTGGCGAAATTATAAAAAGATTTGAACAAAGAGGATTTAAAATTGTCGGTCTAAAAATGATAGAAATCGATAATGATATGGCAAAAAGACATTATACAGAGGATATAACTAAAAGAAGAGGTGAAGAAGTAAGAAAAATGCTTATTGATTATGTTACCTCCGGGCCAATTGTTGCAATGATAATTCAGGGAGTAAATGCAATAGAAAATGTAAGAAAAATTGTAGGTTCAACAGAATCGAAAGAAGCAGCTGTTGGAACAATTAGAGGTGATTTTAGTCATGTAAGCTATAAATATGCTGATGCTAAAAAAATACCTGTAAGAAATTTAATTCACGCATCATCAAATGAAGAAGATGCAAAAAATGAACTTGCCTTATGGTTTTCAATAGAAGAAGTTCATGATTATAAGTTTAATGCTGAAGACAATTTATATTAATCTTATTCTAATTCTACTTATTAATTCTAATCAAGAGTTAAAATAGCCTTCCTAAATATTTAAAAAACCTTGAGATTTCACTAATTTAGGTATAATACTTGGTAAAGATTAAGTTTATATTTTAAGAAACTAAAAAGTCTTACATGCCTCTGTAGCTCAACGGTTAGAGCATCAGTTTTGTAAACTGGGGGTTGGGGGTTCGATTCCCTCCAGAGGCTTTGTAAAAAGGAGGGAAGTATTCACTTTATTTGTTAAAATAAAGTTGCCAAAAATCTTTGATTTTTTAGCACCTCCAGAGGCTTTGTAAAAAGGAGGGAAGTATTCACTTTATTTGTTAAAATAAAGTTGCCAAAAATCTTTGATTTTTTAGCACCTCCAGAGGCTTTTAATTTTTATCTCCACAAAAAACCAAATAATTCTTTAATAAAGAACTTCAAAGCCCAGATATTCAATAGAACAAAATTAATAAGCATTACAAGTAAAAACAAAAAGAAAACAACCCATAATATTTTTTTAATAATCCCTCTTTTTTTCTTTTTTGGCCTTCTTATAGAAATTTTTGTCTGAACTCTATTTATAACATCATCAATATCAGTTGCTATATTTTCATTCATCTCATCTCTTTCTCTTACTTTCTTTTCTCTTTCAACATCATCTAATGTCTTAAATTTCATAAGAAATAAAGAGCATAATTATTAATAAACTTATGTAGTCAATAAAATAATGATTTTAATTTTTATAGATTATAAATGATGTAAAATTAATTATAAAACACAAGTATAGTAACTTACTATTCGTCAATCACTAGTTCTGCCTTTTTATCAGAAATTAATATATCTGCAATTTGTTTTGGAAGATTAACAATTTCATCCTTTTTAAACGGCCCAATTTGACTACCATCAAGTCCAACCAATTGTTCAATATCTTCCAAAAATAATACCATTTTAAGATCATCACTATGATTATCTGAAAAACCATTAACAAACTCAGCATTCATCATTTTATCTGCTTCTTGTATAGAAATAATTATTTTATCAAAAAGTTCTTTTTCAAAATCAAGCATATTTTCAAAATCTCTTTTATTAATTCCTGTTTCAGAAGCAATAAAAACAAGACTAAGTATCTTTTTTTTTCTCAAAAGCATAAGTTCTTTAAATATTGAAGTAGCATTCTCTATCTGTTTTTGAACTTTTAAAACTTCATCAGAAAACATATCTGCTGGACTTTGAACTATTTTTTTCTTTTCACGAAGATATTCTGCAACATCAGCTACAAATTTACGTGAAAGTTGTTGTAACTGTTCAGAATATCTTTCTTTTCTTAATGCTTCATAAATATCATTATAAACAACCATATTAATCACCTTATACAAAATTGTTATAAATATCAAATTTAAAACCATTATGGTTGTCAAAAGTCTATTATACTAAAAATTTATAAGTTTAATAAAACTAACTAGTTCATGTTTAAATTCTTTAAAGAAAAACTGCAGGGACTATTTGGAAAAAAAGAAGAGAAAGTTGAAGAAGCTGAGGCTATAGAAGAAACAAAGAAAGATGAAAAAAAACTTAAAAAAGAAGCAAAGAAAAGAGAGAAAAAAGAAAAAGTAGGAAGAGTAATTGAAGAACTAGAAGAAAAAATTGAGGAAAAACAAGAAAAAGAACTGAAAAAGGAGAAAGTTGAAGAAGAAAAATTAAATGAAGAAAAAATAGAAATTAAAAAAGAAGAGAAAGTTGAAGACAAAAAAGGATTTTTTGAAAGAATTCAGAGTAAATTTAATACAGTAAAACTTGATGAATCAACATTTAATGAATTTTTTGAAAGATTAGAAATGCTTTTACTAGAAAATAATGTTGCTTTAGAAGTTGTAGACAAAATAAAACTTGATATGGAAAAGAAACTATTAAATATTGAAATAAAAAAAGATAAACTTGAAGAAGAAATTAAAAACACTTTAAGAGAATCTATTTTAGAAATACTTATTGAACCATTTGATATTATTGAAAGAATAAAAGAAAAAAAAGATGGGCCATTTATTATTTTATTCTTTGGAATAAATGGATGTGGAAAAACAACATCTATTGCAAAAATAGCGGATAAATTAAACAAAAACAATATTTCATGTGTTCTCGCTGCTGCAGACACATTCCGAGCAGCATCAATAGAACAGCTAAAAAAACATGGTGATAAGCTAGGTGTTAAAGTAATTAATCAAACTTACGGTTCTGATCCTACAGCAGTTGCATATGATGCAATAAGCTATGCAAAAGCTCACCAAATAAAAGTTGTTTTAATTGATACAGCAGGAAGAATGCACACAAAAGAAAATTTATTAAAAGAAATGGAAAAAATTGTTCGTGTTACTCAACCAGATCTTAAAATATTTGTAGCAGAATCAATAACTGGAAATGATGCAACAGAACAGGCAAAATCATTTAATGAAATTGCAAACATAGATGGTACAATACTAACAAAAGCTGACGTTGATGAAAAAGGCGGAACAGCAATTTCAATAGGTTATGTTACTAGCAAACCAATTCTCTACCTCGGAACAGGTCAAGAATACAAAGACCTAACCTTATTTGACCCAAAAGAAATAATTGTTAATTTAGGACTGGATTGAAACTTAGTGCAACAAACGGTAATTCAAATCGCCGTTACTTCTTTTCTACAAGACTCCATAAAGAATAAAATAATAAGAATATTGGAATTAAGATAATGACAAATTTCCCATAATTAAAAAGATTGGTACAACCATCTTCAAACGTGTGAAGATAGTAACAAGTTTTTGAAAATGGTAAAGAAATACATACACTAACAATTAAAGAAACAATGCTTTTCCAGATTGTAGGTCTAAAATTCATATTACAGCTATATTTATACTTATTTATTAATTTATCGGCCAAGCTTCAAATAATCTAACACTATGAACGCCATAAACTTCTTTGATTACATAATTTTTTCTAGTTCTTCCGCTAAAAACTCTTTGTTGTTCAGCAAACTTTATTAATACTCTTTCAGAAACACTTTCAGAAGTCTGAAATCCAGATACGTCATCTGATAAGAATTCTGAATATCCTTCTTTAATCAAGTGATCCACAACATAATGATTTAAATAAAAAGTTGAATATTTTGAACAAAGAGGTAAATTAGCGTTTTCAAAAAAATCTTCTAATATTCCATTACACTTATCAAAAGAACTCTCTTTTTTCTGTTTTGATTTCACCATAAATTTTGAAAAATTCAGTTGCTTATAAATTTAATTATACTTCTCAAAACCACAACTTTAATAATCCCTAACTTCTTAGTTTTTTGAGGTTTTTATACTGGCTTCAGCCATTGGTTGCTGGAGTCATAAGAACCCGCAGGAGGTTTTTATTATGTTAGAAGGACTTTCAAATATTCTTAAAAAAAGCATAGACAAAATAAGCTCAGCGATATTTGTAGATAAAACTCTAATTGATTCTATTGTTAAAGACCTGCAAAGAGCTCTTATTATGGCAGATGTTAATATAAAATTAATATCTGAGATAAGTAACAAAATAAAAAAAGAAGGAGAATCAAGAGTTAAAGGTATTGAAAAAAAAGAGCATCTAATCAAATTATTAAACGATGAAATAACAAACATAATTGGTGGTGAAAAAAAAGAGTTAATATTAGGTAAAAAAGACACAATTTTATTTGTTGGTTTATACGGAACTGGGAAAACTACCACCATTGCAAAATTAGCTTCATATTATAAAAAGCGTGGAAAAAATGTTGCAATGCTAGGCCTTGATGTTCATCGTCCAGCAGCATCAGAACAGCTTGAACAACTTGGTCATAAAATAGAAGTTCCGGTATTTGTTGACAAAAATCAAAAAAATGCACTAAAAGTCTATGAAAAATACAAAAAAGAACTTGAACAATATGATTTAGTTCTAGTTGACTCTGCAGGAAGAGATGCTTTGGAAAAATCACTAATAAAAGAAATAAAAGAGGTAAGTGAAAAAATAAAAGCAACACATACAATTTTAGTTATTGCAGCAGATATAGGACAAGCAGCAAAAAATCAAGCAAGTACATTCAAAGAATCTTGTAACATTAATGGAGTTATAATAACACGAATGGATTCTTCTGCAAAAGCAGGAGGAGCACTAACTGCTTGTTATGAAGTTAATGCACCAGTTTATTTCATAGGAACTGGTGAAAAAATGAATGATATTGAAATATTCAATCCAAAAAGTTTTGTTTCTAGACTTTTAGGAATGGGTGATTTAGAATCTTTAATTGAAAAAGTTAAAACAGCTTCAGGTGAAAATCAAGAAAAAATGTCTAAAAGACTTGAAGAGGGAAAATTCAGTTTAATTGACCTATATGAACAAATAAATTCTATGCAAAATATGGGTCCTTTAAGTAAAATAACCGAACTAATTCCCGGTTTTAGCAAAGCAAAAATACCTGAAGAAATGCTCGGAAATCAAGAAGAAAAAATAAAGGGTTGGAAACATGCAATTGCTTCAATGACTAAAGAAGAAATAGAAAATCCTGAAATACTTGAAAAACAAACTTCAAGAATATCCCGAATTTCAAAGGGTTCTGGAGTTTCAACAGGAGATATAAGGCAGTTAATTAAACAATATAAAATGATTAAAGAACTAATGGGTTCTGCAAAAAATTTATCAGAAGCTGACATGACTGATCCTTCTAAATTAATGTCTCAAAAGCAAATGATGAAATTTGCAAAGAAGTTTGGTAAAAAGAAGTTTAGGATGTAAAAAAAAGAAAAAAAATAAACTTAATGAAAATTAACTACTCTAATCCGGCTCTTTACAACAAAGACAATATGATGATGCATATGCTCCTGTACTACTTACAGAAGTTTGACAATTAGATAGATATCCTCCTTTAAAAAACAGCCCAAAACATTTAAATTCATTATCATATGTACAAATATCATTACAAGTATAACTTGGACTACTACCACCTCCCCTATAGGAGTAAACAAGCTTACAAAATCCAGAGACTTGATAATCACTTCTATAAACATTATCAACGGTCAAATTTCCCTTAACAACCATATTTCCATTCTTATCAATAGTCATTAAATTACTATAGCTACTTCCGCTAAGCCATTTTCTTAAAACAAATCCTGCACCAGACTTTGCTCCATTACTAGTTAGATAAACATTTCCATCACTATAAGGTAGCCAAGTATCTGCATATGTTCCCTCAGGTCTAATTCTATACGTTCCTGTTCCAGCAACATTATTAGTAAGTGTTACTTTTCCAGTCAAAGCATTTCCAACACTACTACCAATAACTCCAGCAACCAAACCAACAACAATAACAGCTCCAAAAAGAATAGCTAATTGTTTTGTTTGTAGAACACCTAAATTATTTTTTGCCATAATTAATTTTAATTAACCTCCTTTCACTCTTTTTTAAATATTTTTTAATATCTTCAAACACGAAGACATAATTTTTAAAAGAAATATATATATATCTTGCTGTTTTCAAAGAAACATAAAATGCTACTCAAAAAATGTCCGAAGTGTTCTACTTACACTTTTAAAGAAAACTGTCCAAAATGCAAGACAAAAACAGTTGAAGCTCACTATAAATTCAAAGAAAAATTCGCTAAAAATTAAAGTTATATCTAAAAAAATGAGTAAACTAAATATAATTCAGTCTGGTGCAGAAGCAAAGATAATTTTAGATGAAAAAACCAATAATATAATTAAAGATAGAATTTCAAAAGGATACAGAATTTCACAAATTGACAAAAAAGTTAGAATACTAAGAACAAGAAGTGAAACAAAACTTCTTGAAAAAGCATCTAGCTTAATTAATGCTCCAAAACCTCAACCTCCAAAAGATAAGTATGTAACACAAATAGTTATGCCTTTAATAAAAGGAAAAAAGCTTTCAGAACATCTAGATAGTTTAACAAAACCCAAACAAAAAAAAGTCTGTATCGAAATTGGAAAATCAATTGCAAAACTTCATGACAATAATATAATTCACGGAGATTTAACAACAAGTAATATTATTCTTGAAGAAAAAAAGAAAAAAGAAAAAGTATTTTTCATTGACTTTGGTCTGGGTTTTATTTCAACAAGAGTTGAAGACAAAGCAGTTGACTTACATTTAATTAAACAAGCTCTTGAAGCAAAGCATTTCAATAACTGGGAAACCCACACAAAATATATTCTAGAAGGTTATAAAACATCTAAAAATGCCACTCAAGTTCTTAATCAACTAAAAAAAGTAGAATCTCGTGGAAGATATAAAGACAAATATTAATGACTCCTTATATTATTTTACTTAAATATCTTTATAATCTTTAAGATAAACTCTTGTTTTTTCTAACACATTAAATATCTCTTTTTCATCATTGTTAAAACAAGCAGTTTCTAGTTCTCTAATTAAACTATAAAGAAGAGGTCTTTCATTTCCTAATACATCTCTTTGAGAAGAGTTTATAATAAAAAATTGAATTAAAATATCTTCTTCACAGGAATCAGATAATGAATACATAACACCATCTTCTGTTTTAGGTAATGTTTCAAAATATTTCATAATACTTGGATAAGAATTTTTTATACTATTACTTGTATATTGATAACTCATGTTCGGTCAAATAAAAATAACTTTATAAAGATTTATTAAAAAATAATAGCCCCACTCGGATTCGAACCGAGGTCCCAAGCTCCAAAGGCTTGTATCCCTAGTCTTCTTTCTTAACATCTAGTCAAGGAAAAATTTGACCGCTGGACGATGGGGCTATTTTAAACATCTTAATGCGGTTAAGATGCTTAGAATTCTTAAAACCAATCAATTTAAAAAACTTTGCTAATTCTGTCTTTTTAGTGATATAAATTGAATTACCCTTACTTATTCTTGAGCAAATTATATCTAAAGACAACAGACCTTCCCTAACATCATTTAATAAAGTATAATTAAAATTCTTAAAATTTATTTGTAATAAATTCTGACCAGTCAAGATATATATAGAACCATCAGTATCAAATAATCCTCTTAAACAAACCTTTAAATAATTTTTATTTTTCTTAATCCATCCAGGTATTTCTAACTGATTTTTTATTTTATTGCCTGGTTTAAATCCCTTACTCTCAAGAAATTTTATTAATTCTAAGCTATGAGCTTCTATAAACATAGCATTTTTTTGTTTAAACTTTCCTATTCCAACTTTAATATTAAATAAATCTTCAATTAATGGCTTAACATAATTAACTAGATATTCTTTATCAAATCTTGAATCACCAACAATTCGAATCATATAAGTACCGATTTTATAGTCTTTAATAAAAGTTGAATTTCCATCACCAAGCATAATTCCATAAAACTCTGCCAATTTTAAAGAATCATTAGGCAATCTAATTTTCTTCTTATTTCCCTTAGACAATAAACCCCCTTTAGACCTTCCCCAATTATCTAATAAAGATTTTTCAATAAATATTTTATATTTTTTCTTTTCATCTAATTTAATAAAAAGTTCTTTTGGAATTAAACATTCTTCATAAAAATAAGCTCTCAATTTTCCTTCTTTTATAAACAATAAATCGGATAATTCTTTCCAGGTTAAGTTATTATTTGATTTAAATTCTTTAATTAATTCCTTTTGTTTTCCTTCTAACAATTTAAGTCTCATAGTTTTAATAAAAAAATAAATTATATAAATTTATTGTTTGACCGCTGTAATACTATAAAAAGGTTTTTAAACCACAATAAAGATGAACTATTATGGTTAAAGTAAAAAAAGAAAAAAATTCTGAAAAGGCAGTTCCTGAAAGAGCTAAAGTTGAGAATATTGAAGAAGTAGTTATAGATTTAGCAAAAAAAGGAAATCACCCTGCAAAAATAGGTCTTATTTTAAAAGAAAAATATGGTGTTGAAAAAATAAAACTTTTAGGTAAAAAAATAACCAAAATATTAAAAGAAAATAATATTTCTTATGATGATGATGTTGCATTTGTAAATAAAAAATTAAAAAGAATAGAAGAACATAATGCAAAAAACAAGCAAGATAAAAAAGCAGGTAGAGAAGTTGTAAAATATGTTTCACTTAAAAAAAGACTAGAAAATTACAAAGCAAAAAAAGCAAAGTAAACTGATTATAACTATTTATATTAATAGAATAACAAGAGGTGACTATTATGATTGAAAACATTAAAGAGTTTACTAAGAAATTTCTTGAAAAAACACAAAACAAACAAATACAAATAATTAGCCACCATGATACTGATGGTATAACCTCTGCAGCAATTGCATCAAAAGCACTTCAAAGACTTAAAAAAAATTTCTCTTTAAAAATAGTAAAGGGACTTGATGAAGAAGTATTTGAAGAAATTTCAAAAACATCTGAAAATAAAATTATTTTATTCTTAGACCTTGCTTCAAATAGCTTTAGCTATATAAAAAATTTAAAAACAGATGTTTTTATTTTAGACCATCATGAAATTAATTCTCAAGTACCAGACAATGTAACAATTGTAAATCCTCATATAAATAATAATCCAGAAATAAGTGGTGCAGGAGTAACTTATTTTTTTGCAAGAGAACTTGATGAACAAAACACAGATTTAGCTTATTTAGCAGTAATCGGTATGGTTGGAGATACTCTAGAAAAAGATCTAAATAAATTTTACAATGATATAATAAAAGACTCAAAAGTTGTCATAAAAAAAGGTTTAATTCTTTATCCTGCAACTCGTCCAATAAATAAAATACTTGAATATAGTTCAGAAATTTATATCCCAGGAGTTACTGGTTCAAACAAAGGAACATGTGCTTTCTTAAGAGATATAGGAATAACACCAATTAATGGACAATATAAAACACTAATTGAATTAAATCAAGAAGAACTTTCAAGACTAATAACAGCAATAGCCGTTCAAAAAGCAGATAGTAAAGATTATTCAGAACTAATAGGTAATATATATCTTATTAATTTTTTCAATCGACTTGAAGATGCAAGACAAATAAGTGCTATGATAAATGCATGTTCACGCCTTGGTGAAAGTGGAACAGCTGTTTCTCTATGTCTTCAAAATAAAATAGCAAAACAAAAAGCAGATAATATTTATACAGAATATAAACAAAATATAGTAAAAGCACTTGAAAATCTTCCAAAACTCAAAAAAATAGAAAAAAACAACTATATAATAATTCATGCAGAAGATAAAATAAAAGACACAATAATTGGAACAATTGCCAGCATTCTCTCAAATTCAAACTCACATCAAAATGGAAAGGCAATTATAGCGATGGCATATAACAACAATAAAATAAAAGTTTCAGCAAGAGTTGTTGGTAGAAATGGAAATAATATTAGAGAAATTCTAGATTCTGTAATAAATGAGGTTGGTGGTGAAGTTGGTGGTCATAAATACGCTGCAGGATGTTTGTTAGAGCGTGAAAAAGAAGAAAAATTCTTGGAAGTTTTACAAAAACGATTAGAAATTGAAGTTGTGAAGTTCTGAAAAAATCACCTATCAAACCTTCAAGAATAGAAAAAGCAGAAATATAATTTTACCTTTTTCTTTTCTTACTAACCTTTGAATGTTTGTTGTTTATAAGAAAATAAATTCCTAATACTCCTAAAGCTATAAAAAAAACTGCAAAACCAACTAATGATCCAGAAAATTGACTTCCAACAACATTCCCTGTTATATTTCTTTTATTTAATATTAAGAAAGTTGCTAAAAGTCCCAGGCTTAAAAAAACAACAACTGGAAATAACCAATCCACACTAAACCTTGAATTAACAGATTTATTTTTGACCATTTTCTTTTTTAATAATTTAATTAAACAATAAAGATTTATAAACATTTTTATTAACAACTAATACCAACAATAACAACACTTTTAAACACACCAAGCATCAAATTTCTATGGAAAATCAATATGAAGAAAGAAATTTAATTGTATGTATTGTAAAAGATGTAGTAAAAACTACAGTTTTTGTTGAAACAGAAGAAGGAATAAAAGGAAGTATAAACTTCAGCGAAGTTGCACCTGGAAGAATAAGAAATATTCGAGATTATGTTGTTCCAAACAAAATTGTTGTATGTAAAATTTTAAGTTTTAAAGATAATCATTTATTCTTAAGCATAAGAAGAGTAAAAGAAAATGAAAAAAAAGAATTATTAGACAAATATAAAAAAGAAAAAACAATAATAAGTTTGATAAAAAAGAATCTTGGAGAAAAAGCGGAAACCATTCTTGAAAAAATAAGAGAAGAAACAAAAATTTCAGAACTTTTTGAAAATGCAAAAAAAGACCAGAGTATACTATCAAAATATTTCTCAAAAAATGAAATTGAAAGTTTATCTGGCATATTAAAAGAAAAAGAAAAAAAAGAAAAAGAAATAAAAAGAGAATTTTCTCTTTCATGCAAAGAACATGATGGTATTTCTAAAATTAAAAAAATACTTTCATCTTATAATAATATATACTATTTGGGTAGTTCAAAATTTATAATAAAAACAAAATCTATAGATTTAAAACATGCTGACAGTGAATTAAATCAAATAATCGAATCAATTGAAAAACAATCAAAAAAAGAAAAATGTGAATTTGCTCTAATTAAATCAAAATAAACCCTAAATATTTAAAAAAAGGCTCTTCTTAAAAACAAAATGAGGGTGATAGCTGATTTACACATACATTCAAAGTATTCACGAGCTACTTCTAAAGACTTAAGCTTCGAAAATTTAGTCAGAAATGCAAAAATAAAGGGAATAAACATCTTAGGCACTGGTGATTTTACTCATCCAAAATATTTTGAAGAAATAAAAAAGCTAAAAGAAAAAGATGGAATTTACTACTACAAAACATTTCCATTTATTATCACTGGTGAAATTTCCTTAATGTATACTCAAGATAAAGGAAGAAAAGTGCATATAGTTATTTTAGTGCCAAATATTAAAATTGCAGAACAAATAAACTCTTTTTTAGACACATTAGGAAGGCGAGATTATGATGGTAGACCAATTTTTAATATCTCTTGTATTGAATTCACTAAAAAAATGATGGAAATATCAGAAGACATTGAACTTATTCCTGCACATGCCTGGACTCCTTGGTTTGGTATTTTTGGTAGTAAGTCTGGATTTAATTCTCTTTCAGAAGCATTTGGAGACCAAATAAAAAATATTCACGCAATTGAAACCGGATTAAGCAGCGATCCTGAAATGAACTGGATATTAAAAGAACTTGATAACATAACAATTGTCTCATTTTCAGATTCTCATTCATTTTGGCCTTGGCGTTTAGGAAGAGAAGCAACAATACTAAACATTCCAACAATAACCTACAAAAATATAATTGAATCAATTAGAAATAACACAATAGAAGGAACAATTGAGGTTGATCCGGCATACGGAATGTATCACTATGATGGCCATCGAAACTGCAATTTCTCATGTTCACCAGAAGAAACAAAAAAATTACAAGGAATTTGTCCAGTTTGCAAAGACCCCCTAACAATTGGTGTTGATTTTAGAATAAATGAACTTGCTGAAAAAGACCGAAATAATAATTATAAACCAAAAAATGCAAAAGCATTCTATAAAGTTCTCCCACTTCACGAAATAATTGCCCTATTTACAAAATCTGGAATTGCTTCTAAAAAAAATTGGGAAATTTATAATGAGTTAATACAAAAATTCAACAATGAATTTAATATTCTTTTAAATATTTCAAAACAAGAAATGCTAAATGAAAAAATAAGCGATAATTTAGTTGATTTAATCTTAAAAAATCGTGAAGGAAAAATAAAAGTAAAACCAGGTTATGATGGAGTTTATGGTGAAGCTATATTGGAAGAACAAAAGAAACTTTTCTAAATACTAAAATTCTAATAAACCATAATAGTTTATGCTTACGCAAAACTTGCCAGATTTAATTAAGTTTAATTAGTTTTAAAATTTTAATTAATGTTTAAATAATTTAATAATAAATTATAACCTATTCTAAAGAACGAATGGAACGAGTGTATTTTTCTATATTTTCAAACTAATCATCATCACTAGCAGAAGTTTTTATTTCAATATCTTTCAAACCTTTTTCAGTAATCATAAACACAGTTTCATTGTCTGGAAGATTTGGACTATCAATAAGCTTAGCAACTCTAGAATCTTTCTTTCCTCTTCTAAAATAAATTCTATATGTCGAAGCGTGCGCCACGATATTCCCACCAATAGCAGTTGTAGGATCACCAAACATCATTGCAGGATTTGCCATAACTTGATTAGTAACTAAAATAGCAATATTTCTTTGTTCAGCCAGCTTCATTAAATCATGTAAATATTTATTCAATCTTTGTTGTCTATCTGCCAATTGTCCTCTTCCAGAATATTCAGCCCTAAAATGAGCTGTTAATGAATCAACAATAACTAATTTTATTGGCTCTCCATTTTTAATCATTTCATTAATCTTTTCAACAAGCAATATCTGATGATCAGAATTAAATGCTCTTGCAACAAATATATTTTTTAAAACTTTTTCAGGATCTGCTCCAACACCTTCAGCATACTGTTTAATTCTTTCAGGTCTAAATGTTCCTTCTGTATCAATATAAACTGCTTTTCCAACTGCACCTCCATTTTCTTTTGGAAGTTGAACATGAACTGCAAGGGATAGGGCAAGCTGTGTTTTACCACTGCCAAAAGCCCCAAACACCTCTGTAATAGCCTTGCTTTCAACACCCCTTCCCCCTAGCAATTTATCCAAATTTTTAGACCCAGTAGTAATATGATGTATATCTTCTCTTCTTTTTTCAAATTCAGAACCGTCAACAAATCCTAAGTCAAGCATACCTCTTGAAGCTTGTATTGCTTTTCTAGCAACAGCTTCTCCAATTCCTGCAACTTCTGATAAAGCAGACGGACTCAATACTGCTAAACCCATTAAATCAAAAATACCTGCAGCCTCTAGTTTTGCAAGAGCTGCTGGTCCAATTCCTGGAAGATCAGCAAGCTTTGCTCCATCTTCACTTTCATTTATCTCTTTTTTTTCTTTAACCATTTTTAGTACAAATGTTTTTAGAATATTCAATTTATAAACATTATCTCAATTTATCGTTATGTTTCACAAATACCATGTTATAAAAATAATCTCCAGAAAAAAATAAAAATTTCCAAAAATATTCCAAAACTAAATATAAAAAATAAAAATTTTTCAAATGTTTTTCCTGTTTTAATAAAACCTTTTAAAACTAATTTTTTTGATGGCCAAAATAACAAAATTCCCATTTCAGTCAATCCATCAGCAATTAAATGAAGAGAATATCCTGTTAAAAAACCCGGGGCTATTAAAGGAACTAACAAAAATAAAACAAAACTGATAAAAATACAAAAATTCAAACTATGTAACATACCCCTATGTTTTGTAAAAAACTGAATAATTCTTGAAAAAATATTTCTACCAACTTTAGATGATTTTGAATCAATATCGGGAAGCAAAGTTGAAATAAGTGCAACACTTACAAAAATTGCTTTATCAAAAAAAGGATAATTTTCAAAAAAACCACTGAACAGTATAATCAATAAAACAAAAAACAAAGATATTACAAAATGTGTCTTAAGTAACATATTTTTAATTATTAACTTTCAAACTTTCAATTAACTTATCTAACTCAATCTCTTCTATTTTATTTATATTTAATTCAGTAGTTCCAAATAATTTATTACTTCTTGCACCAACACTAAACATTGCTTCTTTTCCAAGCAATTCTTCTCTTTTTCTTATAAAAAATTCAGGATTTTCTAAATCTTCATCACTTATTCCAATTGCATTAAGCTGGTCATTAAACATAACTCCTCTCATATTCTCTGTTCCATCATCTAAAACAAGACCAACTAAAGCTCTTTTTTTAGGAATAATTGTTCCATGAGCTTCACAATTAGCATTAACAGCTTTTTTTCCGCATTCAGGACAAACTTCAAAAAATTTGGGCTCAAAAACTTGAGTTACAATTGCTCTTAATTTAGCATTTTCTCCAGATTTAAGATCAACAAGTTTTCTTTCAGCAAAACTTTTTTCTGTTTTAACTTCAGGAATAACTTCCCGACTTATTCTAATATCAGAAAAACCACTTAAATGCAATTCACCATTTCTTATTGTTCCATTGCTTATTTCAACAAAATCCCCTTCATTTATTTTATTTTCTTCAAACAAAGAAATATGATTGATATCCCATAAAACAAGTCTAACATTTCCTGTTTCATCTGCAAGACTCATAGAAGCAATCTTTCCAGATTTACCATTTTTATTATACTCTCTTATTGGATTTAAATTAATAATTTTTCCAATAACATTAACTCGCTTCATTCCAGAAACAAGCTCAGAAACCTTCATCTTTTCTTTTTCAAATGAAATTCCAAGTTCAGATGCAACTATCTGTGCACTCCCTTCCTTAGAAATAAGTCCTGAAAGTTTAGCGCACTTTGCCTCAACTCTTCGTTCAATATCACTGACAGTTAAACCTGAAGCTTTTGCAATTTTTTCAATTAATTGTTGATAATTTTGAATCACCATTTTACCTTCTTTTTAATTTATAATACAATAATTAAGCAAAAACAAAATGCATTTTTAAGTATTATGTTAGCACAAAATAATCCTAAAACTTTATAAACCAATTTTTCTACATTTAAACTATGGGAAGCGCAGCAGTTAAAGTTAAAATAATGCCAGATTCACCCGACGCTAATCTTTCAAAAATTGAAAGTGATGTTTCAGATTTAATAACAGAATCTGGAGGAAAAAATATTCAGATAATCAGAGAACCAATTGCTTTTGGTTTAAATGCAATTATAATCACTTTTGCCTGGATAGAAGATTCAGACAGAGACAAGTTAGAAGAAGATATGGCAAAATTAGACAATGTTGCTTCTGCAACAATAATTGATTTTAGAAGAGCTTTCGGATAAGATCAAAAAAGGCATTAAATAAACAAAAGTTAAATATTTTCAAAATATCTTTTTATTTTAATATTTGGAGTAATCTTTTTAATTGCTGTAACAAATGTTTCTTCATACAGAGGATTTACTTCAATTAAACCAGGACTAATTAACAAACCATGATATTTATTTAACAAGCCATATTTCTTATTTTTGCCCTTTAAAGCATAATGAAGTCTTACCTTATCTTTTTTCTTAAGTTTTAATAATGAATAAGCTATCTGCAAACTAGGTTTAAGATCAAATCTTTTTGAAAAAAAATCTTGAGAAATTAAACTCAATCCGTAAAACAAAATATCATTTTTAGCAAAATTATTCTCATCAAAAAAAGAATATAAATCAAAAGAGATTATATGTATTGGTAAATCTGAATAGATTTCTAACTGTTTTTTTATTTTTTGTATTTCAATTAATTGTTCTTTAACTGGAATTTTATTGAATATTATAGCAATATCAATATCATTAGGTTTTTTAGATTCAAAAAGTGATGAACCAAATTGAACAATATCAATTACTTCCTTACTATAAGTGAGTTTTAGTTTCTTTTGCCATAATTTCTGCATCTTCCTTAATAACCTCCACTAATTCTTTTGTCATACTTTTAACATAACTATCTTGATAAAATGGAAAATCCCGGTCTAATATATCATAAACTTTGGGAAAGTTTTTCTTAGTTATAGAAAATCTAGTTATATGTGAAGAAGGAGTATAACCTATTTGTTGCAATAGAAACAGATCAATTAGAGAGACTACTGACTTAAAAAATAAAACAACTGCAGAATTATAATTTCCTTTTTTAAAAGAGGCCATTCCATCAGAATAATACTCTCTTGCATTTTTTACTAATATTTCACTTTTCATACCAAGTAAGAACAAACTCGATTTATAAATCTTTCCAACCTGGTAAGAAAAATTACATTAATTTTTATATTATTCTTACCAAGTAAGAATAACCCCTTTTCATAAAATAACTTTATTTCTTATAACTTTCTAAATTTACCTTAGAAACTTCTGCATGAGTCCCAATTATTTCTCTGTCCTCTTTTAGCTTTTGTTTAGCTGCGTTTTCCTTCGATGCTTCAATATTTTTACTAAATACTTTTCCAATAGCATAACCTAAAAAGACAATTAAAAGAGCAATAAAAAAAGAAAACCAAGCAATCCATTTGTTAGTTATCATAAAGTTAAGCATATCAACTGATTTTTTAATAACACCTGACACTCCCACAAGAGAAGCTATCACAAAGGCTCCAATAAACCCAAATAGTTTATTGCCAAAAATAGCTCCTGCAGGATTAAATAAAATAAGAAACAAAGTCAACCATATAGCAGTAGCAAAAACAAAACTCCATGACATTGAATATTCTACACCTAAAACAATCTTAAATAAAGGGCTTAAAGCCTCAAGTATATTGCTCACACCTAAAATAACTCTCCCAAAACTGTTTCCTTCAAATATTTTTGTCCATTCTTGTTTAAGATAATCTCTTGACTTATTCTGTAGTAAATCTGGATCTTCTGAAACTTCCTCAATATTTATTCCAGTTCCAAGAGGATCCTCAGTATTTTCAGGGTTAATATCTCCAATAGCTGCACTAACAAAATTAGAATTAATATTAATTGCTAACAAAAAAACAGATAAAATTAATAAACTAATTAATAAAAATTCAAAAAATAATTTATTTCTCCCTCTTTCCATAACCAATATTCTAAAGAATCTTAATTTTTAAACATTTATATTAAAATAATAAACTCCATCAATATAACTTAATAAATTCTTATTTTCTTTTAATTTTATAAGATTTATCTAATTCTTCTCCTTGTAGTTGATGTAAAAGCTCAGCACGGTTTGCAACTTCCAAACCCATCTCTTTAATTGCTTGTTTTTCTCCCATAAATGCAAAATTCCTTATTGCAGGAATAAACCACATAACAAAACATCCTATGATAATTGCTCCTAAATAAGGTATTACTTGGCCACTTAACCAAGCATCCCAACCACTTACGCCAGTTAATGACCACACTTTATAGATATAAATTGTTGCATAATAAACTATATAAACAATCCAAGTTAGTCTTGCAATCATTAAATTATTAGATACCCAAACACTAAAAAAGAGTACAATAATAAATGGAATAACGGTCAAAATAGTTGCTCCCATCACGCCATATTGAAGAACAATTGCATTAACAAAATTAGCAGGTAATACAATAAATGCAAGAATTACAATAATCAATGAAATTACAGTCGGATATATCCAAGCAAAGTGACTAAGACTGCCTTTACCAAAAATTTGTTTAACAATAGAATAAATAACCATATACAATAAAATACCCAACAAAATAACTGTTGTATTATATGTTGTCCAACCAACAGATTGAAGAAACTCAACAAAAGGTGAAACAAACCAATTACTTTTAACAGTCTCAGTATCCAAAGCACTAACAAAACTTAATGTTAAAGGTAAAACTGCTAATAAAAACAAAACAATAATCAAAAGTAAATTATTTTTTTTCATTTTCTCTCTTTTTTTGTTCGATTTATTATTTAAAAATTATTTTAGTTTATAAATCTTTCGTTTTTATTAAATATTATGTGCTCTAAGATCTCTTCTTAATGTTGCAAGCTCTCTTCTAATCTCATCTTTTCTATTTTCAGTAGTTCCCGGCAATATTAATTGATCTTGAAGAGCTTGAATTCTAACTAATGTTTTACCTCTATAACTTTTTGACATTTCTTCATAAGCTTCTCTACTCATTCCACGATACCACCAATTTTTTATAACTGCATCAAAAATTATTAATATAATAAGAATACCTAGAATAGCAGGATAAAGCCAACTCCACTCCTTTTCAGAATTATAAACCCATAAGATTGCTAAAACAATACCAAAGAGAGACCAAGCAGTTCGTCTAAAAGTAGTTCCTTTAATTGTTTGATAGACAAAAAGTCCATAAATTATAAATGGTAAAATAATTCCTATAGAAGCAACAAGTGCACTAGATGGCAAAGCTATTTGAGTAATTAAATCATTAGGTATAAATCTAATTCCGAGAATTGAAACAATTATACCTATAGCAAAATTTAACCATCTATTTTCATAACTACCAAAAACATTAGTTATATCAATCAATCCAGAAATAACTAAGGCAACTAAGATAAATATTAAAATTTTAGAAAAAGTAACAGGTTCAGATGAAGATTGTCCAAGCAAAGGATCAAAAATTGGTTTTCCAATCTCTTGAATCCCTCCTATAAAAGATTTAATAAAATTTGTTGTGGATTCAACAGTTAATGGCGCATATCCAGTAATAGTATTTCCGGTTAATGTAATATCTGAATTTATTGCAATAATAAAAACTCCGGCTATGATTAATAAGCTTAAACATAATCCAACAATCAATAATAAATTAGAATCTTTATAATTATTTTTTTTAGTAAAACTACTTTTACCCCTTTTATTTTTCATGATATAACTAAAATTAATCTTCTTTATAAATATTTCGTAAATTCAAAAAAAAACAAAAAGAAATTAATTAATTTGCATTAAAGGAATATTTTTAAACTAAAGAAACATAAAATCTTAATGAAAAAAGAGACTATCTCATATATAAGTATTTTTATTATTTTATCAAGTTTAGTTATTCCAATAGTTTCTGCACAGTATTTTGGTGGAGGATTAGGATATATTGATCTTGGCGAGGGAATGCGTCAGATAATTGACCAAACAATTAGGTTTTTAACACCAGTATTTGAAATTATCTTAGGAGATTATCAGGGCAGTGAATTTTTCTTCACAAAAATCTTGCTTTTAATTCTATTAGTTGTAGTTATATATACTATTCTAAAAAATATTCCATTATTCTCAACTAATCCAACAATTGCAGCAATTGTTGCAATAGCTATTTCAACAATTGGAGTGAGATTTATTTCAGATAACCAAATAATACAAGGCATACTTCTGCCATACGGAACTTTGGGAATAGCACTAACAACATTGCTTCCTTGCTTAATCTTTTTTTATTTTATATATAGTGCAGGCCTTGGTGGAGCTGGCAGAAAAATCTGTTGGGCTTTCTTTGGAATTACTTTATTTGTTTTATGGATATACAAATCTTCAGAAATAAGTGATATGGGAAACTGGATATACATTGCGAGTTTTATAACAATAGGAATAGTAGTTATATTTGATAAAAGAATAAACTATTACTTTCAGGGAATGGAAGGCAAAAGAGCAATGCAGGCAGTAATTGATGAAAAAATAGCTGTTTTGCAGACAAAAAGAGATCAAATGATTGCAAACTCCGGACCAACACCAAGTCGGGAACAAAAATCAACAATAAATAAATACCAACAAGAAATAAGAAGACTAGAAGCAAGAAAAAGGCATTTTGTTTAAGAAGACTTGGTGCAAAATACTACTAAAATCAAAATAAATAATTATATAATAAGAATTTTTATCTCTTCTTTTTCATTCTTCTGAAGCCAACAACATTCTTTCCCTCAAATATTGGAACTTCAGGAGCTTGTTTGCTTCCACTCTGTTTCATAAAAATAAAAGCAATAGCCATGCATACAACACCCAAACCAATAAAAACATAATTTGGAATGTTTGCAATAGGCAAAATATCTGAGATAAATGAACTCTGTCTAATTGGATTCAAGGCTAATATTAAGAGCAATATTCCCAATACTGACAAAACATAACCAATAATCTTTGACATTTTCACCTCTTAATAAATTAATAATTCAACATATTTAAATCTTATTCTTTTTGTAAACAGAATTAATTAATATGTTTTGTTGCTTGCTCCACTCTTCATCTGTATGTGTCCTAACATATTCTGCCCAAAAATCAACAAAATTAAGTCTGTCTTCTTTGTTGTTTTTTCCGGGTTCCATAAATTTTTTAATTTTTAAATTGTTCATTTTTTCTCTTTTTTTCTAAAACTGCTCTAAGTTTATTAATTTTATTATAATCAAGTTTGTCCTTAAAGATTGTTTCAATATGCTGAGCATCTTCTATATCTTTATCTGAACAAAGATAATATCTTTTAAATGCAATATGTCTCTCTAATGAAGAAATCTTCAAAATTCCAATTGGATGAATAACTTTAATCAAATCTTCATAAGTTCCTAATGCAAGATTATCTTTGGGAAATTTTACCTCAAAGTTAGGTATAAAAAATCCTTTTCTTGCAAATCTTACAGCTAACCCGCTTGTTAAATAGCTATAAACCTCATTTTCATTATCAGTATTAATACACCAAAAACCATTTTCATCAAGTGCATTATACAACTTACTAAAAGTTGCTTTATCAATTGGTTTAATAAACAAATCAATATCTTCTGTTGTTCTTGATCTTCCAAGCAAAATTGAAACATATCCAGACATAATGACATAATCGGCATATTTATCAATAATTTTAACAAATTCAAAAACAAGATTATCTAATTCACTTAAAACACGATTAAGTTTTATCTCTCTCCTTTCCAAATCATATTCCATGCTCTAAACAGCATCTAAAACTATAAAAATATATCTGCTCCAAAAAGCATAAATAACCTAAAAACTTGTTTAATTGATGTTAAGCGAATCTCAAATAAAAACAATAAAAGAGCAGCTCTTAAAACAGGTAGAAGCTTGGCCAGAAGAGCAAAGAGAATCTGCAAAAGAGCAAATTGAAGCTATGACTGATGAAGAGCTGGAAGAATTTCTTGTAAAAAACAATTTGATAAAATCAGGTAATAATGAAAACGCAGAATCTGCAGAAGGAAACTGCATTTTCTGCTTGATTAACGAAGGAAAAGTTAAAAGCTACAAAATTTCTGAAAATAAAGAAGCAATAGCAATACTTGAAATTAACCCAATTTCAAATGGACATGTAATAATTATACCAAAAAACCATATTTCTCCGGAAAAAATGCCCGTATCAACATTTACACTGGCAAAAAAAGTTGCTGAAAAAATAAAAGAAAAACTAAAACCAAAAAAAGTAGACATATTGACTGGAGAACTATTTAACCACGGAATAATTAATGTTCTTCCAGTTTACGATAAAGAACATTTAGGAATGCCGCGAAAAAAAGCTTCTGAAGAAGAACTAAAAGAAATTCAAGGAATTTTGAGTTTAGGAACAAAAAAAGAGCCAAAACCTAAAAAATCAAAGCCCGAAAAGCCAAAAACAAAAGAAGAGCTTGAACTTGAAATTAAAAAGTTACCTAAATATCCAATCAGAATTCCATAAATTAGATATTTTGCTGGTTCCAGGATTCATAACACACAAAATCCTAGATTGTGATTTTGGTGCCCAAAGAATTTCATTCTTGAGGGAAACCCGGGGGTGATTTTTATCCAAAATATCCAATCAGAATTCCATAAGTTATATAAACAATAAATTATTTTATATTAAATGAAAAAAAAGAACTTAAAGATACTTCAAATAATCGCCTGGATATTGGGATTAATTGCCCTGATTATCTTAACTTATGGAATAATAAGAAGCTTAGCACAATAAAATGAAAACGGGTGATGCTCTTGCTATCTTCTCTCAGATAATTAACTTAAGTATATTCATATATTTTTCAATAAATCTTATTAAATTAAATGTTCTTGATACTGTTGGTTTATTTATTAGTGCATTTGGATTATTAGCTTCACTAGTAGCTAATATTGTATCTGTATTAGAAAATCAAGAAAATATCCAATAAGGATACCTTAAAAAATACAAAACAATCAAAAAGATAACTGCAAACAAAAAAGCCGGGCTAAAAGGTATTCCATACTTAACAAGTATTTTCTTCTTGTAGTGTTTTTTAATTAAATCTAAATCTTCTTCACTAACCCCTTCCCAATTTGGTTCAATAGTCTTGTCTTTTAATTTTATGCTGTTAACAAGCCAATCTCCCGAAGTTAGTTTATCAGCATCAATTTCTTTAATCAAGCAAATTTTCTCAACTGAACTTACATAAATGAATAAAATCGGAAGCAACAGGCAAAAACCTCCAAGAACAAAAAACATTATCTCGCTGAAAACAAATCCTGAAATTGCAAAAATCAAGGCAAAAACCAGTGAAACAAAAAACCATTTTTCTTTTTTGTAAAAATTCTTCTTAAACTCGCTAACAAAATCATTTTTTTTAGAATATGCTAAAAAACCGCTGTAAATCATGCTATATATTCCCCCTAAAAAAAACAAACCAAACAAAAAAACCATGCAAATCAGAAAATTAGTGTACCAGCTTAGTGTAAATGGTAAAAAAGCTCCTAATGAAATAAACAATTTAGCATCTCCTCCTGCAAAAAATCTAGCATAATATAATAAATGCCCTAAAATAGTAAATATCACCAGGCCAATAATTCCAAATAAGAAAATATTATAATTATCTGAAAAAACTGAATAAAAAAATCTAAATGCAAGAAGAAAAATAGCTAGACTAAAGTTTAACCAATTTGCAATTTCTCGATATTTAAGATCTTGAATAACTGCAAATATAATCCAAAATAAAACAATCAAAAACATAGTAATAACTAATTCAATCATCTTAATAAAAAGACAAAAAGCTTTATTAATGTTTTTAGTTTAGTATTAACAATAAATAACTACTTATTTATTATATTATGAAAAAAGAGAATATTTTAAAAAAAGAATATTTATTCTGGGCAGTTCTTGCAGTAATAGTTGTAGTGACCTATTTTATCTTAAAAGATTTTTTGGTTGCATTTATTAGTGCATTTATTTTAGCCTATGTTTTAAAACCAATAACTGATTTTCTTTCAAAAAAAATAAACAGAAGACTTGCTTCATTAATAACTGTTATTTTAGCAGCTTTATTAATTATTGCAATAATTACTGCAATTTCAACTTCATTAATCTTTCAATTTTCAGGTTTTATATCTGAATTCAGTTGGGAAAAAGCACTAGCTATATTTTCTAGTTTTCCATATTATGAAAATATAGCTAATTCACTAAACGAAGTCACACAAAAAATAAGTCAAACACTTATGACTCTTATTTACTCAACAATAACTCAAGTGCCTGCACTAGTAATAAATATGTTAATAATAATATTTACAACATACTACTTGCTCATTGATTGGAAAAAAATAGAGTCAAAATTAATTGAAATTATGCCTTTTGAAAATAAAAAGAAATTAGTTGCTGATTCAGAAAAAATAATTAGAGAAATAGTCTACGGAACATTAATTGTAGCAATAGTAGAAGCAATATTTGCTATAATCTGCTTCTACTTTCTAGGTTTAAATTTCTATTTAGTGCTTGGTATTTTAATAGGTCTGCTTGCATTTATCCCTCTTTTAGGCCCAGGATTGATTTGGGTTCCTATAACACTTTATGAAATTGCAATAAAAGACTATACAAAAGCAGCTGGAGTTTTTATTATTGGGATAATTATTAGCTTTGGTATCGATTTTTTCTTAAAGATGAAGATACTTGGAAATAAAACAAAAATCCACCCAGTAATTATGCTTTTAGGAGTTCTTGGAGGTATTAACTTGTTCGGATTAATGGGCTTTATAATTGGTCCAGTAATAATAAGTATTCTTCTAACAATTTTAAGTACAATACATAAAAAGAAGTAAATAATAATCAAAAAAATTAATTTGTTCTATTCTGTCCACCTTTTTTATATACTCTAACTTTCCTCTTTTTACGAAGATCATTCTTTGTTTTTCTTCTATCTCCGCAACAATAATCATCTCCCATAAAATAATAAATTAAACTCCTTATTTAAAGTTTTTACAATAAGATATAAAAAGATTAACAAGCAATACTTGTACAAGCTTCTTTAAGTATCTTAGGAATAGCTGGTGATTTTGGTGTAAAAACTAAAGATCCTTTACAATCATCGGCTATTTCAATATAAGTTCCATCAGAAAAAGAGATAATTTTATCTCCAACTTTACAACTACTTGTTTCAGAATCCCAAATAAGATTACCCTTACAATCATCTTTTAATGACGAAAAAATATTAGCATCTACTTGTTTTGAACCCCACATGCATAAATCAGAATCTTTTGCAGCAACACCTTGCTCTAATTGTATACAGGTTACATCTTGATATTTAGTCTTATCTTCAAGAACTAATTTTCTTTTATGAGAACAATAATCATATTGAGAATTTGTTGAACAAGCAACACTGCAAGCACTTACTATTGTATCAACATTTGGTTTTCCACCAAAATTAAATATTTTATCTGCTAAATTTCCCCAACCTTGTGAAAAACCAAAAACCAAAAACACTAAAACAAGTACAGCAAGAACTATAACAACAATAGTTCCAATAGTCATATCTGCACCTTTTTTATTCATTTTATAACTCTTTTTATAATTAAGATAAAACAAACTAGTTTATAAATGTTTTTCTTAACTATTAAATCTTAAGAAACAATTAATTTAGACTCAAAGTCTCTTAAGTATTTATAATCATATTGCAAAATATCTTCACCCTCCTCAGTCCTTATATTTTGTGCAATGTTTATAACTAATACAACCCTAAGATTCCCATCAGTAATACTTACTGTTTGACTATTAATCTGTTCGGCAATACCTGCAAGTTCAGGAATTAAATAACTACCATCATTACTTCTATAAAACTCAATATTTTTTAATATTTCTAGAATAAGATCAGAAACTTGAGTCTTTCCTGATTTTGTTGATTTATCTATAATATCTTGAATGTAAAAATTTAAAAGACTTTTTTTTGAAAGTATATTTTCCATATATTCAGAAGTATAAACTCCTTCTGTATATTTTACTTTCTTTATATTAAAATTAAAAAGAGCAATAAAACATAAAACAAAAGTAGCAAGAACAAACAAAGTTATAGCAATCCCAGCTCCACCTTTTTTATTTATTCTATTAATCATTTTTATTCGAACCTCCAACAAATAAATTAATCTTAATTACTTCTTTATTAGTATCAGTATTTAACAACCATAACTGACTATACTTAGAAAATGATGATTTAGTTATGTCTTTATTAAAATCATTACACCAATTTTGATAATTGTTTTTTACAATTAATTCGCTACCAAGATTACTTAAATAGATATCACAATTCTTACTAGCAATATTTTTTATCTGGAAAATTTCATCATTAGAAATAAAATAAAAACATAAAAAATAACATTCATCATAAACATTATCAAAATAATTTTCAGTATTTAAATAAACTTTTTCCCAAATATCAAAATTATTATCAAATATAACTGATTCAATATCTCTTTTTTCATAAAAAATATCATAACTATCAAATAACAGTTTTCTAATTTTTTGTTCATCATTAGAATCAACTTCTGAATCAACAAAAGAGATTAAATTATCTGTTTCTTCCTTAGTAAAAAAAGTTTTAGAAACTGTTTTAGAAGCTGAAAAAAAATTATTTATTTTATCAAAGTATTCTGAAGATTTTCCCTGAACAGCCAAAGAGGAAACTCCTAAAAGATAAGCTAAAAGAATTAATAATATAGCAAATAATGCAAAAATCCAGACCATTGTTGTTCCTATTGCTCCATTCTTAAAACTATTTTTAATCATCATATTCTTCCCCCAATATTGTTTGAAGCAGTAATAACTTCTATTTTATATCTTCCGAAATCGGAATCATAAGATAAACTTTCACTAAAAAAACACTTAGGAAAATTATCTGCTTCAATTTTTTGATTTTCTATTTGATTAATATATTTTAAATCACAAT
Organism: Minisyncoccota bacterium; assembly: GCA_035453125.1. Classification (GTDB taxonomy): domain Archaea; phylum Nanobdellota; class Nanobdellia; order Pacearchaeales; family GW2011-AR1; genus JACPLR01. Next base: position 212,727 of record DAOTCN010000002.1, on the reverse strand, counting down.
AAGTTGCAAAATCTTTGTTTCCCCCAGTAATTACTTTAACTACTTCTCCTGTATCAAAATTTTTTATAGTGACCTTAAAATAAAGATTTTTTTCAATAATATCTTTATTAAATCTACACTCATTATATATATCAAAAGAGAAATCAGTACTTATTGCAAGATTTTGATTTAAACAATCTAAAATCCTATTTTTCATTATACTTGCTTGAAACTCACGAACATCTGTATTTCCTGAAGCAAAAATTAAAAGACTTGCTCCAATTACTGCAGCTATAAAAAACCAAATAAAAAACATCCAAATACTTAAAATTTTTTCGCCCATTGCTTTTTTATTCTTTATCATTTTTAAAAACTTTTTTTATTAAAACTTTAAATAATATTAATTTACATAAAAATCAACATATCTTGTATTTCTTTCAAAATGAAGAGCTACATTAACATCATAATCACTAAAATATGGAAAACTATATCCTTTACCATCAGTTAACTTAACAGTAACTTTATTATTGCCTATTTTAAAAACATCGTCAATCGCTCTTCCATTTTTTGTCATTATATTAACTAACTCATCAATATTAATAGAAAATACAGTCCCAGGCATAGAAGAGTCAATAATTAAAGAAATTTTTTTAGCATATTTTTGTTCATATGAAGCAACATCCGAACCTGCCCTAAAAGCAATAAGTAACATAATTGCGAAAAATGCTATATTAAGAAGAATAAATATAACTGTCTCATTAAGAAAGTCGTCAGTTGCTTTTTTATTTTTTATACATCTCAACTTAATCATTTTATTAGACCTTATTTTCAAAAGATTTACAATTTAATGCTGCAAGATTTTCTGAATCATAATCTCTAATACTTACTGATTGAATACTACGACCTTCTACAGCATCTAAATCCAAACCATCAATTTTTATATTATCTCTAATTAAATTGTATGAAAAATAACCTATTCCTGCTCCAGCAATTCCTCCAATAATCGACATACCTGGGGGAAAGGGTACTAAAGAGCCTAACCCTAATCCTATTTTACCTCCAGCTAATGCTGAAGTTACAGAACTACTAGTATCTAACATATTAATCAAAGCAGAATGTTGCATTTCTGAAAAGACAATCATTTTTTGATTAAGGGTAAGAGAATCATTTTGAACAAATTCAGGTAAATAACTTGGAGTTTCATAACTATTTGTTAAATACTGCCAGTAAGTTATTTGTTTTTCAGGAATTTTAGTTTTAAGTAAATAATTAAAAAAACCATTAATCTTTATATCTGTAGGTATTCCCTCTTTTGTTTCTTTTAGTGATTTGTCGAATGCAATTCTAGTACATATACTACACTTTTTATTATCATTAGTTCCAATATTCCAATCATTTGATTTAGAAAAAACAGAAATTTTTCCTTCACCCATCATAGACCAACATTCATACATTGCATTTGCAAGAATTTGTTTGATCTCTTCTTGTTGTTTTCCACTTTTAGAATCCGAAATAATTCTTATAGTTGTATAATCTTTATTTCCAAAATCATCTTCACAATCTCCTTTAAATAATTTATTTGTTGTAATACATATTTTTTCAGTTTTACAATCAAGAGGAGTTTCAACTATTTTTTTTCCAAAAGAATCAATACTTGGTAATGATGCCCTTAAAATAACTGATTTATGACAAGTTTCTTTATTAATATTCCCTGTCCAATCAATAGACATAAAACCAGAAAGAATAATAAAAAAACTAATGACTAATATTATTATAGAAATAATAACTCCTGTTGTCATTTCTCCTTTTTTTTCATTTTTTCTTTTTTTATCTTTTTTCATTTTATGTCCGAGATATTAACCAGTAGAATATTCAATTAATTTGTATATAACTCCTAAAGCTATCATAAAAAATATAATGGTGATTATAAGTTTTACTAAGGGAGATAATTTTGATTCCTGTCCTTTTTTTGATTTCATTATAAGCTAAATATTACCATAAGGATCAAGTTGCCTCATTTCTTGACTCCAATCACTAAGTTCTTTATTAGATTTATAAGTATTTTCATCAATATTTGCCTCAACAATAAAAACTCCTTTTGATTCTTTAAAACCTTTTTCTGAAAAAAAGGTTGTTTGTTTGTTATCTGCCTGAACATTCAACAATTCTAAAAGATTTTTATTAATATTAAATAAATCTTCTGAATTATCCAGAGTTTTCCAACTATTGATTTCCTTACTTGGTTCATCATTCCATTTCCAAACACCACTTGAATCATCAAAAATAAAGAATATTGGGGAAATTCCAGTTGTTAACTCTCGGTTATTGATCTGAATTATATTTTTTTCAGCATTTGCAGGATAAACTCTTTTATCAACAAACCTCACTTTAACAGAAATAGGAATTTGATTTAAATACAAAAATCTTCGAGGTTTGTTGTTGTTCTTAATAAAAACAAATTTGTCAGTGGGTTCACAAACAAACAAATCTTTACAATCAAAACTGTTACACATACATAAACAAAATTTAGAATTACAAATACTACCAAATTCTGAACTTAAAAAAATCCAATTTTGAGGGTTAATAAAAATATATTCTTTTTCCATACTTTCATTAAAATCTTTTGTCATAACATCAATAATCGATTGTAATTGTAATTTAGCTGTTTCCAATTCATTTTTATTAATAAAATATAATCCGAGTTTAACAGTTAAAAAAAGAAGAATTATAATACAAAGTATTGCAATTACAACATCCAGAAAATTCTTTGCTAACCACATTCCTTTTTTATTATTCATTTTATTGAACTTCTTCTATAAGCTGACAAAATTCAAAACAAATACCTAAATTATTTTTTTGTCTTAAATTAAAAAATGCTTCTTTTCCTTTAATCAAAAAATACTCTGCCCTTATCCAAGGAGTTGCATAAACTATTTCATTCGAATTAAACCAAGTTGTAGGATGAATCAATTCCCTTCGGTTATAATATCCTAACCTAATATAAACTTTATCATTAAACTCAGAAGTTTCTATTTGATCTAAATTATTTCCATTACTATTCCAACCTAATTGAGACTTATCATTAATAAAGTCAGAAATATGATTTTTATGAAAATTAAAGGCTTGTTTTTTTATTCCATTATTATTTGTAGCTAACGATTCACCATCAACAGTTTTAATTTGATTAATAATATAATCTGTATAATCTCCTTTAAGATTACTAATTTCATCTAAACTTAAATCTTCTAAATAAACAATATTAAAAGATCTATCAATAAAACTCTTAGACATTTCATTTAAATTCTTGTCTAAAAATAAATAAATTTTATCCGTTTCTTTTGGATTAAAAAATTCAAGCAGATTATAATACAAAACATTTTCATTTGTATTAATTGATAATATATCATTAAGGTAAGGTAAATAGTTCAATTTATCTTTTCTGCAAATATAACTATTTCCAAACAAAAAAGCATTGTTTAAATTATCAAGATAATATCTAGGATCTTCTTTTTTTGAATAAGCAGCACCATTAAAAAGTTTAGTGAGTTCCGTATAACTATCTCCGGAACCATCTAAAACATTTTGATCAAGATCAAAACTATCAATAACAAGGGTACCTATTGAATTTTCTCCAACTTTTATTTTTTGATCTTTAAAATCAACATACAATGGAGTTTCAATTAACTCAAAATTTCTAGCAAATTCAAGCATTGTTTTTCCATTATAATCTCTCAATTTGTAAACATTTTCGCTATTAGAATCACATCCAACAGTTACCCCATCCGAACCTTTTTTCTCCCAATAATCAACTCCACAAAAAATTATTTGATTATCTACAAGTCTTCCAATAATCACTGGACACTCTCTTAAATCAACATTTTCTACAGTCGTATTTACATGAAATCCAGGTAAATTAATTATATCATCTAAATAACCCTGATTAAAAAGAAAAAAAATAACTGCTATAACCACGAGCAGTACAAGAGTAATTGTGATCAATTTAGTTATTGTTAAATTATCACTTCCTTTTTTAAAATTAATTTTGAATTTTTTCATTTAATTTCTCCTAAAATCAAATATTCTTTGAAAAAAAGATAATGCATCAATCTGACTTTTAGACAAATAAATAATAATGAAGATTGAAAGAACAAGAACAGCAACTGCTAAAAGTATCCATCCAAGCATTTGAAGTTCAATCCCTTTTTTATTAATCATTTTAAATAATATAATAAATATATGAAAAATAAATTAATAAACCTTTACAAAATAAAGAAATCAAAAAAATTAAGACTATAAGTTATAAGATAAACAATTTTATATTCTAAAAAGATTAAATAGTCAAATTTCCAAGAGCTACTGATGCTAAAATTGATAGTAATAATACAGCTAATAAAGCAATAATGAAATAAACTGTCAAACCTCTAGATAAATTTTTTCCAGTATCATTAGTTTTCTTAAGTTTATCATCACCCGAATCAATTATTGTTAAAACAGAACTTAAAATAAAAACTATTTGTACAATATAAATTCCAACAGAAATCTGCATATAATATGGTGGAATCATCTCTTTTATATCAAATATATTCATTATAGTAGCTATATCAACACCACCCAAATCATTAGTAGAACCAATACTTAATAATGAAGAAAGTTTAAGTAAAATAAGTGCAATCATGCCTGTTAAACCTACAACAACACCAGAAAGTAATGGTGCTAAAAATACCATATTACTCTTCATATCTGAAACAACTTCTGCAAGCAAATCACTAAGTCTTTGTGTAACTTTTTGTATATTCTTAATATAATCTGAAATACTCATTAAACTTTGTGCAGCAATCTGAAGTCCTTTTTTTACAGATTCAAGAAGAAGTCGCATACTTGTTGCAATTAAAGCAGAGGGATAAGATAATATTGCGCCTCTCCTCTTATCAAAAATAGCAGCTTCCAAAGACATTCCAGCTTGTTGTATATTCATATTTACTTTCTTAAAAAAGTTTTCAGTTCTTTGTCCTCTTGTTGAATCAGCAACTCTTGCGAAAGCAACTTCAGCAGGTAAACCATCACCTAAACGATTTCCTAATTGAAATAAAGAGTTAACAAACTCTCCCTCAAGTTGTTTTGCATAATCCTTAGACTTAATTAACTCTTTAGTTCTAAGCTTAAATGCAATAGAAAAAAATAATGAAATACCCAAAGGAATAAATAAACTTAAAATTAATGAACCTAATCCAAAAGGTCCAATTATCCGATTATCCAAAATTTCATAACCAAAAAACTTAATTCCTTCTAAAAAAGGAATTCCCAATGTACCAAGATCAATATCAAATCCCAAAGGCAATCCAAAAATATCTAAAAACCAAGTCCACTGAAAAAATATTGGAAGAAGACCTATTAAAATTAAAGGAAAAGCAATAAAACTTGAGATTAAATAAGGTTTCTTGCTTATATAAGTAGAATAATCTGGATTCATCTCTAAAATTTCTGTATCTCCATAACCTCCCGGTCTCTTTAACATTATTTGAGTTGTTAAATAAAAAACACCGAAAGGAACAATAAGATTAAACAAAACAAAAATATGATATGCCTTCAATGTACCACCAAGCATTGCAGATGCAAGAGGTAAAAGTGCTAATCCTAAAGTAGGCAAAACAACTCCTAACATATATAAATTTGTTAAAGGACTTCTAATTTCTCTTGAAAAAACAAGCATTTTTTCATAAACTCCATCAAGTATTGTTTGTAATGATTTTTCTAAAATTTGAATTCTTCTTGATTCAGAAGGTTCATACAAACTAGACTCAATCAAATGAACAGCTTCAACAAACTCTAATGCTTCAGATTCCCATAATTTTAGATAATTATCTAAACTTTCCTTTATAGTACTATACCTTCCAGTTTCAACATCCCAAAAAATCTTTTTAAGATCTAAACCTAATGGATAATGAACATGTTTTGAAGCAAAAACAATTGCTCTTTCAAGATTTGAGGTGTGTTTCATATACAAAACAATATACAAAATACAAGGAACCATCTGTGCACTTGCTTTTAACCTCCAAGTTTTAGCTAATCTTTCAGGTGTTGAATAAATATAATAAAAAATAAATCCTGCAGCAATAAGAGTTAGTATTAAAAACAATCCAGCTGGACCTGTAGAATAAACAAGAATATCTCCTGCTTGTAAATAATAAAAAAAAGTTACAAAAAGTAAAAGTCCTGTAAAAAAAAGAATAAATGCAGCAAAAAAAGAAAAAACAACAACATTACTAGGTGTTATATCAAGATGAGCTATGTCTAAATTTTTCTGTAATTTTTCTTCATCTTTTTTAGCTAGTTTTATGTTAAATAAACTACCAAAATTTTTACAAAATTTCTCAAATTTTGACAAAGCAGGCATCATATCATTCTTAAAAGTAATATATTCTCTACTAATATCTCCAACTTTTGCATCAGATTCAATTTCTTGAGAAATTTTTCCACCATACTTTTTTAAAATTTCATCTACATTAACCATTTCACCTCTTAAATTAACCTAAATTAATAGTATACTCAATAAAAATAAATTAATAAACCTTTACAAATAAAAGTTTTTATAATAATCTGAAGAATATCACATCTTAAAAATCTGATCACCAAAATTTTGACTAAAATAAATTCCTACCAAACCATAAAAAATTCCTAAAAAAAATCCAAATAATAAATCAGATGGATAATGCATTCCATTATGCATCCTTGAAAAAGCCATGATCATCCCAAAAATAATTGCTGGAATAATTGCCCAACCATAAAACCATACAACTACAAACAAAATTGCAGTTACAGCAGCAATATGACTTGAAGGAAAAGAGCTATCTGAAAATTTTTCTCCAATAACATTTATTCCCGGATTATCAACATAAGGTCTATCTCTAACACCAATAACACTTGTAACAGCATATTTAAAAATAAATTCACTTACAATAAAATGCAAAATAAGTGCAACAACTAGTGCAAAAATAACAGTTTTCCAATTTTTCTGATCCAAACCAATAATAATTGCTCCAAGAATTACAACTAAAACAACTAAAAAAGGAATATAACTAATTAACCAACTAATATTATCTATAATAGTTCCCCTTCCAAGCTCATTGAAAAAATGAACAATTTCTACTTCAACCATTTTAATAAAATAATAAAAAAAGAAAAGAAAAAGAATTAATAAACTTAATGAAAAAAGAAATTAACTCCAAGTACAGCCATATGATGTCCAAGCACAAGGTGTTGGGATACCAAAAAGAGGTGTGGTTATTGTATAATCATAAGAGTTATACAGTGTTTGCCTACAAAGGGTATCCCATGTCTTTTGAGTACATTTAGCTTTTTCAGTGGGATGAATATATACTGGAGAACGAAGATAATCTACATCACATTTTCCTGAATCATGTATACAAGTATACTGAGTAGTATATTTTGCACAGTTTTTATTTGTCCCTTTGCATGTTTTTAAAACGTTAACACATTTTCCAGACTGACAATAACCTGGGCAGTTGTGTGTTTGACTAACAAGCGATGAACCGCTACAAGAAAATTCTTTTAACTGAGTAGAACTTAAACATTTATCAGGATAATTAGTACAAAAAATTCCCCAGCTACATAATTTCACAGATCCAAAAGTATAATAATTAAATACATAATCTGAATCTCGACAAGTTGACTTAATAGCATTACCAGTTACACTTTTTTCTACAATCAGAGTAGTTGCTATAAAAAATAACACTACAACAGCAATTATAACTACAAACCACCGAGTCTTATTTAAAGAATTATTAGTTTTACTAATATTTGCTTTTTTTGCCATAATTAAATTATTTTAACAACCTCCTTTCACTCTTTTTTAAATATTTTTTAAATATCTTCAAACACGAAGATATAACTCTTTAAAGAAATTATATATATCTTTCGAATTTAATTTTATAATAAAAATTGTTTAAGATAAAAGAATATCAAAAAGACAATTGGAATAATTGCTTGAATTATTAGCACAATAATTGCCGTAATTTTTATGATAATTACAATTAAACTTGCTTTTTTTAAATCAAGATTCTCTCTTTAGAAGATTAAATTTACTTCTCAAACTTCTTAATAAATTCATATTTAATTTGTCTTTTCTTATTTTCAGAAATTGTAAAAATTTGTTTTTTAATCATTTTTTCAGAAATTGTAAAAATATAATTCAATTTAACAACACTTTCCCTTACAGCTCCATCTTTTTTAGTTAACTGTATTCCTTTCATCTTCAGATTACTAGTAATTCCTGCAACAACAATGTTACCAAATTCTTCAAAAAGAACTAAAACTGGTCGAGTTTTAACTTCAAAAGTATCAGTATACTGAACCTCAGCTAGTAAAACATCACCAAAATCATACATTTTCCCAAACTTCATCCTCTTTATTATCCCAAAGTTCTTTCATCTTTGGTTGTTGAATTTTATGTAAAAATTCGTCATACTGATTTCTTTCTTTAATCTGAATAAAAAGTTTAGCCATTCTTTCAAGAAGTTCGTTATAAGTCTGTCTAGGATTATCTTTCGCAAGTTTAAGCAATTCAATTACCTTCTTATCAAGTATTATTGTTGATTGTTCTACCATATTATATAATTAATATATAACTAAATATATAATAACTATATAAATCTTTTTATCACTCAAATTAATTGTCTTCTAATTTGAGGCTTACAAAAATTATTTTTCAAATTTTCGTATCTCTTCGTCAATTCTCTTTACCCAAAGCGGGAAAACTCTTTCAGAATGAGGAATTCCGATTTCATTGGCTATCTCATCTGAAACTTCATGAAAAACATTGTTTGCAATTGCACAAAATTTAGCTTCCATTAACTCAGGTCTTTTTAATTTTTCAGAAATATTTACAATCTCTTGTTTTATTTTTCCTCTTAATAAAATATTATCATAAACTGCATCCCAATTTCCAACCCATCCTTTAACTGAAGCTGCAATTGTTTTAATAACTTCAGAATCTCCATTCATTAATTCATCAGTTGGCTCAAGCTCATCTTTTTCAACATTGTATCTCATTAAATCAATAAATCCTCCCTCTTCTAAAGGATCCTTAGTCCAATGTTTTCTTACTTCAGTTAATTGTATAACTCTTTTATAAGAATGCATTCCATCTGGTGTTTTTACTGGGTTTGCAACTAAGATCAAATCAGTTGCCTTAAAACTTGTAACAGGTACATTAAGATCATTTACAATTCTATCAAATACTGAGTAAGGTGAACTACCATGAACAGTTCCAGCAACAACATTTGCAAGAGCTCCAACCCTCATTGCCTCATAAAGTGCTTTAGCTTCATTACTTCTAATTTCCCCAACTATTAATGAACTATCTCCAAGTCTCAAACTTGTTCTAATTCCTTCTTCAGCAGAAAGTTCATTAGAAGTTTCTGTGAGTGATGATCTAACTTTCATACTTAATATATCATATCCTAATTTTCTCAAATATTCAAAAGGTAACTCAGGAGTATCTTCAACTAAAATCATTCTATATTTTGGTTTTATTTCGAGCATCAAACTTCCTAAAAGAGAAGTTTTTCCACTACTTCTTGTTCCTGCAATTAAAAGAGTTCTTGAACCATCAATTAAAAAACTCATCAAACCAGCCCCAAATGAATTAATCATTTTATTATGTATAAACAAAGGTAATGTCCAAGGATAGTCTCTATGTCTTCTAACAGCATAAGAAATTCCATGTAAAGATAAAGGTCTTTGAACAACTGCAATTCTTGCTCTAATATTATCAACTAAAAGGTCTGTATCAAGTATAGGATTTGCTTCATCCAAAGGTCTACCAGAAACCATTCTAAACTTAGCAGCCCAAGAATCTGCATCTTCCTGACTCAACATAATGTTAGTAACACATTCATCATATTTTTCATGTCTTAAATAAATAGGATTTAAACTGATTGGAGCATTTAAAACAATATCTTGTAGTTTATTATCTTGAAGTAAAACTTCAAGTAATCCAAAACCAATTGTATGTCTAACTAAAACCTTAGCTAATTTATTTAATTCAGGATAAGAAATTTCTATTTTTTTACTTTCAGAAAGTTCTCTTAATAAATCTCTTGCAACATTAAAAAAAATCTGTCTTGTTCTAGATGGATCAACAAACTCTTCTGCCCTTGGTTGATGTTCTAAAAGAACATTTCTTGCCAAATTTAATAACATTTGATGATCTTCATTCAAAAAATACTCTGGAGGCATTAAATGATAAAAATATTTTAACTCGTTTATTTTTTTTAAAATTGTAACTATACTTTTATCATCACCATCACCAATTTCATATTGAGATATTATCTTAGAATCTTCAGGTAATGAAGAAACAAGTCTTGCAAAAGCAAAATTTGGAATAACTTCTGGAACAAAAATCTTAGAATAAACTTCTCTACCCTTATTACTACCTTCTTTATTTAAATCAAGAATATTTTTAATTAACTTACTTTCCTCAAGCATTAAAACAATCTTTTCAAGAAGTAGCCTATAAATAATTTCTTTATAATCTTTATTTTTAGTAGATATAACTTTTTCCTCTAAAAGAGAAACCTTAACTTTTTGATATGCTGCAAAAGGATCTGTTTTTAAAGTCTGAAGAAAAGTATTCAAAAAATCATATCTTTGAGCAACTAAAATTTTATCTGTTCCAAGTTTTTCAGTTAAAAGAATTTTTTCTTTTTTAATTAGATAATTATAAATATAAGCAAGTTCAGTTAATAAAGCAACACATTTAAGATCATAACTGTAATTTCTTTGTTGAACAAAAACAATTCTTGAAACATTTGGAGATTCAATAAGCATGTCAACTGTTCTTCCCATTACTTCAGGTGAAGAAGCAATATAAGGGATATAAGGTGCTCCCATATAATTTACATATGCAACATTTTGCCCCGATTCATTTCTTACTTCATATGCATAAATCGCTGTTCCTTTATCAAATATCATTTATTAAATACCTCTTTAATTAAACTAATATCTCTTTTAATATGAAAAACAAAGCACAAAGTCAATTATAAACATTATGCTAATAAAATAAAAAAAGAAAAGAAAAAGAAATGAAATAAAATAAAATTATTTATACATGCCTACAACATAAACATTTCCATATGTTCCATCAGAATCATATGTATTATCTTGCATTGAATACTTCACTGTTTCAAATCCAGGCATAGTTAACTCTTTTCCTGGAACTAAGAACTTTTTATCCTCAGCCTGCCATCTTAATTCAAGTTTATCCCATTTAACACCTGTACTTTCTTGTGTTAAATAAACATAACCAACTAATTCATTTATTAGCCCTTCATTTAATTTCACAATTCCATTATTATCGATCTTTAAAACATTTGATTGTTCATCAATCAAAGTCAATGAAGCAGGAGATTTTTTAAATTCTGAAATTTTATAGTTTTTACCAAAAAGCTTTATATTCTTTCCAATAAAATCCACCAAATTTCCAGAAGCATCAACCGAAGACTGAGCCAGTATCGCAAATCGCAGAGTATAGTTCATTAAATTAGTATTTGGAAGTATCTTAATTCCCAGTGTAGATTTATTATTTTGATAGTCATGATCTGTGAATTGATTAAATTCTAAAGGCCCAATCTTAATTTCTTGATCATACATATAATCTTGACTTTTATTAGTTGTAAAAACTCCCCGAGCTAAAGAATTCTTTAAATCAATTCTTGACAAAAAAGTAGTCCGCACGTCTGTTAATCTTCTACCAGGAGTAAGTCTTGTAGATGCCGATTCAATCTTTAAGATATCATACTTTAATACTTTATTAACAAACATATTAACTTCTGACTTAGAATACACATTATCAGCATTCAAATTTCCATTAACAACCATATTTCCATTCTTATCAATAGTCATTAAATTCTGAAAAGTACTTCCACTAAGCCATTTTCTTAAAACAAATCCTGCACCAGACTTTGCTCCATTACTAGTCAAATAAACATTTCCATCACTATAAGGTAGCCAAGTATCTGCATTTGTTCCCTCTGGTCTAATTCTATATGTTCCTGTTCCAGCAGCATTATTAGAAAGTGTTACTTTTCCAGTTAATGCATTTCCAACACTACTACCAATAACCCCAGCAACTAAACCAACAATAAGAACAGCACCAAAAAGAACAGCTAATTGTTTTGTTTGTAGAACACCTAAATTATTTTTTACCATAATTAAATTATTTTAACAACCTCCTTTCACTCTTTTTTAAATATATTTTAAATGTCTTCTTCGCAAGAAGATATAATTTTTAAAAGAAATATATATATCTTGCTATTTTTTGATAATGCAAAAAATAAAAACTTTCAACAAATCCTCTTCTATAAAGCACATAAAATTATTGCCACAACAATTTTAAACCTATTTAACTATGTATTTTAAATAAAAAGATGGCAAAGATAGTCGAACAAGAAAAAACTTCTCAACAAGAATCAGTTTCTTATGAATTGGGATTAAAAATAAGGGACCTTGAAGAGAATCAAAAATTAAATCGTGAAAGAATTTTATTAATTGGACAAAACTTAATTGATTTACAAGAAAAAAATGTTAATGAAATAATAGAATTAAAAAAAATAATTAATGATTTAAAAACAGATGTTCAAAGATTGAAAAGTTCTATTCAAGTCATTTCAGAAGAAGTCGGAAAAAGTGCCCGTCGTGAAGAAATAGCTATTTTATCAAGACAATTCAGAATGTTTGAACCACTAAAATATGTAAGAATTGAAGATATTGAAAAGATAATAAATGAAAAACTAAATAAACACAAAAATACTGAAAATAATGAAAAAAATTTTTCAAATCAAGAAAATCAACATGAATTTTGGAGAGGTAAAATATAATGGCTTTAACAGATACAATTAAACAAATGCAGCAAATGGGATATAATGAAAGTGATATAATAAAAAGTCTTCAAACAAAAGGAATTAGCTCAAAAGAGATTAATGATTCTATGGCTCAATTAAAAATAAAGGATGCAGTAACAACAAGTATGCAACAAGATGTTTATGGAAATAGTCAAAAAGGTATGGAACCTTCTATGATGGTTATGAATGATCAAAGTCAAGATAACCAACCAGAATACACTACACAACAAAATCAGATGATTGATCCACAAACAGGAATGCCTATTGATCCACAAACAGGAATGCCTATTGATCCACAAACAGGAATGCCCCTTAACACTCAAATGATTGATCCTCAAACAGGAATGCCGATATCTTCTTTATATAACAACCCTTATGACCAACAATACAGTAATCAATATCCTACACAATATTCTAATGATGAAATAACACCTAATCAAGATTATAATTATCAAGAACCAGATATAGGTGGGTACTCAGAAGAATATGCTGAAGAATATGTTCCTGAACCTGAAAGTGAAGAATATGTTCCTGAACCTGAAAGTGAAGAATATAATGAAGAAATTAATGAGGGAGACTATATTCCCGAAGAAAATTACGGATTGAGTACAGAAACAATTAGTGAAATAACTAATCAATTAATTGAAGAAAAATTAACAAAAACAAACTCAGAAATAAAGAATATTACTGAAGTTAAAGAATTATTAAAATCAAAAGTTGATAAAATAGATGAACGGCTCCATAAAATAGAATCAATAATTGATCAGTTACAAAGTTCATTAATAAGAAAATCATTTGAACAAACTCAAAATCTTCAAGATATTAAAACAGAAATGCAAGATATGCAATCCAGCTTTAGCAAAGTTATTAATCCTATGATAGATACTATAAGAGATACAGAATTAACTAAACAAAAAAGTTCTTATCCAAGATATTATAACAGTAAAAAGAGTTATTCTTCAAAAAGTCACAAAAAGAAAAAATAACTTATCTCTTTTTAGTTAAAACCCATGCAGCTGCAGCAGCAATAATTAATAAAATAGCACCACCTAAAAATTTTTCAGAATAAAAAAATCCCATTGCTTTATCTCCTCCAGGTAAATATGGACCCAATATTGGATTAAATACTTTTATTGCAGATAAAACAAAAATAAAAATTAAGATAATTATGCCAACCCAAGCAAACCAAGGTTTCATAAATTTGTCCATCTCTTTTTGTGAAAAACCAATAATAACCAATACACAAAAAACACAGATAACAAGTATAGAAAACCAAGGCATAAATGTTCCAATATATTCAACACCAGGTGAAAAAGTAATAAAAATTATTGCAATAACAAAAGAAACAAGTGCATTTGAAAAAGCATTTTCCCCCAATATTTTTGTTTTAGTAAGTATTGCATACATAACTGTAAATACAAACAAAAAACCAAATATTGCCATATAATACGAAAGCCATGAAAAATCTAATATTGCCATTTTAACTTGTTGTCTTTGGTGGAACTGGAGAAAAGAAAAGACTTGGTTGTCCTCTATCCTTTTTTCCAGAAGTTATTACTGCACCAACAAAAATAATAAGGATTATACCTGCAACAATTGCAGACATATTATCTTGAAAAAAACTTCCAGTATACCAACTATAATCAGATAAAGTACTTAATAAAATAACTGCACCAACAACACCTCCAATTATTAAAAAAATGTAATATGCTCCTTGAGATTTTCGGTAATCAATAAAAACCCCTAGAATAATTATTACTGTAAGTAAAACAGCTAAACCAACACCAAGTTTAGGAAATAGTATTGCAAAAAATATAGAAACTTGATCAAATTGTAAAGATAATAAAGCAACTGAAATAGCTATAACTGCACTAATTCTTCTGTTATCTTCCTCATCACCACCCATAATCTTAACTTTTTGTAATATTGCAAAAACAAGTGCAAAAATTAATAAGAATGGAATAACATAATAAAAAATATCCATATCTGCCCACTGTTGTAATATCACCCCTATTGAACTTACCATCAATATAAAACAAATTTTTTATTTAAATACCTTTCCATTTTAGATTATAGTTAATTTAAATAGAAATAAATAACAATTAATCAACATTAAACTATTTTATAATTTTTTTAAATGTAAATTTATCATTTGTAGATTTTAAAAAGTCTAATTTAAAAAAATCATTTAATCAATCACACAAGAAATGAAAGAGATATTTTTAGGATTAACTACTTCTTTTCTTTCCAGCAAACAAAACTACTGCTAATGCACCACCAATAATTGAAATCATTAAAACATTTGAGGCTAAACTTGAAAATCCTCTTCCTTCAAATATAGAACCATAAACTAAATCCCATTGTCCTGTTGCCCAGATTAATGCAAAAATAATTCCAATAATTGATAATACTAAAATAGACTTTTTCATATTAGAACTTAACTCTAAACCTTTGTCAGATGTACTTGCAACAAAACCATAAAGAATCATAAAAACTAAAAGTATTACTGCAGCAACTGCTAAAAAAGGCATTAATTTAGAAATAACTCCTGTAGCATAAGAAAAAGATATAGTTATTAAAGCAACAGATAAAGCAACTAAAGCATCAATTTGTTTCTTATCCTCTCCAAGAATTTTCGTTTTTTGTAATATTGCAAAAATCAAAGTAAATACCAACAAAAAAGGATATATACCATACACTGCAAAATCACTCGCTAAAATATTATCCATTATTTAACCTCTTAATCTTAAGCAAACTCTGGCATTTCTTCATTTGACTGAGCAGGCACAGCAGTTTGGCTTATTACAAAAACATCACCAATAGACCTAACATAATTATGGGGTATAATCACTCCTCTAGCACCACTAAAAACATTATTTAATCCAGATTTTAACCTAATTCTCCAACTTTCTATTTTATTATTAACGAGGTTAACTTCTTCTATTTCTCCAAAAAAATTACCTTCATCAGTAAAAACTTTTTTTCCAAGAACTTCACTTATCTTTTTTATTTTTAACATAAACAAATAATCAAGAACCTATTTAAATACTTTTCTATTATTTTATTTAGTAAAACAGAACATTTATAAAAATTTGATTATTAGTAAAAATATGTCAAATTCAGAAGATTTATTTAAAGAAATATTTGCTATTTTTCTTGCAATTATTCTTCTTACTTTTATAGTTATTTTCAATTCAAATTCAAAATCCGGAATCAACTATTTATCAATACTATTTAGTTTTTTTATAGCGGCCCTTGTTATTATTATAAATATTTTAGGTAAAAAGATTGTAGCTAACTTTTATGGAGCAAGAATTAATCATAAAATATGGATGATTAAACGATACGGATTCAGAAGAGAAGCAGCATTTAATAAACCGTTACCTGTAGGAATATTAATTCCTTTCTTAGTCTCATTAATAAGCTATGGGTACATTATGTTTATGACTTTTTTAGAATTTGATGTTTATTCAACTAGTGCAAGATCTGCAAAAAGTCAAGGGATTCATAGATTCACAGAAATAACTGAAATACACTTAGGTTTAATTGCTGCTGCAGGAATTTTTTTCAATTTGATTGGAGCAGTAATAGGATATATTGCAAACTTTCCAGAATTTTCAAGGTTAAATATTTATTATTCCCTATTCTGTCTTATTCCTCTAAGTAATCTAGATGGTTCAAAGATATTCTTTAGTACAGGTAGTAGTGGCAACAAAATCACGTTTGGTCTTCCAACATTGTGGATAATACTTTTAATTATTAATTTAATATTTTTAGCATATTCATTTATTCTTATATAATCAATAATTATATTTTTAAGTATAAAAGTTATTAATATTAACTTCTTAAAATTAATAAATAAAAATGGAAAAAGAAACTGAATTAATAAATAAATTTTTGAAAAACATTAAACCCCGTGAATACCAAGAAGAAATTCTAAAAAAATGTATTGAAAAAAATTGTTTGGTTATTCTCCCTACAGGTGTTGGTAAAACATTAATAGCTCTTATGCTTGTAATAACTAGAATGGGAAAATTTCCCCTTGAAAAAATACTTTTCCTCGCACCAACTAGACCATTAGCACAACAGCATTTTAATTATTTTAAAAAACATTTACCTGAACTATTTGCTCAGATGGAATTATTTACAGGTAAAATAAACGCAAATGAAAGATTAAAACTATGGCAAAAAACAGATATTATTTTTTCAACACCTCAATGTATTGGCAATGACCTTAAAAATAAACTTTATGACTTATCTGATGTATCTTTATTAATTGAAGATGAATGTCATAGATGTGTAAAGAATTATAGTTATACTTATGTAGCAAAAAAATATGTTGAAGAATCAAAAAATCAAAGAATATTAGGTCTAACTGCTTCACCTGGTGCAGATAAACAAACAATACAAACAATATGCAAAAATCTTTCAATAGAAGATGTTGAAATAAGAACTCGTGAAAGTGAAGATGTTAAAAATTATTTGCAAGAAATACAATTTAATGTAATAAAACTTGAATTTCCGGATAAGTTCAAAGAAATAAGAGATATCTTAAAATTAATACTTTCAAAAAAAATTGATGAATTAAAAAGTAGAAAAATACTTTTTGGTGCATCAACAAAAATTGGATTAATTGAAACCCAAAATAGAATAATGCGCTCACTTGCATCTGGAAATAAAAATTTCAGTTTATTTAATGGGGCATCTTTATGTGCACAAGCAATAAAAATTCATCATGCTATCGAACTTATTGAAACTCAAACATTATACACATTAGATAATTACATAAAAAGTTTATTTGAACAATCAAGTAAAAATCAAAGTAAAGCTGTAAAAAGATTAACGACAAGTCCAGAGTTTAATAAAGCTTATAGTTTAGTTCAGGAATTAGTTGCACAAAATATAGAACATCCAAAACTATTTGAATTAATGGAATTAGTTGAACAGAGAATTAAAAAAAATAAAAATAGTAAGATAATAATCTTCTCACAATATAGAGACAGTGTTACAAAAATCTGCAAAGATTTGAATAAATTAAACATACCTTCAAAAACATTTGTAGGACAAACTAAAAAACAAAACAAAACAAAAGATTTTTCAGGATTATCTCAAAAAGAACAACAAAAACTAATAGATGACTTTTCTAAAGGTGATTTTAATGTCCTTTGTGCAACATCTATTGGAGAAGAGGGTTTAGATATTCCTGAAGTAAATACAGTTATATTCTATGAACCCGTACCTAGTGCCATAAGAAAGATACAAAGAGCAGGTCGTACTGCAAGACTTATACCTGGAGAGTTAATAACTTTAGTTACAAAAGAAACCAGGGACGAAATAAATTATTGGGCTGCATTTCAAAAAGAAAAAAGAATGCATAAAGCAATAAACTCTATAAAAGAGGATCTAAAAGAAGGAAAAATAAATTTTCAAGAAGAATCAAGTAATTTAAAAGATAACTTGGATAAGTCCATTATTGAAACAAATGAAAAAGAAAAACAAAAATTCCTAAATGAATTTAAATAATTAGTTTAAAAATAATAAAAATTAAAAAATGACATTTTATGATATTCTTTCAAAAAAAATTGAAAAAATAGAGGCAAATGAATTAAACAACAAAATTAAACTAAAAGTAATAATTGATAATCATGAAAAAAATTCATTAATACCTTCAGAATTAATCAATCTTGGATGTGAAATTGAATTTAAAAGTTTACAAGTGGGAGATTATATTGTTAAAGATGTAATAATTGAAAGAAAAACTGTTTCAGACTTTGTATCTTCTATGTTAAACAAAAGGTTGATAACTCAAATACAAAATCTTCAACAATTTGATAATAAACTTTTAATTATTGAAGGATTAGATGAATGTGATCTTTACAAAAATAAACATTTTTCAGGAATAAACGAAAATGCTATTAGAGGTTTTCTTTTATCAATAAGTCTAACGCATAAAGTACCAATAATTTTTACAAAGAACTACGAAGATACTGCCAAATTCTTAATTGTTCTTTCAAAAAAACAAGAAAAGGAGTTAAGTATTAAAGTAAATAAAAGAGTAAGAAACATAAATGAACAAATGCAGTATATAATTGAAGGTTTTCCCGGAATAGGTCCAAAAACAGCAAAAAAACTTCTTAAAGATTTTAAGACAATAAAAGGAGTAATAAATGCTTCAGAAGAAGAATTAAAGAGATCAGTTGGTAAAAAAGCAGAAATTTTTAAAATAATCTCAAAAGAGTTTTATTAAATTTAAATCTTAAAATAACCTTTATTAATAAAATAACCAATATCTACAGCATAAAAACCATTATCAACAAGCTCGGGTAATCTATCTGGATTTATATACGGTGAAAAATTAACACTAAATTCTTTTCCATTTTTATTAATACATTCTAAAAGGCTATTTCTAAATTTTCCAAGCAATAAAGTTGGTGCATTATAAATCAAAAAACCTGCATCAGATTCTTTTCCCTTTCTTGATTTTAAAAATTCACCAACAAGTTCATCACAAAAAGAATCAATATTATATGTTCTTTCAACCTTTTTTATGTTATCCATTAAAATAATTAAATAAAACAATCATTTATAAAAAAATAACAAACAAAAAAAGATATTTTACAAAACAACAAATATTTAAATCAAAAAATTCTTTCTAAATTATATTCCTCATTTATTAAGTATTATCATAAGGTCGCTATATTTTGGCCCTTTTTTTGTTAGTTCTGATTTTTTAAAAAAGAACTTATCAACTTTAAATTTCATTTTACTTAAATTCATTTTTTCAATAAATTCAATTAATTTTTTTTTATCATTGACAAATTTAGGTCTTGAAATTGTAATATGGGCCATAAATCTCTCTTCTTTCTTAAAAAATTTAGTTAAACTTTCATCAATTTTTCTCTGTAATTCAAATAAACCTTTACCCCTTAAAGAAATCCAAATAATCCTTATAAAATTTTTATCAAAAACACCAATTTTGTCAAGTTCAACTTCAAAAGTATCAAATTTTATGTTTTTTAGTTCTTCTTTAATAATTTCAACATTATTTTTATCAATTTCTCCGAGAAATTTAAGAGTTAAATGTAAATTTTCAATTTCAGTCAATTTTCCACTAAATAACTTAGATTCAACAAGTTTATTTTGAATATTAATTATTTCTTCTTTAATATTTTCAGGAATCTCAACTGAAATAAATGTTCTTACCATTTAATCAAATAAGTTCTCCCAAAATTTTTGCTCCAAATTTAGAAGTAACATTATTGATATCTTTTTTAGGATTTATCTCACAAATATCTATAACTCTCAAAGTTTTAATTAAATTTAATCTCTGCAAAAAATAAAGAAGTTGTCTAGATGTAAAACCAGTAGTCTCAGCTCTTGCTGTACCTGGAACAAAAACACTATCAACAACATCAATATCTATTGAAATATAAATTTCATTTTTATTTGCAATTTCCATAACAATATCACAGATTTCATTTAAATCAAGGATATTTTTCATTAAATATGTCAAGATTTTATTTTCTTCTAAAAACTTATTTTCTTCACTGCTCATACTTCTAAGCCCAATTAATATTACTTTTTCCGCAGGAAAACCATTCTCAATAAGTGATCTTAACCATTGAAGGTTATTTGGACAATTGTCTTGGTTTACTTCACATTTTTTGCAGTCGGCATGAGCATCAAAAACAATTAAACAAACTTCTTTACCTTCATTATTACAAACATCAAAAAATGCTTTTCCAATATGATAGCTTATAGAATGGTCTCCCCCCAAAAATAGAGACTTATTTTCTTTTGAAATTAAATTTAAAATACGTTTATGAATTAATTCATAACTATCTTGGTGTATATCAATAATCTCTAAATTTTTTTTAATAATCTCTTTTCCGCTCTCACTAGTATAAAATTCAGGCAAATTTTTTATTATTTCTTCAGGAGCATTTATACAACCCAGTTCATCAAAACTATTTTCAAAGGGTAATTTAGCTATAACTACCATGAAAAAATTAAAAAATCTTTTATTTTTATATTTATAGATAAAAAATAACATAAAAATATTTCTTATTTATTCTGGAACTAATGCAAAAAAACCATAATTCTTAATTCTAGCCAAATTTCGAACATCAGATATTTTAACATTCTTTATGTTCTCTACAAACTTATCTGCATCATTAGCATTCCCCGTAATTTCTGCAATAAGATAGTTTAAAAGTAAAAAATGAGAATCTTCTTGAGATATTAAATAATTGCCAATAATTTGTTCTTTTACCTCATTCAGCTCTTTTTCACTTAATTTTTTGCTTACTTTTTCAAATTCCATAAGAATTATTTCTTTTACTTTATCTATATGTTCTTTTCTTGTTCCAATATAAATACAGTTATAAGCATAATCTTTTTCAGCTTCAGTCATACATTTTACAGCATAAGCTAAATTTCTCTTTTCTCTTATTTCTGAAAACAACCTTGAAGACATACCTCCTGCAAGTAATGTATTTAACACAAGAGCTGCATAATGCATTTTTTCATTCGGTTTAGGTATATGATATGCAAAAACAAGATTTGCTTGATCAATTTCTTTTCTTTTTTCAATAATTGAATTTGTTATTAAAGAAACTTCGGGTTTTGAAAAAGATTTTTTTGCAGATTCAAAATTTTTTTCAGCAAATTTACATAGTTTATCAAAATTAGTATCTCCTACAACACATAAAATCATATTTTCAGGAACATAAACTCGTTTAAAAAATTCTTTTAATCTTTCTTGAGAATTACTATTCATTGAATCAATTGTACCAATAATAGGTATTGAAAAATCACCAGTATATAACATAGATTTAATTCTTTCAAGAACATATCTTTGAGGATTATCATGATACATTTTCATTTCTTCAAAAATAACCTGCCTTTCTTTATTCAACTCTTCTTCATCAAATAAAGGATTTTTAACCATATCACTTAAAACCTCTAAAGCAACATCTAAATGTTTACTTGGCATCTTGCACCAAAATGCAGTAATCTGTTCACTTGTAAATCCATTAAGTTCACCACCATTTTTTTCAATCTGCGTTGAAATTTGCTTACTATCTCTTGTTGGTGTTCCTTTATAAAGCATATGTTCAATAAAATGAGCAATACCTTTATGTTCTGCCTTTTCATTTGCAGCACCAAATCTTACAGCAAAAGCAACACTTATAACCTTATTTTTTCTTTGTTTAAAAATTACAGTCATCCCATTTTTAAGAATTTTTCTTTGTATCATTTTATAAGTTTATTATCTTATAAATTTATTTTGCTATTTAAATTATTGCTTAGTAAAAATCAAATACCTTTCTCCCGAAATCTCAAAATCATCAATAAGATTATAATTTTCTTTAATAAAGTTATAGATCCAATATCTCTTTGCTTTAAACTTTATTTTTTTAATTAAACTTTCAGTTGCAAAACTTACAACAAAAATGTCTTTTGAATCGCAAATATTTAAAATTTCTGAGATTAATTTCTTAGAATAATCTCTTTCTAACATTTCTAAAGAATCTATTGTTTTCATTAAAAGAATCACTCGAGGACTTTTTATTTTCTTAATAATAGATAATATTTCATTTATCTCAAAAAGGCTATAATGAAATGCTTGTGCTTCTAGTTTCTCTTTTTTGAAGTAATTATTCATTAAGTCAACAAATTGACCTACAGACTCAACAGCAGAATAGTTAACCTTATAGTTTAAGCTTTCAAAGAATTTAAAACTAAATCCATTAACTCCTGCACCAAGATCAATTATAGATAATTTATCAATTTTATTAAAATTTTTTAAAATTCTCAAATAAACCTCGCCATAACTATTAAATCTCTCATTTGTTGACTTATGTTTTTTTAAAACATCTTCATAACTTCTTTCTTTAAATGAAAATATTCGAGTATTAATAAATGCGGAAAAAACTTGTCTTAATAAATCTCTTGTTAATTTAATTTTTTTTTCATCAGCAAAATTTCTATTTTCCACGAAAGAAAAAGCTTTTAGTACATCAATCTTTCTTAATCTTGAAAATTCCTTTTTTTCCATAATTTTATTTATTAATTCTAAATTTTCCATATATTAACTAAAAAATTAGACCATATAAATCTTAAGATTCAATGAAAAAGATAATAATAAAATATGTTTAGAAGAATAATAATAGTTTTAAATGAATTTATTTTAAAAAACAAATGAATTACTGCAATATTATCTCAAGAAGAGAATTACTTGAAAAAGGACTTATTGGATTAACAACAATTTCAGGATTATCTAAAATAATTCTTGCTTCAGAAATTAACCCAAAAACAGATTGTCTTAATTCAAAAAAAGATATTTTAAAAATATTATCTGAAAAAGAAAAGATTGATTATTATTTTATAGGAAAATCAGGTAAAGAAACAATTACTGCTTCAATAGACAAAAAACCAGAGGTGATTTATTTTCAACTTACTAGAAAAAGTTCAAGAGGTTTCTTAAGTAGTATAAATTATTATACTTCATTACAAGATGATTTAAAAACAGGAATAGGAAATATTGATTCAGCTACATTTGGATTTAAAGATAATAGAGATCATCAAAAAAAAGAATCGTCAGAAATTAAAATTAATTTTTCACAATCTGAAAAAAATAATGAATTAATAAAGAACCTAGAGGAAGTATATTACTTACTGGGATACTATTTTATAACTAAAAAAACAAGTATTTATAATCAAGATATAGTACAAATAGACAAAATTTTTAGCAAAGTATTTGAAAATTATAAAATCTCTTTACCACTTGCTGAAATAATAAAAAAGAAAGAAATTGAAAAAACAGAAAAACCCCTGGAAACGGACATTAAAGGATTTACAATGAACAGTTTAAAAATTATAACTAAAACCGGCAGGCCTAAATAAAAAGACAAATTTCAATTTTATTACTACCCTTTTCTAATGCTACAAGCTTAAAAAGAAACAATACTTTCCGAATACATAATAAAAATAGTGAAAGGAGGTGAAAAGAATGAATACACTAAGAGAATATGCATTGGGTTTAGGTCTTAGTGCTATGTTTGTTTCTGGTTGTGCTACAACATTAGATAATGGTGCAAGAACAGTTGTTAATGGTATGTTAATACCATATAAAGTTCTTGAAAGTACAGTTACAGAACTTAATCCTATTCAAGGTGTAAAGGATGGAGTATTAGATACTGTTGAACAGCTAGGATATACTCTAGCAGATAAAAAAACAGATAGACATCCTGCAGAAAGAGGAGAAATTAGCACTTATATTAAAGAAAGACCTGCACTTAATGCAATAACAAATATAGCTACTGCTGCAGGTTTAGGCGCAGGAATTGCTGAATGGATGAATGCAAACCCAGTTCATGTGTGGCAAACAACAGGTTATGCTACTGGTGGACAAGCTCTAATTGAAGGTGCACATACTGTTTTAACAGAATAAATAAACAACTAACTTTATTTTTTTATTTTTAATTTATATTAAAAAATGATTAAAAATCATCTTACATAATATTTTTAATTAGATTATTCTTAGATATTATTATGGCATCAACAAACCAATCACCTTTCTATAAAAAAGCAGAAGCTAATTTTTTATCTGCACAAACGGACGAAGAACGTTTACATTGGTTAGAAGAAATGATAAGAGAATGTCCCAAACATAAATCTTCTGAGGCAATGCTTGCAAACCTTAAAACAAGAAGCATTAAACTAAGAGAAAAAATAGAGAATATAAAAAAAAAGAAAACTGGAAGTAAAGAAGGAATAAAAAAAGCAGATATGCAAGTAATCATTATTGGACTTACAAATTCTGGCAAATCCTCGTTATTAAGTAGAATAACAAATGCTCAACCAACAATTAGTCAAAATAATTCTCAAAGATTTACTACAAGATATCCTGAAATAGGTACTATGAATTATGAAAATGTAAAAATTCAGATAATTGATGAACCTGCAATAGAAAGTGAATATTTTGATTATGGTTTGATACATACAACCGATGTTATTTTAGAAACAATAACTAATCTTGAAGATTTAAAAAAAATTGAACCCCTAATTGAAAAAACAAATGCAAAAAAAATAGTTGTTTTTAACAAATCAGATTTACTAGATGAACAACAAAAAAGAAAGATAAATGCAAATTTATCCTCAAAAAAATATAATTTTGTTATAATATCAACAAAAAATAATGAATGT
This sequence comes from Minisyncoccota bacterium, assembly GCA_035453125.1. Classification (GTDB taxonomy): domain Archaea; phylum Nanobdellota; class Nanobdellia; order Pacearchaeales; family GW2011-AR1; genus JACPLR01. The sequence continues at coordinate 187,618 of DAOTCN010000002.1, read as the reverse complement.
ATTGAAGAACTAAAAAATAAAATATTTAACAGTTTTAATATTTGTAGAATATATTTAAAAGAACCTTATAAAGAACCTTCAAAAATACCTATGATTTTAAAACCAAATTCAACTGTTCTAGATGTTGCAAATAAAATAAGTAAAGAACTTGCAAAATCAATTAAAGAAGTACATATTTGGGGTCCTTCGAGCAAATTTCCTAATCAAAAAGTAGGTTTATTACATGTAATAAAAGACAAAGATATAATTGAATTTAAAACCAGATGACTACCTATCTAGATACACTAAAACTCTTAACTTTTTCCTGAAGAGCTTTTGCTTTTTTATTAGTTTCAAAATGCTTTCTTACAGGATCAATTAATTTATCAATATAACTAGCAATAGTATTTTTCAAATCAAGAGGATGTATTTTTTTTTCAATAAATAAATCTTTCAACTCATCATAACTTTTTACAGTAATATTTCCTCCAAATTTTTCAGGTCTTTCAATAATTATTTTATCAAATTTTTCAAAAACAATATATTTTGCATATTCTAAAACAGGATTTTCATTTTCCTGACCTTCAGGACAATAAGCATTTTTAAACTTTCTAAAAATATCTTCTCTAGAGTCTGTCATAAAAATAGCTGTTTCTGGTTTCGATTTTGACATTTTCATTGCAATTTTTTTATCTACTCCTTCAAGATCACTTTCTTTAAATTGAAGTCCGAGTAACATGTGATGATGGACAGCAATAGGTGGTTTATATCCTAATTTAGGAAATAATTCTCTAGCTAACATGTTTACTTTTCTTTGATCCATCCCAAGTTGAGCAATATCCACGCTCAAATGATGTATATCTGCAGCTTGCATTAATGGATAAATAATCTGAGCAGAAGGGTTACTTGTTGATTCTTCTCTTCCCATAATCTGTCCACAACGTAAAACTCTCTGTACACTTGCCTGAGTAGATAATTTTAATACAGTTTCCCAATAATCTGGATGTGTTTTAATAAAATCAGAAGCCCAGATAAATTCAACATTAGCTAAATCCATTCCACAAGCTTTCCAAACCTCAATGAAATATTCTCCAACAACTTTAATCTTGTCTAAATCACCATTATACTTGTTATTAAGCATAGCAAACCAATCAGCAACCCAAAATTTAAAGTGAATACCTAAAGAAGTGAGTTTATTTACAGTTATAGCTCTTAAGAGTCCTTGTGCAATATGAATTTGGCCTGATGGCTCAAAACCATCATAAGCAATAATTTTTTTCTTTGATTTAAACAACTCCTTAAGCTCTTCTTTAGAGATTATTTCTTCTGCAAAACTATTAATAATTTCAAGCTTTTTTTCAATATCCATAATAAGATAACAGAAAGTTTATTATTAAATCTTACTGTAGTATCTTATGAAAAATACATTTCTAATCTTATCTTTAATAGGTATTTTTGTCATTTTAATTATAAATTCAATATCTGAACCAAAACAAACACATATCTCTGAAATATCTGATAAAAACTTAAACAAACAGGTTAAAATTACAGGTAAAATTTTTCAAATTAAACAAGCTAAGGAATACCAAATAATTTCTATAAAAGACAATTCAGCTAAAATCGAAGCAAGTTGTAAATGTAATATCTCCAAAGATAATATGAATAAAACAATAGAAGTTATTGGTAAAGTAAATAAATACCAAAATAACTTTCAGATTTATGCAGATAAAATAATATTAGTAAGAGAATAATTAAAAATTATCTTGTTTTAAACATCCTCTCCCAAGAATGTCTCTTGTTATTTTTGCTTTTTATTAATAAAACAACAATTAAGCCAAGAACAACTATTAAAACAATTATTGATATCCATAAAATAATTCCTTTATTTATTCCTTCTTTTATTTCTACAGAATCATCTGTTTTTTCAACCTCTTCATTTGTTACTTGACCTGTTACATCAGTATTTACTTGTGCAGCCACTACTGGAACAGACTCATTAGTAAATATAATATTAACTCTTGCTTTATTATTTTCTATACTATTTATACTAACTTTAACATCATATACTCCATCAGAATTAACATCAAAGCTTTTAACTTCTCCTACTTTCATTACTGCTTCTTGAGGTGTAGAAGTAACTTTAATTTTAACACTATCAACAGAAATATTAATAACTCCAACATAATGAGTTTCATTTCCTACTTTAAAATTAAAAGCATATTTTAAACCTAAATTTTGAGTATATCCAGATTTAAAATTTGATTCACTTACATAAAAAGGCACAATCCATTCACTTGTAGGTGCTCCACTTCCACCACCGGTTGTTGTAGTTGTAGTTGTTGAAGTAGATGTTGCAGTAATAACTCCTCCAGACACTGAAGGTTCTGTTCCTGAAAAATGAGGTAATCTTAACCAAATTTTATCGTTTGAAACATCTAAATAACAAGGATCTGTTGAGTTAAATTCTGAAACATTAGTTGTACAATTTACAAGTCCCATAAGAGTTTGCCATTCAGAGGTTCGTCCAGAATAATGAGAAAAATTAGCTGCTAGTGCAGAAGCATTTGTACCATTTGTAGCATTCCATATTGGTGTTGTCCATCCTTCATCATAAAACACTGGAATAGTAATATTAACTGGTGCAGATTCATTTAATCCTGTAGCTGAAGAGGAACCAGCTGTATATGGAATTGATGTAATAATAAAATCATATATTTTAGGACCTTGTGAACCAAACTTCATTGTAGAACTAAAACCGCTTGAAGTAGATGTTGTTGCTGTTGAATCAAACTCAGCATCAGGTGGGCCAGAAGCAAGTAAATCAACATTAGAGTAATGTACACTAGTTGATCCGTAAGACATTCTTAAACTAATTGCACCACCACCAACAACAATTGGAAACATATTTTGTTGAGCTTCACTAAAAAGAAAATTTCTAAGAATACAGCTACTTGGTGGATTTGGAACGTTACAACTTGAATTTGATCTATAAGCTGTAATATTTAAAGAACTTGCAGTAAAACTTCCAGAAGTTCCTTTAGGGGTAAATGTTTTCATAGTAATATTCGAATTCGAAATAATTTGAGAAACAGTTCTTGAAGTAACTATTTTCGGAGCATAAGTTTGAGAATAAATGTTCATTTCCTTAAAACCAGTTATATTTAATAAAGGAATATAAAAAGTTGCTACTCCTTGACCATTTAAATCTTCCATAAAAGTAAATTCAGTGCAATTATAATTTGAATAATCAACAATTGTTTCTATATGTGCCGATAAAGAAGTTATTGATTCATTTGAACTATTTACTAAATTAAAACTTTGTTTTTTTGCATTTACTATAAAACTTCCTTGTCCAGAAGCATTTGTCATATTTATAGTAGCTCCGTTACCCAACAAACCATACATAGTAAAATTAACAGATCGAACAGTAGAGCTAAGAGTTATATTTCTATAACCTCCATAAATTTGTGAATTATTTGCAGCAATAGCTAATAATAAATAATTAACTGTTTCAGCTGAAGAATATGGAACAGTAATATTATATGAACCTGCAGCTGCATCATAAACATCAGATTGATCTCCTCCTTCTCTCCAAGCACTAGCATTCCAAGGAAGAGTACTATAAGTCATAAAAATCATATTTCCAGGTTCAAGTAAAATAGGGACTATAGTTATATTACCCCAAGTCATGTTATATCTAGAATCATTAACATATCCCACTATTCTTGAAAAACCTTCAGTTACATTAAATTGTTTATGCAAAATAAGAGTAGTATGATTATAACTAGAAAGTGTTGCACTATTCCCGTCAACAATATCATAACTAGTATTTGAAGTAAAATTATTCCAATTAAAAGAGACTGGAACAAAATGTTCATTTGATCCCGGTTGAGGATAAATCATTAATGAATAATTTCTATCTTTTGGAACATAACAAAAATATTGATCTCCTGATGCTCCTTCACAACTAATAGGATATCCCAATTTTGTATCTTTAATCTGAACAGAATAATTTGAAGTCTTTGCCTCACTTTTATTTAATACAGTAATATTAATTGTTCCTGCTTGTTTTAAATAAAGATTGATTAATGAAGCTGAAAGTGAATTAAATTCAGAATATGGAAAAGAAGGAAGAGACTGACCAACAAAATCAACATTATTCCAAGTAGAGTTTATATGAACTATTTTTAATTGATATCCATAAGTTGCATCACCTGTTAAAGACAAATTGAAACTTCCAGATTCATTTGTAAGAGTTGAATTAATGCTTATAGTTGTTCTAGTACTCATATTTTGAATTGTAACTGAAACATTACTTGCATTTAATGGATTTCCAAGATTATCATAAACAGTTCCATTAAGATAAAAACCAAAAACAGAATAAGCATAAAAAATGCTCATAAAAACAAATGCAAAGAGCAATACAAAATTTTTTAATTTCACCTTTTTCCCCTTTTGAGTACAACTCAATAAAAAAATAACTAATAAGATGTTTATAAATGTTTCTTAAAAAAAGTGAAAACAATTTTTTTAATTTTCACAGAGATAACGTAATAAAAATTAAGAACAGCAAATAATTAATAATTTAATGCTACTTGAAATTTCATTAGCATTATTATTAGCATTATTAATTGATATTTTTGTAGGAATAATCACAGGCTTTTGAAACTCAAAAAAACAAATGAGGAATTATTTTTTTGAAAATCCATACATTTTCCTTATAAGAATTACTTTTAAATTAGCAGATCAACAACCCAAGTCATTAAAGATAGGAAAGTATGGCGGAGATGAGTTGATTACACAGCAATTTGAGCATTAGGACAATTTTGTCCAACCCAACTGCAGTATTTTGCTTCAGAAAAAGATAATGCAGGCATACAACTAATCCAACCTGAAGGACATTCATATCTGCATTCTCCAATTACAGAAGTGAATGGATTTGATTTAGAACCACACTTAAAAAATCCAATTAAAAACCAGACTAGAATTATAGCTAATATTACTAATAACCAAAACCACCATTTTTTTATTATATTCATGTTATAATCAATAAATCTATATTTATAAATTATAACTTTGCTTCAATCCATCTTGAACCTTTAGCAGTCTTTATATATAAATTAATCTCAACAACTCAAAAAAGATAATAGTATCATCATTCATTTGTTATAATAAAACATTAATATAAAGAATACGAATCAATTAAATGATAATTGAGTTAATTATCGCTTTAATCGTCGGTGTTACTATAGGAATAATCACAGGCCTTACTCCTGGCATTCACATAAATCTTGTTGGAGCAATATTAATATCCTCTCTTGCTTTCTTTCTTAAAATAACAACACCAAATATTTTGATTGTTTTTATTGTTTCAATGTCAATTGCTCACACATTTGTTGATTTTATTCCTTCAATATTTCTTGGAGCTCCTGAAGAAGAAACAGTTTTATCAATTCTTCCTGGCCACAAACTTTTAAAAGAAGGTTTTGGATATGAAGCAGTTTATCTAACTAGCATTGGTTGTGTTATTGGAACAATAATTTTTATTTTTATCTCAATAGCATTTATTTATCTTCTTCCAAAAATTGAAAATTTAATTGTTTATCTTGTGCCTTTTGTTTTAACATTCTCATTATTATTTATATTATACAAAGAAAAAAATAAAGTTCTTGCAATTATAATCATTTTTCTTTCAGGTTTCTTGGGATTAGCTGTTTTAAATTCAAGTATAAATGAACCTTTATTACCTTTACTTTCAGGATTATTTGGTATATCTTCTCTAATAATCAGCATAAAACAAAAAACAGATATTTCTCCACAAATAATAAAAAAACCAAAAATAAATCTAAAAAAATTAACAAAACCAATTCTTGCATCACTATTAGTATCTCCGCTTTGTGGAACTTTTCCAGGATTAGGAAGTGGTCAAGCCTCATTTATTGGTGCTTCAATATTTAATCTGTCTAAAAGAGCCTTTTTAGTTTTAATAGGCATAATCAATATCCTTATCTTATGTTTAAGTTTTATAGTTCTTTTTTCATTGGGCAAATATCGCACAGGAATTGCTGCAAATATAAGCTCAATCACTCAAAACTTAACAATAAATGATTTAATTTTAATTATATTCACAATAATTGTTTCAAGTATCTTTTGTTTTTTTATAACTTTGTATATAACAAAAAAATTCTCAAAAATAATAAACAAAATCAACTACCAAAAAATTTCATTTGTAATAATTTGTTTAATAATTTTTATTACTTTTTTAATATCTGGTCTTCCAGGTTTATTTATCTTAATAATTTCTACAACTGTTGGAATATTTGGTGTTTTATCAAATGTAAAAAGAATTAGTTTAATGTCTTGTTTAGTAATACCTACAATATTATACTATTTAATCTAATTTTTTTGTTTAAACTTATAAACTAACCATTGTAATCCTTCTTTTCCATGAATTTTATAACTAACTTCTTGATCATTTTCTTCACATTTATCTATTATTTTTTCATCAAGATTTCCATATATTTCTTTATACCTACAAGTCTGAGAACAATAAATTGATTTATTAAAAATATCATTTAAATAAGGTTTAACAAATTCCGGAAAAGAATTGATTTGACCATTCAACCCTTTTTCTTCAAGAAATATGTCAACACATTCTGAATTGTTAATACAAGGGACTTGAGTTATAACTCCTGAATTAGAGATACATACTTTAAATTCTTTAAAAACATGAAAATAATAAAAATAAATTCCAGTTAAAACTATTAAAATAATAACTATTAAAATTATGCTTCCAATTATTTTAATTAATCCTTTATTGTTCCTGATTATTCTCATCTTTTGAACTCCATCTGGTTAATATTACTAAAAAAACAACACAAATAACTGTAATTATAATTGCTAAAAAAAATTTATATAATACTAACTGTTCACTTAAGCCTAGTTTAGTTATGAAATTTGTAATCCAATCATTTATTGCATCTCTCCAAGCAAATGCAATTAAAAATGCAAATGCAGCAGTAATTGCTGTAACTGTTTGTTTCTTAAATTCTGTTTTAAATGCAGATGCAGATTTTTTAGTTTTTGTTACAACATGTTTTGCAACCTTTTGAGCAAGCTTTTTATTTAACTCTTTATTTGTATTCTCAACTTCCTCAATATGTGATTTTAACCTTTGAACTTCTTGTTTTAAATTATTCATTTTAACTTAAAATATTTGTAATTTAATAAAAATTTGATTAATCTACCTTTTTTTCTTTTTTATTGTTTTCTTTTTACAACCACAAATTGAACACATTTTATTACACCTCTATATAAAAATATTAAAAAATACCTCTTTTTATATCTTTACGTTTTAAAAAATAAAAAAACTAATAAAATAATTTATTTCTTTATAGTTTATTCTTCATCTCTACTATAACTTCTTCTTCCAAAGGATCTTCCTCTATCTCTATTAAAACCACCTTCTCTTCTACCACCAAATCCGCCACCAAAATTTCTTCTTGGTCTTGGTTTATCTGGATCAAATGGTTTAGCTTCTGTAACAACAATTGCTCTTCCTTCAACTTCTTTTCCATTCATTTCAGAAATTGCTTTTTCAGCTTGTGAGTCATCACTAACTGTAACAAATCCAAAACCTTTTGAACGGCCATTAAATTTGTTAACAACAACACCTGATTCTGAAATTTCACCATATTCAGAAAAAAGTTGTTTCAAAGCGTCGTTAGTTACACTAAAGGGCAGATTACCTATGTATAATCTTTTACTCATTTCTTTACACTCCTTACAATCGTATTTTTCTGCCAAAAAGATTTCTCGATCACGAATCTTTGAATCTTGACTAATGCCAATACTCTTAAACATCGCTCTTATACTTTCTATTTCTTGGCTATAAATAATAAAAAATATACCTATTTAAAGTTATGTAAAGGTTCAAATAAGATTAAAAATAATTTATCCTAAGGATTAATGCCTAACAAGAGATTTAATCCTAAAAGGAGAAAAGAAGGAGCACTAAAATAATTATTTCTTAAATTTGTATATTATAATAAATACAATTAGATAAATAACAACTATTATGCCTGTTAGCATATAACTATTTGGAATTAATCCTTTTGTCCAACAATCAATTTGATAATGACAACCATTACAATAACCACAATCAATTCCGGGAGCAGGTAAACAATCATTACATAACATAACTGATGAAAAAAAGATAAAAATAACTAGTATTATGATTAGAATTATATTTATTGGAGAAAAAAGTAATGTATTAAATTTAGATTTCATTTTCCTCTTTTAATAATCTACTTAAGAAATACATCTATTTAAAGTTATACAAGAGTTAAAATAAGGTTAAAAATAATTAATCCTAAGGATTAACTCTCTACTTTTTGCTTGATTATCTATCATAAATATTCTTTCTGTACCCTATTCTTAAAACAATAATTTTATTTATAGAAACTATAACATCAACAATTGCTCTATAATCTCCAATTCTTAATCTCCATAGTTTTTCACCTTGCAATCTTTTAAGAAATCTATAAGGATTCTCCCTTATCGAGTAAATTTTACTTAAAACAATTTCAGCATCCTTTTTTTGTAATTTTTTAAGAAAATCTTTTGATGTTTCAGTTAATTCTATTTGAAACATTTTATTTGAGAGCTATTCCTAATTCTCTTGCAACAGATTCAATAGAATAAACTTTTCCTCTTTTAATATCATCTAAACCTTTTTGGATTTCATTAATCTCTTCTTCGCTTAAACTTTCTTCTTCACAATTATTTATAAGATTATTTAGCACTTCATCATAAGATTGTCTTTCCATATTTTTAAGGGCTTTCAGTCTTTCAAGTGTTTCGATATTTATCTGTATTGTTGTTTTTTCCATGTTATATAGTAACTATAAGTAGTATATAAATGTTTTGTTTCTTCCACCTTAATCCTACCACGATTACTTAATCCTAAGGATTAACTCCCAAACATTTTCCTCAATAATTTCTGAATTTTTCTTATCATTTGTAAGAAACCTTGACCGAACATCCATAGATTACTAAATAATTATTAGTTTTTAAAAAGTAATCAAGACGTTCAAATCGATTGCTTTTGTGTCAAATGAAAAGAAACCTAAAAGTTTTCATGCTCTTGATTATGGAATGTTATGTCTAAAAGTGTTTTTGCAAACAAAAATAAAATTATGAATGCTACCGGAAGCTTAAAAATCAATATTAAAAAAAGACCTGCAAACAGAGTTAAGCCAAGAGCCATAATTCTCATATGAAGATACGGCACCCAATTTTGATTCTTAGAAGAATCGCCTCTTACATATTCTTTTTTTCTTATGAAGTTTAAAAAGAAAGAGTATCCATGATGCAGTAATAAAGAGAAGGAAGAGGGTAAAACCATAAAAAGCTCTTTTATAAGTATTGGGGATACTTCACTTGAAGTCATTCCTGGTAGTGAAAGCCCAATTAATAAGAAGAACAATAGCGCCATTATTCCACCATAGAAAAAAAGGAATATTATTATACTAAAAAAATATCCTAATATTCTATTTTTTTGTGAGGGGTCGTACTTGACTATCATGATCATCTTAATCAATCCAAAAAAGATAAGAACTGCACATTCAATCCAGTAAAATAATATTATTGATAAACTCGACCAGTCAAAGAATAAAAATCCGAAAAGGGGAATAAGATTAATTAGAATAAGGGTTATTATTGAATTATCTTTGTTTATTTTCATGTTATTCAAAGGGATATAATCTTTTTAAATTTGAAGTTTCAGTTAAACGCTTACCGGGAGCCCTCCCTAAATTTTTTATCGTCGTTAATGAATAAACGCCACACGAGATATTTAACCTTAAGAAACATGTTATCCAAAAACAATTAACCAAACCATTTCTTCAAATCAACTTGTTTAGTTTCTTCTCTGCCAAAAATACTTTCAATGTACTTTTTTGTCATTTCAATATTTTGTTTAACATAAACAGGTACATCATAATTATTTACTAATTCAATAGCAGGCTCAAGATATTTTACAATTCCTCCTTCAGAAATTGTAAAAATTATTTTTCCATTACATTTTAAACAAACTCCACTTAAGGGAGGTCTTCTAAATTTACTATTACATTTAACACATCTAAACCCTTGCATTGAAAATTTTCTCAAATTACCTCTTATATCTCTTATAAAATGTCTTTCTATAATAAGTCTAGCAACATCAGAAGCATCAACAGCTCGTATTTTAGTGCATAATTCCATTTCTTTTTCTACCTTTTCTTTCATAGTTGGAAGTTGTTTGTATGATGAACATAAAACTCCTTTATTAAAATCATCTGTTTCATGAGTATAACCTATATTTTTAAAAGGATCTATACCTTTTTTTATTCTATTCTTAACCATTTCAATTTTTATTTTTGAAGAATGTTCTCCAGCTTCAGCTAGTTCATATAATTCCAAAGGATATTTTTCAACTAATTCAAAATCAAGTATTTGATCATCAACCTCGCCAGCAACAATTTTTCCATTTAAAACTAACGGGGCGTCTTGTGTTCCTCCTCTATGAGAAGGTAAATATTTTCTTGAAAAATTAATCAATACATCAAGCAATAACATTGCAGCAGCTTCATCTCCATCACAGTCTCTTCTCATAGCTGCATGCATATAAGGACTGGCAAGCAATCCTTGAGTTTTAGAAAATCCAATAATCCTAGAAATTACACCAGCACAATTATGAGGAGCCATACAAACTGCTAAATGACCTACTAAATCTTCTCTTTTTTTAATATTATAAAAAGATTTTAATCCATAAAAGCGTTCTAATAATAAATCAATAAACTTAGCTATAGAAATGAAAACTTCATCAGCTCTTTCATCACCTGAATCAGCAGAACAAGGTAAAATAATATCATGAGGCATTAACTCCAATATTTGATCATCATCAAATAATTCTTTTCCATAAATATCTAAAGTATAACCAATTTCTCTTAATTTTTCAAAGCTAGTTCCAATCTCCTTTGGTTTAAAATGTGTTATAGGCAGTTCAGTCATATCATACCTTATAGTTCCATCTTTATTCACATTTAAATTAAAACTTGCTCTTAAAAATCCTTTTGCTAAATTTTCTACAAGATGATCTTGAGATGAAGTTCCTCTAATTCCTTTAATTAACACAGGTATATCTCCATTATTTAATCTTAAATCTTTAACAGCCTTATTAAAATATTCAGTTATGTTTATTTTTCTTTTACTATATCCTTGTCCAATATTATGCTCTTGACACTTTTCTAAATTAAAAATTTTATCGCAAATAGGACAATAACTTCTTTTTTTAGTTAACTTATCACAAAACTCGCATTTAGGATAAATAGTCAATTTATCACAATTTTCACAATAAAAAAGAGGAAATTCTGCATTTACTCCCTCTGTTAAACAAGCTTCTTGAACACTTCTAAATCTTCCACCCTCTTCTCCAATTGAAAATAAAACATGAGGACTTCCAGTTAATTTTCTTAGTTTAGCTTTTTCAGGCCTACCCATTCTTGTTCCAATAAACTCTCCAGCTTTGTCTTTAATAGTAAAATCTGAAAGAAAATTTATTGTTTCTAAAACATTTTTATTTTCAGATTTTATGTTTAAATAACTCATTGCTTTTTCTGCTATTTCGTTAACTTCTTTTTCAATAAAATAATCTTCTTTATTGAACAAATCAATATCAAGACCTAAATTAACAAATAATGCTTTACTTGTTATTTCTGAGATAATTACATTTTCAATAGATATCTCATGTTCTATTCCTAATAACTCTAAAGCTCGTTTACCAATTTTAAAATTTTCCTTTTCAGTAGTGTTATATGGTAAAATTATTTTATTATTTAATCTTGCATAAGAAAGCCATCTTAAAAGTTCTAAGAATTGCTCATGATTAATCTGAGTCCAAAAATAAATGAATTTAGGATAAATAGGTACTCTAAATTTTTCAGATAAATTAATAGCATCATCAAAAGAAACATTTTGATAATTTTTAATTTTTTGTCCTATCTTATCTAATTCTAAATTCCACCATTCTTCAACATATCCTGGTTTAATTAAAGGATGATTCCTATTTATAACATCACCTAAGGGGAATAAAATATCCCCTAAATAAATTATTTCTTCAATATCTTTGTATAATCCTTTTGATTCTTCAAAATTGTTTATTTGTTTAACACTTCCATCTTTAAATTTAACAATAGGTCCATCAATAGAATCACAAACAGAAATCACACAACCTTTTGTAGGTTTTTCAATTTTAAGTTGTGTTCCAATAGCCAAAAAATTATCAGACAAAATCATTGTAGCAGGATTTACAGAAGCAGCGGAAAATCCAGCTACCCTTGATCTTCCATATCTAAATCTAAATGCTCCTGATCTTGCTGGATGACCAAAAACCGGTCTTCCAGCAACCATATCTTTAAGGTAAGTTGGTGAAGAATTTTTTGTCCCTTTAGATCTTTTTTCATGAATTTTACAGTATTCCTCTAAAAAATCCCAATCACTTAATTTAAAACCTCTTTCTCTTAAACTTTTTAAAACTCTTAATGCTTTTGGTGCTTTTTGAGCAATACCTTCAGCAATAATCAAACAAGCACCACTTCTTAAAATATTTGTTTCAATTCTATCAATATCTTTATAATTTGAAACTTCAATTTTTTCAGAGGGTTCACCTGTAACTTGTATTGGAAGATTTGATGCAATAAACAAAGATTCTTCTTCAGTTGGTAAATATTGCAAGTTAGTTACTCTTTCATGATAATCAAAAATTTCTGTCACAAATCTTTTTATTTCTTGTTCAGTAGGATCATATTTAGCAAAACCAAAAACTTCTCTTAAATGATCAATAATCATTAAAGAAAATGTTGCTCCAGTACCTCCTGCACTTCTTATTGGTCCTGAATAATAACAAGCAAAATAATCTTTTCCATCTCTTGTCTTTTTAATTTTAATTCCTGTAAAACCTTCAATTGGAGAACTAACAACTCCCAAAGTAATATAAGCAAAACCAATTCGTATCCCTGCTTCAATACCTTGTTGAAGACTTTCAAATTTACAAAACTTTTCTTTAGCAACTTCCTCTGCAATTTTAAGACAAACACCTAAATCTAAAGCCCCATATTCTTTTTCAAGCTCAATAATTCTTTTAACAATTTTGGGGTCATCAACTTGAGGATACATAGTTGAAATTAATCCAACAGTTTTTTCAGCAAGATTTTTAGCAAGAGGAATTTCAACTTTATTTACAGGATCTAAACCTTTTGATCTTGCCTGTTCAGCTACTTCATAAGCTAATTTAATTTGGTCTTCAAAATAATGAAAATATTTTTCAGTTTGCATTTTAAGTTAAAAGTAACAAAGCTGCTTCATATTTGGGTTTAATAATTATTTTTGATTCTTTAAAAGATAGTTTATTCCATGAATTTTTTATCTTATTTAAAACAGATTTTTTAGCTTCTAATCTTTGTTTTTTCTCATAAACTAATGCAGCAGAAAATAACCCGTCAATATTATCGAAACAAACCATAGAATCTGCATCTGCAATAATCTCCTCTTTAGTTTCTTTTAAATTATTTACAGAACCTCTATGATTAAAAATACATTTTTTAACTAATTCAATTTTTTCCGGATGATAATTTAATTCTTTTAACTTTTTTTCAGTAATTTTTATGCCTTCAATATGATGATTTTCTCTTCCAACCCTAATTGATCCAATATCATACAATAAAGCTGCTAATATCACAACTTCTAAATCTGCTTCATATCTTTTTGCTAATACTTCAGCATAATTTTTAACATGAATTAAATGATCAAAAGCATCATAACCATAATTACTTGTTGGCTTATTACATTCTTCTTCAACAAATTTTATAACTTCATTTATTATTTCACTCATTTTATTCTCCAATTATTAATTTATTTTCTTTTTGTTTAGATTCATCAATATTCTCTTCACAATTTTTTTCAGAATTATAATCATTATTATCACAATTTTCACTAAAATCTAATATTTTAACTTCTCTAGTTTTTAAATTAAAAATAGGAACTTTACAAGGATCTGGATCATTTCCTACTTTTTCTTCAAAAGCTGTCTTTGATTGCCAACAACTACTTGAAACAAGAAGTATACCATTATAATCTGATACTTCAGGTCTATGTAAATCTCCAGTTGAAACAATATCTGGTAAATCTAAAATAAGTAAAGGATCTTCTTTATCAGAAGGAGTATAAGTAGTCAAAGAATGACTTGGTGCTAAATGCCTTTTTTTAAGCATAAATTTAACAACCTCTGTTGGATGATCCTGCCCCCTATTTAATCTTAATTTATCAATACTATCAATAATTCCATGCATACTTGCTCCATGATACATCAAAACTTTAAACTTAACATCACTACCAACTTCAATTAAAGAAGGATTTGTTACTAAATTTAAATTAGGAATCATATAAAGACTATTTCCATACCATTCACCAATAATTGGTTGAGGTTCCGCTACTCTTACAGCATCATGCTGACCTGCACACATAATTATTTTAATGTTAGGTCGAATTTTTAACAAAAGTTCAGTTAGTTTTTTATATTGTTCATTAACATCTTCAATATCTAATTCTCTTTCCTGACCAGGGTAAACACCAACACCATCAATTGTATCACCTGTAATAAATAAAAAATTAACTTTAAGAGCTTCTTGTCTTTGTTTATCACTTCCAATATTACCATTAATCCAATTAATAAATTTTAAAAAGTTTTTTTCAAGAAATTTTTTACTTCCAACATGAATATCAGAAATAAAGGCTATACTTTCATCAAAATTAGATTTCTTCTTTTCAGTAAGTCTTGATTCAGGAAAAATAATATCATTAACAAATAATATTTCTTTAGAACCTGAACACTTTAAACCAATTACCTCATCAAGTAGTATTTCTTTTGATTTTTCAAAAACATCTTCTCTATTTTTATTAATTAATACAGTTATTTTACCAGTAAGATCTTCAACTTCTAAAAGAATATTGTCATTTTTAGTTACTTTTTTATTATAAACTAAACCTATTATTGAATAATTTTTTGATTCATTTATTTTATTTATTGAAGTTAAATTATCTAACTCAACTCGTTGTTGTAAAATATTTTTTAAAACAATAAATCTATTTCTTAAATTTTTAACAAAATCATCAACTTCTATTTTTTTGGGTACTGTTTGATAAATTTTTAAAAAATTAACTAAACTATCAGAATTAACAACTGAAATTTGAGGTTTTTCAAATTTTGAAGTCTTTAATTTAATTTCAATTCCAATTAATTTAAAATAATTTAATAAAATATTTTGAGTATTTTCATTATAATTTAACAATATTTCTTTTAGTTTATTAGGATTATTCAAAAAAAAGGATTTAGTAATAACTCTTTGTTTATATTTTAATTCTATATGTTCAATTACATTTTTAATTATGTTAATATCACCTAAATCTTCACTTATATTAACAAATAAATCAAGAATTTGTTTGTCTAATAAGATTCCTTTTTGACCACAAAAAGATATTATTTGTTGATTCATTTTTCATTTTAAATTTTATAAAATTTATTTAAATTAAAAGATTATTCTAAATTTAGAGATTCATTTAATATTTCTTTTAATTTAATAATTAGATTATTCGGTATTGCTAATTTAATTTTTCTAGTTCTTCCTTGTCTTCCTTTAGAGATTACACTTGAATTAATGATTCCATTCATGTCAAATTCAGATAATATATCTGAAATTCTTCTTTGAGTTAAAATATCTGTTTTAGTTCTTTCACATAATGATTGATAAAAATTATAAACATCACCAGTAAATATTTCATCATGATCTCTTTTTTCAATTAATTTAATAATAGCTAAAAGAGTTATCTGAAATTGTTTAGGTACTGTTTTAACAAAATCTAAAATTTTATCTTTTTCAATTTTTTCATTAGCAAAATCAATATCTTTTAAAGATATTTTACTATTATTATTTCTCTCAGCTAATTCTCCTGCAATCCTAAGTAAATCTAAAGCCCTTCTAGCATCACCATGCTCTCTTGCTGCAAATGCTGCACATTTAGAAATTACTCCTTCTTCAAGTATTCCTTCTTTAAATGCTCTTTCTGCTCTTTCTTTTAATATATCTTGTAACTGTAATGCATTATAAGGTGGAAAAACAATTTCTTCTTCACCTAAAGAACTTCTTACTCTAGGATCTAAGTTATCTAAAAAAGTTAAATCATTACTTATACCTACAATACTTATTTGAGATTTTTCAAGTTCAGAGTTAAGTCTAGTTAAAGTATATAAAAAATTATCTGACATTTTATCAACAGCATGATCAATCTCATCAAATATAAGAATAATTAACTTTTTTTCATTGTCAATTAAATTAGTAAATCTACTGTAAACTTCACCAGTAGGTAAACCAGTAGCAGGAACTTTACCACCTAATTTTTCTATAAGTTCTGCAAAAATTCTATATTCAGTATCAGATACCTTTTTTAGTTTACAATTAATATACTGAATAATTAAATTATTTTTATCAATATTATTTCTTTTTAACAGTTCATTTTTAACACATTGAACACTTAAAGTTTTTCCAGTACCTGTTTTTCCATAAACAAAAAGATTACTTGTCCTTTCACCTCTCAAAGCTGGAGCTAAAATACTAGCAATTTGACTTATTTGTTCATCTCTATGCGGTATTGTTTCAGGAGTATAACTTGTTTGAAGAACAGATTTATCATTAAAAAGATTATTTTTCATAAAAGAATTAAAAATTTCATCCATTTTTTTATTATTTTTTTCACCCATTTTTCAAAATCTTTTTAAAATTTTAAATTAAACTTAACCAAAATCTTAATTCTAAACTTTTTTATAAATCTTTGTATAATTACTTATCTATATCCTTTATTTCTTATGGAAACAATTATAAAAAATTGAATTTAAGTAAATAAAACTTCAATAAAAATAATCAAACAATCAAACCTACTCACACCTTCATTTCAAATGGAAAAGTTAAATTTATGAATATTATATTTTGTTTATTTTTATCTTATAATCTTAATACTTAAAACAAAATAAAAAAATATAATCTAAAAATAAATCTTATTTATTATATATTTTATATTAACTATTTTTATATTATATATTATTAAATATATATTATTAAATATATATTATTAAATATATATTATTAAATATATATAATATATAATATAAAACTTTATAAATAAAAATTAGAAAAAATTAGAAAAAAATTTACTTTTCTTTTTAAACATTTCTATAAGAAACTAAGGGGTCAGGGTTTTTTCACTTTTCGTTTATTATAATCATTATATTCTACTTTTTATATAATAGTTCGTACAATCTTAATTTACAAAATATTATTCTATTTTTAATTGATTTAATTCTAAAATTTAATTTTTTTAACAAGATCTTTAACAAGATATGTTTATTAAGTATACAAAAATAAACAATAGAAAAGTTTAAATATGAATAGCTGATTATTTAATTTATGTTAGATGAAAAAAGACCCTTAAAAGATATGGTAGGGAAAATGGTGGTTACAAAAGAAGGTCGAAGAATAGGACTTATTCAAGATATGACTTTTGAGACTAGAACTGGTGAATTAATTCAATTAGTTATTAAAAATCCTACTTCATTTACTCAAAATTTAAGTTTAGAAAGATCAAATTCCGGTGAATTACTTATTCCTCATAATTCTATAATTGCTATTGGTGATTTTGTTGTTGTTTCTGAAGAGGATTTAAAATAATTTAAATATAACTTTTAATATAATAAATTTTAAATAATAAGTATTAATTTTAAGAATATGAAACTTGTAGGCTTTAATTTTAGTAAAATTTCAGGTGAAAAATATAAAGATATAGATAACTCTTTAAAAGTTAATGTAAACGTTCAAATTAAAGATATAAAACAATCACCAACATCTTTTTTTAAAAAAGGAGAAATATTAGATTTTAAATATGATTTTAAGATTAATTATGAACCTGATTTTGCTAATATTCATCAATCAGGCAATTTATTATTATTAATTGAAGATGAATCTGAAATTAAACAAATATTAAAAGACTGGAAAACAAAGAACGTTTCTGAAAATCTTAGAACATTTTTAATGAACTTAGTTATTTCAAAATGTAATTTAAAAGCATTACAAATTGAAGAAGATTTAAGTCTTCCTTCACATATGCCATCACCTCAAGTTATTAAACAAGAAGAAAAAAATTTAGTTGATAAAAAAGAATATACTAAATAGGTTAGGTTTGTTTATTCTATTTATTGTAATATAAGGTGATTTTATAAAAACATATTTACATTAACAAAACTTATAAAAAACCTACTTTTCTATTAGACCTATGAAAATATCTGACAAAAAGAAAGAAAAGATATCTGAACAGATTTTGTCAGTTCTTTTTGACAGTTTTCCTAAACCATTGTTTATTTCTGAAATTTCCAGAGAGATTGCAAGAGATGAAGAATTTGTTAAAATTCTTGTTCAAGAACTTGAGTCTAAAAGCCTTGTAGTACCTATCAATAAGAATAATGAAGGTATTAAATATCAAAAAAGGGTTAGGTGGAGACTTTCAAATAAAGCTCAAGAAGCTTATTTAAATCATAATTTTTAATAAAATTAATTCTGTTAAGATTATAGTAATCTTTAATAATATAATTCTTTCTGATTATTTATGGATTTAATTAAAGAAGAAGCTATTAAATCTTCTTTTCAAAAAGTTAAGGAAGATATTTTAAGTTTAAAAAAAGAGATAGAATTACTTAATCATAGTATAGAGTCTATAAATAATACCATTAATAATTTTGTTTTTAGAAATAACACTAATTTAATTTTTAGACAGAATAATCAAACAGACACTTCAACAGACAGACAATCAGACAGACACTTCGACACTTCGACACATATTAAGACACAAAATCCAACAGAAAAATATGAAAATTCAACAGTTCGACAGATAAATTCGACAGATAATATGATTCCGACAGATAATTCGACAGATAAATTGCCAAATAAAGACTTTAAAGAGCAAAATATAGGTATTTCCATAAGAAATGAAGGGGTTTCGACAGACAGACAGACAATCAGACAGACAGACACTTCGACAGGAAATCAGGGGGTTAAAGCACAAATTAACCTATCAAATAATACTCTTAACTCTTCATTATTATTAAGCCAACTTAATTCCTTTCAAAAAGATATAAGAATTAAAGTTAAGAAATTAACAAATCAAGAAATGATTGTTTTTTCCTCGATATATCAGCTGGATAGTCAAGGTTTTATTGTTGACTATTCTCTTCTTTCTTCAAAACTTAATCTAACTGAAAGTTCAATTAGAGATTATATACAAAGAATAATAAGTAAAGGCTTCCCATTAGCTAAAGAAAAGATTAATAATAAGAAAGTAGTTCTTCATATTTCACAAGATTTTAAACAATTAATATCTTTAGACACCCTATTAAAATTAAGAGATTTTTAAGTTATTAATTAATTTTAGATCAATTAATCTCATAAACTTTTTATCAAGATTTAATTTTGTTATATTAACCTAGCCCTAAATCTAGGAATCGCTGTACCGAATAAATCTTTTTAATTCTATAACTACTTAAAATCAAATATTAATCTATTTATTTATATTTAGCTACTACTTTTACCTCCTCTTTAGCCACTACTAAAGACTCATTTTTATTTTGCCTTATTTTTGAATAAAACCTTTTTCTTTTTTCACTTCCTTTTTCTAAATTTTTTATCATTTTTTCACTTCCTTTTTTTGTTTTTCTTTATTTTTTTAATAAGTTTTTTCACTCACTTTTCCCTGTTTAAATACAAATTTATTTAATCTTGTTTTTTCACTCACTTTTCCCTGTATCCCTTTTTCTCTAACTCTCAAAAATCACTATTTTTTATGATTTTTATTTAAATTAACTCTCACTTTTCACTTTTTGAGTTGTTTTTTAGGCACTTTTTAGTTTATTTGTAATGATTTTTCCCTATTTTTAACCACTACTAACCCTCACTTTTCACTTTTTGAGTGTTTTTAATGCTATTTTTACTCCATTTTATTGCCTTTATCTCACTTTCAATAGTTTAACGTTTTTTTAGGTTTTTATTTTCTTAAAACCTAAAAAAACCATTACTTTTTCAATAGTTTTTTATCCTTTTTATCATAATTTCTTATTTTTAACTTTACTAAAACTTATGACTTTCTAATTACTTTTCTCTTTTTTCACTTTCACTTTCACATTTTTAATTATTTTTTCTTTTATATGTTCAGGAATATACACTCTTTTTTTCCCATTACTTTCAGTGTATTCCATTACTAATCCATCACTTTTTTGTTTTATACTATTTATTTGACCTCTAATTGTTGATCTTGTTTTTCCTAACATTGCTGCTAAATCATCATAACTTAATTTTAATTCACTATTTATTAAAACCCAAATTATTGCTCTTTCTGTTGCACTTAAATTTGAAAATCCATAAAAATTAGCTGTTTGAACAGGTGTTTGAACAGGTGTTTGAACAGCTTGAACAGCTGTTTGTTTATTATAAACAGGCCTGTTTGTTTTAAACACCTGTTTAGATACACCCTCACCAAACATAGAAATTACATCTTTTAATTGTTCAATCTCATCTTTAATCGACGTGATATCATTTCTTAAATCCTTAATCTGGTTGTTTAAATAAACATCTTGATTATTTAAGTGTGTTATCCAAGAACTAGTTTTTTCAATATCTCTCTTTACATGTTCAAAAGACTTTCTTGCCTCTTCTTTTATTAACTCTGCCTCTTTTTTATGTTTAAACCAACCAAACATATCAATTTATCAACGAAATACTATTTAAATGTTTCTTTTTTTATGGCTGTTTTAAACAGCTAAAAACACTGTTTAAACACCTACTTTTTTAAATAAACAGCTGTTTAAAAGTTATTAAACAGCAATTATCGTCGATAAAATTTAAAGGTGTTTAAGCCTGTTTAAACACCTTTAAACACCTCTAAATATCTTAAAAATAGGCTAAATCAAAAAGAATTTTTCTTAAAAAATTAAAACTTTTCAACAGAGAACACAGGATACAAAAATTTAATCACAAAAATTTACTTAGAAATAATCAAATTTTCTAAAAATTACTAAAATTTTCATTTAAAATCATTTAAACTTATCTCTTAAAACTATTCTTTTTTTGATCTATTTTTAATGCAGTTTGATAAATATTCTCATCAATTTGACAATAAATTCCTAAAAAAGTTTGAATTGATCCGCTGCCATAAGGTTTTGTTTTTTCAGCTCTTAAGTCCCTAATAACAAAATAAGCATTTCCATTTTCCGGTATTTTTATTCCACCATTACCTATATTTATTTTTCCCATTGAAACATGATTTTCTGCAGATATTTGATTTGAGTCCTCAAAACTAAATGGAACACTTAATATTTTTACATCTACCTTATCTTCCAAACCATTCACATAAAATAATCCTTTTTTTTGTTCAAGACGTATTAATTTTCTTTTATCTATTGTTTTTGTCCCATATATCATAAAATAAAAAATAAGATTCGATTTATAAACATTACTTTAGTTCATTTAACTATTTCTTAATACTAAAAATTAAGCTAAAACTTTTAATTATTTATTAAAACTTTTAACATAAAAATAAGTTCGTACAATTAATAAAAAATTTAGACATTATATCTATATCTTTAAAAATACACGTTTTGTGGTAAAATAATGAATAAACAATATGAAACTGAATTAGAATCAATACTCAGTCAAGGATTGGGATTAAACAACAGTTATAATCCTGATTCTTTATTTGATATGACTATTGAACTATCAGTTTATCTAAGTAGTAATGCAGAAAATTTAACTTTAAGTCAATATAAACAAATAAGACACATAGTAGATAATTATTATAAACCTCTTATATCAAATGCAGTTAAAACCAATAATCTTGATTATTTTTTAGTTGATAGGGTAGGAAGACTATTTACTGGATACATAAGAGACCAACACTATAGACTTTTGAGTATGGATAAATCTGAGAGAAATAAACCTCTTAAAAGTCAAGACGTTAGGATTAAACCACTAAACTTTGTCCAAGAAGGTTACAATCAAATGGCAAGATTAGAATGGGAGAAAAATGATAAGTTAGTATATGAATTTGAAAGAAAATCTTATGGTTATGAAAATTGCGACAAGGCAAGAAGTTATAAATTTTTACCAAAAACTGAGGAAGAGTTAGAAAGTTCAATTAATCTTAAAGCACTAAACTGGTTTAATGTTTCTTCTTTAAGTAGAATTAAGAATAAGATATTTAATCCTTTTAAAATCAAGTTTGAATCAGTTCTTACTAAAACTTATGTTTAATTCTTTTAGCTTGTCATAACTCTTTATTGCTAAACATTCCTATTTTTGCTTAAAAGTTTTATCATAAATTAACTTTCTTAAATGTTTAAGGTCACATAAAAACTTAAATATCTCAATTATTCTTAAAAAACATGTCAAAAGAAAATAAGTTAAGAAAAACACTAAAATATTGTATTTTACATGCTGGATTAGAAGGCAAAACATTTCAAACCGAAGACGGAAAAAAGTATACTGTTTTAGATATTAATTTAAGTAGTTCTTCTGAAGTAAGTATAACCATAACTTTTGAAGATTCAAAAGTTGATTCAAGATATGACTCTTCAGAACAAATAAACCGTCCAATTTTATCATGCCTTGGAGATATTTGTATAAAAGATAATTTAGAATTACCACCAAACAATTTTCCAGATTATATCTAACAAAAAGTTTGTTAAAATCAGATAATTATTTTAGCTAAAAACTTTAAGCATTTCTTAAAACTTCCAACACAGTCAATAAGTTCGTACAATTAATAAATAATTTAATTAAGAATAATTTTTAATACCTTTTCTAAATGCTTCACCATAAATTTCTGCAAAAAAAGATAAATTTTTTTCATCTGTAGGAAGGTTATTATTTTCAAGATATTCATAAACTCTTTGACCAACATACCAAGCACTTGCCACAGTTCGTTCTGCTTGAGGGTTATTTTTCTTTAAATATTCTATAAAATTTAATGCAAATTCTTTTTGTTTCATACTTTTGATATAGCCCCTTTCTTTTTAAGTTTTTCTTTTCTGAATTTTTTTCTAAAACTCTTAAAGTACCTAAAAAAACCCAAAAACATCAAAAAGCTTCGCACAAGATGTATTGTTACAACCCGTAAAATCACTGGTTTTTAGGCTCTAGAACGAGGTTTTTTGATATAACTAATAATTCTCTTTGTTCTAATAACAACCACAACAGATACTAAAAACCAAAGTAGTAAGTCAAAGAATAAAGCAAAAGCATCTTTTTGTTCTTTCCAACTTTCGGGACATCCTTCATCACCAAACATAAGACATATTCTTTTTGCACCACTTGCATAGAATGATAGTGGATATCCATAAATCCCATTCCTTCTTTCATTTGGTTCTTTTACTATCACTTTTCCCCAAGGACCTAGTACAATAGAAGAAAATAACATCAGGACAATAAAAACAATTAGAACTGCTACCCAATCACTTTTATTCCAGCTCTTTTTCATTAACTAACAAATCAATTTATCTTTTTATATTTTTCTTTAATAAATATTTAACAAATCCATTACTCCAAAAAAAGTCATAGCAACAATACTAGCCTTCCTTAGGTTTGGATGAACAACTTGCTCCCCAGGTTCAAGTACATAACCATTATAAGGATATCTTCTTGAAACCAATTTATCATATGTTAAACCACAGAATTTTTTCTTTTCAAACTCAACTATCTCTTCTTCTAACAACCATTCTAAAAAGTTTTCCATACTTTAACAGCTTATTTTAAGTTTTTATAACTTTCTAAATATCAATTTATTCTGCTAAAATATTTAATCATCTCTTAAAATATTTAGCATAAAGAAAAGTGCCTAAAAATAATTAAAAGTAGGACTTAATTACCATAAACCAAAAAAATTAACCAAGAAGATATAATAAGAGAAATCACTGAAATAACCAATCCAATTATTGCCATTTTCTTTTTTTCATTATTTTTTATATTAATTCTTAATCCTATAATTGAGAACACTATTCCTAAAATGCTTATAATGTTTAAAAAAATTAATATTACTAATATGAAAAAGCCATTTTCAATAGGAGACATCAAAAAGGCAAATAAAAAAATTAATATAATTACAGTTATTGTTAATATTCCCAAACAAAGTCCAATCACACTCCATTTATTATTCATTAATTAATTTAGCTTGTTAGCTTAATAAATGTTTCTTAAACACCTGTTTAAACATCTAAATTTTAAGAGGTATGAGGTATCCTATATTGGTGACTTTGTTCACATCTGCTATAACCTAATTCATTTGTTTGTTTAATTAAGTTCATTAACTTTTTAGGAGTTTCTGCCACAGGAAATTTTTCCTCTCCTTTTTTCTTTATTTGCCATCCATAACCCACTCCAATAAAATTAACTCCTGAAAATTGAGCAGCACGAAAATCACTTTCTGTATCTCCAATATAAAAATAAGAGTAAGGCCAGGGATTATCAAGCATTAGTAGTTCAGTATTTAGTGCAATTCCCTTACTTCCTTTACAAAATCTATCAAGATAATTTTTATCAACAACTTTATCAAAGCAATTAAAAAGAGGTCCTAAATCTCGTCTAAGATTTGTTTCATAATTTGAACTAATTACTGCTAAAGGACTTACACCAGACCTTTTAAGATAGCTAATCAACTCTTCAATACCCTCAAAAGGTTTTGAAACATATTTTGAATCAGTACAAAATTTTGTTTTGTAAATTTCTAAAAACTTATTAACATCTTCTTTTAAAAATCCAGCCCTTAGAAAAAAAGCATCCATAGGTGTTTCACACATTTTTTCCATACTTACACGATCTGTCTGTGATGGTAATTTTAATCCAAGTTTATATTCTTCATTTAAATCATTTAAAAATAAAATATGAGCAGGTAAAGAGTCTACTAAAGTGCCATCAGAATCAAACCAAATTCCATTTATAAAATTTTTTCGTTTATCCATTTAATTATTAAATCTCTCTGTTTTTAAACATAATTTAAAATAAAAATATATATTATAAACACTGAAATAAACAAGTGTTTTTATGTTTTAAACAGCAAAATATTTAAACAAACAGCTGTTTAGACAACTGTTTAATTTAAAAACAAGAGGATAAAACAATGAAAGAGTTAAAAGGAACTGAAACTGAAAAAAATTTGTTAAAAGCTTTTGCGGGTGAAAGTCAAGCAAGAAACAGATATACTTATTTTGCAAGTATTGCTAAAAAAGAAGGGTTTGAACAAATTTCAGCAATATTTTTAGAAACTGCAGACAATGAAAAAGAGCATGCTAAAGTGTTTTTTAAGTATTTAACAAGAGGTAGTGGTGTTGAAATAACAGCAATGTATCCTGCTGGGAAAATTGGAGATACTTCTGAAAACTTGCTTGCTGCTGCAAACGGAGAAAAAGAAGAATGGAGTGCTTTATATCCTGAATTTGAAAAAGTTGCAAGAAAAGAAGGATTTAAGGATATTGCAGATTCATTTAAAGAAATTGGTGAAGTTGAAGAACAACACGAAAAAAGATATAGAAAACTTTTAGAAAATGTAAAAAACAAAAAAGTTTTCAAAAAAGATAAAGTAGTAAAATGGAAATGTCGAAATTGTGGTTATGTTCACGAAGGTAAAGATGCTCCAGATCAGTGTCCGGCATGTAAACATCCTCAGTCTTATTATGAAGTCTTAGAGGAAAATTACTAATTTAGTTAAACCTTTACTTCTTGCCACACTAAGTCTATAGCATTAAAATATTTCTTTGTAAATTCAGCAGCCATTTTTGCAGAAAAGGGTTTGCAAGTATAACAATCAACTGTAAATAGTGGCGGATTAGTAGGATAACTATAGACTGTTGCTCCTGATGATTTCCAATGTATCCAACCACCAAAGCCCATATCATGAGCAGTATAGGCTATAGGTTCCGATAAAACTTCCATTTTAGTAATCTCTGCTAACCTTTTAAGATAAGATTTCATTTGCACAGGTTTTACAATTTTATCAGTAGTTAATTCTATAATTACTCTTTGACGAATGAGATTTGGAGCAAGATTTTTCCATACCATGCTGAAAAGAATATTTATTAGTTTATAAAATTTCTTAATTACTAAATCATTTCTTAACTAACTTCATTAGTTCACCACAACAAACCAGAGTTCCAGCCCCCTCTTCAATAACTTCAACAACATTCCCACAAATTTCACATATATATTTCTCTTTTTTCTTTGTCATATAATCACTTATTCAATCTTATTTTTAAGCTTTCTTAAGATTTATAAATGTGTTCGCACAATCATATAAATGAAAAAATTGGTGATTGTTAATGATTTAATGCAAACAAACTATTATTATGAGTTAAATGAATTACCCGGAAAAAATTTTCATCAAGATTTTAAACCAGAACTTACACCAAAACAAATGCTTGAATTAGGGGTTTTTGGTGGAAAATATATGACTGACTGTAAAAAAGAATTTCCAAAAAATTGGTTTCAAAAAGCAAAATTGTGTCACGAATTTCATGACCCTAAACTAAATTATTTTGGCGTTAATGCATCTCAACCACTTTCTGTTTGGAGAAAAAAAGGTTGGATATACAAAGAAGATCCAAGAGGTTGGTTTCAGTGGTATTGCAGATATTATATGGGACGTAGAATTAAGAAAGAAGATGAAAGACAAATAAAAAGATGGAAACAAATTAAAAGACATGTAGCACAAGTTAAAAAAAATTGTAAAAAAGGAGATATAGTGTGTAGAAAAGTTCAGCGTCAAGCATTATTGCACTGGGCTTATGATTCAAGAAAAATTTAAATGGAAAAAGAAGAATTCCTCAAAAAACTAGAAGTTGAACTGAAAATTTCAAAAAATTCACATTATACTATTCGAAATTATCTTATTGCAAATAAAGATTTAATCGAATTTTCAAATAAAATACCGGATCAAATAACAAAAGATGACTTAAAATTATTTATGTCTGAAAAAATTTCAGATAAATCTTCTTCTTCAATTATTCTTTTTTTAGCAGCAATAAAATATGCTTTTTCAAATATACTTGACAATGATATAACATCTTCAATTAAACGTCCAAAAAAAGAAAGAAAAATTCCTGCAGTTTTATCAAAACAAGAAGTAAAAGATTTGATTAATTCATTGAATAATGAAAAAAGCAAATTAATGATTAGTTTAATTTATGCTTGTGGTTTCAGAGTTTCAGAATTAGTTAACTTAAAAATTAATGATTTAAATTTTATTGAAAAAATAGGTCATGTTAGACAAGCAAAAGGCCGAAAAGATCGTATATTTAATATTCCTGAATTTTTGATTGAAGATTTGAAAAATTATGTTAGTTCTCAAAAAGAAAATAGTAATGATCTTTTATTTTCTGGACCAAAAGGTAAATTATCAACAAGAAATATAGAAAAAATTGTTAGACTAGCATCAAAGAAAGCAAATCTTTCAAAAGAAGTTCATCCACATACATTAAGACATAGTTTTGCAACACATCTTTTAGAAAATGGAACAGACATAAGAAAAATTCAGGAACTTTTAGGTCATTCAGATTTATCAACAACACAAATTTATACTCATGTTTCAGCAGAAGAACTTAAAAAAATTAAATCCCCAATAGACAATTTGATGGTTTAACTTTCTCCCTTTATTAATTACTTTCCCATTTACATCCTATCTTATTAGATATAGCATAACTTTCAGCATTTTGTATTTCAGTTTTATATTTTGAATCTCCTTGAAATCTTGCAACACAATATCCTTCTTTAACCATTTTTGCATCAATGTTTTCATTATCAAGGATTATATATCTTAAATATCTACCATACTGGTCTTTATTTTCAATATCTCTTTCCAAAATAACCTTTTTTCCTAACAATAATTCCTCAATTCTTTTTTTAGCAATATTATAACATTTCTTTCCCTTTTCATCACAATCAATTCCAAGTAATCTTACACTTTCACCTCCCTCAATAATAACTGTATCTCCATCAATAATTTTTGTAACTATTTTTTCTTCAGTTACTGTTTCATCTTCAGACAATAAATCTAAACTTATATTTCCGATTAAGTTAGGATTACTGATTAATACGTAGCTTAAATCAACTAAAGTTAGAATTAAAAATAAAACTATAATTAAAACACTTTTTTTCATAATATACAAATAAATTTTAAAAATATAAATTTATCTGTAAGACTTTTGTCTTCTCGATCTTGCCTTTGAATCACCTGGTTTATAAACCTCTTTTCTTCTTACATCTGCAATTAGTAGTTGTTTATCATATTTTAAGAATGCTTTTTTTAAAGGTTCTGACTTTGTTTTTTGAACTAATGCTTTTGCTAATGCAAGTCTTGCAGCCTCAATTTGACTTTCTCTCCCTCCGCCTGTAACTGTAATTTCAATGTCATATTCTATATTTTTTAAAATATTTTTAGCAATCATTAATGGTTCATCAATTGCCATTTGATGAAATTTATAAAGTAAATTAGAAGGTAAATTGTTTATAGTAATCTTTCCATTTCCAGGAGATATTTTTGCCTTCGCTACACAACTTTTCCTTTTACCACTTGTAACAATTATTTTTTCTTTTTGTGCAATCATTTTATTTTATGAGACTAACCAATTCTTTTAAAGTTATTGATTTTCCTGTTTTTTCTTTTCCAGTTATAATCTTTTTTGAATTAGTATACTTTTCTGGAATTTTATCATAACAAATAATTCTTTTTAGTGCTTCAGCACCCCTACCTTGTTTATGAGGTAACATTCCTCTAATTGTTCTCTTTAATATTCTTTCAGCATTTCTAGGGACTTTTGGTCCTTTCATGCTACTTCCTCCCTTTTTTAAAAATATTTTATAACTTTCAACAATATCTTTTTTATTTCCAGTTATAATCACTTCTTCTGCATTTACAATTACAATCTTGTTTCCTAGCAATGCTTGTTTTGCAGCATATCCTGCAAGTCTTCCCATGGTTGCATTTTTTCCATCTATAATCATTTCTTTTTCCATTTTATTTTAATATCTGAATATTTTTTGCATCAGGATTTTTTTTAATTTCTTCTTTAATTAAGCTAAATTCAATTTTATTTTTTTTCATTTTGTTAAGAGCAACTACTGAGCAAGATAAAGCTACAACTTTTATTTTTTTATCAATATTTCCTATTGAAAGAACTTTTCCAGGAATAACTACTATTGAACCTTCTTTTCCTAACATATTTATTTCATCTAAATTATATTTTTTTTGTTTTCTTCGTGGTTTTGATATTAAATGTGCAACCTCTAACCATTTTTCATTCTTCTTTCCAGCAATTATTGTATCAACTAACTCTTGATTCGTTTTATTTTTAAGTTTTTTTTCTATTTTTGTTTTATTCATTTTTTCTATTTTTTAATGAAGATATTATTTTGAATTCTTTTTATGCGGGAAGAAGGATTCGAACCTTCGCAGGCACTAAGCCATCACGGCCTTAACGTGATCCGTTTGACCACTCCGGCATTCCCGCCCGCATAATTATTTTTTAATTACTTTTAAAACTTCATTTAGATTTTTATTAAGAGTATCCACAGATTCTTTAAATACTTCTTTAGGGTCTTTTTGTCCCCATGATTCTATAATAAAAACAAGTTTTCCTCCAGGTTTAATTTCAATACAATCGTTGTTTTTTTTGGATAATATTTCTAGAGAATCAATATCTTTTATAGATTCATATACTTCTCCATTCTTTATTTTTCCCTTTGGAGGGTTAACTAATTCATCACTAATAATTTTTATAACTTCTTCAGCATCATTTGAATTTTTTATTTTTATTTCAGAAATATTTCTATAATAAGTCAATCCCGGAGAAAACTTAGCATGTTTTATTGCCTTTCCAAGTCTTGCAAAGCAAATCGCCTGAAATTCTTGGTCTTTATCAAGTATAACAATTGGCATTTTTTCATAGATTATTTCAACATCTCCTTTAAGATCATCTGAATAAACAGTTATAGGACCTTTAATTTTAATAGCTATTTGTATCTGACATTTATTACATCCTTTACCATCACAAGAACATTTTTCAAACTCACTAAGCTTTCTTTTTTCTTTTAGAGGTATAAGGCCTAATCTATGTGCAATTATTTCATCATATAACGCAGAATCATTTTTTTGTATCTCAACCTCATCAATAGCTATTGTCGGGATTTCGTTCACACTTCTTCTTATTGCATTTGCTAAGACTTCATTTGTTTCAATTATAAATCCCATTTCATTTTTTGTTTTTTGTACAGTTTTCATTTTAGTATTAATTTTTAAGGTTTATTAAACTCTTCTACCTCTTCTTCCTCCTTTTTGTTTAGGTCCACCTCTTGGGACTTTTGTCATGTCCGAAATACTTAATATTTTAAATCCATCTCTTGATAATGTTTTAACAATTGTATGTGCACCAGGTCCAACAGAGGGACTATTAGTTTTTCCTCTTATTTTTACATACAAATTAATTATTCCTAATTCTTTTATTTCTTCTCCAATTTTTTTTGCAATAAACATTGCAGTTGTAGGATTAGCTTTTAGTCTATCTTGTTTTGTTACCATACCTCCAGAACATCTAGCAATAGTATAACCTGACATATCAGTAACATGACAAATAGTATTATTAAATGAAGTATAAATATACATAATAGCCATATGCTCTTTTTCTTCTTTATTCATTTTGTTCTTCTCCTAATTTCAACTCTTTTTCTAGTTTATTTTTTTCTTGTTTTAAAATTTTTATTTTACTTTCTTCATTTGTTTGAACCATATATGAGGGAATACTAACAATTCGATTATCCACAAAAACCTTTTTATGAATAATCATTTGTCTTGCACCTTTAGCTGTTGTAGCAAGTTTTTTTGTTACAAGAATTGTTTGAAGTCTTCTCTTCAAAATATCTTCTTCAGTCAAAGCAAGAATCTCTACAGGGTCTGAAATATTAAATCCTTGTTGTTTTAGTTTATTTATTAATTTTGATTTTGTTTCCTCATCACTATAAATAACTTTTTTGGCAATATTTCTTATTATTTCTAATTTTGCCTTTGCTTTCCAAATTTCTCTTTTGTTTTTTAATCCATATTTAGCAACAATCTTATTTTCATCCCCTATTCTTACTGAATCATACATTTTTCTAGGTTTACTAAATTGTTTATGTTTTCTTTTCATTTTTTATTAACTCCTACAGCTTTTTTCTTTCCCTTTTTTCTAAAATGACTTTTTGTTCTTTGACCTCTTACAGGTAATCCTCTTGTATGTCTAATTCCTTTATAAGATTTTATTTTTTTCAGTCTTTTTATATCAAATTCTTTTCTTAAATCAAGTTCTGTAGATGTTAGATGTTTTGATTCTCCAGTATCATAATCCTTTCTTCTATTCATTAGAAATTCAGGAATCTTTAGCTCTTTTATTGTTTTAGATATCAATTCTATTTCTTCTTTTGATAAACTACTTATTTTCCTGTTTTTATCAAGTTTTAATATATGTAGAATAGCATTAGATATATTGTAAGAAATGCCTCTTATTCTTGTAAGTCCAATATAGACATTTTTACTTCCAGGAATGTCTGTTGAAAGAATTCTAACTAAAACTTCATTTTTACTTTTTTCTTCATATTTTTTAGCAACTTCTTCTTTTCCTTTATTTACTTTATCTTGAATCTTTTCCATTTTTTATTTTTACCTAACACCTGTTATAAACCTTACTATACTTGGATAAATAAGATATGTCTTTCCTCCCCTGTTAGTTCTTCCATAATTCTTTTTTGAATTGCTACTTTAGGATCAGGTAGATTAGGAATTCTTTTTTTTAAATCCTCAAAACTTTCAAATTCTTTTTCCTCTCTTGCTTTTAATATTTCTTTCATATGTTTTTTTCCATAACCTGGAAGTAACTCAATTTGATGTATTCTTGTATTAATTGCAGATGACTTGTTAAAGAATTCAATAAATTCTTTTTCTTTTTCTTCAACCTTTTCAGTTATAAATTCTTCTAAATGTGATTTAGCATTTTCAGTAATTTTGTCCATAGGTAGTCTTCCTAGAATATAGTATATTTTGTCTCTTTTTCCATCACCTATGTATACTTTTTCTTTTATTTGTAGTGTTTCTCCTTTTCTAGGTATTAATTGCAGAAGTACAAAATTATTTTCACCTACAGCTTGAGCTATAGGCATCATCTTCCCCTCTAAAGGATAACCATATGGAAGATAATCTAAGATTATCGCATATTCTTCTTTTTGTTTCATTTTTATTTGTACTTTGCAACAATTTCAATAATTTGTTTAATCTCATTGTCTTCTAAGCTTATATCGGTGAATATTTTATTTATATCAGAAGCATCTTCGGGCAAAAAATCAATTATTTTAGTTATATGATCTTGTTTTATTTTATGATTATCTAAACTTAAAATTTCTTCTTTAAGCTTTTCCATATCTTTTTGTTTTATTTTTGAAAATCTTTTTAAATATTCATTAATTTTTTCATTTTCCTCATTTGATTCAATCATCATTTTTGATTCTGCTAAACTAAGGGGTTTCATTTCTTTTATCATTTTTAATCTCCAGTTTTTATTCTTTTTAGATGAATTGGAGGTAATATCAATTTCTTCTCCATATTCAAATCATTTACTTTTACAATATAACTCCTTCCTTGTTTTCCAATTATAACTCCTGTTCTTCCCTGCATTCTTTTATGGAAACCTGATTTAACCGAAGGTTCTTTTACTAATGCAACCTTTTCACCAACCTTTAAATCTTTAAAGTATTCACTAAAATTTAACTTTCCTCTCTCCCTTACATGTTTCTTTCTAGGCATTTTATTCAATACTTATGTTATTAATTATCTAAAAATAGTGCCTTTAAAAGCCTTCCTATTATAGAATTTAAGAATTGTTAGTCTAATTACAGCTTATTGACCCTTGATTAAGATTTCCATTACTTCTTGCATTTTCCATACTTTCTACAATTGTTTTAAACATTTTATGTCCCCATACACCAACACCACATTTTTCGCAGAAATCAATAACACTTCCTTCAGGAATTTCACATTTACAATATATGCATTTTTTTGTCATAGACCACTCTTTTTAATTTAATATTTTTTAAACTCGAACCATCTTTTTAAACTTATTCGTTTTTAAAAATAGAAATTAATATCTAAACAACACTCTATAACTCTTGCTGTTTTTTCTTTTTATTTTTTTTAAATTTTTTATAAATTAAATACATTAAAACAATTAAAATTAAAAAAATTAAATAAATCCAGCTAATATTTTTTTTAATTAATCCAAGTGATAAAGCCTCTTCTCTTGTATAAACTTTAATAGGCAATTTAACATTTTGTTGATATTCTTTATTTTCAAGATCTTTGTAATTAACAAGAGCATTTAGATAAGGTTTTTGATTATTAAACATTACATCAAATGTAGCTGTTTCAAAATCATCTGAACTAATTGTTCCAATATAAATTTCTTCATTTGAAAGAAGACTAAATCCATCAGGAATAATTTTTACATTAACAAATTTAGTGTCACCTAAACCCTTATTTATTATTTTGAGGTTAATCTTTCCTCTGCTTCCTATTATTGAGTTTTCAGTATTAACAGAGTAAGATAATTCTGTTTTTGCTCCAACAGTAATACCTATTGTTCCTGTTTTTTCAATTAATTGACTATTATTCAAATAAGATGTAGAATCATCAGTTAAATAATAATTTAATTTATATGGTAAATTATATTCTCCCGGTTTAATATCCTGAGCAGGTTTTATTATAATCTCAATATTTTCTTCTTCATCTTCCTCAATTTCATTGATACTTTTTTCAGAACTTCCAACAGTACTAAAAGATAATTTTGATAGATCAATTATAAATGATATATCTTCAACATCTTGTTTAAGGTTGTTTTTTAATTCAATATTTAAAGTTCCAGCCTCACCAGGATAGATTTTTGATTGATCAACATCATTTATTATAATTCCTGAGACATTAGAAATTATTATTAAAACAAAAATACTAAAAATAATTATCCTATTTTCCATGTTTTTTTCATAATAAATCAGTTTATAAGGTTTATTGCATAAAAAATTATAGAATTAAAGTGACTTGTTTTAATCTTTAACTATTTTCCAATAACCATTTACTTTTTCAGTAACTTTATTAATTTTTCCATCAATTATCCAATAAATTTTTTTTGCATGAGATTCTGCAAGATGAGGATCATGAGTTATTATTATAATTGTTTTACCTTTTTTATTAAGTTCCTGTAAAAAATTAATTACAACCTCACCAGTTTTTGTATCTAAATTTCCCGTAGGTTCATCAGCTAATATAATTTCTGGATCATTTGCAAGAGATCTAGCAATTGCAACTCTTTGTTGTTGTCCTCCAGAAAGTTGGTTAGGATAATGGTTTTTTCTTTCATCTAAATCAACTAATTTTAATAATAACTCAGCTCTTTTTTCTCTTACTTCTTTGTTTTTTCCTTGAAATAACATCGGCAACATAACATTTTCAAGTGCAGTAAGATTAGGTATTAAATTAAAACTTTGAAATATAAATCCTATTTTTCTTCCTCTTATTTGAGCAAGTTCAGATTCAGACAGATGTTCAATATTTTGGTTTCCTAAAAAAATATCTCCTTTTGTTGCAAGATCTAAACTACCTGTCAAATTCATTGCAGTTGATTTTCCACTTCCAGAAGGACCCATTATAGCAACAAAATCTCCACTATTAATTTTAATATTTACACCATCTAATGCCTTTACTATATTACTTCCCATAAAATAGTATTTTGCAACATCCTTTAGCATTAATATTGGAGCCATTTATTTAAGATAAGTCTCTTACTTTTAAACTTTGGGTTTATTAGAACTTAAAAGTTAAAATCAAAAGATTTAAAAGTCTATTTTGTGGAGATTATTTATGATAATTCCAATAAGATGTTTTAGTTGTGGTAAACCTATTGCTCATTTATGGGAACACTTTAAAAGAAGAGTTTCTGAGGGTGAAGACCCAAAAAAAGTTTTAGATGAATTAGGTTTAGAGAGATATTGTTGTAGGGCAGTATTTCTTGGTCAAAAAGATCTTTTACAATTAACAACAAAATTCAAGAAATTCTAGTTTAAAGTTTTACTTTAGGTAACACACCTCACGATAGAAATTATTAATGTTTGTGATTTGTAGAAGATTTTATTTTTAATCAAAGTATTTATTTAAATAAAATTTATACATTGTACCCATCTTTGGAGGAATTTTTTCTCTGGAAGTTATATGCATTATAGAAGAAAAATGATCATCATTAGGTTTGATTAATTGAGGGGATTGAATTCTAATAGAATATCCTGTTGATAGATCTTGTCGGTTATGCTCGGTACTGAATTTACCAACATATTGACCTAGGAATTTTCTTTGAGAAGGATCAATTTTCAACCCCAATTCCTTGTCGGCAATTCTAACAAGAGTTTCTTCAATATTTTCTCCCTTAAACATCCTTAATCCAGGCAATGCCCACTGACTCTGATAAGGTGGAATTTTTCTTTTTACAATAATAACTCCTTGGTCTCCATATTCAATCACTAAATCAAATGTTGGTATTACTGCCCATTCCAGTATCTGTTCAAAAATTTCTTTGGGTGCAAATTTTATTTTTTCCATAAACTCTTATAATTGAGGTATTTAAAAATTTATTTAGACTATTGTAAGCTCTTAACCAAAACACCCCAAGAGATGTTAAACTAATAATATTAACTCTTTTGTTATTTTGTTAATTTAATTACCTTAGAATTGATTAATTATTTAATCTTTAAAAAAACAATTTTAAAAAAAGCAAGTGACAGCTTCCTGGCTTGACTTCTGGTGAAGCTAATACCAAGAACATAAGCAGCTTAACTTCTGTGTTCGGAATGGGAACAGGTGGGACCTACTTATTATGGCTGTCTAATTTTAACAGTTTTTGACCATTTTTAAATGTTTCGAACATTAAATATTAACTTAGAAAATGCGGGAGCTAGGATTCGAACCTAGGAAGGCACTAAGCCAATGGAGCCTAAATCCATCCCATTAGACCACTCTGGCACTCCCGCATATAATTGTCTAATATTTTATCTATTTAAACATAGTTATTTTTTGTATAAGTAGTTCAATAAAAGATTAAAGTAGGCTCAAAGCACCCTTCTGGATAAGTAAAAAACAACCGATTATTAATAATATTCCGGGTATTGTAAAAATAACACTTAAACTTAAAAGAATTGCTGCATAAATATCAAAAAAACTAGCCAAGTCTAAGTTGAATATCGGGATTCCTTTAACAAACAAAATTAGTGCTGCAAGTATTAAAATTGTTTTTGGAATTAAGACATGTGCAGATAATAAAATTAAGATAATTGCAATCAATATGTCAATTATTCCTAGCATTTTTGTTAGCATAAATTTTTAATAAACATAATCCATTTAAATTTAACTATGCTCCCGTAGCTCAGCCTGGATAGGTAATTTTAAATACTTGAATTTATTTAATAAACTATGAGGGTTTTAATATCAAAAGAAAATAAAAAAATCCTTTTTGATTTTCTTAAAAAAGAAAATAATTGTAATTCTCTTTTAGAATTGTCTAAAAAATTGAATGTTTCAAAAAGTAGATTAGATAAATACTGTTATTCTAATTGTTATTTGCCAATTAATCTTATACCTCAAGAATTGTATTCTTCAATAGTTTTTTTAGACAAAAAAACAGATAATTGGGGAAGTGTAAAGGGAGGTAGAAAGACATACAAGATAATTAAAGGAAAATATGGTGATGATGAAATTATAAGAAGACAAAAAAAAGGAATAAAAAATTCATCAATTATAAGAAAACAAAAAGAAAGTAGTTTTATCATAGATTTTGAAAATGTAAAATTCTTAGAACTTTATGGAGCCTTATTAGGTGATGGTTGGTTAAGTATTATAAATCACAAAGAAAAAAAGTTTTATCTTGTCGGTTTAAGTGGTAATTTATCTAAAGATAAGGAGTATTTTATTTATCTTAAAAAATTAATTAAAGATTTATTAAAAAGAGAAGCTTATTTAAAATTAAGACCTAAAAACAATTCTGTTGAGATTAATCTTGGACACAAAATACTCATTCAAAAATTAAATACTCAGTTAGGTTTTCCTATAGGAAAAAAAGTTAATCTACAGATTTCAAATAAAATATATAATCTCGAATTTAATAAAACTAAGTATGTTATAAAAGGTATACTTGATACAGATGGGTGTGTTTATTTTGATAAGACTCCTGCAGGTAAACCATATCCTTGTATTTCAATTTCATTAAAATCTCCAATCTTAATAAGGCAAATAAGTAGTATACTCCTTAATCAAGGTTATAAAGTAATTCATTATATGAACAAAACAGGGGTAGAACAGCTAAAATTAAAAGGTACAAAACAATTGAGTAAATGGATTAACGAGATAGGTTCTTCAAATAGTAGGAACTTAAAAAATTTTGCCCTCGTGGCGCAATCTGGATAGCGCAGCAGCATCCTAAGCTGAAGGTTGTAGGTTCAATTCCTACCGGGGGCGTCCTAACCCAAAGGTCGAAGGTTCAAATCCTTCCGGGAGCGCTTATATTCTAGGAAGGATTTTTCAAATACATGAGCACATTAGTGCGAATGGTCACCAAAAATCTAAAAGATTTTTTAGTGCCTTCCGGGAGCGCTTATATTCTAGGAAGGATTTTTCAAATACCTACATTTGTAAGAATTAAGGGTTA
Organism: Minisyncoccota bacterium; assembly: GCA_035453125.1. Taxonomy (GTDB): domain Archaea; phylum Nanobdellota; class Nanobdellia; order Pacearchaeales; family GW2011-AR1; genus JACPLR01. The sequence continues at coordinate 149,703 of DAOTCN010000002.1, read as the reverse complement.
CTAAAATTTAGATTGAATTTTTAGTGTCTTTCAGAAGTGCTTGAGAAAGGTTTATTAAACTAAATTTTAGTGTTTATTATGTAATCTAATTGCACCGGTAGTATAGTGGTTAGTATCTCTGGCTTCCAAATCGTTATTTAAAGTTGAAGAGACCAGATGACCCGGGTTCGACTCCCGGCTGGTGCATTTAGTTAAATTTAAAAGTAAGTATAACTCACAATTTTTGTTCAAATGAAAGATTCAACAAAAGAAAAAATAAACAATTTTTTTAATAAAAATTATAAAAAAATACTTATTGTACCTGCAGTTATACTTTTAATATGCACAGTATTCATGGTTTCTTTTTATAATCAAAATGGAGACTTAATAAAGAAAGACATTACTCTAACAGGAGGAACATCTATCCAAATAACTTCTAATACTAGTATTTCAGCTTTAGAAAAAGTTCTTGATGAAAAATTTGGTGATGTTTCAATAAGACAAGTATCTAATATTTTAACAGGAGAACAAGTTGCATTTATTGTTGAAACAAAATTAAAACCTGAAGAAATAACTCCTTTTTTAGAAGAATATTTGGGATTTAAGTTAGATGATAAGAATAGCAGCATAGAATTTACTGGTTCAACAATTGCAGGAGATTCATATACTCAATTAATTTTGGCAGTTATTTTTTCTTTCTTATTTATGGGAGCAGTACTATTTTTTATTTTTTCAGATAATTTAAAAATGAAATTATTAGTTATTTTTCTTGCTTCATTAGTGCCTGTTTTATTTTTTATGTTAAGAATAATACCTATCAATTTAGCATTTATTTTATCATTTGTTTTTTTAGTAATTTCTTCTTTAATTTACATTAAGTATAGTATTCCTGCATTTTTGATTATGATATGTGCATTTGCTGATTTGTTTATGACTTTATCAGTAGTTAATTTAATTGGGATGGAACTTTCAACAGCAGGTATTGTTGCTTTTATGATGTTAATTGGTTATAGTGTAGATACCGATATACTTTTAACAACAAGAGTACTAAAAAGAAAAGGAGGGGGTATTAACTCAAGGATTTTTAGTTCATTTAAAACAGGCATAACAATGACACTTACTTCATTGTCTGTTGTCTTGATTGGTCTTTTGATTACTTCTTCATTTTCAGAAGTTTTTTTTCAATTATTTTTTATAATTGCAATTGGTCTTTCAACAGATATTCTTAACACATGGGTAACAAATGTTTGTTTAATTAAATGGTATACCGAAAAGAATAAAATAGATTAAAATGAAAAAAATAAAACTTACTTGGAAAATTTGGTTGTTTTTAATAATTTTAGTTTTATCACTTCTTGCAATATTTGGTTTCCCTCCAACATTTCTTTCAAAAGGTGTTGTAATCAAAAGTGTTGATTCTAATTCTTCAGCATTTGAATCTGGTTTAAGAGCAGGATATATCATTACTGAAATTAATGGCAAATCTATTAATAATTTTGAAGATTATTCTAAAGAAATAGCTTTATTATTCAATTCAAATTTAACACAAAATCAAACAGAAACTCAAATAAAATTTATAATTAATGCGAAAACAAACTCTTTTTCATCCCAAATTCAAAAATTTTCATTTTTCACAAATGATGAACTAGATATTATTGTAGAAGATATTCCTAAGACTAAAATTAAAACTGGATTGGACTTAAGAGGGGGAGCTAGGGCATTAGTACAACCAGAAGTTAAACTTAATGATAAACAAATGCAGGATCTTATTGCAGTAAGTAGAGAAAGATTTAATGTTTATGGTATTACAGATATGACAATTAAGCCAGTATCAGATTTATCAGGAAATAGTTACATGCTTATTGAAATTGCAGGCGCAACACCTAAAGATTTGGACAGTTTAATATCAAAACAAGGAAAATTTGAAGCAAAAATTGGAAATGAAACTGCTTTTGTTGGAGGTAATAATGACATAACTTATGTTTGTAGAAATGATGCAACTTGTTCAGGTCTTGAATCATGTCAACAAACTAGTGAGGGATATGTTTGTAGTTACAGATTTGTTGTTCATTTAAGTGAAGAGGCTGCTAAAAGGCATGCAGATATTACCAGTAAATTAGGAATAAACAGATCAACATCTTCAGGTGGCGAAAATTACTTAGAAAAACAAATTGATTTTTTTGTTGATGATCAACTAACAACTTCATTATTTATTTCAGAAAATCTCAAAGGACAAGTAACAACTCAAATTCAAATACAAGGTAGTGGTTCTGGTCCAGATAGAGATTCAGCAATTAAAGATGCAGAAGAATCTATGAAAAAAACACAGACAATATTAATTACGGGTAGTCTTCCTTATAAATTAAACATTGTAAAACTTGACACAATTTCTCCAGTTCTTGGAGATAACTTCAATTATTTAATTATTCTTACAGGTGTCTTAGGTTTAATTACAGTAAGTATAATTGTATTTGTTAAATATAGACAAATTAAATCTTCTTTAGCTCTTTTGTTTACAAGTTTTTCTGAAGTAGTAATTATCCTAGGTGTTGGTTCAGTTATAAACTGGAATCTTGATTTACCAAGCATTGTAGGAATTTTGGTTACTATGGGTACTGGGGTAGACCAACAGATAATCATTCTTGATGAATCAAAGTCTCGTAAAGTTGAAAGTTTAAAAGAGAAAATGAAGAATGCTCTTTTTATTGTAATATCTGCATTCTTTACTTCATTTGTCTCTTTAATTCCTCTTTTTTGGGCTGCAGCTGGACTATTAAAAGGATTTGCATTAACAACAATGATTGGAATAACTGTTGGTGTTTTAATATCAAGACCGGCATTTGCAGATATTGTTAAAATTATTAATGAAAAAGAGAATCAATAATCATGTATCCAAAAAATCATATAATTTACGGTTTTATCTTTTCATTATTTATTTTTTTTGTTTTTCCATCAGTTGGTTGGTTTGGTTCTCTTACAATTTTTTTATCATCTATTTTAATAGACTTTGATCATTATATATATTTTATTTGGAAAAAAAGAAATTTAAGTATAAAAAAATCATATAACTGGTATATTGATACAGAAAAAAAATATTCTCAATTACCTAAAGAGTTAAAAAGAAAAGTTTATTTTGGTTTTTATTTCCTTCATGGTATTGAAGCAATTATTCTTTTATTAATAACTTATTTCTTAACAAAACAATTACTATTTATTTATATTTTAGTAGGATTTGTTTTTCACCAAATTCTGGATTTTATAGAGCTTAGAATTCGGAATATAAAATCTTATAAACTTATTTCATTTTTTTATTCAATATACAAGAAAAGGAATTGTAAGTCTTTAGATGATGTAAAATGGAAGGAATAGAAGAAATTAAAAAAGAACCAGGAGAAATTAAAAAAGAATCAGAATCAAATCAGAAAGAGTCTAATTCTATCAAAAAAGATAAAAAACCAGCCTTAGATAGACTTATTGATCTCTTATTTTCAAATGATGAAAGAAAATGGTTATTGTTAATTTTAATTTTAGGTATAATACTAAGATTTCTTGCTGCATCAAATCTTAGTCCAGTTCATGCTGATGAAATGGTTCATGGACCACATTCAATTGGATTTTTGCATTCTGGACTTATTAGTACAATACTCCATTCACCTTTATGGTTTTACTTATCAGACATATTCATGAAAGTTTTAGGAGTTACGATGTTTTCAATGAGATTTTCATCATTTATTTTTGGTTCATTATCAATTATTTTTATTTATTTAATTGGATCTAAAGCATTTAACAAAAAAGTAGGTTTAATATCTTCTTTCTTCTTTGCAATTTCTTATTTTCTATTTTTTTACACTATTGCTGAAATGGATGTAACTGCTATTTTCTTTTTATTAGCTGCTCTTTATTCATTCATAATATCTTTAGAGAATGACAGATTTCCTTATTTTTCAGCAATATTTATTGGTCTTGCAGCATTAGTTAAAACTCTTTCATTATTTTTTGTTCCAGCATTTTTATTGGGTTTCTTTTTGTTTAAAAAAGAAAAGTTAAGTAAAAAAAATTTATTTGTCAATATTAAAAAAGCTTTTATTTTTGGATTAATTATTCTGCTGTTCTTTTCACCAATATTAGTGCATAATTATCTCTGGTATCAAGATAAACAAATGGTTGATACTTATTTTGCCCAATATTTTGATATAGGCAATGCAAGAGAAGCTTATTCTGGTCAATTAGGTTATAATAAAGGTTTTTCTTCATTATTAAGCCTACCAATAACAAGTTTTAACTTGATTAAATATCCCTTTTTATCCCTTGATCCAATTATATTTATTTTAGGAATATTGGGAATATTTGCTTCAATTTTGTTATTTAAATCAATAAACAAAAAATTATTTTTCTTATTAATCTCTTTTGAATTATTTGGATTTTTCTTTTTGATTCTTTCAGGAAATACTCTTAGTACTCATTATACAACCATGATTCCTGTTTTATGCATTTTTGCAGGTTTTTTTGTAGATAAAATATCTAAAATGTCCAAGTCTATCAGATATTCACATTTGATTATAATCTTTTTGTCAATTACTTTGATTTTTCAAATTTATTCAATGATACCTGAAATTAACACTAAATGTAGTTTTTGTAAATTAAGAGACTATGCAATAAATAGTATGGATAAAAACTCAATAGTGGTAGTTGATTCTAGAATTTATCGTGGAAGAACTGTTCTTTCTTTTTATGATTTTAATTATGTTGAATCAAGTATTTTTCCGAATTTATTGGAACTAAATAACAATTTAACAAATCCTAAAACTAAATATAAATTATACTTTATTGAGTGTTTAAGCGATGATTGTGGTTGGGGTACGATTAAAGATCAACCAGATCTTAATCTCTCAACAGAAGAAATTATAAAAGTTTTTTCTAACTTTCCAGTAGAGAAGGTTATTTCTGATGGAGGTCACAAAAAATATTCTGAGAATATAGAAGACTTGAAAATATATCAAACATCTGTTGATTTAGACCCCCAGATTATTCAATTAATTGAATCAACACACATATGGTTTTATTATCCAGTAAATTATTATCCAAAAGATAAAATATTTGATAATTATGATGTGAATGGACCTTTAAACAGCATAATTTACAAAATTTCTTGGTTAATTATTATCATTTCAATAATTATATCAATTATTTCTATATTTTTGCCTTTAATCTTATTTTTAAACCCTTATTTGTTTGATAGATTAATATTACTTAGAATAAAATGAAATTGTCTATATTAATCCCTGTTTACAATGAAAAAGATACTATTCTTGAAATAATTAAAAAAATAAAAGAAGTAGACATATCTAAAGAAATAATAATTGTTGACGACTTTTCTACAGATGGAACAAGAGAAATCTTATCAAAAATTAAAGATAAAGAAATTAAAGTTGTTTTTCATGAAAAGAACATGGGAAAAGGTAGGGGCATAAGGACTGCTCTTGATTATGCTAAAGGAGATATAATTATTATTCAAGATGCCGACTTAGAATATGATCCCAATGATTATTCAAAACTGATTCAACCAATTTTAGATGATAAAGCAAAGGTAGTTTATGGTACTAGATTTCCAAAGATGGCTAAAAAACCCTCTTTATTAAAAAATCACTTTTATTTAGCTAATAGAATATTAACAACATCATCTAACATTTTATACAATGCCCATATAACTGATGAACCGACATGTTACAAAGTATTTTCTTCTGATGTAATTAAAAATATAAATTTAAAATGTGAGAAATTTGAGTTTTGTCCAGAAGTTACAGCAAAAGTCAGGAAAAAAGGGTATAAAATATATGAAGTTCCAATTTCTTATTATCCTAGAAGTACTGAAGAAGGTAAAAAGATAAAATGGAAGGATGGTTTTGAAGGTTTATGGACTCTGATTAAATATAGGTTTTCAAATTAAATAAAATGAGTAAATGGGATTCTTTTATTCAGGTTAAATTTCTTAGACCAATAAGAATGAATGCAATTATTAAAATTTTATCTAAGCTACCTGCCGGAAGTATATTAGATATTGGTTGCATGGATGATTATTTACTTAAGGAATTAAACAATCAATTTGGCGATAAGTTTGAATATTCTGGGATTGATGATAATCCTAAGTTAGAAAATAATAATATTGTTAAACAAAATGTTGAACAAATTTCAAAAAATAAAAAATATGATATTATTATTTGTACAGAAGTACTTGAACATTTAGATAATCCTGTTGATGCAATAAAAAAGTTAAAAAGATTGTCTAAGAGGTTTATTTTAATTTCTGTTCCAAATGAACCCTTTTTTTCTTTTTTCAGACTTTTTTTACCAGCAAAGGAACATTTATGGACTATTTTTCCATGGGCATTAGATAAACATTTAGGAGAACCCATTTTACATCAAAAGGCCTGTTTTAATAGAACTTATATTGCATTATGGGACTTAAAAAATAAAGGTAAAAAAGATAAAATTTAATTTAATCTTATTGATTTAAAAATATATCTTTTATAGAAATAAAAAAATTCAAGAAGTCTTATGTCTATTGAAAATATGCTTTTAATACTTCTTATAAAAATCATAAATGTTTTACCAAAGTTAGTTAAGTAATATAACTTATGATTGATTATGTAATTAACAAAAGATTTAGGTAATATGGAAATCATATTAAATAATGAGAAAAATTTTTTCATTTCTTTCATATTTTTAACACTTCCTCCACTTATATAAGAGGCCTCCAATCCTTTATTAATTGATTCCACATCTTTTTCAATAAGCTTTTTATCTTTAATCATATGTTGAATTATTTCTGTCTCTGGAAAACATTTTAACCAATAACAGTTTATTATTTCTGGCCTTATTTCATTATAAAACTTTGCTGCTTCTATCTGTTCATTCTCTGTTTCATAAGGAAAACCAATTATATGATCTATTTCTAAAGAAATTCCATATTTTTTTATTATTTCTGCTGCCCTTTTTATCGCATCATTTGTTTCATATCTTTTTATTACATTTTTTCTAGTGTAGTCACAAGTAGTTTGGACACCAATTTGGATTATTTTACAACCGGATTTCTTTAGCATTTGAACAATATTCTCATTTATACAGTTAACATGGCCTATACACCTAAAAGGTAAATTGATATTTTCTAAATACTTTTTACAGAATTCTTCTGTCCATTTTTCATCAGTCATAAAAACATCATCAAGTATTGATACAAAATTATAATTATATTTTAATTTTCTTTCTTTTAACTCCTGAATTACATTATCAACACTTCTTTTTCTTAGATATACTCCTTTATTTTTGTAAATTTTTTTGTACATACTATTAAAACAATAAGTACAGGAAAATGGACATCCCCTCCCAGTCATAATTGAATATGTTTTTTTTGCAAATGGAATAAATTCATAGAATATATCTTTATCCGGAAATGGAATGGAATTAAGATTTTTAATTAGATTTCCAACATCATTTTTAATAATTTCTCCTTTTTTTCTAAAAACAAGGTTTTTTATTTTTTTATAATCTTTATTATTTTCAATACAATCAAGCAGTTTAACTAAGGCAATATCTCCTTCACCAATTATAGCAAAATCAATAAAATCATTAGACATTACTTCTTCAGGAACAGAAGTAACATGAACACCACCAAATATTATTGGAATATTAAATTCATTTTTGATTATTTTTCCAAGTTTTAACGCCCATTGGTAATTATCAGTTAAAACACTAAAACATATAACTTCTGGTTGATATTCTTTTATATATTTTAGGATTTTTTGAGTATAATCATACCTTTTACTTAAATAAGGAATATTTAAATATCCATCATTGAATAATTGGGGATCAAATGCAAGTTTGACTTCATGTTTTTTTTCTTTTAGTATAGCTGACAATATTTCAATACCTAAACTTTCAAATCGATTATACAAAAATAGAACTTTCATATAAAAAACAATAAATAATGTTTATTTAAAGATATATTCCAATTATTTAACATAACTTTACCTTATAAATCTTTAAAAATGCACCTTATCTCTTAAAATGATGGTCAAAAAACAGGTTAAAGTCCTTTTAATGAATATGCCATCTACAATAAAAGTTTATGGCAAGTCAGCTCTTAAAGGAATAATTGCTCCCAGGCCATTTGTTTCAATGGCAGAGTTAGCAGGTAGTGTACTAAATACTGGAAATGATTGTAAAATTTTAGATCTTCAAGTATCAGAAGAGCCTTATAAAGAAATTGAAGAGATAATAAATAACTATAATCCTGATTATATTGGAATTACCTTTACAACTTTATTATTCGAAGAAGCAAAAAGTGTTGCATTATTTATAAAACAAAAGTTTCCAAAAATAAAGATAATTGCAGGAGGTGTTCATTCAACAATTTTTCCAGAAGAAGTTGCAAAAATAGAAGAAATTGACATGGTGGTTTTTGGTGAGGGGGATATAACATTGCAGGAGATTGTCAAAGGTAAATCTTTAAAATTAATTAAAGGATTAGCATATAAAGATAAACATGGAAAAATAGTAAAAAATTCTCCAAGACTGTTAGTTGAAAATCTTGATAGTCTTCCAATGCCAGCATGGCATCTTTTTAATTCTAAGATTTATATGAATCCAAAAGCAATTGCAAGAGAAAATCCTGTTGGAACAATAGGTACTTCAAGAGGATGTGTTTATGGATGTACATATTGTAATAAATCTGTTTTTGGAAGAAAGTTTAGAGCAAAATCTGTTAAAAGGGTTGTAGATGAATTTGAGTTGTTATTAAAGAATGGATTTAAAGAGATTCATGTTTGGGACGACATGTTTGCTACAGATCTTCCAAGAGCAAAGGCAGTTTGTGATGAAATTGTTTCTAGAGGTTTAAAATTTTCTTGGCAGTTGGAGTGCGGTGTTAGAGTTAACTGCGTTGACAAAGAATTCTTTGAAAAATGTGTTAAAGCAGGATGTTACAAAGTAGCTTTTGGTTTTGAGTCGGGAAATGATTATATCTTAAATTCAATAAATAAAGGAGCAACAACAGAACAAGCAAGAAATGCTGTTAAATGGGCAAAAGAAGCAGGAATGGAAACATCTGGTTTTTTTATGTTAGGTCTTCCAGAAGATACAAAAGAAACAATGGATCAGACAATTGATTTTGCTATTTCTTTAGGTCTTGATTATGCAAAAGCAACAATACTTGTTCCACTTCCATCAACACAGGTTTTTGAGGAATTTGAAAAGAAAGGGCTTTTAACAACTAAAGATTGGACAAAATACAATTTTCATACAGCTTCAAGAGTATATAATCATCCTACTCTTTCTTGGGAGACACTTCAAGAATATTATGATAAATTTCATAAAAGGTTTTATTTTAGGCCAAGTTACATTGCAAGTAGGTTGATTAGGAGTATAAAAAAAGGAGAAATTTTTGACGATGTGAAAATGGCTTTTAATACATTTATAAAAAAATAAAATGGCAAAAAAAAGAAAAAAAATATTAATTCTTGGAGCAGGTTTTACGGGTCTTGTTTCAGCATATTATTTGTCAAAAGATTTTAATGTTACAGTTATTGAGAAAGAAGATTTTATTGGAGGAACTGCAAGAGGTTTTACACATGGAGATTTTTTGTTAGATTCAGGACCACATAAGCTTTATACCGAACTTCCAGGAATAATGGAAGAAATTTCTTCTTTAGTTCCTCTTGTTAAAGTCCAGAAAAAAAATTCAATTTATTTGAAAGGTAAATATTTTGATTTTCCTCTTAAATTAAGTCAAATTGCAACAAAAATACCAGTTACAGCAGTAAAAACAGGATTTAGTATTTTTACAAAATCTTTAAGTAAAAGACCGGATGATTCTTATGAAAACTTTTTAATTAATCGTTTTGGAAAGACACTTTATGAACTTTCATTTAAAGATTATGCCTTTAAAGTATGGAATTCAGACCCACAAAAACTTGATCCAGAACTTGCAAAGAGAAGAGTTGCTGTTAAAAGCGTTTCACAATTAATTAAAAGTATTATTTTTAAGAATAATAAAGAGATTAGTGCAGAATATTTTTATTATCCTGAAAAAGGAATAAAAAATCTTTTAGATCAATTAAATAAAGAAATAACTAAAAATAAAGGAAAAATATTAACTAATTCAAAAATTCAAGAAATAAAAATATCAAAATCAAAAATACAGTATGTTCTAGTTAATGGCAAAAAGATAAAAGCAGACTACTATGTTTCTACAATTCCACTAGATGATCTTTATAATTTAACCGAAAATAATCATCAAAAAGAATCTGAAGAACTTATCAGATATAATAAGCTTAATATTATTTATTTTGTTTTAAATAAGCCAAGGGCAATGAATGATTGTTGGGTTTTTTTCCCAGAAAATAAAATTATTTTTCAGAGAGTAAGTGAACAAAAAGCATTTTCATCTGAAGGTTTACCAGAAGATAAGACTGTTATTATGGTTGAGACAACCAAAGAAATAACTGACGATTTAATAAATAAAATTATTAATCAACTTGAAGAAGTAAAAATAGCAAAAAAAGATGAGATTATTGAACATTTTGTAATGACTTTACCAAAAGCTTATCCTATTTATCTCAAAGGATATAAAGAAAATCTTTCTAACATAACAAATTTCTTTGAAAAGATAAATAATTTTTACTTGTTAGGTAGACAAGGATTATTTAACTATAACAATATAGATCAGTGTTGGGATATGGCTATTAAGCTAACGGATCAGATAACAAACAAGAAAACATCTGTTGATTGGCAAGGAACAAAGAACTATTTTGATAGTTACAGAATAGTTGATTAATTCTATTTTTCAAAATGACTTTTTGGTAACAATTTTAAACTACTAATCAGTTCTATTTTTATGGAAAAAAACATTGAAATAGAGAAAGGATTAACTGACATAGTTAATACTTCATTTTTCATATTTTTTTCATTAATATTATCTAAAATTTTTTCATATACTTATAGAATCATAATAGCAAGATATTTTGGTCCAGAAGTTTACGGAGTTTTTACCCTTGCTTTGATGATTTTAACATGGGTAGTTACCTTCGCTTCTTTTGGATTGAGTGATGGTTTGTTAAGATACTCTTCTTTTTATAGAGGTAAAAAACAATATGAAAAAATAAGGTACTTAGTAAAATACTCTTATTTGGTAATGTTAATATCTAGTATTTTTTCAGCAGTTTTTCTTTTTTCATTTTCAGAGATGATAGCTGTTGATTTTTTTCATAACGAGAATTTGACTATTTTCTTGAAAATCTTTAGTTTCTTAATACCTGTATTGATGTTTTCAAATATCTTGTTTTCTTTACTAAAATCTTTTGAAAAAGTAAAGGCCTATTCTTTTTTAATAAATATTCTTCAAAATATGTTTAGAGTTTTATTCTTAGTCTTTTTTATTTTTATAGGATTGAATATTAATTCAATAGCTTATTCTTACTTTTTTAGTATTATTTTAGTTTTTATTATTGCTTATTTCATATGTAAATACAAAATACCAGAATTAATCGGTAATGTTGAATCAAACGAAACTATCAAGAATGATCTAAAAAGAGAATTATTTAGCTATTCATGGCCAGTAATGTTCTTAAGTTTTTTTAATAATTTTATTTATGGTACTGATTCTTTTGTTATAGGTTTTATTAAAGGAGCAAAAGATGTTGGAATTTATAATGCTGCTTTACCATTAATAACTCTTTTTAACTTTGCTCAAGATTTATTCATACAATTATTTTTTCCAATTATAACAAAAAAATATGCTGAAAAAGATATGGATACGATAAGAGAACTAAGTAAACAAGTTTCAAAATGGATATTTATTGTTGAACTTCCGATATTTTTGATGCTATTTTTATTTCCTGGAGCCTTTATAAACATTTTATTTGGTAGTGAATATTTGCCTGCTCAAGATGCATTAAGAGTACTTGCTATTGGTTCTTTATTTTCATTTTTAATTCCTTTATTGAGTCAATTAATCTTTATGTCAGGAAAATCTAAACTTATTCTAAAATATACTTTATTTGCTTTGATAACCAATCTATTTTTAAACATATTTCTTATAAAAAGATACGGTTTAATTGGAGCAGCAATTTCAACTTCTTTTGTTTCAATATTTTTGACTCTTGCACTTTTGTTTTATGTTAAGAAAAATTTAGATATAATTCCTTTGAGAAGAAAGATGATTAATATTCTATTAGTTTCATTAATTCCTCTTATTGGTCTTTTAATTATAAAGAGTATTATTCCTATGAATTTGATTAATCTTATTATTACTGGTAGCCTATTTCTTATTTTTTATCTCTTTTTAATATTTATTACCAAATGTTTTGATAAAAATGACTTATTAATCATAAAATCTTTTAAACAAAAAATTATTTTATTTTCTAATAATGAAGATTAATAATTTTTATCAATAAATTAAAAATTAAAAACTCTTTTAATATAATATCTAGGATTTGAAGCTAGTTTTAAAATAGTTCTTTTTATAAAATACAGTTTTCCTTGAGATAACATTGTTTCAATGCTTATTTTATTCTGCATCTGTTTTAACCATTTTTCTGAATGTTCAAAAGTGTATAGTGGACAAGGTTTATCAGTTAACCAGTAACTATCATTTATCCAACCATTATTTTTTCCTATTTCATATGCTTCTGTTCCAGGATATACCCACAAAGGACTAACTGCAAAAAAATCCATTTTTACTATTTTATGTAATTTTTTTGCTAAATCTATTGTTTCATTTACTGTTTTTTCATTTTCTCCATGAAATCCAACCATTAGATATTTTACTGGTTTAAGTTTTCTAAATTCCTTTATCATCTTAAAAGTGTTTAAACAATCTTCTACAGTTATATTTTTATGAATTGATTTTAGTAATTCAGGACTTCCTGTTTCAATGCCAAAACAAACAGTTTCAAAACCTGCTTTCTCCATCCAAAAGAACATTTCATTAGAAACAGGTTTTATTCTTGCTTGACATGAGAAATTCATTTTAATATTTCTTTTTAATATTTCCTTACATATTTCAATTACACGTTTATTATCTAATGTTAGAGTATCATCAATAAATTGAATATTTTTTATATAAGGATACTTTTTAGTTATAAATTCAATTTCATCAACAACTTTCATAATATTTCTGGGTCTCCATCTTTGCTGAGATATATTATGAAGGCAACAAAAAGAACATTTATTTGGACATCCTCTTGAAGTAGTCATATTAACGGTTTTTATGTTTTCATTTATGTAAGCATCATAATCGGGGTAAGGTAAATCATCTAACTCCATATTTATTTTATTTCTTTTTGTCACAACAATTTTTCCCTTATTTTTGTAGGCAATATTATTTATTTTATTTAATCTTTTTTTTGAAGTAATTGTTTCAACAAGATCATTGATTATCAATTCTGCTTCACCTATACAAACTACATCAACCGGAAAGTTATTAAGCAACTGTTCATACATTACTGTTGGATGCACTCCTCCCAGAATTATTTTTATGTCCGGATTTATTGATTTGATTAGTCTAATTGATTTATAAGTTGATACTCTTGTCATAGAAAGAACTGAAATACCTACAACCTCTGGTCTAAAATTTATTATCTCCTTTTTAATATCCTCTAAGCATTTGTTTTCTTCAAAATAACTGTAATCTTTTGTTATTACATTATGTCCTTTCTCTTTAAGTACAGAACTAATATAAAGTAGTCCCATTGAAAAAGGATAATTAAAACTATTACTGGTTATGTCCATTGTTCTATTTTGATCTTCAGTAGATGTTTCAAAAAGAAATACCCTATTTCCCATATTTTTCCTTAAGAACCATTATTTTATAAATTTAATTACGATAAAGAGAATTGTATTATTTTTTATTTATTTTTATACCAATTGATGCTCTTTTTAAGTCCTTCATCAAATGTTGTTTTTGCTTTAAATCCAAATTTTTCATATGCTTTTGATACATCAAGACATCTTCTAGGTTGTCCATCTGGTTTGGTCTTATCCCAGATAATCTCACCCTCAAAACCCATTAAATCTGAGATTTTTGTAACTAGATCTTTAATAGATATTTCCATTCCAGAGCCTAAGTTTACAGGTTCAGATTCGTTATATCTTTCAGTTGCTAAAATAATTCCTTCTGCAGCATCTTCAACATATAAGAATTCTCGGGATGCTGATCCTGTTCCCCAAACTTCAACATATTTACTATCTGACTTTATTGCATCATCAAATTTTTTTATTAAAGCAGGTATTACATGAGAGCTTTTAGGATCAAAATCATCTCTTGGCCCATATAAATTTACTAATAACAAGTGTATTCCATTTAGTCCATATTGCTCTTTATAGCCTTGTGTTTGAACCATCATCATTTTTTTTGCAAGACCATATGGTGCATTAGTTTCTTCAGGATATCCTTCCCATAAATTTTTCTCCTTAAAAGGTACACTAGTAAACTTAGGATAAGAGCATACAGTACCTATACCAACAAATTTTTCTAAGTTATTTAATCTCGAACATTCAACTAAGTTGGTATTCATCATTAAATTATTATAAAATACACTTCCGGGGTGTTCTCTCATGTATCCAATTCCACCACCATCAACAGCAAGATGTATAACTATATCAGGTTTAGTTTCATTAAATAATTCACGAACTCTTGAATAATCTCTTAAATCCCATTCTTTTGATCTCGGAATAAATGTCTTAGCTTCTCTTTTTTTTAAATTTTCATCTACGAAGCTACCAAGAAAACCAGCTCCACCCGTGAGCAATACATTTTTGTCTTTGAAATAATTATCCATATTTTTTAAAAAATTCCCCAAATTTATCAATAATATACTCTAATTCATCTGAACTTATTTTTTGATGACAACCAATATAAAATCCATTATTATTTATCCATTTTGCAACAGGAAATTGATCTTCAAATTCTTCTCCAAATCTTTTTGTATAAATAGGTTGATTAGTTAAAGGTAGCATGTCTCTTGTTTCGATATTATTATTTTCAAGAAACATTACTAAATCTCTTTTTTTAATTTTACTTTCATCTTTTATTACAATAGGAAACATCATATAAACGTGATCTCTGTCAGACTTTTCTACAGGTAATTGTATATAGTTTTCGTACAAACTCAATTTAGATATTAACTCACGTGCATTTCTTTTTCTTTTTTTTAAAATTTCATCTTTTCTTTCTAATTGTGCTAATCCTAAAGCTCCTTCAAGTTCAGTTATACGAGAACTAAATCCTTCTCTTATAAACTTAAATCTTTTTTCAACAATTTCCTGAGTTACTTGATTATCATCATCAATTGAGATATAAATTCCATCTCTACCATGATTTGCAAGGCTTCTCATAATCTCAGCATATTCTAAATTATTTGTTATTGCCAAACCACCAACACCAGTAACAATCAAGTGTGCTACATATGTTGAAAAACACCCAATTTCTCCAAAAGATCCAACACTTTTTTCATGATATTTAGCAAACATAGTTTCACAAGAATCCTCCATTATTTTTAATTCTCTATTTTTTGATATATCAACTATTGGTTGCATATCTGCGGGTTGCCCAAATAAATGTACTGGCATTATTGCTCTAGTTTTATCAGTTATCTTATCAGAAATTTGATTTGGGTCTATGTTGTATGTATCTCTTTCAACATCTACAAATACAGGATTTAAGTTATTTTGTAAGATTACATTAGATGAAGCAATAAAAGTTACAGCAGGACATATTATCTCATCACCATCATTCCATTTTTCTTTTTCTTTTAAACAAGAAATAGCAATTCTTAATGCATCAGTTCCACTATTTACAGCAATTCCAAATTTAGTTTCATGTCCTTTAGAAAACTCTTCTTCAAATTTTCTTATAAAAGGACCGTAAGATAATCTTTCAGATTTTAATACTTGAGAAATATATTTTTTTTCTAATTTAGAAATATCTGCACACCCTACTCCAATTGTTTCTTTCATTTTTAATCTTTTTTCATAAATCTTTTTTCATATTCTAAATCATTTTCAACCATAATCTTTACAAGTTCTTCAAATTTTATTTCAGGTTCCCATCCAAGTACTTTTTTTGCCTTTTTAGGATCACCAACTAATAAATCAACTTCTGAAGGTCTAAAATATCTTTGATCAATCTCAATTATAGTTTTACCATTATCTAGATTAAGTCCAATTTCATGAATCCCATTTCCAGACCAACTTAAGTTAATATCTAATAATTTTGCCCCTCTTTCAATAAATTCTCTAACTGTATGTGTTTCACCAGTTGCAATAACATAATCATCTGGCCTTTCTTGTTGTAGAATTAGCCACATTGCTTTAACAAAATCTTTTGCATGTCCCCAGTCTCTTTTTGCATCAAGGTTTCCTAAGTATAATTTATCATCCAATCCAAGTTTTATTCTTGAAAGTCCCCGACTCACTTTTTTTGTAACAAAATTTATACCTCTTCTTTCAGACTCATGGTTAAACAATATTCCATTTGAAGCATGAAGACCATAACTTTCCCTATAATTTTTTGTTATCCAATAACCAAATGTTTTTGAACATCCATACGGACTTCTCGGATAAAAAGGAGTTTCTTCATTTTGTGGAATTTCTACTACTTTTCCAAACATTTCACTTGAAGAAGCTTGATAATATCTTGCATCTTTACAGAAATTTTTAATTGATTCAAGTATTCTTAAAGGACCTAATGCTACTACATTTGAAGTATATTCCGGCATATCAAAACTTATCCTAACATGACTCTGTGCCCCAAGGTTATATACTTCATCTGGCATTATTCTTCTTATTATATCAGATATACAACCTGAATCAGTTAAGTCACCATAATGTAAATGAAAACTATTGTTTTTTTCATGTATATCTTTAAAAAGATGATCAACCCTTTCTGTATTTAAAGTGCTACTTCTTCGAATAATACCATGCACATCATAACCTTTATTCAACAAAAGTTCAGATAAATAACTTCCATCTTGACCAGTAACTCCAGTTATCAGTGCTGTTTTTTTCATAGATTATACAAAAAAAGTCTGTTTAAAAAGATTTATTTGTTTTTCTTTTTCAATTTTTATACTTGTTTTTAATAGTAACATTTAAACAATTTTTGAGATTATTAGAAATTAAAATATAAATATTAAAAATGTTTTTAAATATTAATAGAATCAATTAAAATATGAAAAAAATATTTTTTGCACATCAATTTCCTAGCATGCATTCACAAACAAAACTGATGGTTGCTAACCCTCCAGAAGGTTATATATTCATATTAAAAAAAGAAAATTTTAAACAGAAATTTTATAATTTTATTATAAAATTAAAAATAGTAAAACTTTTTTATAAAAAACTTATTAAACAGAAAATTAATACTCTTAAAGCAATAGATTATCTCTCATCAGTCAAAATACCAAAAGAGGCAGATCTTGTTTTTTCAACAATACCTTTAGACATAAATCAAAATTATATTATTGAAATTTTAGATAACCCTACAAGTATGGCTGGTTATGATTATAATTTGTTTAATCAAAAGTTGGGTGAAATAAAAAACAAACTTTCTTCACATTTTTGTAAAAGTATTATAATTGTTAATGAATCAAGTTTAAAAATAATGAAAAAGTATTTCAGTGATGATAAGATTATTATGAATAAAATAAAGTTAATACGTGCTGCTGTTAAAATACCTGAAATAAATAATAAAAAAGAATATTCAGATAAAATAAAAATTATTTTTATAGGATCTATGGCTAATCCTGATGATTTTTATACTAAAGGAGGATTAGAAGCGATTGAATCATTTATAAAAGCATCTAAAAAAATAAATAATATTTATTTCACATTAAGATGTAAAATTCCAGAAGAAATAAAAGTTAAATATAGCTCTATTGAAAGGTTAAATTTTGTTGAAGAAGAATTACCTAAAGAAGATTTTGAAAATCTTATTTTTAATTCAGATATCTTTCTTTGTCCAGGACATTCCTATTCACTAATGGCTCTTTTAGAACCAATGAGTTATGGAATTCCTATTATTGCTTTAGATACTTATGCAGTTCGAGATTATATAACTAATAAAAATGCTATAATTATTAAACCTTCAAATAAGATTAAGGGTTATTTTTCACCAGAATATCCTTCAAATATGAGATCAAAAGAATTTATTGAAGATATAAAAAATATCGATGAAAGAGTTATAAAAGACATATCAGATGCAATAATTAAATTATCTAAAAATAATAAACTAAGAATAAAAATGGGTCAAGAAGGTTTAAAATTAGCGAAAACTAAATTTTCAATTGAATTAAAAAATAAGAAGTTAAAAGAAGTTTTTGATCAGGTAACTAATAGCATTTAGTCAGTTTTTAAGTCTTGTTGTTTTATTGATTATTCTATATATATTTATAAACTAATCTTTTTTTTGATTTTTATGAGTCTTAAATTTGAAAAAAGAAAAAATATTGGGAAAATTATAGGTTTCCTATTCTCTTATTTATTTTTTACTTTTGTTTTATATTTTGTTTTATTACTTTTTGGTAAAATAAATAAATTAACAGGGATTTTTTCAGTTTTTTTAATTACTTTAAGCATTGTTTTTTTGGGTAGCTTACTAAAAGCTTTTTTAAAATGAATTTTAAGTATTTTATCAGCGGATTTAAAGAAGGCCAAAAGTCTTTTTTTGAAACCATTTCAGTAATTGTAAATTCCTTTCTTTTAACATTAGTTTACATTTTTGGAGTAGGTTTAACATACCTTTTTTCAAAGATAACAAAAAAAAGTTTTTTAGAATTACATTTTGATCAAAATAAGAAGACTTATTGGGAAGATTTGAACCTAAATAAAAAAGATATTAAGGAGTATAATAAATTATTTTAAGATGTACATTTTAGGTATAAGTTGTTATTATCATGATTCATCAGCAGCACTTTTAAAAGACGGAGTGATTATAGCAGCAGCTCAGGAGGAAAGATTTACTCGTAAAAAACATGATTTTTCATTTCCAATTAACTCAATAAAATTTTGCTTAGAAAGTCAGAATATATCTATAGATGATATAGATTATATTGGCTTTTATGAAAAGCCATTTATTAAATTTGAAAGAGGATTATTTCAACATTTACAAATGTTTCCAAGAAGTTATAAAACATTTATTGGATCAATACCCTCTTGGTTAAATGAAAAATTAAGAATAATAAAAATTATAAGAAAAAAGTTAAAATACAAAAAAGAAGTTCTTTTTATAGAACATCATTTAGCTCATGCGGCATCTTTTTTGATAAGTCCTTTTGATAAAGCAGCAATATTAACTGTTGATGGGGTTGGTGAATGGACAACAACTGCTAAAGGTATTGCTGAAAATAATGAAATAAAGTTGTTTAGTGAAATAAAGTTTCCACACTCACTCGGCTTACTCTATTCAACATTAACTGCTTATTTAGGTTTTTCAGTTAATAATTCAGAGTATAAAGTAATGGGCTTAAGTCCATATGGTAATATGGATAAGGAAAAAAACCCCTATTACTCAAAAATTAAAAAAATTATAGAAATTAAAGAAGATGGTAGTTATAGATTAGATATGAGTTATTTCACATATCATTATAAAGATCGTATGCCCTCAAAAAAAATAATTTCTCTTTTAGACGGACCAATTCGTAAAAAAAATGAAGAGGTAACTCAAAGACATAAAGATATTGCAGCTGCATTACAGATGATTTTAGAAGAAGTTATTATTAAAATTTTAAATAATCTTTATAATGAAACAAAATGTGATAATCTAGTATTATGTGGTGGTGTAGCATTAAATAGTGTTTGTAACGGAAAATTATTAAAAAAAACTAAATTTAAGAGAATTTGGATTCAACCCGATCCAGGAGATGGCGGAACAAGTATTGGTGCAGCATCATATATTTACCATACTCTTTTGTCTAATAAACGTAATTTTATATTTGATAGTGCTTTTATAGGTCCTGAGTTTTCAAATGAAAATATTAAAGATTTTTTGATTAGCAATAACATCATTTTTAAGGAATTTAAAAATAATGAAGATTTAATTAAAACAACAGCAGATTTAATATTCCATGATAAGGTTATTGGTTGGTTTCAAGGTAAAATGGAATGGGGACCAAGAGCTTTAGGAAATAGGAGTATTTTATCTAATCCTTGTAATCCTAAGATGCAAGAGATATTAAACTTAAAAGTAAAACATAGAGAAAAGTTTAGACCGTTTGCTCCAGTAGTTTGTTCAGATGATGCATTAAAGTATTTTAATTGCGATAAACCTCTTCCAGAGATAGCTGATTTTATGTTAATGGTATACCCTATTAAAAAAAAGTTTCATAAAATTATTCCTGCAGTTACTCATGTAGATGGTAGTGGTAGGTTACAAACAGTTAGCAGATATCAAAATAAAAATTATTATGATTTAATAAAAAGATTTGGCAAACTTTCAAAAGTTCCAATGTTAATAAATACCTCTTTTAATATTCGTGGTGAGCCAATAGTATGTACACCCTATGATGCTTATAAATGTATGATGGGTACTGGTATTGACTACTTAGTTATTGGTAATTTTTTAGTTAGTAGAGAAGATAATATTAAAGATGCTTGGGATAGTGAAATACTTGCAAACGATTAGTAAAATATTTAAATGACAGTTTATAACTGATTTTATGGATAAAAATAGTAGTTTATTATATCAAACTTGGCAGTTTATTTGGGCAAGAAAATCTTGGTGGTTAATACCTATAATTATATTGTTGTTACTAGTTGGTGTACTTATTGTTGCTGGTCAAAGTAGCTATCTTTCACCATTTATTTATTCTTTATTTTAAAATTCTATAATTATCTTTATAAACTAATTATTTTTTTAGTTTTAATGGAAGTTATTGATGAGTCTAATAGTGAAAATTTTAAAAGAAGTAAAATTAAATCAGCAAGAAAAATTTATGTTACAATTTCAATAATTTTGCTTAATACTATAATCCTTTTTTTGTTGATTAATTTAATACTTTATTTTGTAAATCCTGTTTTAAGGCAAATGTTTGTTGTAGGAGAATTAACATTTAGTGATGAGATAATATCTGAAATATATCCTCACATGTCATTAGAAGATAGTCGTTCTTTAATTTTAGAAACACATAAAAAAATATTTCATGTTTATGAACCCTTCACAGGTTTTAAAGTTGGTGAGTTCAACGGAACATTTATTCATGTAGACAAAGAAGGTTTTAGATTTATTAAAGATCAGTGTTCATATCCTCCAAGTAATCAAACATATAACCTTTTCATTCTTGGAGGATCTACAACATTTGGATCTGGAGTAATTGACAATGAAACAATTGCCTCTAAGATACAAGAGATTTTAAGAAAAGAATCATCAATTAATAAAACCTCTAAAATTTGTATTTATAACTTTGGTAGACCATTTTATTATAGTAGTCAAGAAAGAGAACTTTTTACATTACTTCTTTTAGAAGAAAATCAGAGACCCAATGTAGTAATTTTTATAGATGGATTAAACGAACATATAAAAGAAGTTAGGAATAATCAGAGAATGAGTATTTTTATGTTAGGAAATGGAAAAATTAGCTACTTAATTTCTGATCTTCCAATAACTGAAGATTTAAACTATTTGATTAATAAATTCAACAAAAATATGTCTTCACTTGTTGAAGAAAATTCAACAAAGATACTCTATAGATACTTGGAAAATAAAAAATTTATTTCAGAAGTAGCTAAAAGTTATAATATAACTACTTATTTTGTAATTCATCCTCTTCCAGCGTACAATTATAGCTGTTCAAGTCATTTTTTATGTAAA
The DNA here is from genome assembly GCA_035453125.1 of Minisyncoccota bacterium. Classification (GTDB taxonomy): domain Archaea; phylum Nanobdellota; class Nanobdellia; order Pacearchaeales; family GW2011-AR1; genus JACPLR01. Next base: position 127,865 of record DAOTCN010000002.1, on the reverse strand, counting down.
AGAGGCATAGAGTCATTCAGCCATATTGGTTGGAATAAGACTATTCAGTTTTATACTGATATTTCAAAAATTTACAAAAGCGAAAATATAATATGGTTAGGAGATATTCAAGCTGGAAGAACTGAAAATTTTTATATAGACTACGGTCATTTTAATGCAAATTTTAGCGAAGAAATTGCTAGAGAAATTATTCAAAAGACTAATTTAACTAAAGATATTAAATTATTTAACTAATTTTTTCAAATAAGTAATTTTCCATTACTAAAAATTTTAAATCAGATTTTTCGACTGTATAAAGTGCATCTTCAGGAGTTAAAACATTAGGTTCACCATGAATATTGAATGAAGTGTTTAATATACCCCCTATACCGGTTAATTTGCTAAATTCTTCAATTATCTCATAATAATCTTTGTTATAATCCTTAGTTACAACTTGAGGTCTTACTGTCTGATCATAAGGGTGCATTGCTGCAGGTATTTCTTCTCTAGCTTTTTTTGTAGAATCAAAAGTTATTACCATATAAGGTGAGAATATTTTTTTTGGATTAACAATGTATCTCTTTGAATATTTATCAAGTATACTTGGAGTAAATGGCATCCAGAAGTCCCTATCTTTAATTGTTTCATTTAATATCTTTATTGTTTCATGATTTTTAGCACTAGATAATATGCTTCTGTTCCCCAAAGCTCTAGCACCCCATTCACTTTTTCCAGAACATCTTGCAATAATTTCTCCTTTAGCAAGTAGTTTTGCAACCTCTTTATTTATATTTTTATACTTTTTTATTTTATACTTTTTTATTAACTCTTCTCTTTTAATTAAATCTTCAATATAACTGTTATCATAAACAGGACCAAGATACAAATTTTTAATTGGTTTAGGTTCAAATTTAATGTTATTCCTTTCACAGTATTCTTTATATCCATATAGACAAGCACCAATAGCATTAGATTCATCTCCCGAACTCGGCATTATAAAAATATCTTTAACTTCAGGTATTTCAGAAGCTTTTTTATTTGCCTTGACATTCATAAAAACTCCTCCAGATAAAGCAATATTACAAATACCTGTTTTTTTGATTGCATTATTTATCCATTCACAGATAAGCTCTTCAGTAAGTTTTTGAACAGAAGCAGCAATATTATCAAATCTATAAAATTTTATAGTTTCTAAGAAATAGTCTGAAAAGACCATATTAAATTTAGACTTAAATTCTAAATCATCGAACCAGAAAAGATCTTTTAATTTAGGGTAGAGTTCATTAATTTTGTCTTTTTTTGCATAAGGTGCTAAACCCATTACCTTAAATTCATGTTCTAATGGTTTCATACCTAAATAAAGAGTAGTTAAGGCGTATAAATAGCCAAGAGATGCTGTTTTTTTTGATTTGGATATTATTTTTAATTTATGTCCATTATAAGTACTAACACTTGCACAAATACCACTGCCCTCACCATCAAGTGTGAATATTAACCAATTTTTATTTTTTTCATAAGTTAAATTAAACAAACATGAAAGGGTATGTGTTAAATGATGATCAATAACTAATATTTTTTCAATAGGATAATCTAATTTTGTAGATATTTGTATTCTTATTTTTTCCTCTCTTTTCTTTAAATTTTTTAAGCTTTCTTTTCTATTCAAATAACTATTGAATAATTTAGGAAATTTATATCCTAACTTGGATAAAATCTTCTTTTTTTTACTCTTATCTGTATAAGCTTCAATAAAGCTTTTAGTAAAATTTTCTTTTTCTTTATCAATATAATGGTTATCTAAAACAATAAAGTCTAATTTATCTATAGAGATACCATTATCGTTTAGTAAGAATTGGATCGATTTAATCGGAATTCCATAATAATTTTTTATTCTACTAAATCTTTCTTCACTTATACAACCTATTATTTTACCATCTTTTAACAAACATGCGGTCGAATTATGGCCTATGTTTAATCCTAAAACATACATAAAATTAAACTATAAAAACTCACTTTTAAGCATTGTTATACTTATTTTTTTATAATTTTGTAACTACTATCTTACAACATTATTTTTATATATTGCTTTTAAAGTGCCAATCAAATAACCTATAAATTTAACCAAATAAAATTTTAGTTTTACAAAATAAGGTATACTTTCTTTACTTTTCAATGATTTAATCAAAGCAAGTAAGGGTACAAATAAAATTAAAATTAGAGGTAAGATAAATTTTATTACTGGCATTTTAAAAATAATAAATCTTTCTTTCCAAGAAGCTCCAATCCATTTAGCTTGTTTGTATGTTTCTTTTAATGTTTCAGGATTCTTATGGTAACAAATAGTATCTTTTGCAACTATTGGCTTTATTTTATATTTAAACCAAAAAGTTTGGTCGTCAGCATAGCCATATTTTTGATCAAATTCTCCAAACTCAAAGAATTTTTCTTTTTTTATTGCTCTAAATATTTTTACTTCCTTTGCATTCTCCTTTGTAACTCTTAGTTTTCCCCAGAGTAAGCTATAAAAATTATTCACATTTACTGCAACTTCATAATCATGCGTCGTGCCTATAATATCTTTATTTTCTTTAATAGGTTTTATTAAATTTATTAGGTAATTTTTATCAAAATACATATCAGAGTCTATGAATACTAGAATCTTTCCAAAGGCATTTTTTGCTCCAATATTTCTTGAATAACCTGGTCCTTTATGCTCTCCGCTGAGTATTCTTACTTTTTTAAATTTCTTTATTATCTCTTTTGTTTTGTCTGTTGAACCATCGTCAACTACTATAATTTCAAAATTTTTATAACTCTGTTTTTTTAGGGATTCTAAACATTTTCCAATATAATTTTCTTCATTATATGCAGGTATAATAACTGACACTTCAATATTGTTCATTTTATACTAATTATATTTATTAATTATGCAGGAGTATTAAAAAATAATACTTAAACTATTTAAACATTTTAGACATTAAAATATTATGAATAACTTACCCAAAAAACTTAAAATATTAGAATTAACAAACTTTTCAGCAGGTTCTTGTGGTGTTTTTACAAGAGTTTTAAATGAAAGTATGGAGCTTAAAAAACTAGGTTATGAAGTTAAAATATTTTCTTCTAATCTTGTTAAAGGCATAGATAAACTAGCTCCAGAAACTGAGCTTTTTCAGGGAATAAGTATAACCCGATTTAAATCAAAAAAACTAGGAGGAGAGAGTTTTATGAGTTGGTTTAATAAAGAAACTGAAAAAAAGGCAACTGAATTTAATCCAGATATAATTATTGCTCATTCATATAGACATCCACATACTCATAAAGCAGTTAAACTAGCTAATAAACTTAAGAAAACCAATCAAAATACCAAATGTTTTTTAGTTACTCATTCACCATTTATTGAGAATAATATAACTAGGTCTTTTTTTGAAAAGTTAGTTGTTAATTTTTATGACTATTTTATCGGTCTGAGATTATTGAATAAATTTGACAAAGTTATAACTATTACAAAAGGAGAAGATAATCACTTAGAAAAATTAGGCCTTACAAAAAGTAAAATTGTTTACATTCCAAATGGCATACCTAGCGAGTTCTTTTTATCTAAAAAATCTCAGACTCAAAATAAGATACTTTTTTTAGGCAGAATCTCACCAGTTAAAAATTTGGAGATTTTAATTCAGGCTTTATCAAATATACAAGATAAGAAAATAATTCTTGAGATAGTTGGTCCTGCCGAAAAAACATATAAGCAAACTTTAATAAAGATCATTAAAAGCAACAATCTTGAAAGAAGAGTTATTTTTACAGATCCAATATATGATTTAAAATCAAAAATTAAAAAAATAGATTCTGCAAAAATATTTGTTTTGCCTTCAAAAAGTGAAGCAATGCCCCAATCATTAATTGAAGCAATGGCTAGAGAAAAAACAGTGCTTTCTAGTGATAATTCAGGCTCTAAAGAATTAATTGAAGATGGGAAAACAGGTTATCTTTTTAAAAATGAAGACATTTCAGATCTTACTGAAAAGTTAAATCTTGTTTTATCAACAAAAAATAAAGACAAAAATAATAAAGTAGCTGAACAAGCAAAAATATTCGTTGAGCAGTTTAATTGGGATAAATTAATAAAGAAACTTATTTCTATTTTTTAAAATCATTTTTTTGTTTATAATTGGTTTTATCTTCTACATTTGCCCAATAAAATCCGGCCTGTCTAAGTTTACAAGCTAAACATGTACCACAATGTTTATTGTTAACTATTAAACCTAATCTTTTTGATCCAATATAGCAGCTATAAGTATCTTCCATTTTAACACTAAGTCTTTTTCCAAGCAAAACAATGTCCTCTTTGTCTTTTTCAATTAATGGCGCAATTATTTTGAAATTAGTCATGCAGCTTATTTTTGATAGTTTATTAATTTCAGAAACAAATTTTTTTGTAGTATCTGGATAGCTATCTTTTCCTTCACACTTAAAACCAACAAAAATATCATTTTTTTCACTATTCTTAAAAAATTCAGATTCTGCTAAAGTTAAAGCATAAACTAAGAATAAAATATTTCTACAAGGTACATAATATTTTTGACTTTCTTCATTTGTATCTTTTAGATCTTGTTTTATTAATTCTTTAATCTGGTTGTTGTTATTTTTGTTAATTAATGAGTTAGATATTTCCCCAAGCCATTTTAGTTTTATTTCTTTAAAATCAGCCCCAATTTTATAAGCACATTTTTTTGATGCTTTTCTTTCTTGTTTTAAGGTTTTTTGGCCATAATTAAAAAATAATATTCTTATTTTATCATAACCTAGTTCTTTTTTAACATAATAAGCAGTTACAACACTATCTAAACCACCCGAACAGAGGATTATTGCACTTTTATTGCACTTTTTGTCTTGATTTTTATTAATATTTTCCATGATTTTTCAATTAGAATAAACTTTAAAAGTTTGTTTATTCTTTCATAAACATGAAAAAACAAGCTAAACAACTTAAAAAAGGTGATAAAATCTCAATTGGAACAGACACACTTATAGTTGAAGAAGTAGAGCTTTCAGACATTAGTAAACAAGGGTCTAAAAAATGCAGGATTGTTGCTTCAAAATCTAATGGTGAAAAAGTTGTGATAATTCGTCCAGAAGAATATCCATTTAATTGTTCTTAAAGATAAAATCAATAAAACTAATAAATTAAAACAAAGAAATACTAGCCAAAATGTTTACAGACATAATAATTACATCATATAACGAACCAAATTCTACACTTAGAACTGTGAATAACTTTCTTGAACAAATTAAAAAAATAAAAAAAGAAAACCCAAAATCAAAAGATAAATTTAGAATAACTGTTGTTGACCCCTTTCCAGAAGTTGAAAAATTCCTGAAAAAACAAATAAAAGATAAGGAATTTGTTTTTTTCCTTGACCCTGGTGAGGGAAAAAGCTATGCACTTAATTTATTATTTCAAGAATATGCCTCTTCAAGCAACGAGGATATAATAATTTCAACAGATGGTGATGTTTATACATCAAGTAATTCTTTGTTTGAAATAATTAATGCATTTAAAGAAAAAGAAATAGGATGCATAACTGCAAGACCCGTTGCAATTGATAACAGAAATACAAAGTATGGTTACTGGGCGCATGTCGTATTTGCAGGTATTGATAAAACAAGAAAAAAACTTTCAGAAAAGAAATCTTTTTTTGAATGTTCTGGATATCTATTTGCAATTAGAAAAAATGTTATTTTAGATTTTCCAATGGAAACATCAGAGGATAGTATAATTCCTTACTTATTTTGGAAAAAAGGATATAAAATAAAATATCTGCCTCAAATAGAAGTTTATGTTAAAAATCCAGACAACTGGAAAGATTGGTTAGCTCAAAAAGTTAGAAATATTAAAGCTCATGAAAACCTAAGCAAAATTGCTCCAGACATGCCACGAACAAAATCATTTTTTAATGAAATAAAAGAAGGTGCTTTTTTTGCTCCCACACAGATAAGATCTGTTAAACAAGTTTGGTGGACAATTGAATTATACTTTGCTAGACTTTACTTGTACATTAAAGCATTTAAAGAGCTAAAAAAGAAAAGTTCATACACTGATGGCTGGCGTGGCGAAGCCACAATAGATTCTACCAAGACGTTGGATTAATACTTTATTAATTTATTATCTTCCACCAAATCTTCTACCACTACTATGTCTTCTACTAGAATTATCTCTTCCAAAACCTCTTCCACTTCTACCATCTCTTCCATAACTTCTCCTTCCACTATCATCACTTCTACTTCTATGGCTTCTTTCTCTATCTTCTCTTCTATCACTATAACTTCTTTCTCTACCACCACTTCTACCACTCTCTCCATCTCTTTTCCATCTATTACCTCGATCGTGTCCGCTATTTCTTCTAAATCTGCTATGACTTGAAGTGTGTTCAGAAACTTTAACACTTATTGGCATAACCATTGGAGTGTCTTCTTTTTTTATTCCTAATTCTCTATTTTCAAGAACCCTACTAAAATTTTCATAATCTCTTGAAGAAATTAAATTTATTACTTTTCCCTCATTTCCAGCTCTAGCAGTTCTTCCTATTCTATGTAAATATTCTTTACTATCTGCAGGTATTTCATAATTATAAACATGTGAAACTCCAGGAATATCGAGACCTCTTGCAGCAACATCCGTACAAACAAGTATCTGTATTTTTTGAGAATGAAATTTTTCCATTATTTGATTTCGTTTATTTTGTGAAAATCCTCCGTGAATTGGTAAAACTTCAACATCATTAAATTTTAAATTTTTTGAAACAAAATCAACAGTTCTTCTAGTATTACAGAATATCATCACAAGTTTAGTATTTTCTTTTTCAAGTAAATATTTTAACAAAGAAAATTTTAGCCTATCATTTATGTCATAATATACTTGAGTTAATTTACTAGGGTCAACATACTGTTCTGCATTAATCTCAATTGGATTATTCATATATTTATTTGCAAGTTCGATAACTTCTACAGCCATTGTTGCAGAAAATAGCAAAGTTTGTCTTTTTACCGGACAGTTTCTTATTATTTTTTCAACATCTTTTTGAAATCCCATATCAAGCATTCTATCAGCCTCATCTAAAACAAGTATTTTTATTTTTGAAAGATCAATGGTTTGTCTTTCAAGATGGTCAAGTATTCTTCCAGGAGTTGCAACAACAACTTCTGCAGATTTTAATTCTCTAATTTGTTCATTAATTGAAACTCCTCCATAAACAGGAATTACCTTTAGTTCCTTATATTTTGAAAATTTTCCAACAGTTCTTGTAATTTGTTCAGCAAGTTCCCTTGTAGGTGTTAAAATAAGAGTTTGTAATCCTTGTTTTTTTTCACAATTTTTAACAATTGCTGCACTAAAAGCAAGTGTCTTTCCAGAACCTGTAGAAGCTGTAGCTATAACATCTTTTCCTTCAACAACTAAAGGTATAGATTTTTCCTGAATTTCACTAGGTTCTTCAAATTTATGTTCTTCTATTGATTTTAAAAGATGCTCACTAATACCTAGTCTTTTAAACTTATGATTTTCTGATTCCATTATGTATAATTCAACTAATCCAAATAAATTATAACCAATGTCTTTGACATTTGGCAAGAAAAAACGGTGTTTTTCTTTAACATGTAAATAATGCTTATTATTTGATTATTGTCTTAAACTTGATTTCAAACTTAGCTTATAAATCTTTGCCATGGCAAAGATTTAACTTACATACCCACACGAGATATTTAACTACTTTTTAGAATGGAACTTCTTTAGCTCTTTTTCCAGGTCTTTGAAAGAACCAACAATTTTCATGCTTCCAAGAAGTATTGCACTAAGATAATCTAAAGTTCCTTCACTTTCAATTGATTCATCTGTCTTAATTCCAATAGCAGGTATTTTATTGGCATAAGCATAACCTAGTTCCCATGCAGTTCCAGCACCAACATGAAGGCCATTTAGGTTAGCAACAACTAAATTAACTCCTTTAAATCCTTCAATTATATCTCCTTCAAATATCTGTTTTACATCTTTAATCCCCTTTACAATTCCCACATCCCTATGTGGAAGAAAAGTTTCAAAACCAAGATTTTCACATAAAATAGCTATTTTTTCAAGTTCTTGTTTCTCAAACTCACTACATATTTTTCCAGCAATATATATTCTCAACTTTTTTTCTTTCATAATCCTTATATATCTATATTAGTTTTAAACTTTATGACAAAAATAGTAATTATTAAACTTGGCGCATTAGGAGATGTAGTTAGAACAACACCACTATTATTAGGAATTAAAGAAAAATATCCTGATGCTAATATAACTTGGATTACTAAACCTGAGTCCCAAGAGATACTTGAAAATAACTCTCAAATAAACAAGATTTTAACTATTCCTATTTCAGATGAACAAATTAATGAATACTTTGATGTACTTATTAACTTAGATATTGAAGATGAGGCAACTAATCTAGCTTCAAGAATTGAATCAAAAAATAAATTTGGTTTTTATTCTGAAGAAGGTTTTCCAGCTCCATTTAATTCAGGCGCAGAATATTATCTTGAAACAGTATTTTCAGATGAGCTTAAGAAGATAAATAAAAAGACTTATCAACAAATGATGTTTGAAGCAGCAGATTTAGAGTATAAAAAACAACCATGTTTTATTTATTTAAGTGAATCAGATAAATCCTATGCTCAAGATTTTTTTAATAAATATTATAACTTATCAAAAAATAAACTAGTTGGTATAAATGTTGGTTCTTCTTCAAGGTGGCCTTCAAAATCTTGGTCTGAAGGTAAGATTATAGAGTTTATCACAAAACTAAAGCAACAAGGTTATGAAGTTTTACTTTTAGGAGGCAATAATGAAGAGGAAAAAATACATAGAATTAAATCAGTTTTACTTGAGAAAAATATTGATGTACCCTCAAATGACAAGAATACTACTATAAAACAATTTGCTTCTTTAATCAATCTTTGTGAAATTATTGTTTGTGGAGACACAATGGCTTTACATCTTGCACTTGCTCTTAACAAACAAACAATTGGTTTATTCTTTTGTACTTCTCCAGATGAAATAGAAGATTATGGACTATTATTAAAGATTGCCTCTCCAAAATTAAAAGAATTCTTTCCAGAGAACTCAGATAAATATAGTGAAGAGTTAGTTAATAGTATTTCAGTAGAAGAAGTTTTAGATAAAATTGATAGTTTTTTTTAATAATTTTTTGTATTTTTTTATATAATAATTATCTTTTTATATCCTTTTATTAGTCTAATTTTATGAAAAAAACAAATAAATGTAAGATTCTGTTTATAAATCCCCCTCAAACAGCTGATAAATCAGTTAGACAAATAGGTCTTAAATTTCCATTAGGATTTTTGTATATGGCTGGAATTCTTGAAAAAAGTAACTTTCAGGTTAAAATTTTAGATTGTCCTCTTTATTATACAAAAAAAAGAGATATTAATGAAACAAAAGTTAAAATTGGTTTATTTCCTGAAGATATTATAAATGAAATAGAAGATTTTAATCCCGACATAATAGGTGTTTCATGTGCTTATACTGCATTTGAACAAGATTCTTTTGAAGTTATTTCACTTATACGTTTTATTGAAAAAAATTTAAATAAAAAATTTTTAGTTGTTGTTGGTGGCGCACATTCTTCTGCAAATCCAGAATTTGTATTGAGAAATAAAGAGATTGATTTGGTTGTTATTGGCGAAGGTGAATTAACATTTTTAGAGATTTCGAAAAGATATAGTTCTAATAAGAAAATAGATTCAATTAAAGGTACAGCATTAATTAAAAATGGGAAATTTAAAAAAAATAAACCTCAAGATTACATTAAAGATCTAGATTCATTAAATCCTGCATGGCATTTGATAAATATTAAAGATTATTTTGATCATCCGGATAATTCTAGGGCTACAATGAGAAAAAATTCTGTTGATTTAATAACTAGCCGAGGTTGTCCGGGAAATTGTGTTTTTTGTTCAATTCATACTGTTTGGGGTAGATGTTGGAGAGGTAGAACTGCAAAGAATGTTGTTGATGAAATAGAAATGTTAGTTAAAAATTATGGTGCAAAACAATTTCGTTTTCAAGATGATAATTTAACACTTAACAAAAAAAGGATTATAGACATTTGTGAAGAGATAATTAAAAGAAATATAGACATAAGATGGGATACCCCTAATGGTATTGCAATATGGACACTCGATTCAGAAGTTTTAATGAAAATGAAACAAGCAGGTTGTTATAGAATAACTTTTGGTGTTGAGTCTGGTAGTTTAGAATCTCAAAAATATGTTAGAAAAATAATTCCAGAAGAAAAACTTAAAGAATTAATAGAAGATTGTCATAAATTAGGTATGTGGGTTTGTGCTACATTTATAATCGGTTTTCCATTCGAAACAGAGAAAGATATAGAAAAAACTAAAGATTTAATAATTAATTCAAAAATAAATTTTCCTTTTGTTTATATTGCACAGCCTTATCTCGGAACAGATATGTATAGAGACTTTCAAAATGCAGGTTTGTTAAATGAAATAGAAATGACTAGTTATATTGAAAATACAAAATATAATACTCTTAATTTTAAAAAAGAAGAATTAAATAATATAAGAAAAGATATTTTTAAAGAATTTTATAAAAGAAGGTTAATTTCATATATTAATCCTATCACTTTTTATAAAGAATTTTTATCAAAAATAAACAATTTAGAAGAACTTAAATATATTGTTAAAAACTTAAATATGGCTATAAAGGGAATATAACAACTATCTTTTTAAAATAAAGAATTTAATAATACTTATGGAAGAAACAGAAAAAAAAGAAAATAATGAGATTATTAATTATAACTCTCAAGAGAAGATAAAAAAATGGCTTAAAAATCCAACCAACCTAACTGTTTCTGCTTTATTTTTATTTATAGTAATTGTGAGGCTTTATTACTTTTTTATAACAGTAAATCAACCCCTATGGTGGGATGAAGCAGAATATATGTCTGCTGCAAAAGGATTTGCAGGTATTTTAGATTATAAAATTGGTTTGATGAGACTACCTACCTTTTCTTTATTAATGTCTACATTTTTTATTACAGGTTTAAGTAATGAAATATTTATGAGGTTTATTGCTTTGTTTATCCCATCAATAATTGTTTTATTCTTATTTTATTTCGTTTTAAGAGAGATGTATTATGACAAAAGAATAGCGTTTATTTCAACACTAATTCTTTCATTATTATGGGAACATTTATTTTTTAGTAACAGATTTCATACAGAAAACTTTTCTTTAATTTTTGAGTTTCTTGTTTTTTTTGTTTTATTTAGAGTATGTCTTAAAAAGAAAAATTTATGGTTAATTAAACCAAAAAATTCTTTATTTTTTATTATAATATTTTCAATATTGTCTATATTATTTAGGCCAGGTACAGCAATGTTTATTCCAGCAGTATTTCTCTTTTTTGTTGCTATAAATAAGTCTTTTATTTTTAAAAAGAGAAATTTGCTTTATACTATTGGATTTGTTTCTATTGCAGGAATTTTAGGTTTTTTTATAGCTTCAAAATTTGGTTTATTTGCTTATTTAAATTTAAGAGAACCTATTTCTTGGATTCCTTTAACAATGTTTTATGGATTTTTTCAATCAGTTATTCCAAAAATTCCCTCAATTTTTTTCTATACATTTCTTTTTGGATTATTTCTTGTTTTTTTTGATATATTTACTAACCTTTCGAAAATAAAAAGAATAAATGATTCTGAAGAAGATTTGGAAATAAAATCTGATTTATTAAATTTGTTAGTTATTATTTCAGTAATGGTTTTTTTTATTTTTATAATGCGTGCTAACGCCTTTGAATTTCGTTGGTTTTTCCCTCTTTTAATACCTCTACTTGCATTTACTTCAAAAGGTGCTGTTTTTTTTGCAGATTTTGTAGGTAGTTTCATAAAAAATAAAAAAATTATCTTAATAATTATTATTCTTATTGTAGGAATTGGTTGTTATAATCAGCTTATTCATGCAGATCAAATAATTAAAATTAAAGTTGATTCATACTCTCAAGTTAAAGATTCAGGTTTATGGTTAAAAAATCATACTTCTAAAGATGATTTAGTTGTTAGTGCATCCTCAACACAAACACCTTATTATTCTGAAAGAAAAACAATTGGTTTTATTTTTAACAGTTCTAATTCTAGTGAGGAGATTTTTAATGAAAAAATAAAAGAATTAAAACCCAAATACATAGTTATTTCTGTTTTTGAACCAAGTTATACTCCTGAATGGGTTTATACATGGCCACAAAGAAATAATCAGTCAGCTATTCCTGTTCAAGTATATTATTCAGATTTACAACAAACACAGCCTTTGTTAGTTATTTATGAAATAAAGTATTGACTATTTTTTTAATCCAACTTTCCAAAGTGAAAGTATAGTAATATAATTCAATATAACCCAAAAACAGATAAATGGATGTATAAACCAAGAATTATCCTTTATTTTAATATATCCTCTTAAGGCATGGTAAGTAGGTAAAATAAATGTCATCATTGCAACTGCAGCATATATTTTTTTGCTTAAAGGTGCATCCCATTTATATCTTCTTTTATTATGATCCCTTATAAAAATAGACAAATTACGGTTTAATTTTCCAATAAAACTTGAATAATTTGCAGAATGTAAGTGAATAATATCTTGTTTAACCATTGCAAATTTATTGTAACTTTGTTTTATTAGATCTTGCATACAATCCAAATGAGAAAATGCCGGAGAATAATTTGTTTTTAATAAATAATTCTTTCTTATTGTAAATCCTACTGAACCAATTGTTGGAAGATTCTTTTGGTTGAATTTTACAGTGAAGTAACCTTCTCTTTCTTCAATTAATCCAAGTTTCCATTTTTTTTCCCAAATCATTAGATGTCCACGATTATTTAAGTAAATCGTAAGGGGATCAGTAATTCCATACAAAGCACAGTATCTATCAAAAAGAGATTGTTTTTTGTCATATTTAATCCAAAGCAACTGACTTCCAACAAGACTTTTATCTTCCAGAAGGGGAATAATCATATTTTTTATCCAGTTTTTACTCGGTAAAATATTGTCTCCATCTAAAAATATAATATACTCTCCTGTTGATTCCTTTATACCTAAAGATTTTCCTATATCATAATCGTGAGCACCATTTTTAACTAGTTTTATTTTGTACTTTTTAGCAATTTCAATTGAATTATCAGTAGAGTTATCATCAACAAAGACAATTTCTATTTTATCTTGAGGATAATCTTGATCCCTTATACTCTTTAAACAATTATCTAACTTCATCTCTTCATTGTATATAGGCATGACAACACTAATTTTTGGTAAATTAATTTTTTTCTCCTTCATCTTTTATTTTGTAACCTATACTTTTTCCAAAAGGTATTTTTTTTATTTCCTGGATTATATAACTTTCATCAACTCCACATCCTCTACATAAATTTATACTCTCTCTATTTTTTAATAAATTTAATCTAAAATCTTTATATTTTTTATTATTCCATATATTCTTAAAAGGCTCTTCAAAAGCATTTCCAAAAACTTCTTCATTATCACAAGAGAAATCACAAGGATTAACCCATCCATCCCAAGTTATAAATGTTGAATACCAAGGCATTAGGCAGGGTTTATTTTTGTTATACTCTCTTTTCTCCTCTTTTTCTTCTAAGAAGTCCAATAAAGGTTGAACACTTACTTCCACTTTAGCCTTCTTGATTAATTCTTTTGTTTCTTCTATAACTTTTTGTAATTCTTCCCTATATAAACTAATTTTATTTTTAGCATTATTATTTCCACCCAGAGTTACCACAAAACTACCAGCAACATAATTTACCCCAAGCTCTTCTGCAAGTTTTATGAATTCAGGTAAATATAAAATGTTATCTTCTTGTAAAACAAAGAACATATGTACATGTGTTTTGCTTTTTAGTCTATCTCTTTCTTTAGTTAAGTTTTTTACATTATCTTTTACTAATTCAAAATTTGATCCAATTCTAATTTTTTCATAACTTTTTTTATCTACTCCATCAATTGAGATAGATATATAATCGATACCTGTTTTTAATATTTTTTCTATATTTTCTTGAGTTAAAAGTGTTGCATTTGTGTCTAATTTGACCATTGTTCCCTCTTTTTTTGCATATTCAACTATTTTAAACAGTTCTTTATTAAGAAATGGTTCGCCAATACCTGTTAAGTTGAGGTAAGCAGGTTTTATCTGATCAAAAACATTTTTAAAATTATCAAATGTAAGAAAACCTTGTTTTCTTTTTAATCCAACATGCAATGGACACATAATACACTTAAGATTACATATTGAGGAACATTCCATTTTTAGTTTAAATGGAAGACTAGCCTTTGGTCCGTGTCTTATTGTGGAAAAAACACTTTTAATTGCTCTATGAGGTCTTTTCTTAAGAGCATTTTTCATTATTTGTTTATATGAGACCATTTTCAATTCCTTTATTAAAACTAATAGGGCTATATTTAAAGTCTTTTGCTGCATTAGTTATATCAGCAAGACTATCTTCTGTTAAATTTTTTATGTTATTTTTATTTAGTATTTTTGGGAAAAAAATACTAATAATTTTACAGAACCATATAGGAATATTGATATTCTTCTTACTCACATTTATTCCTTTTTTTAGACAGTTTATTAAATCAATGAAATAAATCCCGTCTTTTCCAGGAAGATCATACTCTTTGTTTAAAGTTCTTTTATTGTCTATACACTTGTTTATTGCATAAACAACATCATCTACTTTTACAGGGTAGATTTTATATTTTCCATTACCAATTATGGGTGTAAAAAAAGGTATTTTTTTGATATAGTTAATTATAAATTCAAAACTTTTGCTACCCTTACCATATACAATTGAAGGTCTTAAGATAGTATAATTCAATTTTGAATCTTTAATTAATAGTTCTATTTCTTTTTTATTTTTTCCATAATCATCAGGGTAATTTCTTTTTGCAGACATTGAACTAACCAGAATAATCTGTTGGACTTTGTTTTCTCTTGCAGCTTGAATAAGATTTTTCGTAATTGTAATATTAGACATATAGTTTTTTGAATATGCTAAATGCACGATTACTTTAACATTTTTACATATTCTATTTACAAAATTAAAATCTTCTAGATCCCCAGTATAACTGTTATTTTGTCCATTAAATCTTGAGACAGTCAAAACTTGGTACTTTTTGTTTAGTGAGGATAATAAGTTTGATCCAATAAAACCACTACTACCTGTTATCAAAATTTTTTTTTTCATCTGTTTTGTAAATATTCTTTTAATTTATGAGTAAACCTATTTCTTATAAAATTGCTAAAAAATCTTGCATATTGTTTATGTCTAACAAAAAATTTTTGTTGATTTAACCAATATTTTGTTTGTTGTATTAAATTTGTTTTATAAAAAGTTTTAAATAACTTTTTTGTAGGAATTTCAGATACATTTATGTCATGACCTAAAACTCCAAAACCCCCCCATTCTTCTAAATTATTTGGTATATTAAACTTATTTTTTTCTACACATATTTGAAAATAAGGAGTTCCAGGCATTGGTCGGTATAATTGAATTAAGTTTTCATCTGCAGGAACATTTTTTATAAATTCAACTGTTTTGTTTAATTCTTCCTCAGTTTCAGTTGGATGACCCATGATATATGCATTTGTAGTGAATATTTTATATTTTTTTAATAATTTTGCTGTTTCTATTGCTTTTTTCATATCTATTTTTTTATTATTCATTGCCTGAATTCTTTCAGATCCTGATTCAATCCCTAGAAGAATTCTTACACATCCTGCATCTGCAATCATTTTAATTATTTCTTCATTTAATATCTGATATCTTGCAGAAGTAGTCCATTTTATATCAAGTTTACTTTCTTTCATAACTTTACAGAATTTTTTTGCATAGTCTTCAGATATTAAATGTAAATCCTCTCCAACATCAATTATATCTATTTGGTTCTTAACAAGTTTTTGTACAAGATTGTACTCTTGAATAGCTCTTTCTGGTTGAGTTATCCTATAACAACCCAGATATTTTTTTACATTATCATTACTATTATGACAAAAACCACATTTAAATGCACATCCACGAGTTGTACTTATTGGTAGTTCATTATGTTTCTTAAAAGGAAAATACTTTTCAATATTTTCAACAAGATCCCATGCAGGCAAAGGAAGTTTATCCAAGTTTACTGATTTTTTCGAAGCTTCAGTTATGATTATCTTACCCTTCTTTTTTATACCTGCACCAAATAATTTAACTTTTTTCCCCTCATGATATTTTATTAATTTTTGAAAGTTGTCTTCACCCTCACCAATTATTAAAGAATCAATATATTCATTTTCTAAAGTTTGTTCAGGTAGTATAGTTGGATGAGGTCCACCCCAGATAACAATTTTCCCCATTTCTTTTGCAATTTTACTAACTTTTATTGCACGAGGTATCGGTGGTCCAGTTAAAACTCTTAAACCCACAATAAATGGGTCAAATTTTTCAATATCTTCTTTTATCTCCTCTTCTCTAATTTCTTTTCCAGAATAATCTTTTATCCTAACTTCATATTTATCTCTAATAACCGCAGCTAAATGCATTAAACCTATAGGTGGATATAAAGTTTCTTTTGATCCAACTTCAATAAGCAATATTTTTTTCATAAGAACATTAGTCTCCAAATATAGGCTATAAACTTAGGTCTTTAATCATCTTTTTAAGTCTTTCTTTGGTTTAATATTATATTTAATATTATTCAATTAACTCCTTCTTTGTTTTTTTAATGTAGAAGTTATAAAACCAAGTCCATAGCTAACATGAATAACAAAATATATCTCTGGTAATAAAAATATAGCTAAAAAGTCTTTATTCTTTATTGAATTTACTAATGAAAATATTAGATTTAGTAAAACATAAATTATTAATGGTAAAACAAAAAATAAATTAACTGTTTGATTGTTTAATAATTTATAAGTTATATATATGAGAAGAATAATTAAATAAAATAAAAATAAGCTAGGTATAATAAAAAAAGGTTTTTTTAATGTTTCAAAAAAATTTTCTTTTTCAGGGCGGGTTTTTCCATAACCAAATATTTGTTTAGATAATTCATCAATTGTAGTTCTTCTTTTATTATGAACAACTATATTTGGAGAGTATGCTACTATAAACCCTTCTTTTTTTGCATCATTTATAAATTTTGGATCTTCTCCAGGGTATAAACTTTCATCAAATTTTATTTTTTCAAAAACTTTTTTCTTACATACTAAGTTTGCACTAGTAAGCATTGTTTCATCAGCATTAAGAAATAATTTTTTACCAGAATACCTTGATTTAACTCCTCCTGCACCAAAAATAGAACCTAAAGCATAACCACTTGCTCTCTCAAAAAGAGAACTATTCTTAGGTGTTAGCTGTGGACCACCAACAATATCAACTTGAGGATTTTCTCTAAAAAAATTAGTCACATTTTCGTACCAGTTATCCGGAATATATGTATGTCCATTGGTAAATGCAATTAATTCAGTTTTGGTTTCTTTAACACCTGAATTTCTATTTTTTGAAGGGTTATCACCCTCTTTAATAATTATTTTTAAATTATTATTTTTGTTGCTATAGTCTAGTTTTTTTCCAACTGCCAAAGGAATAATAATGCTTATTTTACCTTTGTTATTTTGTTTATTTTTTTTTATCATATTATTTCAATTTATGATGTATTTTAGTCCATTCAGGTAGTTTATCATATAATTTAACAATATTGCTAAAAGGAGAGTTTAATAATCTAAGCCTTATAACAGCCAAAGCCATCATAGGCCCAGCTTTTTTAAAATTGATAGTTGAATACTCTTTATCACTCCAGACTGTTGGAAATTCTTTAATTTTTAGCTTGCTTTTTTTCATACAATATAATAAATCAACATCAAACGCCCATTTTGTTATAATCAACTTATCAATTACTTTTGTAATTGATTCTCTTTTGAACAATTTAGCACCACATTGAGTATCTCTATAAGGTAAGATCAATAAAACTCTAATCCAAAAATTAAACAATCTGCTTGAAACAACTCTTTGAAATGATTGTTTTGGATTAACAACAGACCCCTTAATATATCTACTAGCAATAATTCCATCATTATTATTAATATTTCTTACTAAATCATAAAAAGCATCTGGTCCAGTAGCCATATCTGCATCAACAAAACCAATTAATTTAGATTTATGTTTTATTGCTTCCTTAAATCCTTCAATTATTGCAAATCCCTTTCCTCCCTCAACAAAATTTAGAACCTTTATTTTTTTACCTTTTTGCTTTTTAGACAGTTTTTCAACAATTTCTAGAGTTTTATCTATAGAATTATTAACAACAACTATTATTTCATAATTAAATCCATTTTTTTCGTGCTTTATGATTTTATCAATCTCTTCAATTCCATCAAAAAATTTATTATATGCCTCAAGAGTAGGACCTATTCTTTTTTCTTCATCATGTGCAGGTATAATTATACTTAAATCTATTACTACTTCTTTATTTTCACTGTTATTTTTTAAGTTTCTTTTAACCTTTTTTGTTTTTTTAACTAGTTTTTTTTGCCTTTTTACCATAAAAAAACCACTAGAAATTGCTTTAAATCCTTTTACATTTTCTTATATATACACTAAAAACACTACTGAAAACAGATAAAAACGTAAACCAAGATAAGAATAATAAAAAAAGAAAAGAAAAAATAAAAAAGAAAAAGAAATAAATTAAATCACTTTTTAGAAATTTAAAATCTTTCGAATTTAATTTTATAATAAAAATTGTTTAAGATAAAAGAATATCAAAAATCCAAAGATTATAATAATTATTTGAAACAAGTTAATTAAATTAACAACATCCTTTTCATAAACTTTTTTACTTGGTTTTATTTTTTCAAGTATCCATATAGCGAAATGCTCAAGACCGTAGATATGTTTATATTTGTTTTTCAAAGAACCATCGTTTTGCGGCTCACCGAATGACTGTTTCTTTAGTTTTCCCCTTAATTTTAATCCAGTTTCTAGGATATAAGGTATAAAAATAAATAATGCAAATCTTTCATAATTTCCTAGTATTGCCATAATTGCAATCAAAGCACCAATAGGATAGGTCATAACATCTCCAGGAAAAACTTTTGCAGGTATTTTATTGTATATTAAAAATCCTAAAAGTGCAAGAACCATACAAAGGGCGATGATACTCAACCAAGAGTTCCCACCAATATAAGATATAATTGCAAGGGCAGATAATATTAAAATACCTTGCCTTGCTTCAAGCCCATTAAATCCTGCTAGGAAATTAAAAGTTGTTGAACATCCAACAATTGCTATTGGGATAACAATCAATGCATAAATAATTCCAATGTTTAGATTACCAATAAAAGGCAAGTACATTTCAGAATGACCTGCATTTATTACCATTAAAGGTATTGCAGCAAAAGCAACTAATATTATTCTTACTTTTGCTGAAAGTCCACCATGTTGCCAGCCTAACAAATCATCAATTAATCCAATAATTGCAACAATAAGCATTACACATAACATTGAGAAGATTTCTATGAGATTATCGCCAGACTTAAAATAAAATGTTTTTATTGCAATATAAGATAATACTCCTAAAGTAAAACCTAAAAGAACAATAATTCCTCCAGAGCCAGTAACCTTTTCAGATTTAATTTTATTCATATCATCCCAAATTAATCCAATTTGTTTTGCTTTTTTTATCCAAAAAGGCATTAATAAAGCTACAACTCCAAAAGAGATTATTAATGAAATAATCAATAATTCTTCCATTTTAATAGAATAAACTTTAACTTTAAAAACTTACTGACTATACTCTCCAGACTTAACTTTCCATAATCCTTCACTAGGATAATTAGTCTTAAGATAACTTTCATTAAATTTAATATTTACAGGATAATCTATTTCCCATATTTTTATCGGTCCTAAAATATTTCCACCATAAACTGCAAAATCACCTATTTCTTTATTTCCATAAGTTTCAATCTGTTCAATAACTCCATTTGGTTCAGAATGAACAAGTTTAAAGCTTCCTTCTTCACTAAATAAGTACTTTCTTACAAGCAAAGAATTTACAGTTCGCCTGCTTAAATAAATACAACCACCAATTTCATTAATTGATAATGATTGACCATTTGAGTTTATTAATGGCATAAGGAATATTCCTGATTCTAAACCATTTTCAAAAGTAAATTTAGTTTTATTATAATAAAGATATTTTATTGGAATACCTATTTGTTTTCCTCCTGAGCTTGTGAATATTGCTAAAGGTTGTTTTATTGATCCATTTAAATCCTGTTCAATTATTATTCCAATTATTCCACTTGTTTCTTTTGGTAAATTATATGTTGTTTGATTTTCTTTCCAGACAATATCTTCATCTAATCCAAAACCACCAGTATAAACATAAATTTTTGCCTCACTTGTTTCTTTTGTTTGTCTTCCATCTAGTATAAACGTAGAAATATAACTAAATCTGTCATATTTTTCATCTGAACCGATGCTACTAAAAGCAGAGTATTTTCCAATATCTGTTGAGTCAATTAATAAATGTGTAGTATTATGGGTGTATAAAAATTCTAAAGCAGTTTTATCATTACTATCTGGATTTGTAAGTACTTCTCTTCCCATTAAATGATCCCAATAAACAATCGCATTTCCTCCATCAAGCACTGTAGCTCTTTTACCAATACTCTGTAACCAATATCCATAATCCCACCAATGTGCAAAAACAGAATTTTCTGCAGTATTATTTCTTGTCCAACTCATTGCTTTTTGCCATTGTACATGATAAGAATCTCCTGGATAGAAACTTTCTGCTTGACTAGAACTAACTTGGTAAAAATACCAAATCGAATAAATTGAGCTAATAATTAAGATAATAGCTAATATTAAAATAACTAGTTTTTTTGTTTCATCTTTTGTATTAAAATAACTAGAACTAATATACCCTACAAAGAATCCGACAATTATGCTTGCTGGAGGAACTAAAACCATAACAAACCTTATACCACTTCTTGCAGCAAGTATTGAAACA
Organism: Minisyncoccota bacterium; assembly: GCA_035453125.1. Taxonomy (GTDB): domain Archaea; phylum Nanobdellota; class Nanobdellia; order Pacearchaeales; family GW2011-AR1; genus JACPLR01. Next base: position 106,750 of record DAOTCN010000002.1, on the reverse strand, counting down.
AAGAATAAAATAATTAAAATAATAAATTCAAATTCAATTTTAAGAGAATTTTCATTGTTTTGCTTATGATATTTATACCAAAAATAACCTAAAACGCTAATAAACAAAATCATACTTCCAAAATATAAAAATAAACTAATATTATTTGTTCCATTAAATCTACTCGATGAAGAATATCTACTAAAAATTAATCCCATAATAAACACAATATACCCAACAGTTACAATAATTCTATCTTTTTTTTGAAATTTTTTAAATATAAAATAAATTAAAATTATTGACCCTAGAATAAATAACCAAAAAAATAGAGGTAAATTTCCAATAACTGGTCCAAAGCTTGATTTCCATTCATCAAAATAAGGCTGTCTATTTTCTGCTACTGTTAAAGAGAATCTATTAGTACCTAGAGCACTCAATAAATTATTGCTTAAATGAGTTACTTGTTCGGGTACAAATTTTGGGCCAAGAATAAACAAAGAGGCAATAAATAAAAGAATAATCACTAAAAATAAAACTAATAATTCTTTAGAAATAAACTTACTACTTTCTAATCTCTTAATTAAGTTTATTTTTTCAAGATATTTATATAAAAAAAGATTAACAAATATTGCTAACCAGGTAATATATATAGGTATTGTTGATGTCGATGTTATATAATTCATAATACTATAACGTGAAGAAAAAAGCATACTTGATGGGACAACAGTAACAATTAATGCAGTATAACCAAAAAATTCTTTTTTATTAACTTGTCCAAGGATAAAACAAATAAAAACAGAGATACCTATAGTCAAGTAAACAAAAGTAGACCCACCCCATAATAATCCTAAGATAGTAGTGCTAAAACCAGCTATTATTCCATTGATTATAGACCATTTGTAAGTTTTTGATTTGAAAGATTTAATTAAAAATAATAATGATAGAAAAATAAATAAAAAACCTGCAGATTCTTTTTCAGGAATTCCAGCAATTGTTCTGGGCAATAATGAAGGTATTACTGCTAAAAATAGAGTAGCAATTAAAGCAATTAAATCAGGTATTCTCTTATTTTCAAAAGAATTCTTAAATATTTCTTTAGTTAAAAAGAAGAAAGCAATACAAGTAAAAACAAACATAACTACTGGAAAGATTATAGCAGCAAGAGTAATTGTCATTTCATTGTAAAATATAGAGGTAATTTGGTAGAACCAAGCAATCATATAAGAGAGTAATTTCATTTCCCCTGCTGTATCAAACCCAAGAGGTACATACCTCATTGTATCAACAGCTGCCAAGCTTCCATTTTTAACAATTTCTTCAGCCCATCTAAGGAAAAGAAAAGGATCTAAATCTGGTCCAAGTGTCCAAGTACCAGTTGTTATATCTTTTAAATTATTTAGATTTCTAGTTCTTATATAAACTGATAAAGTAATAATAAGTCCTAGAATGAAATATATTAACCAATTACTTTTTTTAACAAAATTGACTAATTTTTTCTTTCTTTCTTCAATTAAATTATTTTCTTTACTTTCAGCTAAATTCTTTGATTCTTTTTCTTTATTTTCTTCCATTTTATTCTTGATTATCAACCAATAACTCTTCAGCGCTTTGTTCTCTCACAATACTTTTCTGTCCACAATTCCCGCAATTTTTCTTTGTAGCGTCTGATTCAGAGCTAAATTGGTAGTTACAATTTTTACATCTAAATTTCATTTTTACCTATTAGTCTTAAATTTAGTACTTTTATGTGAGTTTAAAAGAATTTTGGTGTTATAAATACTTCTATTACTGCTGCAATAAAGACAATTATTATTGCTATAATTATTAGTAATAATGCATCATATAAAACATTCCAAAATTGGTCTGTTTTAAATTCCTTTTTAATTACCGACAGTCCTATAATTCCTCCAGCAAGTGTTCCAATAAAATAAGCAGATATTTCCGGGAAACCATGTATCATGTACCTAATTAATCCTAAAGGTATGTTAATAATATTTCCTTCTGAGAATATTACCATTGCAGCAGAAATTACACTTGCATTCCAAGCTAAAATAAATATACCTCCTGCACCAAAAATAATAGAGAAAATTATAGTAAATATTAATACATAAATATTATTTATAAATATACTTTCAAACATACCAAGTCCAGATACATTTCCAGTTATTTTATTATTTGGATCATAAGAAGCAACACAATTTTCATATTCTCCAGGTTGATTTATTGAACAATAAGTTTCTATTTGTGCTTTGTAATTATCAGTATTATTAATAATTATGTAAAATGCAGAAAAAGCAATAATAAAACCTAAAAATAACCACAAAAAACACATTAATGCTTTACCATGTTCTTTTAATAGTCTAAACGAATTCTTTATATAAACATCTTTACTTTCTTCAAGTCTTAGTGTAAAATAGACAAATGGCATAGAAAACATAACTGAGAAGGTTACAACCAAAATTCCAGAGTACTTTGATAAAACAGGGTCAGCTGCAAAAATCCAGTTAACTAAGATAACAGAAAGTGCAGCATATACAAAACCTACAAAGAATAATTCCCATGGTTTTCTTTCAGTTCTTCGAGGGTTTATAATCATCTCAAACATTTTATAATTAAATTAATCTTGTTTTTAATTCTTTTGTAATCTTAATTTTATAATTGAATTATTTATTCTAAAAAAATCAACACTTTTAATGTTATTCCATTCAATTTTTTATGAAACTATTTAATACAAGCTCCATTAGAACATCCCTTTGTACATTTATATGTTCTTATACTTAAAATTCCTTTTTTACAATATGTCTCATCTAAATAAGCTCCACTTTTTGAGCATTTATCTATTTGAGAAGTTGTTTTTCCACTTACCTTACTAATTCCAACAACACTTCCTTTTACAAAAGGGTTTTGTCCTCTATCACTATCTATACAGTTAGAACCATCAGTTTTTACAACAGCATTACCTGTTATTCCAACACTCATAAAAATCAAGACAGTTGTTAATAACAAAACTGCTCCAAAAATATAAAATCCTTCGTTTTTCATTTTTCCTCTTTTTATTTTTATTAAAAGATTAAATAACTTATCCTTTATATTCTTTTTGTTTTATTAAAAAATAAAAAAGAAAGAAAAAGAATAATTCTGTTTAGAGTTAGTTTATACAATATAACCACACATAAGCTCTACTATTTCCATCATGCTTAAACATCATTTCTGAGGGTGATCTAGGTTTGGTTGAAGTACATCCCCAACTTCCTCCATTATATTCACAGTTATAACCCATCCAACCTGAGATTTTTCTATTATCTGGACATTTACATATAATCCAAGCTTCAGTACTTCTTGGAGCAAAAGTACAACTTTTTAGATAAACAGAAGATGCATCTCCACTAACATTCATATTCCCTTGAATAGTTACATTCCCATCAATATTCATATTCCCCCATTTATCAATAGTCATTAAATTCTGATAGCTACTTCCGCTAAGCCATTTTCTTAAAACAAATCCTGCACCAGACTTTGCTCCATTACTAGTTAAGTAAACATTTCCATCACTATAAGGTAGCCAAGTATCTGCATATGTTCCCTCAGGCCTAATTCTGTATGTTCCAGTTCCATCAGCATTATTAGAAAGTGTAACTTTTCCAGTTAAAACATTTCCAACATTACTACCAATAATACTTACAACTAAACTAACAAAAACTACAGCACCAAAAAGAACAGCTAATTGTTTTGTTTGTAAAACACCTAAATTATTTTTTACCATAATTAAATTATTTTAACAACCTCCTTTCACTCTTTTTTAAATATTTTTTAAATATCTTCAAACACGAAGACATAATTTTTAAACGAAATATATATATATCTTTCGAATTTAATTTTATAATAAAGATTTTAGAATGAATATTAAAAAAGAGATAATACTTTTCAGAATATTTAGGGATATAAAAAGAATAAAAATTCAAGGTGCAACAAATATAGCAAAAGCAGCAATTTATGCTTATTCTCTTTTTCCAGACAAATCTACTCTCAAGAGGTTAGTATCACTTAGACCAACCGAACCAATGCTTCAAAATGTTGTGAAAATGTTGGAAAAAGGGAAAAAGAAAGAAGATATCATGTCCCATTTTTCTGATTCTCAAGAAAAAATAAATAAACAAGTGTTTAAGATAATTAATAACAAAGATGTTATTTTAACTCACTGTCATTCAACAGCTGTTGTTAGAGCGTTGATATATTCCAAACAGCATGGTAAAAAGTTTCAGGTTTATAATACAGAGACTCGCCCACTTTATCAAGGTAAACAAACAGCAAAAGAACTATCTCATGTAGGCATTAAGGTAACTACTTTTGTTGATTCAGCAGTCGATTTAGCTCTTTCTGGAAGTCAAGGTTTTAATAAAGTTAACAAAGTTATTATTGGTTCTGATGCAATATTAAGAAATGGAGATGTTATCAATAAAGTAGGTAGTAATATGATCGCAGATCTTGCAAAGTTTCATAGAATAAAACTTTATGTTGTTGGAGATTCATGGAAGTTTACAAGAAAGAATATACTTTTAGAACAAAGGTCTTATAAAGAGGTATGGGACAATAAAGTTCCAAGAAGTATTAAGATAAAAAACCCATCATTTGAAAAAGTTCCATCAAAAAATATTTCTTTTATTATCTCAGAATTAGGGATTTTAACACCCAAGGAATTTGTAAAAAAATTAAAAAATTAGTTTTTAACAGTTTCTTTTGAATTATCATTCTTATCTCCTTTTTTAGGAGATTCTTTTTCATTTTGAGCTTGTTCAACTATTTTATTTAATTCTTTGTTTATCTGTTCAACTTTTTTTGAAATTTCTGGTTTGATAGATTCGAATTTTTTTATTTGTTCATCAATTATACTAATTATCTCTTTTTCTGACTTTTTTACAAGTATTTTATTTCCAACATCAATTAAAAATTCTTTTTTTTCAACTTTTGCTTTTATAAAAATCCCTTTTCCAAATTCACTAAACATTTCCTTATTTTCAGACCTTTCAAACTTCTTAAGATTATCTTTTAGTTTTTCCAGCTCTTCTATTTGTTGATTAATAACTTGTAACTGTTCTCCAAATTGATTTGCTTGTTGTTCTAAAGCATACAGCTTCATTAGATATTCATTTTGATCCATTTTTTATTAAATTATTTAATTAACTAGATGGGGAAGAATCTTTTTTTGTTCTTACTAGGCCACATCCATTACTTTTCTTAATATCATTGTAAAAATTATTGAAAAAATTAAATAAAACCAAAGCCACCCAATTATTCCAAAAAGCTTATAGTCTTTTGGAAAATAATCCCCAAACCATCTGAATAAAAGTATCATAGGTATGATTGTATAAAATAGAGGTTTAATTGTCAAATCATAAGTTTTTGGAATAAACTCTAATGATTTTTTATTAAGTTCCATCATTTTTGCAGGATCATTTTTATATTTCTGCATCTCATCTCTTAGCACTTTTTGTTCTTCTTTTAATTTTTTCAAAGAAACTTGATCAGTTCCATATTTTTGCAATATAGTTGTTACAAGTGTTATAATAAGAATTAATACAATCATACCATATTCTTTATTAATATCTAACATCTTTCCAACACTAGGGTCAAGAATTGCATGAGCTGTTTGTTTTATAATAGGCAGTGTATCCCATGCAAAAGTAAGTATCATACTAAATAATAATAACACTAACATCCATTTCATTCCTTTTCCAATTCCGCTCATTTTTTATTTTCCTCTTTATTTTTTATTCTTTAATTATTTTTCTTAATGCAGGATGCATATCCACTGAGTGTTGTTTAGCAATACTCTGGTAGAATTGATACATGATCATAATTACTAAAAGTATTGAAGTTCCTCCAACAATTGCTCCAACAGCATTAGTTATTGCAGCAATAAATCCAATTGTTGCACTTCCCATTATTGTTAGTGGAAAGATATATCTTTCTAAAACAGATTCTAAAATTCTTTGATCTTTTCTAAATCCTGGAATTGTTAATCCTGAAGATAAAATATTTTTTGCTTGACTTTGAGAATCCATTCCAGATGTTTTAACCCAAAATATAGCAAATACAACACTAAAAGTCATATAAAATAAAATATGAGTGATTAATTGTAATATCATTTTAGATGTAAAACTATTTGTTATAATTGCAGAAAGTAAATCTGTTGAACCAATCCAGTATGCAAATCCGGATATTGGCTGACTTCCACTAAATCCTCCTAAGATTGTTGCATGTCCAAGCCATTTTTCAAGTAGTCCTGCAGCTAACTGCAGATTTGCAGCAAGTGCAGAAACTAAGATTACTGGTATAACTGAAGTATAAAAAAAAGCTAGAGGCCATTTAACTGCATAACCTCTTATTCTATCAAACGATAAAGGTATTTCTATTTTTAATGATTGCATCCAAACAATACCTAAGAATATTAACACAGTAATAATTACAGTTGCTAAGGCAAGAATTGCTCCTGTTGAATCTCCATTCATTATTGAAGTGATAAAAACAAGTATTTTTCCACTAGCTTTTATTCCTCCCTCTGGACCAATAAACTGAAATAATGCAGTAAATATTCTCCAACTAACCCCTGCAGCAATAAATAGGGAAACTCCAGAACCAAATCCCCACTTATGTACAATTTCATCCATAAACACAATCGCAAGTCCTCCTAAGCAAAGTTGTAAAATAACAACCCAAGTATATCCTGGTGCTGCTTGAAGTCCTTGCATAAGTACATAAATACTTGCTTCGAATATGATAAAAAAGAATACAAATAACTTTTGTAATCCTTGAAAAAATTTCTTTCCTTCTTCTTTTGTTAAATCAATATCAAGTATTTTTGCTCCAACCAATAATTGTAAAATAATAGATGCCATAACAATAGGACCAATTCCAAGAGAGATTATACTTCCAAAATCAGTTCCTAAAATAACTGCAAGGTTATCAAATCTTGCAAGAGCATTGTTTGAAAGACCATAAAGTGAAATATTTGCAAGTATAAAAAATAAAACAAGAACAATTATTGTCCATTTTGCCTTTACACTAAAACTCAATTTTTTTTCTACAGGTCCTTCAACTTCAGGCAAATTTTTAATTATATTATTAATATTCATTGAATTATAAATTAAATTTAGGTTTATAAGGTTATTTGTTTGGTAAGAGAATTACTCTTTTTTACTAAATTTAACTTCTTTTAATACTATTTTTCCACCAGCTTTTTCTATTTTTTTTATTGCAGACTGAGATGCTGAATAAGCTTTTATGTTTAGTGCTATTTTGATATCTCCTTTTGATAGTATTTTATATTCATTTAATTCAAGTTCTTTTTTTCCATTTGCTATTCTTTCCAAGTCTCCAACATTCACAATTTTATACCTTTCTTTTTTTGGTTTTAATCCTTCTTTTCCAAAATATTCATAAGGCAGGTTAAGTATAAGAGTCTTTTTTTGATCTGCTCTTTTTCCAGTTCCGGCCATACCAAATCCACCTCTATGTCCACTTCCTCTTGCCTTTTTCTTAAATCCACGTCCATGAGTATGACTTCCACTAAATCTACTAGATTTTTTTCGTTTTTTGTTTGTTGATTTCATTTTATTATTTTAGATTTTCAATATACTCTTTTAATTTTGGATGGTATGATGTTTTAAAATACTTTTCTATCTCTGTAGGATCGACCCATTTTATTTCTTTAATAGTATCGCTTGCCTTTTCTTCACCATTAATGACTTCACATAAATAAAATATAGAAATAAATTCTTTATTTTCTGGATGTATTCTTGCAAATATTGTTCCTAAACTTTCAATAGTTAATCCTGTTTTCTTTTTTATCTCTTTCTTAAGTGTTTCTTCCAGATTTTCATCATATTTTACTTTACCACCCGGAAAGCACCAAGTTAATTTTTTTATATGTAAATCATTCTCTCGTCTAACAATAAGTATTTTTCTTGTTTTTGGATTAAATATTACTCCTAAAACATTTACTAAAAATTTATTATCTCCTATTTTTTTGAATAGTTTATTTTTTTTGAATATCATTTTAGCTTATTTTATAATGTTTTTAGTAGTAAATATAGGTTTTTAAACATTTCAATTTGTTTTATAGCATTTTTTTAAGAAGTAAACTCATACTTTCTTTGTTGTCACCTAAAACACCCTTTGGATAATGTAACTTTGCATTTATTCCACCCCTAGGTGGATGTAATCTAAAAAAAGGTTTTATTCCAGTGTTTTCAAAACTTTTTTCTTTTTTTAATAATTCAACAATTTTTTTAACATCTATTTTTTTTGATTTATCAATAGGTTGACCTCTTTTTTCAATCAATTCTTCAATTGTTTTTTCATCAATTTTTCCATAAGCAACAAAATTCCTTACTTTTTTGATCATACCTAAAGTTACTGGGTCTTCATGCAAGATTGTACATGTATATTTTTTTCTAAGTTTAAGCCTATATAATGTATTCTCAATGTCTTCATCAACTTTCACTTGACCTGTTATTCTTATTATTGCTATCATAATAACACTACCTCACTTTTTGATTCATTAATTTTAGCATAAATATCATAAACTCCTTCGTATTTTGATATTATAACCTCATTTACACTATTCAAATTTTCACCTAAACTTCTTCCAGCATTTTGAGCATCCCTTAAATTAGTAAGTTCTATATTATGATCCATAACAGTATATCCTTGATCAATTAATTCTTTAGGAGTTTTATTAACTCTTATAATCTCTATTCTTTGTTTTTTTGCTTCTATGTTCATTTTAATTGTTTTAAAGCCCTCATTATAGCTTCAGCATAATTTAATGTTGTTCTTGTTTGTCCTCTTGAATTTGAGTATACATCTTTAATTCCCGCAAGTTTTAATATCTTTTTTCCTTCATCTCCAATCACAAGACCTGTTCCTTGAGGAGCAGGTATTAATGTGATATTACAGCTTCCACATTTTCCATTAACTTTAAACGGAATACTATGTAACTCTTCAGAAGATCCTTCAAAACTTCCAGACCCTCTTTTTATATGTATAATATTTAATTTTGCTTTTCTTAATGCTTTTTCTCTTGCAGGAAGAGTTTCTTTTGCTTTTCCAATTCCAATTCCTACATGACCATTTTTATCTCCGACAACAACTAATGCTGAGAATGTTACCACACTTCCCTCTTGTGTTTTTTTCTGAGCTTGTCTCCATGCTCTTCTTTTTCCTCCGCCAAATTTACCCTTTGATTGTCCTGCAAATAATAAATCTTCCTCAATTTTAATTAAAGAATCAACAATTTCTGGTTCTAATATTTTAATATCTTTATCTAGAACTTCATTTATGTCTTTTATTTTTCCTTCTTTTACCATTTGTCCTAGTTTTGTTTTTGGAACCCATGAAGAAAGTTTATCCTTTTTTCTTTCTTCAACTTCTATTTTTCTTTTGTCTTCTCTTACTTTCCTTTCAGTACTTGTTTCGTTTCTTCTTATCATTTTATGTTTAATTTAATTTTATCAAAATTTTTTTTAATATCCTCTTTATTAACTGATTCTTTTATTCTTTTTTCTGAAGGAAATGCCTTACTATCTGCATTAATTTTAAGTCCCCCATCAATCAGTCCTTTTATTGAGGCAAAAATTCTTGAACCATGTACATTTCTTTGTAAACCAAGATCAATTATAAAACTTTTTTTACCCTCTTTTTCACTTATTTTTTTACCTGCAAGATAACCAGTAAGATATGCTGCAGCAATAGATTTCAGTGAACCCTCTCCTTCTTTTGGCCAACCATATTCAATAAGATCTCTTGAAGTTAATCCAAATATAACCTTGTCTCTCGCTTCTTTACTGATAACTTCTTGTATTATTATATACTTATTTGTTTTTCTTATTACAATTCTAGGTATTCCTGATTTTAGTAGATTAAGTCTTATTTTATAATCAGTTTTTCTTTGCTTTCTTCTTTTTTTAACAGTTTTTATCATTTTATATGTTCTCCCTTAGGTGTTTTTTATTTTTGAAATTCTTCATTTTGATTTTCTTTCTTAATTCTTTATATTTTTCTTCATTTATTTTATCTTGATCTTTTAATTCTTTTATATAGCTTCTTAGTTTTTTGGTCATTATAACATAATTTTCTTTTCTTTTGTTAACCCTTCTTCTTATTTTTCCAGCCCTTTTTCTAGTTTTCCTTTTCTCCTTTTTTCCTCTTCCAACAATTGTCTTAATTTTTATTGCACCTGTTGAATTCAAATCTCTTATGTCTTGTTTAGTTATAGCTTCTTTTATTTCATCTAATCTATTTATATCAAAGAGTATTCTATTTATTCCAACATTAAGTGTTTTTGCTGCAAGTCTTTTTTTACTGTCTAGTTTCATTTTAATTTTTCTCCTTTTTTCTTCTCTACATTTTTAAGAAATTTTTTAACGTTAAGATTAGATATTTCTATATTTTTATTTTGAGCCCTCTTAGCTATTTCTATTTTATTTTTATTTCCAATTTTTCCAATTACTGCAATTTGATTATGTTGAACTTTTTCAAGATCACTAAGATTATTAACAATTACTTTATCTTTTCCATTTATCTGCTTAATTCCTATTTTATTGGTACTATAACCTATTGAAACAGTTGCAGGATAACCTTTTCTTTTCTTTCTCATTTTATTATGTCTTCCTTTAGGCTTTCTCCATTTCTGCAACTTTTTTCTTTTTTTTCCAAGCCTTAAATATTGTGTTGTATTTCTTCTAGTAAATTTTATTTTGTTCATAGTTAGATTAATCTCCCATTTTTTTCAGTTAAGAATATTCCATCTTGGAATTTTCGTCTGTCTCTATTTCTAATTTTTGTGGCATGTTCAATATTTGCTGCTGTTTGTCCAGCTATTTCTTTATCATGAGACCTAACAATTATTTGATTCTTATCAACTTCAACTGTTGCTCCTTGAACAATCTTTGCTATTCTAGGTTTTTTCTCTCCAAGGAAATTTTTGATAAGTAATGATTTTTTATTTTTATCAAGTTCAACAGTGATTGGAAAATGTAAATATGCAATTCCAAGTTTATAAACAAATTCTTCTTTAAAACCATTTACAATATTATTAAGATGAGAGATAATTGTTTTTATCATTCTTTTTTCTCTTTTTGTTGCTTTTTTTGACTCAAAAATTAAGCTGTTTCCTTCTTTTCTCAAATTTATATTCTTTAGATTAAATGTTCTTTTAACTTTATTTTCTCCATTTTCTATAATTATTGAATTTCCAATTATGTCAAATTTAAACTCTTTAATCTCAAATTTTTCATTAATATCTTCTTTTACCATTTTAATAAAAATAGCTAATTAAGCATCCTCCTATTTTCTTTTCTATAGCTTCTTGATGAGTCATTACTCCTTGATTTGTTGAGATTATTATAACTCCTAAGTCTTTTGCAGGTAAAAATCTTTTCATATACTTTGCTATTCCTTCATTTCCAACATAATAACGAGGTTTTATTGCTTTACATTCATGTAAACTTCCAATTTTAATACTTAGTCTATTGTTATCCAGACTAAATTCTTCAATATACCTATTATCTTTTGCAATTTCAAGAACTTTTATTAGAAGTTTCGAGCTTCTTGTCACAACTATTACTGTTTTTTTGCATTTTTTTGCATTCATTATTTGGTTTAGCGTGTCTGCTATTATATCTTGACTCATTTTTCTTTTTGTTTATTTATGAATATTTTTTAAAACCTATTTCTGTTGCTATTTCTCTGAAACACTGTCTACAAAAGTTTAAACCATATTGTCCTACATGTGCTCCAAATCTTCCACATCTCTCACATTTTCTGATTGCAATTCCAGTTTTCCTTTCTTTGGGTTTACAGTGTTTTATAAATTTTTTAGCAACTGCTGGTTTACTTTTCAATTGTTTATGTAATTTTTTCCAATCGCTTGCTGTCATTTTTTGTTTCCTATTTAAATTTTGTTTTAAAATTATCTTCCATAAATTTAATTATTTCTTCTTTTTTCACATGTTGTTTTTGAGGTAATCTTCCTTGTTTTATTTTTCTTCTATTTACTCTTTTTCCTTTTCTTGCAAATACTACTGTTGCTTCAAAACCAATTATTCCAATTTCTCTGTCATATTCTTCACCAGGAATTTCAATATACTCCTCAATTCCAAAAGAAAAATGGTTTTCTTCAACTTGTTTTTTCTTTATTATATTATCATTTACTGCAAGAAGTCTTCTTAATAAATCTTTAATTTCTTTTCCTCGGATAGTTACAAGTACTCCAACCTCTAGTTTTGGTCTTACATTAAAAGCAGGAATTCTTTTTGTTGATATTCTTCTTGAAGGGGTTTTTTTACTTATTTTTTTAAGTAATTTGAAAGATTTATTTAATTCTTCATTTACTCCTCTTCCAGATAATACTAACTTTTCTATAAAAATTTCTCTCATTTTATTATCTTCATATGTAACTTTTGTTTTTTGTTTCATTTTTTTATATTACCATTAAATCTTTATTGTTGATTTCAAAATCCTTTTCATTAATTTTTATTGTTGATTTTTCTTTACCTAGATGATTAATTATTCCAGTATAACCTAAATGTTTTCCTTTGATTATTAAAACATTAGATTTTTCTTTTACTGGAAGAACTTTTTCTATTTTCCTTTCTTTCATATTTATTAAAACAGAGTCACCAACATTTATTTTCTCTTTAGAAAGTAGATTTCTTCCATCATTAAAATTTAGTTGAACCATTCCTCCAGAAAGTATCTTTTTATTTGCAACTTTTGTTATTTTCTCATTAGATTCTTTTTCATTAATTTCTTTTACATCCAATTTTTTATTCTTATCATAAACAATTCTATAACATTTGTTATTTGGTTTTAATTTTATTGTATCAAACAATAAAAGAGAAAGATTGTCTTCCTTTACATCATTTCCATTTACTTGTATATTTCTCTCTTTTAAAATTCTTTTAAGTTCTTTTCTTGTTTTAACTAATTTCATCACATCTCTGATTAGAACTAATAATGGAATTCCATTTTTTGGATTATGGCTTGGTACAACTATATATTTTTTTCCCTTTCTAGGTATTGGCCAAACTTTACTTGAGTTTAATCTTTTTTTATGCATTTTTCTTTTCCTTTTTTTTATTTTCTTTTTTTTCAGCAACCTTTCTGTTTAGTGATTTTAGTCTCATTTTATCACTTAAATTTAATTCTTGAATTTGAACATTTGACGGTTCAAACCACAAGTTAATTTTTGTTCCTTCTTTCTTTTTTCTTTGTATTCCTTCAATTGCAATTTTCATCCTTTCTAAATTAACTATTGAAATTTTTCCTTTTTTTCCTTTTTCACTACCCTTCATTATTTTAACTTCATCCCCCTTTCTTATTGGAAAATTTCTTTTGTTGTACTTTTTTCTTAAATCTTTATTTAAATTTACAGATAAAAATTTTCTTTGAATATGGATTGGAGCATTCGCTCTATATTTTCTTTGTTTTCTTGTTTGTTTACTCGATTTCCAATGAGCTGAAAATTTATTCTTCATTTTATACAACTATTTTAGCTATTTTAGCAACAGCTGGCCATCTTTCTGTTACCTCCCTTGCAACAGGACCTTTAATTTGAGTTCCTTTTGGATTTCCTTTTTCATCTTTAAGTAATGCAACTGCGTTATCACTAAATGCAATTCTTTCTCCAGTATATCTTCTGTAGATTCTTTTTTGTCTTACAACTACTGCATCAAATACTACTCCCTTCATTTCAGGTTTTCCCATTCTTACACTAACTTTCACCCAGTCAGATACTTTAGCAAACTGCTGTCTTTTTTTTGTTGTTTTTCCTTTTTTCACTCCAACAATTTTTACAATCTGTGCTCCACTATTATCTGCTGCTAAAACATAACTTCCAACATTTAATCCTCTAGTTACTCTTGCAGGAATTGCTTTCATTTTCTCTCTCCTAAATTTTTATTTTCATTAATAATAACTTCTGAATTAGCTGATCTAATTTTTTTTGTAACAACAAAATGAATTATTTTACTAAGAGGCCTACACTCTGTTATTTGAATATAATCTCCTATCTGAATAGAATTTATTAATTCTGAAGGTAATCTCGCATGAAGTTTTGATTTTTCTTTTATATATCTTTCATATTTCTTAATATACTTTACTTTTTCATATTCAATTGTCACTCTTTTATCAATCTTCTTTATAACATATCCTTCAAATTTTCTTCCTCTTAAAGAGTATAATTCTTTTTGATTTCTAGCTTCAGCTATATTTTCTTTGCTATTTCTATCTGTTTTCTTTTCTTTCTTTTCCATTTTTATTTTTAATGAGTGTTAAATGTTAATTGAACTTTCTTGAAATCCTAGTCTTATTAAAACAGCCCTTATTTTTCTAGTATGGTCTCCTTGAAGTTCTATTTGGTTGTTTTCTCTTATTGTTCCGCCACAACCAAGTTCTTCTTTGAGTTCTTTGGCTATTTTTTTTATATCAAGTCCTTTCTCTATACCTGATACGACCGTAACAATCTTTCCGAATTTTTTCTTTTCGGTTGTTACTTGGATTCTTTGTTCGCTTTTAACGATTTCTTCACACACACAAGCCTGTTTTGGCAGGCCGCATTTAGGACATATATCCATATTATGATTTTTTTATGCTTTTTAGCATAATTAGTCTAGCTAAAGTTTTTTTTGTTTCTTTCATTTTTACTTTTCCACCTTTACTTGCAGCAACTTTTGCTTTGACTAAGTCTAATTTTAATTCATTAATTTTATCATTAATTTCTTTTTTTGTTAGCTTTGATAGCTCTTTAAACTTTGTCATTTTAGTTTTTTAATTCTGATTTATTTAGATTTATCTGATCATGTATTTTTGCATCTGGATGAAGTATGCTAACAGTAATTCCCACAGTTCCGGGTTTTGTTTTCGCAACAGAACTTGAGACATCAACAACTTTAGCGCTATCCCCTACTTTTTTTAAATAACCTTTTTTAAATCTCCAAGTTTTTGCTCTTGCACTAGGTAGTTTTCCACAAAGTTTTATTTCCACACCCATTGCGCCAGCATCAATAATTTGTTGAAGTAATTTATATGCAATCATTTTAAACTTTGCAGGTCCATTATTTTCAAGACTTATAGCAATTTCATCTGCAACAGACTGAGAATCAAGACTTAATTCTTTAATTTCTTGTATTTCAACATGAGGGTTTTCAAAATTAAAATTTTTTTTAAGTATTTCAGTTAATCTTTCTATTTTTTCTCCACCACGGCCAATAATAAGTCCAGGTTTACTAGTCATCATTATTACTTTTTCACCAACAGGAGTATATTCAATGTTAACTTTACTTACTCTTCCTTTTCCCAAATAACCCTTTACAAATTCTTTTATTTCAAATTCATTTTTTTTAAATTTTACAAATTTTCTTTCTTCCATTACTTTTTTTCTCCTTTATTTTTTGTTTTTTCAGATATTTCTTTTGCTTTTATATACACATGTGTTCTTTTGAATTTCTCACTACCAAATCTATGGAACTGATTAGGAGATTTATTAGTAATTACTTCAATTATTATTGTTTTATTTGGGTCCATTCCATTTGAATTTACGTTTCCTAAAAGACTTTTTAATAAAACAACAAACTCTTTTGACGCTCTATAAGGATACTTTCCAGATACCATTCCTTTTCCATTAAGCTTATTTCCCTTTCTATGAGGTAATTCTCCTTTAAATGGAACAGCAATTTTTTTCTTTATTACTTTATTAAGCAAGTCAATTGCTTCATCTATTTTTTTGTATTTTATGAATTTTGCAATATACTTAGCATGTTTTGTTGATATTCTTAAGTTCTTTCCATTAACTTCTGCCTCGGTTTTTTTTACTTTTACTTCTTTTTTTCCTTTTTTTTCAGATGTTTCTTTTTCTATTTTAGTCTCAACTTTTTTTTCATTTTTTTTGTCTTCAACTGGAATTTGATTTAAATCTTTTAAATTTTTTTCTAATTTTGTAGCTTTTGTTTTCTTAATTTTTTGTTGTTTTAATTGTTCATCAGCCATTTTACTTTACACTCCTTGAAGCCGAACTTCTTGTAGCTCCAATTCCTGCTGCTCCATGTTTAACTGTTTTTCTTGTTAAAACAAATTCTCCAAGTCTATGTCCAATCATTTCCGGAATTATTTTAATTGGTTCAAATGTTTTTCCACTGTAAACATAAACAGTCATACCAATCATTGCAGGTACAATTATTACATCTCTATTATGTGTTTTAATCATTTTTCCAATTTCTTGTGACTTTAAACTTCTTGCAACAAAGTTTTCAGTTAAATCTCCATTTCTTAATAGACTTCTTCTTTCTCTTGAATTAATTATTTTTGCAAATTCACGAATATTCATCTTATTTAATTCTTCAAGACTTTTTCCTCTAAAAACAAAATCTTTTTTCTTTTGAAAATCTTGGGTTTCTTCACTCATTTTATTTTATTCCTCCCTTTCCTTTTCCAGTTCTTCTTGCTCTTAAAGATCCAACTTTAGCTCCTGGAGGTGAATTTCTTCTTGGTATTTTTCCTAATCTACCATGTGTTAAATTCTTTCCTCTTCCAGAACCAAAAGGATGATCAATTGCATTAAATTTAACTGCAGATGTTCTAGGCCATAATTTATTCTTTGTTTTTTTAATAAACCACATTCTTCCTGCTTTAACAATTGGTTTTTCATTTCTACCACTTCCGGCGATAATTCCAATACTTGCTCTGCATTTTGAATTGAACACTTTCTCTTTTTTTGAAGGCATCATTATCCATATTTTATCTCCTTCTTTTTTTGTTATAAATCCTGAACTTCCTGCTGTCTTAATAAATTTTCCACCGTCATTTGGATTTGATTCTATATTATACACATATGTTTTTGTAGGTAAA
Source organism: Minisyncoccota bacterium (assembly GCA_035453125.1). Taxonomy (GTDB): domain Archaea; phylum Nanobdellota; class Nanobdellia; order Pacearchaeales; family GW2011-AR1; genus JACPLR01. The sequence goes on along the minus strand of DAOTCN010000002.1, from coordinate 89,866 downwards.
TTTTCAAGTGTAACTATATCTCCCATTTCAAAATTATTTTTAACACCTATTTTTATCTTTTGACCTTCATACATTTTTGATGAAGCAAGATTGTAAAAAAAGATGTTTCCTGTTTTTATTTTTGCAATAGGTGCTGAATGTCCTCCAGAATGTATTAATTTTAATACTACTCCTTCTCCTTGAGTTTCTGAAGTAGTAGGATATTTTATTCTATGCAAAAATGCTTTTCTTCTAACTCTATAAGTAAGGCTTCCATGACCTCTTGCTTGTTGTATTATTGTTTTTCCCATTTTGTCTATTAATTATATCATACCTATTTTTGTTGCAACATCAATTGCAACATTTTGTTTATTTAATTTAACATATGCAATTTTTTTAACACCTTCATTTAATATATTAACTCTATCAACTTTAACATTAAACATTTTTTCAACTTCATTTGAAACTTTATCTTTTGTATCTTTTTTATCAATTTCAAATATAAGTGTATTTTCTCCTTCAATAAGTCTTATTGCTTTTTCAGTTGTCTTTGGTTTTTTAATCATTTTCTTTCTCCATTTTTTTTAAATCCTCAATCGATTTTTCAGTATAAACTATAATTCTTCCCAATGGCCAAAAATCTTTTATTTCAAGATCTTTAACTCTTTTAATTTCAATCTTATTGTGTTTAACTATTTCTTCATTTCCTATAATAAGTAATAATCCTGCAGTTTCTTTATATCTTCTATTTCTTTGTTTTCCTTTTCCAGCCCTTATTGCTTTTTTCTTTTGACTTATTTCAAATAATTCTCCTAAAATTTTCTGTATTCCTATTAAGAATTCTTTTGTTTTTACTTTCATTGAATTAGATTCAATAATTAACGGTAAATCTAATTCAATCTTTTTTTGATTAAGTGTTTGATATCTTTTGTTAATATACTCTTTTTTTAAAGTTGAAGAAATTACAGATGATATAGCAATATTATACTCCTTTTTGTTTATTCTCATTTCTTTTGAGAAGTGTTCAACTCTTGGAGGATGTGATCTTCTTCCACTTCTTGTTCCAGAAGATTCTGCCCCAATCCAGTAAAACTGTGTTCCTCTTCTCCACATTGTTTTTCTTGGCACTCTAGATATACCTCTTCCATAAGCAGATCTCCATTTATGTCTGATATGTCTTATTCTTCCAGAAGCAGAATGTTTTCTTCCAGCTAATAAATCAGGAGCATAGGGTTGAATTCTTTTTTCACTTTCAAAGACTTTTTTAATAATATCTTCCCTCACTGAATTAGAAAAAATTTTAGGTAAATCTATTTCTTTTACTTTTTTTCCTTCAATATTAATTAATGATGCTTTCATTTTATCTTAATTCAATCAATTCATAATTTTTTTTATCACTATTTTTTGTTTTCCTTATTGGTGAAGTTATTAATACTTGTCTCTTTGCAGGTCCTTGAATACTTCCTTTAATCACCAAATAATCTGTTTTTATATTACCAAATTGCTTAAATCCATTTGAGGGATTTATATTTTTTTCATTTATATTAGCAATATCAACTATTTTGTTGTTATAAACAACCCTTGTGAACATTCCAAGTTGTCCTGCTTGAGGAGCCATGTAAGTAACTCTTGCAGGATGCCAAGGACCAAGACTACCTGCTCTTCTTCTTCCCTTTTCTGCTTTATGTGACCTTAATCCAATACCAAATCTTTTAACAGCTCCTTGTAATCCCTTTCCCTTTGTAACTGCATGAACATCAATAAGTTGAAGTTTATTAAATACGTCTGTAACTCTTATTTCTTTCCCCATATTTTCTTTAATAAATGACAATTGTTCATTAATATTTCCTCCAATTCCAATTTCAGCTACATCTGGTTTTTTCTTTAATCCTGTTTTTTTAACATTTGAGTATAGTAATAGTCTTATGTTATCATAATCTTTTATTTGATCAATTTTTTCAGAATAATTAATTTGTTTTTTTGGAAGTTTAACAGCTCTTTTTAATTCTTTTTCAATATTTGAATTTATAACCTCATTAATCACTTTATTATTTTTATAGAATCTAACAGAAAATATTTTCATTGAAGGACATTCAACTATAGTAACTGGAAATGAAATTCTTTGATTTTTTGTCATAGAATCATTTGTTAAATCTTTAGCAAATGCAGATTTCATACCAACCTTATATCCAATGAAACCTAGAAGATTTTTATTGTTTTTTGAAGAAATTAAATTCCAGTTTGCACTAGGAAGAATCTTTCTAGCTCTCTTTCTTGGCCAGTATTGAAGACTTCCTCTTCTTGGCCTTGATAATTTTGCCATATTTTATCTAATTTTTGTTTAACAAGTCTTACCATTTTTTAAGGTGAAAATTGACCTTACAGCCTAAACTGTTGGTTTCAACTTGAATAAAACCTTAATTTTTATTTTAAAGTTTTTATTAATAGTTTATTCAGAAAAAGTGCATTTATAAATTTATGCTTCAAAGAAAGCCTCTTTTTTATGATTAGTACCATCAACATCTAAATCTCTTATAATTCTTCCTTTTCTTATTGCCATTTCTCTTATTTTTGCAGGATCTGTCTGATTTTTTGGCAATATTATTTCATTAATTAAATAAGTATGCTTTATTTTAACACTCTTAAATTCTTCGACATCAAAAACTAATTCTTTAACTATAGATTTATCCTTTGTTTTAATTTTGCAAAAATCAACAGTTGGACCCTTATCGCTTGTGCTCGGTTTTGCTGATTTTGGTGCTTTTGGTTTTATTTTAAGTTCAATATCATTAACTGAGAAAGAAAGTGCTAAAAAAGAGGTAGGTAAAAGGTTACATATTCTTAGTATTTCTTCTTTAGTCATATCACAATTTATCTTAAATTGTTTAATACCCATAAACTGTTTAACTTCAACATGTGCAAGAAGTTGATTAAATTCAGGTACTTCTTTTAAATTTCTTGTTGAAATAAGTACCCCGCTTACTTTTGTTTTTTCATTGTTTTTCATACGTTCAGCAAGACTTCTTACAATTTCGTTTGCATATTCAGCAGTAGTACTTATAGAATATTTATCTTTTGATTTAGATACATTAATCATTGCCTTTTCTCTAAACTCTCCTTTACTAAACTTTTGAAATTGGAGATGTACAAATTCGTCGACTTTACCTAAAAAAATCTTTTTGATAAATGAGTCCATTTTATTACTTTATAATATTTTTAAACCATCTTTATAAATATTTTGAATTTATTCTTATTATTTCTAAGCTTATTAACAATGTTTATATACACTTTTTTATATATATAATAGTGAATAATGAAAATACTTTAAAATATATTATATCTGGAGTTTTAGTTGTTACTCTATTATTTTTTACAGTTCTAATCATTAAGCCCATATTTTTATCAATTGTTTTAGGCCTTATTCTTTCATATATTTTTTATCCATTTTATAGGTTAATTTTATCTAAAATAAAGAATGAAACAATTTCCGCATTTATCTCATGTTTATTTATTTTAATTTTAGTAAGTTTATTTATTTGGTTTTCAATACCAATACTTATCAATCAGATATTTGATACATATGTTCAATTACAAAATTTTAATATTGTTGGAACTTTAAAAAATATTTTTCCTGCATTATTTACTAACGAGCAAGTAGCATCAAATCTTCATGCAATGTACACAACTTTTTTATCAAGCAGTACAACTTCTTTAATGAATAATCTAAATAGAGTAATAATGAATTTTCCAACATTAATATTGGAGTTTTTGATTGTTTTACTTGTATTCTTTTATGGATTAAGAGATGGAGATAAAATAATAAATCTTATTAAAGATTCATTACCTTTTGATAAAACTACAACGACAAGATTCATAAATAAATCTCAGAAAGTAACTTTTTCAGTTGTTTTTGGAAGAGTTATTATTGGGATTATAACTGGTGCACTTTCAGGAGTCGGTTTTTATCTTGTTGGAGCACCAAACTCTTTATTATTAATGTATCTTGCAATGATAACAAGTATCTTACCAATGATTGGACCATGGATTGTTTGGGGCCCAGTTGTTTTTGGATTTTTTATGACAGGTCAGACAACACAGGCTCTTTTTCTTACAATTTATTCACTTGTTGTAGTTACTTTATTTGAAAATTTAGCTCATCCTTTTTATGTATCAAAACAATCAGATATACCTAATTCTTTAACATTAATTGGAATAATTGGGGGAATTCTTGCATTTGGTATCTTTGGAATAATACTTGGACCTCTCATAATTGCATATCTTATTATTTTATTTGAAATTTATAAAGAAAAAAATATGAAAAAAGAATGAAAGTAAATTAAAAACAATTAACAAATTATCTATAATTTAATAAAATTGTATAAAAAACACACAGTGTAATTTAAATAAATATAAGCCTTTCCTATTACAGTTAAACTATTTAAAGGTAGTAATCTTACTAAAGAAAAAATAAAGTATTTTCAAATTAAAGAGGTTTTATGAAATTAAAAGTTAAATTTAGTAATTGGAAAGCAGGAAGACCTATTGCAATTCTTAATGACAAAACAGCTTTAAGAATGTCTGCAAATGTTAATGATCGTATTTTAATTACACATAACTCAAAAAAAACCATTGCAGTTATAGATATTTCTTCTAAGATGGTTAAAGATAGAGAAATTATTTTGTCAGTAGAGGTTTTAAGTCAACTTAATTTAAAAAATAGTGAAATAGTGAACGTTGATTTAGCAAAAAAGCCAGGCGTAGTTAACATAATTAACAAAAAATTATTATGTAAACCTTTATCTGAAAAAGAGATTAAAAATATTGTAAGCTCAATTGTAGATAATGCATTAACTGAAATAGAAATTGCATTTTTTATATCCGCAGTTTACAAATGTGGTATGACTTTAGATGAAGTTACTTATTTAACTAAATCAATGGTTGAAACAGGCAAAAGACTTAAACTTAAAGGCAAATATATAGTTGATAAACATTCAATAGGAGGAATTGCAGGTAATAGGACTACTCCTCTTGTTGTTTCAATTTGTGCTTCCCAAGGTTTAATTTTTCCAAAAACATCGTCAAGAGCAATAACAAGTGCTGCAGGAACAGCAGATGTTATGGAAGCAGTTTGTAAAGTTAACTTTAGTATTAGGGAAATCGAGAGCATTATTAAAAAAACAAACGCTTGTCTTGTTTGGGGCGGTTCTCTTGGTTTTGCTCCAGCTGATGATAAAATAATTCGTGTTGAAAATCAAATACATATAGACCCCGAACCAAATTTGTTAGCCTCAATTCTTGCTAAAAAAATATCTGCAGGTAGTAAATATGTATTAATTGATATTCCTTATGGTAAATTTGCTAAGGTAAACAAGAAAGAGGCTATTGAATTAAAAAATAAATTTGAGAATCTTGGAAAAAAGTTTAATCTTAAACTTAAAGGAGTAATAACAAAAGGTGATCAACCAATAGGCAATGGTGTTGGTCCTATTCTTGAAATAAAAGATATAATCTCTGTTTTAAAATGTGAGAAAAATGCTCCACAAGACTTAAGAAAAAAAGCAGTTTTTTTATCAGGACAAATATTTGAGTTATGTGGTAAAACAAAGAAAGGCAAAGGGGAAACTTTAGCAATTAAAGCATTAGAATCAGGACAAGCCTTTGAAAGATTTAGAAAAATAGTTGAAGCACAAAAAGGTAGTTTAGATAATTTAAGTTTAGCTAAATTTAACAAAGAGATTAAATCTGAAAAATCAGGTAAAGTTATTTCAATAGACAATAAAAAAATAAATTTCTTGGCAAGAGTTGCTGGTTCACCTTTAGATAAAAAAGCAGGACTTTTCCTATTTAAACATAATTCTGAAAAAGTAAAAATTGGAGAACCATTAATTACTATATATTCTCAATCAAAAAGAAGACTGGAGGATGCTTTAGATTTTTATAATAAAAACAAGATATTTACAATAAAATAAGTTTATTTATATAAATAATAGTGTATTTTATTTAAGAAATCAATCTGATTTTTCTTTAAATTTTTTTTGTCTTTAGTTATCTTTTCTATTAAGTCATCTATATAAACACCACTTATAACTTTTGGGAGTATAACATAATCTGCTCCTTCTTTATATAATTCTAATGCTTCATGAATTCTTTCTGCAACAACAATTATTGATATATTTTTATTCAGTTTTTTTAACTTTCTTATCAAATTGATATTATCTTCTTTATCTGGAATTGTACTTATTAACATTTTAGGATTTATTTTTATTATTTTACTCATTATCTCAGGATTTGCGTAATCACCATATAAACAAGGTACTTTCTTTTTCATTAATGACTTAATTATATCAGGGTTAAAGTCAATTACCAGAACATCTTCTTTCATACTAGAAAATTTTTGTAATAAAAGAGTACCCATTCTATGACACCCAAGAATAATCACTCCACCTTTACTTTCACTTTGATAGTTTAACTGTTCCTTTTTATTTGGAAGATGTTCAAATAATTTAGCAGGGTAAGAGAAAATTTTGTAAATTTTTTGTTCATGTTTTATTGTATAACTTGTAACAGACATACTTATTATAGTTACAAAAACTAGAACACTAAAAATATTAGAACTTATGTGATTCATTGCTAAACCTTGTGTTAGAATTATTAACGCAAATTCGCTTGCTTGTCCTAAAGAATTTCCAGTTAAAAAAGCAGTTCTATTAGTATATCCTAATAATCTAACAGTTAAGAATATTATAATTGGTTTTATTATTAAAGTAATAGCCATAAGAATTATGAATAAACCTAAGTATTCTTTTGGTATCCATAATAACTGTATTCCTAATGAAACAAATAAAATAGCTCCAAAAAAGTCTCTTAAAGGATATATTCTCCCTTTAATGTCTATTTTAAAAGGAGAATTCGCTAATACAACTCCTGCAAAGAAAGCACCAACAACTACTGAAAGACCAAAAAGATAAGCGCTAATTGAATAAATAAATAAAAAAGCAAGAGGTACAAGCAAAAGAAGTTCATTTGATTTTGCAGATTCTTTTAGTATTGGATGAGACATTCTTCCAATCAAAATTCCAAGTATGATAAACAATATGCCTTTACCTAAAGAAAAAAATAAAGTGCTTAAGCTTAGATTGGTTGTTAAAACAGTAAGTATTATTATTGCAATTATGTCTTGTATTAATAAAATACCTACAATAATTCTTCCGTGAAGAGTGTTTATTTCTTCTTTATCAGCAAGTAACTTGATTACAATCATAGTACTACTAAATGCAATTACTCCGGAAATGTAGACTAATTCTATATTTTCAAATCCCATTAATAAAGATATAACAACAGAAACAATTGACACTAAAATCACTTCAATAATTCCAGTAAATGAAGCAACTTTTCCAACTCTTTTTAAGTTACTTAGATCAATTTCAAGTCCAACAAAAAAAAGTAAAAAAGCAACACCGATTTCAGATAAAGATCTTATAACTTCATTATCTTTGATTATTCCAAAAACAAGGGGTCCAAGTAATATTCCTGCAATAATATAAGCAGGTATTTTAGGTTGTTTTAAAATTTTAAAAACAAAAGCAAATATTCCTGCAAGAATTATCATAATACCTATTTGAAACAGAACTAAAAAATTATTAGGTATATTTGATAATAAAGAATTAAATATTTCCATTTTTCTCTTTTAATAACTATAATAAATACTAAATCACTATATAAAAATCTTTTTGAAAAATAATTTTATTAAAAGTTTTATTAATAAAAAACGCCGACGCCCGGAATCGAACCGGGATATCCCGAAGGAAGCTTGCTATCTTTTACTATTTTAATACTAGCTCAAGGCAAGTGGAGTACCATTGTCCCACGTCGGCATACCAGATAATAAAATCTTTGTTTCTTCTTTATTTAAATTTAACTGATATGATTTATATTTCTCTCTTTGAGTATACTCTTTTATTGTTTTTTGAGTGTTAGTAAACTCACTAATTAGCATAGACAACTCTTCTAAAAATACTTTGCTTCCCGAGTGAAATAAGATAGAATTATTTTTTCTTAAACAACCATCAGTTATTAGAAATCCAAGGATAAATGCTAATTTTTCTTTATCTGTTCCATTTTTGATTATTTCTGGAATTATTAGAACATCTCTCTTAACTCCTTCGGGAAAGCCAACTTCTTTAATTTTTAGATAATTTTCCTTTGAACATTTTGAAATATACCATAAATCTTTCTTATTAACTCTTTTATCAACTAAAATTTTACTTTTAAGACCAAATACATCAAATAATAAACTTTGAAATTTATAAACAAGTTGTTTATTAGTATTACAAAATTTTATTGGATAATCCCTATAACCCTCTCCATTATGAACAATAGTTAGACATCCATCTCCACTTAACATTCCAAGAAATAAAGCAAATTTTTCACCTTTTTGCATAATCTATAAAACAGTCTTAGATTATAAACTTTTATTTTTATTACAGATTAATATCAGTTAAAATTATAGTTTTCTCTAAATGAACGGCGATGATACTACAAGTACCTAAAGGTTTGTCTATTTTTATTAAAAAAATAAAAATAAAAAATTAACCAAATAATGAAGACAAACCTTCTGCTGCTGCAGACATCTTTTCTTCTTCTTTCTTTTCTTCTTTCTTATGCTCAGCTGCTGGTGCTGCTGCACTACTTGCTGAAGCACTTAGTGCTACTGCATTCTCGAGTTCTTTGTCTATATCAACACCGTTCAAACTTGCAACAAGGATTTTTATTTTTCCTTCATCCACATGTGCACCTGTTGCTGAAACTACTTTTTTTAAGTTTGTTTCATCAACTGGTTGTCCAAGTTTGTGCAACAATAGAGCTGCGTATATATATTCCATTTTATTTAATTTTTCTCCGTATTTAGAGCATTATCTTGTTCGTTAATTTTTGAGTTTATTCCAACTTTATTTTCTAAAGCTTTTTCATGACTTATTGCTTTTAATAAAATATACTTTAAGCTTTCTTTACATATATATTCTCTTGAAACTGCAAGTCCAAGAGCTTTAGAATAAATTTCTTTTAATTCTTTTAATGTTCCTTTTTTGTCTATTACAAGTGAAGTATAAATATTATTTGATTTTGAGTCATAAGCTACTAAAGGTATAAAACCAACTGAAAAAGGCATAATGTTAAGTTTACTCATAATCCCACAAGCACCTTCGCTTATTGCTTGCCCTACTTTTACAATTGTTTTTGCTTCTTTAATTTCAATTTTCCCCCCTTTAATTTCAATTTTTATTCCTAATGATCCTAGTTCACTAACTACTGGACCTGCAACAAGTTCTGTTGGTCCTGGTTCAACATTAATTTCTTTATCAGAAATTTGCCCAATTTTAGCCTTTACAGGAACTTTACTTTCGGCAAGATATGTTGCTAGTTCAAAAGCATCAATATTTGAGATTAAGACAGCAATATCTTCTTTTATATATTCTTTTAATGACTTATTGTTCTTTTTTGATAAATCAATTGATTTAATAAGCATATTTTTCTTTAATATAAACACTTGAGTATTCTTTGAAAGATCTTTTTTAATTCTTTGAAATTGTCTTGCAGGTAATCCTTTTATTGAAGCAAACATTATAGTTTGGTTTTTATCAATAGCATCAGCTATTTTTTTAACAAGTTCAATCTTTGCTTTTGATGGTTCTCTTTTATGATCTGTTTTTTTTACTCTTGGCATTTTACATCTCCAATTTTATTGCTTTTCCCATTGTTGTTTTTATCATAACTGATTTGATATTTTCTTTTTTATTTGGAAGTTCATTTAAAATAGAATGATAGACTGATTCAATGTTTTCTTTAATCTCTTCATCTTTCATACTTTCTTTTCCAATCATTAGTTTAATCGAAGGTTCTTTTGTCTGAACTCTAACAACTGCATTTACTTTGTTTATCAAATCTTTAATAGCTCCCTCGCTTTCATTAACAAGAATTCCAAGCTTTGGTGATGGCATTTTTCCAGCAGGTCCAAGAACTCTACCAAATGTTGAAGCAACTGCAGGCATTAATTGTGCAGAAGCAATAAAAAAATCATATTGTTTAACTAAATTTTTCAGTGATTTTTTATCTTTATAATTCGGAAAACTTGCTTTGTTAATTGTATTTATTAAAGGTGTTTTTGTTTCAATAAATCCACAAACTTTTTTATCCTTGATTTTATGTAGAAGTGGAATAAAAGTATTAACTTGCGTTTTTTTTACATCAAATTTTCTTAAATTTATAATTAAGTCTATGCTTTGAACAAATTTCTTTTTTTCTTGTTTTCTAATTTCTTCTATAGCTTTTTCTAAAGATAATTTTAATTCTGCCATTTTCTTAATTAAGTTCAGCTTTTATTTTTGGGAACCTTTTTTGTCAAAGGTTCAATCTTCTACCTATGCAACTTATGTTCAGAATTACTTGAACTAGTTGATGTAGTTTGATATAAAATGTTCAATTCTAAGTGCTTTATAAAGCTTTTTATTTTCGGGTTCTATCCGGAAAAGACATTTTTTGCTTTGTTGATTTTTTCAAAATAATCTTTTTAGAGTAATAGTAACTACTATAAAGTTACTACTAACCGAAAGGTTTAAAAAGTAGTATATTATGCTACTTTTACATGATAAGCGATAGATCAAAAGAGACAATTAGAAAATTAGATGACGGACATTATATTAATAGTCGGAGAATTGCTTTAGGTGGAGTTGAATATAGTGCAAAAGATGTTTTAGTTAAAGCACCACTGATCGCTCAACTTAATGTTTATTATGTTGGAGGAACTGGAAGAGGAAAAACACAGTTGGGAAATGATTTAGTTAGTATTTTCGGAGATTCTTCTTGTTATGCAATGGGAAGACCAGATTTCGAACCTTCAGAATTGCTTAAGCAAATTAATCTCGGTAAGTTAAAACCTGGAGTTGATGTATCTGATAAAGATTTAGTAGAATTAACTGAAAATGTAAAAAAGAATTTATTTTTTGTAGATGAGTTAAATAGATGTCCTCCAATTGTTCAAAATTATTTTTTTGATTTTGCAGATGGAAAATTTGTTCATAATGGTAAGATAGTTAATCTTGGAACAGACGGATATAGTGTTCTATTTGCAACCGGAAATCTTGGAGATGGATAATATGTAGGTGTTGCTGATTCAGATAGAGCATTAAAAGATAGAATGCACTTAATTGTAAAGTTAGATCATCCAGATTTTAGACCTTCTGCAAGAGATTTAAATGAAATATTTGGCGGAAAGAAAAATCCTCGTGCAGATATTCATTCAAATTCATCTGTTACTAAAGAAGATATTTTAGCCTTAAATCAAGAGTTTAAATCAACTGACAGACATTCTACAATTAATTTGTTAGGTGTTTATCTAACAGAGGGATTGGATTTTCTTGAAAAGGTTGCAGGACATAGTAAAATTGCTGTTGATACTAAATGGCCAAATATTGAAGGCATAAGAGAAGATAATGACGAAAATAAAATATTTGTTCTTTCACCAAGAGCAGTTTTTTCTACAATTGCCTTTAGTGAAGCATTAAGTATGATTGCGGAATCAAGAGGACACGAACCAAAACAACCTGAATTATTTTTAGACTGTTTAAAATTTACTGTTCCTTATTCAGGTGCAATTTCTCCAGCTTATGTTGATATTGAGAATGGAGGAGATGTTTATTCTGCTTTTGATAATGTTTTGGGCAGAAATTCAAGAATAAGAGCAGACATTCTTGATAAATTCCCTAAACTTGAAGAAGCATTAGTTTTTGCAAATGCAGGAATATCTGATTCAAGACTAAGCAATCTTTTAGATAAAATATCCAAAACAGATGAAAGATGGAAACCAGTTAAAGAGGTAATTAGAGAAACTGCTGAATATAATTCTCAAAACCCAACTGACCTAAGCAGACAACTATCTGAATTGCTCAATCCAAAAGGATAAGTGAAGAAGTAAAGAAGTGAACAAATGAATAAGTGAAATGACGAATAGTCAATAAAAACCCAAAAACAAAAATAAACTACAACCAAATAAAAAAAATAAACAAAAACACATAAAACAAAAAATGACAACACAAAAACTAAACTCATTTTCAAATAGAGAAAGAATGATTGAAGTAGCAAAGCGAATAGCAGAAAGAGAAAGACAAGAAAGAGAAGAACTTGAAAGAAAAGCTAAAGAAACACCACAAACACAAACAGATATTTATCCAGTTAACATAAATTCAACAATAGACTATTGGGAAATTGATGGAGTAAAATATAGAGGAAAAGATTGTACAGTTAGACTTGCAAAAGCACTTTTAGATAATGGAATAAAAAAAACACAAGATGATTGGGCAGAATATTCAATTAAGGCAAGAGAAAGAGGAGATTTTTATGTTGCAGACATGCCTCTTCATCACGCAACTTTTTATGCTTTATCAAAATTAGATACAGATGAATCACAAGAAGCAAGAGAATTTGTAAAAAATCAAATGAGAGCTAAATATCTTATGACACTAACAAGAATAAACTATAATCCAACTGGAAAAGATAATGTCATTCATAATTATAAAATTCCAAATGAACAATATCAAATTGATACAGATTTTGTAGGCAAAGATGGATTTATTTCAAAAGTTTCTCCAAAAGATTACTTAGAATATATTTTAGGAACACAAAATGTAAATGAAATAGATGCAGTTTATCAAAAAATAAATCAGACTCCAGCATATATTTTGAGACTGAACTCTAAACCAAAAAATAAAGATGAATGTGTCGCGGGGTTTTATGCGAATTCAGGTTGGGCTGCCCTGTATTGCTCCGGGGGTCCTGGGAGTTCCAGTGCTTCGCTTGGGGTATTTGCGAGTTACTGAAGGTAGCGAAGCACACGCGCCGAAAAATTACTTTTCAAGTTAATTTAGAATAAAATTATAATTCTTTTTTAATCTATAAATTAGATTAACTAAATTTTGTTAAACTATTTGAATTTAACATATATTCCCTAGGAAACTTGGGCTACATGTAAATTCATTAGTGCTTTAAATGTTAAATAATATCAATTAATATTAATAAAGCCATAAAATTCAATATAAACAGTTAGTAACAATGAAAAACCTTGGGTAAGTTTTGAGTAAAATCTGAATATATGGTGCTAAATGATGAATTTGCTACAAGTGTCGCGAGGTTTAATGCGAATTCAGATAGGGCTAACCTGAATTGCAACAGGAATCCTGAGAATTCCAATGCTTCGCTTGAAATAGCTCAACTAGGGCATGAAAACTTATAAAAGTCTTTACAAAGATGTTTACTCTAAAAGTAATTTAATTCTTGCTTGGAGAAAAGCAAGAAAAGGAAAAACAAAAAGAAATTATGTTATTGAATTTGAAAAAGATGTTTTAGGTAATTTATTGCAACTCTACAGAGAGCTAAAAAATGAAAATTATTTACCAAAATCATTAGAAACATTTATTTTGCGAGATCCAAAAACTCGTAAAATTTCAAAAGCAGATTTCAGAGACCGAATAGTTCATCATGCTTTGATTAATATCATAGAACTAATATTTGATAAAACATTTATTTATGATTCTTGTGCAAACAGGAAAGGAAAAGGAAATTTGTTTGCGCTCAAAAGATTTGATTTGTTTAAGAGAAAAGTCACCAATAACTTAGAATCTGAAGCATTTTGCCTTAAAGCAGATATTAAACATTATTTTGAAGAAGTTAATCATAATGTTCTGATAAATGTTATAACTCAAAGAATAAATGATATTAAAATTGTTAATTTAATAAAAATTATTCTTGAAAATGGACAAAAAAGTAAGGGAATTGGTATGCCTTTAGGCAATTTAACAAGTCAATTCTTTGCTAATGTTTATCTTAATGAATTAGACTATTTTGCCAAACACAAATTAAATGTAAAGTATTACATTCGTTATGTTGATGACTTTGTAATTTTGCATAACTCAAAATCACAACTTGAAATATGGAAAGAGCAAATTAATGAATTTTTAAATGTAGAATTAAAATTAGAATTACATAAAGACAAATCAAGAATTATATGTCTTTCAAGAGGTATTGATTTTGTTGGCTTTAGAAATTACTATTATTTTAGACTATTAAGAAAAAGAAATATAAAAAATATGATTAACAAAGTCAGTTTATTTAAAAATAGTGAAATTTCTAAGGAAAAAATCTTAGAAAGTTTTCAAGGTTGGCAAGCTTATGCAAAATGGGCAGATAGTTATAAACTAATAAACTGTTTAAGATTGAAAATAAATAATGTAGTTAACTAATTATCTCTTGTTCAGCACCCTTTATTAAATTCCAATCAAGTTTTATTAATTGTTTAACTGCAGGATTATTGGTATTTAATTTATACAAATCCGATTTACCAACTCTTCTTGTTTTAATTACTATTTTATTATCAACTAATCTATCCCAGAATGTCTGAAGAGTTGAATAGCTGACTCCTGAATTTTTTGCTATTTCTGTTAGAGGATAATCAAATAACTGGAAGGTTATTAGAAAATCTAAAACTTTAGTTATGGGATTATTACCAAAAACATGTAAAAATATTGTTTCATTTTCCATTTTTTCTTTTAAAAAATGGTTTAGAAAATCAAGAATTTTCTTTTTTCCATTTTTCTTAATTTACTAACCCTTTAAGACTTTATAAATGTTTTGATTAATGTTTTTAAATAACAAAATTAGAAACATTTAAATATTACTCATTATTGGTTTAATAATGGATTTAGATGATGATAAAATAAAAGCAACAATTTTGTATCATCTTAGAAGAAAAAAAGTTATTGGTGGAGTTCATACTGCATTTGATACATTAAGAAGAGGATTTCCATCCCATATGGGAAAAGATATTGATAAAATTGCAAAAGAATTAATTAAAGAAAACTTAATTTTAACTAAACCTGCACCATATGGTTTACAAGTTTCACTAAATAAAGAAAAAATTGTTGAAATTGAGATTTTTATTAAAAATGTTTTAGGTATTGATTTTAATTAATAATTAATTTATTCCTTTTTTTATCTAGTCTTTTGGTTTATCAAGCTCTTTCAGGTAGTCTTTAAGTCTTTCAATACTCGGGTCAACGATTAATTTCTGAATTTTTTGTTCAAAAATTTCATGCAGTGATTCAAATTCAGAAATGTAATAAAGATTTTGTTTTTTTTCAATAATCATCAAATCTCTTAATCTTTTTAACTGTCTTCTTATATTTGATTCAGCAATTCCCCTCATTTCAAGATTATGTTTTGTTCGCATCTCCTCTACTTTAGCCTTTATCTGATAAGAATCAAGTTTTGATTTATTTTCTCGTTCTTCAAGTAAAACCATAAGAACATCAATTATCACATCACGGCTATCACCTGGCTGTAAAAGTCCAAGTGAGAGACATATTTTTTTAACTAACTGTCTCTTTTCAATATTATATGGTTTCTCATATTTTCTTAAAATAATCTCACTTAAAGGCACATCTTTTGGCATATTATAGTTATCAACGCAACAATACTTATAAACATAATGTTTTTTCTTATTAATAAAATATCTTTTTATTTAAGATGGAATTAATAGCATTACTTAGTTCTGGAAAAGGAACTTGGGGTCAGGTAGCTGGTTTAATAAAACAAGGAGAGTGGGATAAAATAATCTTAGTTGGAAGTTCATTTGCAAAAGATTTTAAAACAGAAAAGTCAACTGAATTTATTGAAGTTGATACAAATAAGAAGTTAATTGATCTTAAACAAGAAATTCAAAAGAAGTTACAGGGAAAAATTAATGATACTGAAGTTGCTCTTTCAATTGCTTCTGGTGAGGGCAAAGAACATATGGCATTAATTTCTGCTATTCTTTCACTTCCAGCAGGAATTCGTTTTGTTGCATTAACAAAAGAAGGTATTGTTTATTTATAACTTGAGATTAACATATATTTTTTTAGAATATTATAAAAATAATAAAAGAAATAGAATCAAATATTAAAATAAATAAAAAATTAAATTATTAACGGAATTTTATCTTTTTTTCTTTTTCTTTGCCATTTTTAATTAACCAATTAAGTTGGTTACCTCTTTTTATTTAATAATAAAATTAATCAAATATCATTTAAATACCTTTCTATTTTTTGAAATTTTTTTTTGAAAATATTTTATTTCCGTCGATAAAAATTATTCAAATATCTCTCAAAAAAATAAAAAAATAAACTTTATTTAAATAAACATTGAAAAAAACCAAAATAACATCATTATACCTAACAAAAATAACAATAGCATTGTTATTGCTTTAAACGATTTTTTAGCAATATCTTCTGATTTTGCAAAATATAGGACAGTTAAATAAAAAACTTTTCCTCCATCAAATATTCCTAAAGGAAGCATATTAACAAGTGCAACACTTATGTTTATTAATATCATCCACCAGAGAAAATCTTGTATAAAAACAGTTAAATCACTTCCAATTTTACTTTCATAATATGTTCCTGGTTGTCTTATTATAGAAATTATTGAATATATTTTCCCAGCTATTCCCTTTCTGCTTGATTCTAAAAGACCAATACCTAGATAAGCAGCATTTTTATTTGTAGGTTTAGCAGCAAGAGTAATATCATATTCTTTTATGTTTTTATCTATTTTTGTTTTAATTTCAACATTATCACCAGGGCTATATTTTTTTAATTCATTAATTAGTTCATTTGTATTTCTTACTTTTATCCCATTAAATTCAATTATTGCTCCAGAAAGACCAACATTTATTGCAGGCATATCTTCATATGCTATCATTATTTCTTTACTTTGATTAATAGAATCAATTAAATATTCATTACTTATTAGATAACTTTTATCATCAATTATTATTTTAGTTAAATTATTCTTATTATTAATATCTAGATTATTTAATATTTCATTTTGAGAATAATAAGTTATATTCTTCGAATTAATCCAGTCTATTTGAGTTACATTAATTTCTCGGAAAGTATATGTATTAAAAATAGCACCTGCAGGCATAAACATTAACCAAAAAAATATAATAAATATGATAATAAATAATAAAGAAATTAATATATTAGCAAATGTTCCTGCACTTAAAATAGAAAGTTGTTTTTTTATTGGAAGCTTTTCCATCCTTTTTTCATCAGGCTCAACAAAAGCAGCTAAAAAAGGTCCAAGAAATCCAAATCCTGTAGCTTTTACCTTTATCTTATGGAATTTAGCAAAAATTCCATGGGCAAATTCATGACTAATTGCAACAACTGCAAGTATTAATATCCAGTAAATAAAATAAAAAGGTGGTAAAAAACTAACTTTGAACATTGCAGGAAGATAAGGAATTAAAGGCATCACTGGAGGAATTTTAATTGCTCTTACAGTATCAGGTTGTATTGCATAGATGTATACAATTTGTATAAAAAGATATAAAATTATAATCATCAATATATATCCAGTAATTATTGATAAATATTGAATCCATCTTAATTGTTTTTCATATTTTTTACTAAAATAATTAATAGCTTTTATTCCAATTTTTGTTTTGTATAAAAATAAAGGTCCTTCTCTTTGTAGACTCTTTCTTTTTTTGTATAAAAAAAGAACAACAAGTGTAGTAAATATTACTAGAAATGCAATATCATAAAATAAAAATCCCATTTTTCTTATTATGTTTAGTTATCCTTATTTAAGAACTTACCTCTTTTAAGTTTTATTAATCAATCTTACTTATCTTTTTTAACTGCTCTGAATTTAGTTCCTTTACATCTTCTACACTGAACTTTTCCACTAAGAATCTTTTTAGGATCCATTCTAATCTTAGCATTACATTTCTTACATAAGAAAACATTCTTGAATAATCTTGTTTGTGCTATAAGTATTTTTGCCATCTGAAATTTACCTCCTAAATTGAGGATTAAAAATTTTAATTTTCTCCATTTTCTATTAAATTACTCGTTTTATTATTTTTCTCCCATCAATATCCCAGTATTCTACTTGTGATTCTTCTTTTATATCTCCTTCAACTTCTTCAGGTATTGGAACTTCTATTGTTTCAAAACTTTCAAGATCCATAAGACTTGCATTTTTTCCAGAAACAGAAAGAACTTGTCCTTTCTTTTTTTCAATTAATGGAACTTCAAATCTCTCATGACCTGGTTGAACAGTAACTCTTTTTTTACCATCAAATATTCCAATTGCCTCAAGTCTTACTTTAGCATGACCATGCTTTCCAGTCTTACTAACATCGTAACTTCTTACAGTACATGGCTCTCCCTCAATCATTATTGTAGTACCATTTCTTACCTCTGTTGCATCAATTAACTTGTAACTCATAATAACTCTGGGAAAAATAGATTTATAAAGATTGCCTTTTATGATGATTAATGGAAAAAATAAAGATAAATGACTTTGTAGAAATAGAATTTACAGGTAAAATAAAAGAGGGAGATATTTTTGATACAAATATAAAGGAAGATGCTAGTAAAATCGGATTAAAAATAGATGACAATCCTTTTATTATTTGTGTTGGTAAAAGAATGTTAATCGAAGGTTTTGATAATTATCTTGAAGGAAAAGAAGTTGGAAAAAAATATTTTGTTGAACTTAGTCCTGAAAAAGCATTCGGTATAAGAAAAAAAGAGTTAGTCAAATTAATACCTCTTAAAATATTTAAAGAAAAAGAAGTTAATCCTTATCCTGGATTGACTTTGAATATTGATGGTATGCTAGTTAAAATAGTTAGTGTTTCAGGTGGAAGAGTTCTTGTTGATTTTAATAATCCTCTTTCAAGTAAAACTGTTATTTATGAGTTTACAATAAAAAGAAAAATTGAAGATATAAATGAAAAAGTGAAGTCAATTTTTAATTTTACTTTAAAACAAAAAATTGATTTTAAGATAGAAAACAATAAAATTATTGTAGAAGCGGAAAATTATATTGAACCATTAATTAAAATGATTAATGATCAATTTCATGATGCCCTCGGTATGGAAATGACTATAAAAGAAAAAAAAGAAGATAAAGAAAAAGAAGATAAAGAAAAAGAAGATAAAGAAAAAGAAGATAAAGAAAAAGAAGA
>DAOTCN010000002.1:0-70715 GCA_035453125.1 Minisyncoccota bacterium | reverse complement strand
AAAGAAAAAGAAGATAAAAATAATAAGAAGGATTCTAAAGAAGATAAAAAAGAGAAAGAAAAAGAAGATAAAAATAATAAGAAGGATTCTAAAGAAGATAAAAAAGAGAAAGAAAACATAGCCTAATTTATTTAATATATAATAATGATTATTGTTATTTTTACTACAATAATCCTTATAAATCAAGTTAATTTTTCTAAGTTATGACTGCAGAGTTTATTAGAAAAGAGGGTGAATCAGCTGCTTATTCTCAAGGATATGACAGTGAGCTTATGGAAATTGATTCTGAATTAGAAGAACTTCTTAAAAAACAAACAGCAAAAATAAAAGTTATTGGTGTTGGTGGAGGGGGAAATAATACTTTAAGCAGAATTCATGAGATTGGTGTTAAGGGTGGTGAGATGATTGCAGTTAATACTGATGCTCAGGATTTGTTATATACTAATGCTGATAAAAAAATTTTAATTGGAAAAGAATTAACTCGTGGAATGGGTGCAGGAAGTAATCCTCAGATTGGAGAAGAAGCTGCAAAAGAATCAGAACACGAGATAAAGAAAAAACTGGAAGGTTCGGATATGGTTTTTATTACTTGTGGTTTAGGTGGAGGAACAGGAACTGGTGCAGCACCAATTATTGCAGACATTGCAAAAAAATCAGGAGCATTAACAATCGGTGTAGTTACAATGCCATTTACAATTGAAGGTTCAAAAAGAATTGAAAACGCTTTAGATGGTCTTGAAAAAATGGAATCAATTGTTGATACGTTAATAGTTATACCAAATGATAAATTATTAGAGATTGTTCCAGATTTACCTCTTCAAACAGCTTTTAAAGTTGCAGATGAAATATTAACTAATGCAGTTAAAGGAGTTGCAGAACTTGTAACAAAAGCAGGATTAGTTAATCTTGATTTTGCAGATGTAAAAACAATTATGGCAGATGGAGGTGTTTCTTTAATAGGTGTTGGTGAATCAAGCTCAGAAAGAAGAGCAATGGAAGCTGTTCAGAAAGCATTAGCAAATCCTCTTGTTGAAGTAGATATTTCTAATGCAAGAGGTGCATTAGTAAATATTATTGGTGGTCCAGATTTAAGCTTAGATGAATCTAAGCAAATAATTGAAGAAATCGGAAAAAGTTTAAGTCCTGAAGCAAGATTAATTTGGGGAGCTCAAATAAGTCCTGATATGGAGAAAGCAATAAGAGTTATGGTAATTATCACAGGTGTTAGAAGTCCACAGATTTTAGGAAGTGATATTAAATCTGAAAAAAAAGATACTATTAAAGATGAACTTTCAAACGAACTTGGAATAAATTTTTTTAGATAAACCTTTTTTTAGAGTTTAAAAATAATCATTCAAATTTTTTTCTTTTTTTGTATACTTTCTTTTTTTCCGTTTTTAGATCCCCACAATCTGTCTAAATTAACTCTGAATAGATTATAATATTTTTTTAGTTCATCAGGATCACCATATTTTTTTAGAACATCCATTTCAGGAGCAAACATTTCAGAATATCGATCTCTTCTTCTTATTAATTTGATTCTTCCATCACTGTATACCATAATCATTGGAGCTCTTTTTAGTGTGTTAAAATTTGAACACATTACATTACTATATGCTCCACAATCCATAACTGCAAGCAAATCATTTTCTTCAGAATGTGGAAGTTTTCTATTTGCACCAATTATATCAATACAATCACAAGTACACCCACAAATAGTATAATTATCTGTAGCTCTTTTATCTATTTTTGTAACAGGAATTATGTCATAATATGCTTTGTAAATAAGCGCATCTGGTATAAATCCATATGTAGAACCATCAGTAATAAGAATCTCTTTGTCAGGTAACTGTTTCTTACTTATTACTTTTATTACACCAAACATAGTATTTGCAACAATAAATTTTCCAGGTTCAAAGATTAAATAAGGAAAAATAAGATCATTTTTTTGTATTTGTTCTTTTAATAGATCAATTAGTTCACTTCCAAAATCATGAGGTAAATAAACTTTTTTACCATTGTCTTTTTCAATTGGAAAACCACCACCAAGATCAAGTGATTTTATTTCAACACCCATTTTTTTACAATATACCATCAAACTTACCATTTTTTTAATTACTTCAAAATAAGCTTTGTATTCAGTAACGTAACCTCCATGAAAATGAAATCCTATCAAATTCAAATAATCTGATTTAATTGAATAATCAATTGCCTTTTTTACAAATTGTATAGGTATCCCATACTGTTGATTTTTTGTTGTGTAATTATTTATAGTAATTAAAGGATTTATTCTTAAGAATATATCAACTTTCTTGTTTAACTTTTTACCCACTGTTTCAATTCTTTTCAATTCTTCAAGAGAGTCTGCTGTAATTGCATAAACTCCAACTTGTGCTGCAAAATGGATATCCTGTTCGCTTTTATACAAATTTGTAAATGTTATTTGATGAGGTTCAAAGTCTGCAAGAAGAGCAAGGATTATTTCACCTACACTACTTGCATCTATTTCTCCACCCTCTTCTCTTATAACATTTAGTATTTCTAGATTACTATTGCATTTTGTTGCATATTGAACTCTTAATTTATGATATGGAAAAGCACCAGAAAATTTTCTAAAATTTTCTCTTATCTTTCTGTCTAACATTAGATAAAGGGGAGTATTATACTTATTTACAATTCTTTTTATTGGAATTCCTTCAACACATAGAACTCCATTTTTTAGTGATAGAAAATCTGATCTTTTCTTAAGATATTTTCTTGCTATGGTATGAGTCATTTGTTGTTTCCAATTGTTGTTACCAGAACTTAATAAATAAAATTTGGTTTTTAAATCTTTTTTATTTTAATAGCTAAATTTATGGATTCAATATTGTTCTCTTTGAGAACTATTTTTTAACATTTTAATAATTTATATAGCAACTTTTAAATATACCTTAAATTTCTTTAAAATATGAAAATTAAAGAAATTAAAGAGAAATTTTTAGGTTTTGTTAAAAAATGTATTAGAGTTTGGCATGTTTTGAGAAAACCAACAAAAGAAGAGTTTTTGACAGTTGCAAAAGTTTCAGCAATAGGTATATTAATAATCGGTTGCTTAGCTTTTTTAATATCTTTAATCATGAGACTTGTAACTAAGTAATTAGTTTTATAACCTTTAATTATATCTATTATTATGAAAAAGTTCAACAAGTTTAAGAATAGTGATGATAAAGGTTTTGAATTAAGGCCTGAAAAAGAAGTTGAAAGAGATCAGCATTTTCTTATTAATGAAGATGTTTTAAAAAAAGAGATAGAAATTTCAAATATTTCAGAAGATGATAAGATAATTGAGATTGGATCTGGAAGAGGTATACTTACCGAAGAACTTTCGATAAGATGTTCAAGGGTTCTTTCATTTGAAATTGATAAAAAATTCAAAAAAGAACTCGAAAAAATTGAGAAAAGGAATAAGAACATTATTTTTATTTTTGATAATGCTCTTAATTATAATTGGAAAGGTTATAATAAACTAGTTTCAAATATACCTTATTCTCTTTCAGAGCCAGTTATGAACAGACTTATTAATTCAGAAATAAAAGAAGCTATTTTAATTGTTGGTGAAAATTTTAAAAATCTATTAATGTTCCAGAAAACTAAAGTAGGTATTTTAACAAACATTTTTTTTAAAGTTAAACCCATAATGTTTGTTGGAAGAGAATGTTTTAATCCTTCTCCAAGAATTGATTCTTGGTTAATTAAAATGACTAGAAGAGAGAAGATTAATTCAATTCAAAAAATTATGCAAGACATTTTAAGAAAAGAAGGAAAATTAAAAAATTCTTTATTATATGCTCTTATTAATTCAGGTAAAACAAAGAATCAGTCTAGAGAGATGATTAAATTACTTAATATATCACCGAGAACACTAGAAAAAAACACCAAGAAACTTACAGGAAATGCCATAATTTTAATACAGGAGGAGCTACAAAAACTTTATAAATCAACTAATGAATAAGTTTTTATACTAAATTTTATTCAGTTTATTATTCTGAAATAAGATGATTTTTGTTATTAAAGTTTCAACAAACAAAGAAGAAAAAGTACTCGAAATGATAGCAGAGCATGTATTAAAAAAATCTATTAATGTTTATGCTCTTGCAAAACCTCAAGGATTAAGAGGATATATTCTTTTAGAATCAGCAGATAGAGAATCAGCAGAAGACGCTTGTTTTAATCTTCCTTATGTAAAAGGAATTATTGGAAGAACAATTAATTATGAAGAAATTAAGAACATGCTTGAACCAAATATTGCTGCAATTAATATTGAAAAAGATGATATTGTTGAAATATTATCAGATCCTTTCAAAAAGGAAAAAGCAAAAGTTTTAAGAATAGACAAACAGAAAGGAGATGTAGTAGTAAGCTTATTGGGAGCTGTTGTACAAATTCCAGTAACAATTAAATTAGAAAATGTTAAAGTTATTCGTAGAGGAAAAGAAGGAAATGAATCGGAGGAATAAAAATGATAATTAATTTATTAATTGAAGGCGGAGCAATGACACCAGGTCCAGCACTTGCTCAGAAGATTGGCCCATTGGGTATTGATATCGGTAAAGTTATTTCAGATGTAAATAAAGCAACAGAGTCATTTAAAGGTACAAAAGTTCCTGTTGAACTTGATGTTAATACTTCAACTAAAAAATATACTATTAAAGTTTCTACTCCTCCAATTGCTGAACTCTTAAAAAAAGAAGCAGGTTTGGAAAAAGGTAGTGGTGAACATAAGAATGTTAAAGTGGGAAATCTTGCAATTGAACAGATTATTTTTGTAGCGAAACTTAAGCTTCCAAATATGCTTGAAAGAAATTTAAAAGCAGCAGTAAAATCTACAGTTGGAACATGTGTCAGTTTAGGTTTGTTAATTGAAAATAAGTTAGCTAAAGATGTTGCAATAGAAGTTGAAGAAGGAGTTTATGATAAATTAATTGCAGAAGAAAAAACTGAAGTTTCTCAAGAAAAGAAGAATCAGTTGAATAAATTCTTTGCTGATCTTAAAGATAAACAAGATAAACAACAGAAAAAGAAAGAAGAAGAAAAAGTTGCTGAAGAAGCTGCAAAAGCAGCAGCAAAACCAGCAGCTGTAAAAGCAGCAGCTGCAACACCTACTGCTGCAGCAAAAACAACACCTGCAGCTAAAACTCCCGTAAAGGGTACAAAGAAATAATTTCATAAATTTTTTATTAACATTCAAAAAATTCTTTTAGGATTTTTAGGGAAACAAAAAAATCACAGTAAGTTGAGGTACACTTAAAGTTGTTTGATTTTAAATTTTTAATAATATTTATAAACAATTCATATTTCGTTTAATCATGGGGTTATGGGGTAACCTGGTTAGCCTTCGAGCTTTGGGAGTTCGAGATCCCGGTTCAAATCCGGGTAACCCCATTTAATATTTCTAATTTTAATAAATATAATCATCTGGGATTTTCAAATACTTTTCATTATAGGTTTTAAACAATATAAAATAATTTAAACAATCTTAATTCTAAGAATTTATGCCTGAAGATAAAAGGACTTATCCTAAACCTAGTGAAGAATTCTTGAGAACAATAATTACTAGAAGTTCAATTTTAATTGATTGTGAATTTTGCAATAGAACTCATTTTGTTAATAGTTCTAAAGAAGATTTTGATGAAGGAGAATTAGAAGAATTATTGCAACTTGCAAAAACAAATCCTGATAAGTATATTTATCATGATGATTTGGTAGAGTGGGGTTATTTAAACAGAAAGCAATATGTTGCAGATTGTCCTTGTAATTCAGGCTACCCATATGAACAGTTATTCTGGAATAGCCGAGAGATGATTTCACAGTATTTTAAAGTGAGAGCAAGTAAACAATTAGCTCAAGCTCAAAGAGATTTTAAATTAACAGAAGAATTGCCTAAGCTCTAAATATTTCTCCATAAAGCTTTTAATTTTGAAACAGAAAGCTTTAAAACACTATATTTTCATATTAAACTATGGTAAGAACAAAAAAAGTAAAATCAGCTGGAAGATTTGGAGCAGGTTATGGTACAAATGTTAGAAGAAAATTTGTAGCTGTTGAAAAAAAACAAAGAGTAAAACAAACTTGCCCCTTTTGTAAAAAGTCTGTTGCTAAAAGAAAATCAGCTGGAATTTGGTATTGCAAATTTTGTGGAAAGACTTTTGCAGATGGAGCTTATTATATTAATCAATAAATTAAAAAACTATTTAAACAATTAAAACTTAAACTTACAATGGCCGATTATAAATGTTTCAAATGTGGAAAAGAAATTTCTTCTAAAAAGTTAGATAAAAGATTTACTTGTCCATACTGTAATTCAAGAATATTTTACAAACCCAGATCAGTTGTTGTAAAAATTAAAGCAAATTAAAAAAAGGCGAAAAATGGATATAGATCAAGATACTGAAAAGAAAATTCAGAATTTACAGATACTTGAGCAAGGATTTCAGAATTTAGTTATTCAAAAACAGTCTTTCCAAGTTGAACTTAATGAAACAGATACAGCTTTAGAAGAAGTTACAAAAACAAAAGAGGATGTTTTTAGAGTTTTAGGACAGATAATGATTAAAGCTGAAAAAGAACAGTTAAAAAAAGAGTTAAAAGAAAAAAGAGACATTCTTGAGCTTAGATTAAAAAGTATTGAGAAGCAGGAACTTTCAATGAGAGAAGATGTTGAAAGATTAAGGGGAGAGATTGTCAATAAATTACATTAAATCAAACACATAATATATTGTCACAGAAATGTTTATAAAGTGGGTCATTTTAACATTAAAATAAAAAATGGTGTTTAAAAAAATAAAAAATAGTTTTAGTGGTCTTATGTCCAAAGAATCCTCAGGAGAAGACTATATAGAGATTGATACAGGTCTTGACTCTCAGAAATCAAAAGTTAGTGTTAAACCATTTATTCTTAAAAAATTTGAAGATACAAATGAGATTCTTAATTCATTAAGAGAAGGATATACAATTGCAATTATTGATATTCAACAATTAAGAAAAAAAGATGTTATTGAATTAAAGAGAGCAATTTCTAAAATAAAAAAGACAACAGAAGCTCTTGAAGGAAGTATAACTGGATTTGGAGAGAATATTGTTATTGCTACACCTCAATTTGCTCAAATAACACCTCCAACAGTTGAAATGCCTGAAAAAAAAGATAGATTTGATATGTATTAACTGATTAATTATTTTTATTTTAACTCATTATTATTTTTTTAAGCTACAATTTTGAATAATTTTATTTAACACTTGCGGCAGAGAAAACTGTTTTAACAGCAATTATTATTGTAGCAGGTATAAACATAGTAAGTAGAGCAGTAAGTATTGTCCCAATAATCTTTTTTATTTCGTCAGTTAAAGTAACTGCTGATTGACCCATTGAACTTACAATAACTAAACAAGTTGTTGCTAAAAGAAAAGTCATAAGATTTTCTTTATCTCCCATAGATGTTGAGATACCGATTATTATACCTAAAACAGCTAATAATATATATACCCATTCAGGTTTAGGGGAAAAGGTTATTTGTAACACGGCAAGTATTATTGCCATGATTACTCCCACAAGAAGAGCCCAAGCACTTAATAAATTTTCACGTGATTTCATATATTTATTACATTATTGAAAGTTATAAATTTTTTTATACAAAAGAAATTATTATAAAAACAGTATTTTAATCAAGTGATTATATTTTTTTATATTAATCTTAAAAATTCATGTTATCTATTGAGGTGTGAATGCTTATAGGTTTTTTGGATATCTATATTTTTAATGCAAATTGCATTTTAGGTTTTAATATTTAAAAATTAGCTATATATTAATAAATTAAAATTGAAGTTTAAAACAAATATTAGTATTTTATTATTAATAATCTAAAAATAGAAAGATTTATAAACTAGTGTAACTGTGGAATTACAACAAAATGAAATCGAAAATAATTACATTATTGATTTTTGCATTAACTTTATGTTCACTTGTTAATGCTGCTTCATTTAGCTTATCTGCAAATACATTTAGTTTTAATTTTAATTCAAATAGTCAAACATTTACTGTAACAAACACAAATACTGCTTCTTTACTGAATTTGGAAGTTCCATCAAGTTTTCAAATTAATGGTGAAGATGGTTATTCAGTTATTTTTGATATTACTGGAGATACAAGTAATATTAATCATTCCAGTTCAAGAACATTATCAATAAGTCCACAGAGTACAATAGATTATTCTAAATTTAATTTCCAAAAAACTTACTCAAGTAGCATAATTCTCTCTAATAACTTAAATTCTTCAGATAATCAAACTATAACTGTAAATATTGTTAAATCTTCTCTTTGCAATCGAGGCAAAGTAGGATATTTAAACATGGATATTGAGCTAAGTAACAATGGTTTTTTAGGCGGAGATGATACAATTTGGTATCCTACAGAAGAAATAACAGCAGAAATAAATGTTGAAAGTTCCTCAAGTGATGATATTGATGATATTATAGTAACTTGGGGGGTTTATAATAAAAGAACTGGCGAATTTTTGATTGATGAAGAAGAATCAGATTTTGACTTAGATTCAAGAGATGATAAATTAATAACTGTTTCCTTTTCAATTGATCCAAAAGACTTAGATTCATCTGATAATGAAAATGACTATATCTTTTTTACAAAAGTTTATAGTGATGATTTGGGTGAAGATTCTCAATGTGAATATTTTACTGAGAATATTAAAATACCTCAAGATTCTGATTTTGTAATAGTTTCAGATATTAACATCCCAGAAACAGTTCAATGCGGAGAAAATTTGATTGCATCATTTAGACTTTGGAATATAGGTGATAGTGATCAAGAAGATATTTCTGTTAGCATCTTTAATAAAGATATTCCAGAAATAAAAAATGGTAGAATAATTACAGTTGGAGATCTTGACTCTTTTGATAGTTCAAAAGAATCAGTAGAGTTTGAAATTCCAAAAAATTTAACTGAAGGTAATTATATTTTGGAATTTAGAGTTTTTGATGAAGATAATGAACTTTTTGAAAATGATGAAGATAAACAATCAGTATTCTTAAAATCATTTAAAATCCAAGGCTCTTGTGAAATTCCTAAATCTGTTTTATTGTCTGCAACATTAGCTTCTGAATCAATTGCAGGTCAGGAGTTAACTGTTAAAACAACAGTTAAAAATACAGGATTAGGTGATACAACTTATGTAATTCAAATTCCTGCTTCAAGTTACGAATCTTGGGCAACATTAAAAAGTGATACAAGTACAACAGTTAGTCTTAAGTCAGGAGAATCAAAAGATATAAATGTTGTACTTCTACCTAATAAAAAATCAGTAGGAGATCATGATTTTTCAATTCAAGCAATTTATGGAAATTTAGAAACTACTTCAACAGTTAAACTTACTATTGAAAAGCCAAAGTCTATTTTTTCAAATATTAATGGTTTTTCACTTGGAGGACTTGGAGATAATTGGTTTATATGGATTGTTGCAATTTTAAATATAGTTCTTGTAGTTTTGATAGTAGTTATTGCAATAAAAATTGCAAAAAAGTAATTATTTTTAATTCTACTAAACATTTTTAAACTTATTTGTTTTTTTAATATTATGAAAAGAAAGAAGGGGAATAATTTTCATAAAGAAAATAAATTTATTATTAATCTAACTATAAGATACTTAATAATTCTTTTACTTGGTTTGGGTAATATTTTTTTATTTTATTTTATTTTTACTCCTCTTACAATATATCCTTCTTATTTGATAATTAAATTAATTTATTCAAATGCAGTGCTTGAAGGGTCAAATATTTTAATATCTAATTATACATTAGAAATAGTTGAAGCATGTGTTGCAGGTGCAGCATATTACCTTTTATTTATTCTAAATTTTACTACAGATATTAATATCTGGAAAAGATTACGTCTATTATTATATTCTTCAACAATATTATTATCTTTTAATATACTGAGAATTGTTTTATTATCTGTTCTTTTTGTTAATAATAACTCTTTTTTTGATATAACTCACAAATTTTTCTGGTATTTTTTTAGTGTTTTATTTGTTGTTATTGTTTGGTTTTCAGGAGTTTATTTTTTCAAAATAAGAAATATTCCTATTTATTCAGACATAAAAGATATGATAAAAATAATTAAAAAAAGTAAGAAATAAGATACTAATTATTTTTTTTGGTTAGTACAGCTATTTCAAATTTTTCAACTACTTGCATTACCTCACAATTTTTGAAAACAAGAGTATAACAGTCTTTATTTTTTATATCTTGATTTATTGCAGTTTCATTTCCAGCAGTTAGAATAATTACTGTGCTTCCAGGATGAGTATTACAATCAACATATAACCCTTTTTCTTCTGTAGCAGTTTTATTTTCAGTAAATGAAGGAATAGGATTTATCCCAATATTATTTAGGAAATATCCTAAACTAAATGATGCAATTGATCCATTTTCACAATTTTCCATACCACTGCTTAAGTTTAGTGAAATAAATTTATTTCCATCTATTAAAAAAGTTATATTTGCATTAACAGGGATATTTAATTTTCTAGGATCATTTCGTAAGATAAACTTAAAATTAATAGGATTGCCAAATATACCCATTCCTTCAACATTACTAACATGTAATTTAATATTTCCTAAAGTTTCTTCATGAAACTTTAATCCATTATATTCAAACTTTTTAGATTCTTCAACAACCCATAAAGAAACTAATGTTGCAACAACAATTAAAACAGAAGTTATAATTACCCATTTAACCTGTTTGTTTAATTTTTTATTTTCTTTTAATTCTTCATTGTTATTTTGATCTAAATTGACTTCTTTTTTTTCAGTTTTTTCTTCCATTATTGTATTCCTAAAATTTTAAATAATACTCCATCTGCAAGTTTTACATGATCTTCGTTTGGTCCTTCAATATATATACAGTTGTTACTTTTATATACTAGACTTAAATTTGATTCTTTGAAAATAATAAAATTATCTGAACAAGTTTTTTTGACAAGTCCAGTGCAATTTTCTCCACTTAAACAAGCCTCTTGATTTCTCTCTACAAATTGGTTAAGGTTTTTTAATATTTCATAGTTTCCGTTTGATAAACTAGGAGTGTAATAAAATGGTTTTTTGTAAAAATCGTTTATTGAACTAGATATCTTTATGCTTAAATTTTCTGTTTCTTGAGGGTTATATTTTGTTTGAATAGTATATCCTTTTATTTGAGCAAACCAGTTGTCTCCATTATTGATAAATTTAACTCCATTATAATTAACTGTTTTTTGATTATTGCTTTTTTCTTCATCACTCATAAAAGCGAAACCAATCGTACTTATAATCAATAATACTATTAAGATAATTCCAACAATTAGTTGTTTCTCTCTTGATTTTCTCTCTTGATTTTCTCTCGAATCTATTTTTCTCATCATTTAAATAAAATTTTATCACTTAAAAAACCTTCTATATTAAACATTATAGTTACCACTTATTGTTAATAAAAAAATAAAAAGAAAAGAAAAAGTAAAGTTTGTTGTCTATTTATTTCACTTTAGTTATACTGTCAGCAGTTGAACCTTTGTATGCAGCTCCAACAGTTATTTCAGGTGCTTTAGTTAATAATGCAGATACTGCGTTTGTAGTATCTATGCCTTCATATCCTGCAACAAGTGTTGCAACTTTGTTAGTTCCATAATTGAAAGTTTCAATTAAGAACTCACCATTATTAACATTTGTTTTACTAGCAAATTCAGCTCCACAGAAGCTTCCACCTAATAATTCAGCAGCAACTGTATTAATACAGCTTCCTCCAACTACAATTACATTTGTAGTTTTTGTTGCTTCATTATCTTTTATTGGTACTATTGATCCACTTCCTGATACAGCATCAGTTGATGAAACATATACGTTTCCGTATACTTCTTTACCATGGTACTCTAATTCTAGAGTATTCTGGTCTGGTTTTGAATCATAAATCAACTTTGTTCCAAGTTCAGAAGCTAAATAATTCATATATTTGCTTAATGAAGTTGAACCACCCATGTCTGGACCAGGTGAACTAGCAGATGATATAGTCATAGCAGTAGCTGTATCTGTATCAACACCTGTAACTTCAACCTTTGATGAAGACCATCCAACAGTTGCATTTATGTCTTTACCTGAACCTATGTTTTTGTTTTTATCAGCTTCTTCAGCTACAAAAGTCCATGTAGCTACTGATGCAGAAGTTGAGTTTATTGGAGCTTGAATATTTGTTGAATTCATTGCACCATATAAACCATAGTCAGCACTATCTGTAGCAACAGTATATGGAAGATTTATTGTTAATCCTCCAGGAGTGTATAACTTGTTAAAGTTTACATTTGTTCCTGCAGCTAAAGTTACATTTCCTAAGTCAACATTAACATATCCTACAGTTAATACAACATTTCCAACTGTACATGTATATGTTGGTTTAATACTATCACAGATAGTTATACCTGTTAATACATTTACAATATCTGTTGAGTTGTATCCAGATGCTGGATCATTTCTATTTGTTGTTGCTTTTAACAGATATGATTCTACATCACTACCTGATTTAAAGCTTGCTACAAAATATGCATCAGATGACCTATTGAAATCAATTGTTGATACACCTGTTCTTAATAGACTAGAATCATCATCTCCTCCAATTGTTTGGAATGATGTTCCATTTCCATACAATAAATTAACAGTAGCAGTTCCATCTTTTATTGGAGCTTGCAATGCTATTGCTTTATCACCATTATTTTTTAATAAAATAGCTTCTTTTGTAAAAATTTCTGGTTCTTTCATAACTAGTTTAAGTGAACTTAGTCCTGGAATCACTAATTCTTTAGCCTCAGTAAGGAAGAATTTATTTGATGGTATCCAAGCTAGTGTGATATCACTCATTGTTACTTTTGAACCTGATGTACCCCAACCAATATATGCTGTAACATCATTAACTGACTCATCATTTAGCTTAATTACTTGAGCATTTTGCAATGTTAATTTTTCTGCACCAAGTGCAAATTCCACTTTCATTACACCACCAGCAAAACCTTGATAAGAAACATCTCTGATTCCTACCTGGATTCCATCACTCATTTTTTGAGTTCCTCCAATTGCTAATGTATTTGTTGCAACATCATTGATTAATAGTTTTGCATATCCAGTTGTTGTATATTCTACTTTAACTTTATATGGTTTACCATTAACTGTATATGTTTGTTCTTGATCTTGAGCAAGTGTAGCTACAACAGAACCAGCCATCAATTCAAGATATGCTGTTGAACTTGTTCCATTATATGCATTCAAAATTGTGTAATCTTTTCCTAAAAGAGTAATCTGAGTATTTTCAAGATCTGATAGTCTTCCTGCAGAACTTACTGCACTTTCAACATTTTTAACAAATCTTGCTGTGTAGTTAAGAACTGGTGAATTAGCAGCTTTAGTTATACCTAATACTGGAGTACTACTTTCATATTCAATATCTGAAAATAGTGTATATTGTAAACCACTACCAAGTTTTATTTCTTGTTCATAGTCTGAAGAAACTCCAGCTTTTGATTGATAAGTTTTTTTTGCTAATATTACTGGCATATCAGTCTTTGTAAGTAATGATGTTCTTACATTTGAAAGGTTACTTTTTATGTTCAATTTTGTAGAACCCGACTCAATTTTTACACTTTCAGTTCCAAGGTTAGCTGTAGAAGGTAATAGAGCATTTAGATTGTTTGCAATATTTAATGCTCCAGTATAATCAGTACCTGCTGCTACAGAACCAAAAACAATTGCAACATCACTTGTACCACTCTTTACGAATGGTTCAGGATATGCTGCAGCTGCAGCGAAACCTAGTGTTGAACCTAACATTGCTGTGCAAGCTAAAACTGATGTTATTTTTTTAAAATTAAATTTCATTTTTTAAACCTCCTTTCAACTTTTTATCATTTTTCGATTTTTGATCGGCTTGTTATTTAAGACAAATAGGGATTGTCTTAGTTAACAATTAAATAAGCCGTTAAGGCTAAGTCATTGGCATATAGATTTATTACTTTATCTAAAAATTTCAGTGCTTTATAAAGTTTGCTGCTTTTTTGTTGTCACTTTTTAAAGATAATATGTTTAATAGAAAGATTTATTAATATATAAGGTATTTTTATACATATGTGGTATATATGACAATAACTAAATAAAATATATAATGTTATTAACTTAGATAATATACCTTATATACTTAAATTTACCGTCGATAAATAGAACCAATAAGCAGTTTTTATATGGCAGATAAAACAAGAATAATTGAAATTTATGAAAAAGAAGGAACTTTTTCTTATGTACTTAGAAAGTTTACAGGTGCAAAACAAGAGTATAACTATGATGATATGGCATTACTTAGAAAGTTATTAAGTAATGAAAAAGCAAGAATTTTAAATGTAATAAAAATTCAAAAACCTACCTCAATTTATGCATTAGCTAAGTTTCTTGGTAGGGATTTTAAAAGTGTTAGAGATGATATTATTATACTTAAAAAATTTGGTTTTGTAGAACTAATTGAAGAAAAAAATAAAACAGGTCAGAGAATAAGTCATAAACCTGTAATTACTGCAAACACAATAAATATAATAATAAGACTTTAATTTTCAGAATTATAACAAACTTCTAAAGCCATAATTGGGTCATTATCAATACCTATAAAATATCTGTCATAATAAAGTAAATCTTTACATTCTTCAATACTCCCTTTACTTATAGGTTCTATAAAATAAACTTTACTTTCATTTTCTCCAGTTGTTATCATTAAATTATACCCCTTTATAAAACTTCCATTTTTAACTAAAAAACCTCCATTTAATAAAATACTTAAATCATTTTTTAATACATCACAAGCTTGTCTTCCATCCGAACAGCTTTCATGATCATTGCATAATTTAATTAAATCTTCAATATTGTTATAGACTGTTGGTGGATTTTCACAGTTAGTTGTATAATAACTTATACTCTTTAAAAAACTCCCAACTCTTTCACTGCTTTCAGTTTTTTGAATACTATTATTTTTAGAGAGCATTATACCTAATAAGATTAGTATAACTATAGCAACTATAATCATTATTAAGACAAATCCAACCATTTCTTCCTGTGCTTTTTTATTTAAGCTTTTCACTTATATTCACCTCCACTTGCATTCTTGCAAGTTCACATCTATCATATGAAGCTCCATTACTTGTTTGTTTTCTACATAAAGCAACAAATATTGAAGATTGAGAATTTGTTGGAATATCTTTTTTTGTAAATATTTTTATTACATCACATTCAGGATAATTTGAAGTAGTACATTCTACAGGATTTGATTTTTCAGGTATTTTTGTTATAATAACTCCATTAACTCCTAAAAGATTTGAATATCCTTTTTTTGATTTAAACATCATTACCTTATCTCCATCAATACTATTTGCCTGCTTTCCAAAATTAAATTCAGGTGTTGATGCTAGTTTTATTGTCATTCCAGCAATTCTTTCTTTTTCAATATCTACTGCTGTTTGACGTAGTTTATTTGTTTCATACATAGAGAATAGTAAGAATACAAAAATAAAAAATAAAAATATAAAGATAAGCATAATACTCATTTGTTGTATTTTTAGTTGTGCTTTTTTACTATCTTTTTTTAATAAAGTCTGCATTGTAGCCCCATATTTTTTTCATTTATTTCTTCAGCTAATCTTGAAATTTCAGATAATTGACTTCCTTTTGAAAATCGTGAAGCTGAATTAGATAATAAGCTCATTTCATTGACCATATCAGTATTACATCCTTTTGTTGAAACAAACTGTGCTTTATCTTGATAAATTTCAGCTAGTTTAGCTAATCTAAAATTAATTATTCTTTTTACATTGCATTCATAATTCTTAGGATCACTAAATATAGCCCCATAAATTAATTCGTCAACGAAATAAACATGTTCTTTTCCTTTAATAACTTCTCCTTCTGAGCATAAATCACCAAGACATCTAACATTTATATCACAGTTTTCACTACCAAAACAAACTTTAATTCCCTCACATTTTCCATTAGTTCCTATAATTTTTATATTAGACCGGTTTTGAAAGCTATTTATTGAATCTTTTATTTTTTCAGGAGGATTAACAAAACAGTATTCTTTAGAATAAACAATCATTAAATCAGCTATTTTAAATGGCATGTATAAAGGAATAGTAAAAAAGTAGAATTTCTTTTCCTCAATCATACTTTCTGTAAATAAATAATGATTTTTTACACCGATATCATTTCCTGGATCAGTCCATTCATCACTTAGTTGATTTTTTTCTGAGAATTGTATTCTATTTTCTCCAAAAGGTTCATTTAAATTACAAAAACTGTAAATTCTTGTTTCTGATTTCATCTCAAGAGGCATAATTGTTTTTTCACCAACAGTTGTTTGAAGTGGTTCAAGTAGGCCTGCAAATTGTTTTGCAGCTTGAACATTTATTCCAAACATTTTTCTTTGAGCAAATTCTCCGGCAAAGAAAACTGCAAAAAATATTATCAACGCACCAACAAAAACTGCAAAAATCCACGCAAATGACATTTCTAATCCTTTTTTATTTTTCATCATTATTTAATTACTTAATTTAACAAGAGCATCACTAGAACCTTTCTCTAAAGGTATTTTAACTATTCCTTTTTCAACACTAAAACATTGAGGGTTATTTTCTATATTACTAGTGTCTAAGTTTTTAATTTCAAAATAAAGCTTACTACTCTTTTTAATAGGGTAAAAGTAGAGATTATTTTGTTTTAAAACATAAGGTATTAATTCATCATATTGTTCAGAATATATTCCTTTAAATTTTTTATCTTTTGTATTGAAGAAACAGATCTGTTCAGCGCAGTTTCTTCCAATACTACCAATACGGTATTTTTCATTACTTTTTCCAGTTGTATCACTTTTCCACATTCTATCGACTTCTTTTTGTAAATTATCTTTAAAACTTCCAAGACTAATACTACATTGTATTTTTAAGAAGTAGTTTATAACATAAATTGCAAGTGCAACAAATACAGCAATTAATATTATTGAGAAAAGCATATTAAAAGACATACTAAAATCTGCTTTTTTATGTTTTTTTAACCTCATTTTATTTTTTAAAATATTTAACTTATTATTTAAATAAAAGTAAATATATTGCTAAATATTTTTAAGTTTATTCAACATACAAATTCTCTGCTTTAGCAATGATTGAACAATCTGTAGGATAAGGTTCTGCATTATTTGTATCTTTACACTTAATATAGTATATTTGTTTTTCACCCCAAGGAGCAAGATGTTCTCTTAGATTTTCAGATGATTCCATTTGCACTGCCTCTTCATTTAGTTGATAATTACATTTTGTAGATTCACTTGTACTGTAATAACAAGTTGCTTCTTCATCAGTTATTATTTTAAGTTTTCCTTCATCATGCATTACTCTAATAATATTTGGTGGAGACTTATCAACAAAAACAGTAAATTTTGATTTAGCTGTTGCTGTATTTCCACCTAAATCAATACACTTAAAGAAGTATGTATAAACTCCTCCAGTCAGATCTTGTCTTTGTTCGTGATGATAATTACTAAAGTTTTGATCATCAAAGAAAGCAATATAATTACTTTCATCATTAATGCTATAATAACATTGTGACTCTCCATCTTTATATCCTCTATCTGTATCTAAAGAAAGTGTTAAATTAACTGTTGTTGTTGAACCTTCAATTGTAACATTATTAGGACTTATTGAACTATTAATTATTATTAATGGTTCTGTTCCTTGTAATATTAATCGATATGGCTCTTTCATTTCATGTCTATTTCTTTCATCAGTTTCCCAAGGTAAATCTTTACATTTTATATAATAAATATTTGAACTTTTATCTTTTATTTCTGTTAGTTCTGTTGAACAAGCATAGTAAGTATTTGATTGCATATCCCCGAGACTATTTGCACAACTCATGGTATATTGCATATCTTTATAATTTAAGTTATCAAATGACCATTTACATTCTGCAGGTTCATTTGTATAAACAATTATTGGAACTTTATCAACTCCTGCTTGAACAGGTTGATTATTTGCAATACTTGTTTCCATTATCATTGGTGGTGAAACATCAGGATTTGGATCAACACATAATTTTATTACATAAGGGTCAGCATTCCAATATCCATTTGCACTCATACATCTTACAAATAAATTATATTCTCCACCATTAAGAATTTTTAAAGTTTCTTCATCTTCAATTGTTTCATTTGTTGATTCTGTAAAACTTTTGATTGTACTATTTCCAGGTATACTTATTGTTTGAGTATGATTATATAAGAACATATCGGTTCCTCCAAAACTATATTGCATTTCACTATAATTTGTATTTCTATTATAATCTACTTTACATTGTGCAGGTTTATCAGTTATTATTCCAAATGTTACTGGACTAAATGCAGGTATACATTTTCCACCTTTTTTTATTATTGATGTTCCCCAGCTAGGCGGTCTTGAAATTGTTTTTGTATAAGAATATCCGTTGGTTAAAACATTTTGCCAAGGAGTTATCATAGGACTATTAACATCTTTTGGGTTTTTCCAAACACACATTTCTTTATCAGTTCCACTGTTTACAATTTCACATGCTTGTCCCAAACTTTTACATCTATATTCACTACATATATGAAGATCATCATTACATTTTTCACAATTTTCCCCTCCAACAGGTGCTTGCCATGGAAGGCATTCAAATGTTACAATCTTATATTCTGTTTTTTTATACATTAAAACAAAAACTAAAATTCCAACACCAATTCCAATAAATGGTGCTGCTTTTGCAAGACCTGTTCCAGGTTTAGCAAAAGCATTAATTGCATAATAAGTAAATGTAGCTGCTGCAGAACCATAAGATATTGCTTTTTTTGTAGCATCATCAACATTTAACCAAGATGCTACTTGGTTAACTAACATAAAAACAGCAGCTCCGAATCCAGCTCCTTTTGCTAAACCACTGATACCTTGAGATGGTTGAATTAAATTTTTTAAAAATTCTCCAGCTCCTTTACCCTCATTACTTTCAGGTTCAGGTGTTTGATCCCCACCACCTTCAGAACTTGTTGAACCTCCACCATTAGTAGTTATTGAACCTCCACTCTCAGTACTGGTTTTTTCTTTTGGTGGATCACTTTTTGACGGAATAGGTGTTTGAGTATCTATTGATAGTGGATCGGTTAGTTTGAAAGTTCCTGTATCAGAATTGTAATTATACTCTGCTTTTTCTGTAGTTTGAGTCTCTGCATTTTTATTTGCAGTATTTATTATAGCAGGGTTGTTAATATTATTATTTCTTAAATAACGTTGCCCTTCTTCACTTTTTGCCCATTTATTTCCCTCTAGTCCATCACTGCCCATCATGTCTTGACCCATTTCACTTTTTAAAAAATCATTAAGACTTTGAGTTATAGGACAATCGTTACACCACGGAAGAGTATCTGCAGAAACACTTCCAGCACTTAAACCAACTAAAAAGCTAAAAGCAACTATAGAAACAAACAAATTTGCAATTAATATTAAACTATCTCTTTTTTTATTCATTAGTTCACTTCTTTTATTTATCATCTATTTTTTAATTTCATCCTTTGCTTTTAGTATCTTATCTCAAAATTAAACTCTTCACTATCAAGCCATACACTTTCATCTTTTAAAACTAATCCAATTTCTGCAGTCAAAGAGTGTAATTTTTGTTCAGCTGATAAATGAAGCTGACTATAAGGTATTGTTATTGATTGATTTATGTTAGTATTTTCGTAACGAGGTAATATTGTTTCATATGTACATATCTTTCCCTTTTCATTATAATATCTTTCATCAAAATCTTTTAAATATTCTCCATTTTGATATTTGAAAAAAACAATTGCTTCTATTGGAACATTTTTAAGGTTATTTAATTCGCCTACAATTTTAATTTCCATTCCTTTTGAACCATCATCAAAGAATTTATTATGTATAACTTCAACATTAGTTATATCTCCAGAATATTGAAGATTAGGATATTGTTGAACAAATGCTGGCTGATTTGAATTTTGAGGAATATTAGAAGTATTATTAGGAATATTATTTACAGTTACATTAATATTTTGTTGAGGTCGTCCAGCCCTTGCAATATCTTTTTGAGCTTCTATTTCAGTTTCATAAAGAATTGAATCACCCATTGCTTGCAAAGATCTTCTTCCAAAATTATTTAACTGTTGTTCTCTGCTTCCGGGTCCAATACTTCCAAGGTTTCTTATTGTTTGTCCAATAAAGTAATTTTCAGCAGGACTATTTTGAGCTTGAACTTCTCCTGTAGAAAAAACACTTCCAAGTAATAAAGGTACAAGTCCAATTCCAGTTCTTATTTTTCCTATCATTTTATTACTATTTTATAGTTAAAACATTCTTTATAAACTTTATTATTCACCCTTTATTTTTTTAAATGTTTTAATCATTAATCCTTGAATTACATTTCCTGTAGGTGATGAAGCTCCACCACTTCCAGCAAAGGTATTTGTATCTCCACTTCCAGCAAATGTTGTTCCAGATGTCGAACTTTGGCTAGGTGAAGCAGATCCCCCTTGATTTTTAGCTACATCACCATCAACTTTTTTCATTGTTAATTTGAATCCTTTATTAACATAAACATTTTGATAATTTTCTTTTGCACCGCAGTCTCCAAGTTGGTTACATATATTATTTACTTTTGCTTTTAGTTGCTCTGCTGCCTCTCTATTACATCCTTCCTCTTCAACACAACACTCACAGTTCTCAACACATTTCTTTTCTTTATTAAATTTTTTTTCATATTTAACAACACAAGTTCTTGTTCCAATACTACATCTTGATTCTGAGCTTGAATCCCAGAATTGTAATCCTGGTGCAATTATTGGAACACAAATACCTATCTCTTCAGTTGTTGTCCCATACTTTAAACTATTTTCAATGCTTTTTTCTTGTTTTTCTTTTTCTTCCTCAGTTGTTGCCATATCAATCCATTGACAGTCACCTTTATCATCGTTTTCACATTCACTTGAACTATTTACTGTAGAACAAAACTCCCATTCATTTAAAGCACATCCTGCCTGTGAAAATTTTCCATTTTCTGAACTTATAAATCTTTCAACACAATACTGATTTCTATAATCTGCACAAGGTTCAACAATTTCTTCACCCATCATACAAATATGCCTATAATGTCTACTTCCAACACTATCAGACAAAGGATTATCATTATCCCAATAACACCAAGATTCTCCATTTTTGTAATCATTCCCATCACTTGTATCATAACAGTTTAAATCAGTACATATATAATTACCATACTTAGGTCTTATTTTTTCTGCTTTATCACATTTTGTTCCAGAAAGATAATCACAATTTCCACAAGTTTTTGAATTTGCTTTAGTTTTACAACTTTCACTTTTTAATTTGACATTTGTCCAGTATTCAATTATATCTGCACTTCCTTTATTTTCATCCCATACTTTAGATGAATCATAAATATTAGCAATGTTTCCACAAGTATCTGTAAAATAAACTCCATCTTTTCCGTCAACACAAGTTGTTTGAGAAGTAGGTTCACAAACAGTTTGAAGATCAGGTGCAGTACATAAATAATCTTTGTGAAATCCTATAGTACTATTTGCATCATTCTTGTTGCTTGTTTCACAATTCTTTCTTGTTGTCATCTTACAATAATTTTGGTAATCTTTTGTATAAACACAAGCTCCAAGATCTTCTGCTCCTGCAAGAGATATACAAGTAAACTCATCTTTAACACCTGTTCTGAAATCAATATCAATTCCGTAAAATGAAGCTAGTTTTTTACATCTTATTAATGTTACAAATGCTGCTTGTTGTCCAAGTACACAACATCCAAGATTACATTGCGGCGATGAACTACATGATCCTTCTGTCCATGCACCATTTGAGGATTTACAAGCTTCTTCAGGAGTTCCATCAATACAAAGTCCTTCATTACTATCATAGCAACATCCTTTTTTACAAAATGATGTTGCTTCACAAGAACTTGGAGTTAATCGGTAATTAGAATTACACTCTTCTTTTGATGTGTGTTGACAGTATGCTCCATTTGTTGTTTTTTCACAACAATAACTTACTTGAGGAGTTTGATTTACTTCAGCAAAGACACTGGCTTGTAAAATTATAATTAATGAAGTTATTCCAATCAGTATAAAAGTTAATTTTTTATTATTCATTTTGTGTTAGTATTAAGTCCTGGAGGGAAAACTAAGCTTCTCGAAGCAAAATTAAATTTCTCTTTAGTATTTCTATTAGTTAACATATATATTTTTGTTCCATCATCTTTAATTGTTTTTTCTATTTTAATATCAGGATAAATTACCATAAAACTGACTGTTTCTGTTTCACCATATTTTGTTTCATATTGTAAAATAGATGATGCAATCATAATTAAATCATAAATTTCTTTTCTAGTTATCTCAAAACCAACACTTTCATATGATTGTACATCATCTCCCTTTCTAGCACTTATGCTATAATCTGTTTCTATATTTATTTTTTTAGGCACTATTTTTATATCAACTTTTTTAATTCCACTTGAACTAACACTATATCCTTTTGATTTTAATGAGTTTTCTACTTTATTTATACATTCTTGCATTTCAGGTTTTACTTGTAATGCTATTTCCTCTTCAATGCTTTTGAGTAAAAGTGGTTTTTGAATATAACAAGTTAATAAATAATCTGGAGTATAACATAAATATTCAATTTTTATATTTTTATATAATACAAAATTTTTTGGAGAATATTCTCCTCCTTGTTCTAGTATAGTATTTATTTTTTCATCTATTTTTTCATTATTTTCAAAACAATTTTTTATCTCTTGATTAATATCTAATCTTGCACTACCAAATATTGGAGATATTAATCTCTGACCTGTTTCACTAAAAGAAAAAAAGATAATTGCAGAAGCTATAATAACCATTGCAATTATTATAAATATAGTTAATTGCCCTTTTTTATTTAACCTCTTTTTTTGATTCATTATATTATTTTATCTAAAGCTTATTTTATATACATTTTGTTATTTTATTCTTGAATTATTATGTCTTTATTTGGTTTTACTATTATTGAACATTTAGATGGTTTATTTTCCCAATTGTCCATACATTGAATATAATGTATTGTATCCGGTTTCCAAGAGATATCATGTTCGAATAAGTCAGGACTATTCATCATCAAATCTTCTTTTGTTAGATCACATAATGAATTGTTGTAACTATAATAACAACTAGATTCTTCATTTGTTATAACAATCAAACTTCCAGAAGAATAATAAACTCTTGATATCAAAGGGTAATCTTCATCAATTTGAATATCTATTATTGTATTTCCTAATGCTTCATTTTCTGCAGCGTCAGTACATTTAATTCCAAAATTCCATTTTCCCTTTTTTATTTGAAGAGGCTGTTTATGTTCAGATGCACCAGTATCATAGAATTTAACATATAAACTTTCATCACTTTCATTAGCAATGTTAAATTCACATATAGAAATTCCATTTTCTACTCCACCAGAAGTTGTTACTTCTAATTCTATTGAAACAGGTTCTGTTCCAGAACTCATATTTCCACTTGGCAAGATAGAATTTATTAATAATGGACTTTCAGTCTTTTTCAATATATACTCATAAGGACTTCCAAGATTTCTTGCACTCAAATTTGTTTCTAAAGGTTTATCTTTACATCTTATATAATATTTATTTTCATTATCTGTTATAGGTAAGGTTGTATTACAAACATAACCTAATCTTGTTCCAAGATTTCCATCTGTAATACATTGTATTTTTCCAGACATATTTTCAAATTTTGTTAATTTATCTTTATCCCATTTACATTCACTAGGTTCATTAACAAAAAATGCAATTTGTTTTTCAGTTAGATTAAACTTTACAGTGCTTCCACTTGGAGGAATAAATGAGCTTATCACTGGAGGTGTTCTATCGGGTCCAGGTTTAACACAGAAATTAATTCTGTAATCATTATCATTTGTTACTGCATTAACATTTGCACATTTTACATGAAGATTAATATTTCCTATTTTATCTAAAACATAATTTTCAATTGTGTCGTTTGCCTCTTCTTCAGGGTTTAGTTCATTAGATATTATACTTTCTCCACTTTCAAAGAATGTTGCAAATGAGTGATTAAGTAAAAATATTTCTCCACTAAGTGAAGGAGTCATTGAATCAAAGTTATATCCACTATCAACTTTTTCTTCACTATTAGTTTTATCATTTGATTCATCTGTCTCACTTAAGTCTTCATCTGTCTCACTTAAGTCTTCACTTATCCTACATTTAGCTAAAACATTTGTTTCAACTCCAAAAGTAATTTCACTAAATGCCTCAATACATCCACCATCTTTTGCTCTTACTCTAAAACCATTTTCAGTAATATCTGTATATTTATAGTTGCTATTATTCAAAGCCTCTTCCCAAGGACTGATAATTGGAGGTCCATCTTTAGAATTACTTGAAATACATTGTTCTTGACCAGTATTTTCATTAATTAATTTACAAGAAATTCCCAAACTTTCACATCTATATTTTGAGCAAGGTTTTAGTGGATCACTTTGACAATAATCACAACCTTTACCACTACTACTATTACCTTTTTGAATAAGATCACTAACAATTCCTGTTAATCCACCACCGTCTCCATAAGGTCTTTGCCATTTGCTACATGTAAATGTTATTTCAACTTCTTCAGTTTTTCCACAACCCATTGCAGCCATTATTCCAATTATTACTGCAGCACCAATACCTGCACCCATAAATCCTCCACCAATTAATCCTCCAGCAACTCCTCCAACAACTCCTCCACCAACAGTCATTCCTATTTGTTCTTTTCCAAATAAACCTCCACTTACCTTTCCTTTTATTTTAGCATAACCATCTCCAAATAAACTAGAAACATAAGAAATTCCATCTATTGCACTAACTGAATTATATTCTCCACCACTTGCAAATTGATCTTTGCTAGGTTTTGCAAAAATTCCATATACCATATTCAGACCTGTTATTCTTG
The DNA here is from genome assembly GCA_035453125.1 of Minisyncoccota bacterium. Classification (GTDB taxonomy): domain Archaea; phylum Nanobdellota; class Nanobdellia; order Pacearchaeales; family GW2011-AR1; genus JACPLR01. The sequence goes on along the minus strand of DAOTCN010000002.1, from coordinate 45,574 downwards.
GAGGTTTATCTCCTCTTTTTCCTTTTTTACTTATACTATATCCTTGATCTGTTACAACACCAGCAATATTAGTGAATGAACCACAATCACCCATACTTGCACAAAGATTATTCATTTGTATTGTGAATCCTCTTTCTTGACAGTCGCAATTTGAAACACATTCCCAACCATCCGGGCATTTTTTAATCCAAGTTTCTGTGCAAGTTTGTGTTGCCATTCCACATAGTTGGCCAGATTCAGAACTTCCACTAGAACTTCCAGTTAATGCACTTGCAGTACTTGTTATTGTGCTTAATGTTTCACTTTGACTTCCCAAATAACTTGATAATGAACCAGCAATTGAACCTGCTGTTGAATTTGCTCCTCCGCTCAAATCAAATCCTGGAGGATATTTTGGAACACAAACATTAAACTTGAAATTTTTATCAACATATATTGGATGAATTCTACAATCTGAATTAGCAACACACTGAACTAAACAAGCTCCATCACATCCACTTCCACCATTCATTGAAATACACTGTTCCCACATATTTGTCCTACAAAGAGCACTTTCTTTTCCTGAGCTTGAACTACTATTTCCAGAATTACTTGAATCTGTCTTAACACAAATTTCTTTTCTATAATCTGCACAAGGTTCAACTTTAACTTCTCCATTAATACATACATATCTAAAATGTCTACTTCCAACTGGATCAGCACTTAATAGTCCAATGCTTCCAAGTCCAAGTCCACCTAAAAAATTACTTGATATACCTAAACTTGACAAATCAAGATTCCCAATTCCAGGTATACTTCCAAGTCCAACACTTCCAATCTGACCATCATACACACACCAAGATTCTCCATTTACTCTATCTTTTTTTGTTCCAGCATGACCTGCAGCATCGTGACAATTTAAATCCCTACAAGTATAATCTCCATTTTTTAATTTTGTATCAATACCTTTTCTATAAAGACCACACATACTTCCTAATTCATAATTACAATTTCCACAAGTTGAACTTCCAAGGTTTGACCGTCCCGAGTTGCATGATTCTTCTTTACTTAATACTATTCCTTTATTCCATGATTTATCTTTATCACTCGAATAAACATTTTCTCTATTTCCACAACTGTCAATCCAATAAACTTCATCCAATCCTTCTATACATCCAGTCCTATTTTGTTTTAAACATACAGTATTTAAATCAACATTTGAACAGAGCATATTTATATTAAAATTTCCTTTAATTTCATTACATTCTTCAGCTGTTGTAAACTTACAATTTACTTTTCCATTACCATCTTCTTCTCCAATTAAACATGCACCTATGTTTTCACTTTGATTGCTTAGTTTACCAATACAAGTTGCTTCATCTTTCACATTTAATTCAAAATTATAAGGAATTCCAAGATTATTAGATAGTTTCTTACATCTATCTTCTGTAATATATTGTGCATCAAAACCAAGAGTACAACATCCTTGTTTACATTGTGCAACATTACAAGATGCATCTCCAAAATATGTGCCATTTCTTGATTCACAAGATTGTTTTTGTGCATTTGGATCACATAATCCCTCAACAGCATCAAAACAACATCCTAATTTACATTCACTAACTTCTGAACAACTTCCAGAAGTACATGTTCCATCACAACTTGTGCTACATTCAGAAGATGAAATCTCTAAACAATTATTAACTCCACTTTCAGAATTTATACAACAACTCTTATCTCCTCCACTGCCTAACATACTAGAAACATCAATACTTGCAGAAACTGTTTTAATTGGTTCTGAAATCATAAATGCAAAAGCAAAAATTGACAAAATTAACATCCCTGTTTCAAATAATACAACAAAACTTTTTTTATTATTTACCCATTTATAATTTATTTTTATTTCTTTCATTTTAGGCAGGTGTTTTTAATACACATCCTCTTATAGCAAAACGTATTACTTTGCCAGTAAGAGTATCTTTCACTGTATAAATTTTATTATCATCTCCTGTTTGAAATTTGTTTATTTCTATTTTAGGATTATTTCTCATTATCATAACATAATCTGAATTACACCATTTAGCTTCTTGTCTAACAATCTCTTGAGCAGTTATGGCCAGGTCATAAATAGGTGTTTGAGTTACTGAACTAAAAGTTCCCACATTCTTTTGACTATCTGCTTTAACAAAAATCATTTCCCTAGCAACTTTAACTTTAACTCCTCTTGAAATCATTTCAACACTAAATTCTCCTTCTTTGTCAATTTGAACACTATATCCATCCTTTATCATTTCAGATTTAAGGTTATCAAAACAAGCAGCTATTTTAGGTTTTAAATAATCTGTTACTTGTTTTTCAAGAAAGGATATTAATGCAGGTTCTTGAACAATACATTTAGCATAGTACTTATCTGTATAACAAAGATAAGGGTATTTATCAAAAGGTATTTCATCATTTTTTCCAAGATTATAACCAAATGACTTGTATATTCTTGGTTCTCCAAGATAAAAATTATGTATAATCATATAATCAGTCACCTCTTTTATATTATTATCAATACATTCAGAAACAATCTGTGTTGGTTCAACAGTTTGGGGTGGAAAAAAAGTCGATATTGGATTTTCAAATAAACTAAAAAGAAGAATTACTGAAATAACGATTATAATTCCAATAATCACAAAGAGAGTAACTTGAGCTTTTTTACTTTGCATTTTTTTTATCCATTTCAATAAATTTAGTAATAGCTTCTTCAATTATATGAGACTTATTTCTATATCTTCCTTTTTTCATTACTTCATCTAGTTTTCTTTCTGTATCTTGATCAATTGTTGCAGAAACTCTTACTTTCATTACCGTTTTTCCACCTTTTTCAATACCTTTTCTTAAAATTAGAGAAAATATTACTTTATATACTTTTCTGATAAAGTAAACTTTGTATAATTTATCTGTATAGTATTATTTTAACATATAAAGTAAACTTAATCAATTTTATATTACTTAACTTCAAAAATATAAAATTTTTAGTTTGAGAAAATTAAATTCCTAAATTTTTCTTAGTCTAAACTTTGGAAAGTAGCTGCATTTTATTATTTTGTTTAATAAACTCTTTCAATAATTTAAGTATTACTTAATCTACTTATAAGATAAAATCAATTTAGTATTATTTTATACACAAATGGTTTCTATAAACTAATTATGTCTTTTAATTATGTCTTTTAATTATGTCTTTTAAAAAAGCTAAGTTATAACTTTATGAGAAAAGATAATAAAATGTTAAGGATAACTTGATTTTTTGTATCTAGTTATAATATTCAGCCAATATAGTTTACAAATTAATACTTAAAAAAAGTTGTTACTTAATCTTCGTTTTCAACTCTTGGAGCAAGAATAAAAGATAAATCAAAATTTTCTTTTTTAAATTCTAATTTTACTGGATGATCTGTTGAAAAATTAATAAATATCTTATCTGCAATTTTACTTGCTTTTGTAAACTTTTGTAAGTATTCTAAGCTATATTTCGATTTAGATTGTCCGGATATTATTCTAACTTCATCAATAGAATATTCAGATCTTGCAGAGTTGAGTCCAGATGCTTCAATTATAAATTTTTCAGGACTAGAAATAAACGTGCAAGAATCTGCAACAATTGTACAGTCTTCAATTGCATCAACAAAATCAGAAGGGTTCATTTGTATTTGAGATAAAAATTCTAACTGAGGCATATTTTTTTCTTCACCATTTATTTCAATTAGTGCTAAAGAAAAACTTCTTTTTATTTTATCAAGTATGTCTAATTTTAAGATATTTTCATTATTTTCCATAATTAGTATACTTCCAGATTTTGTTCTTCTTAATACTGCCTTTAAACTGTCTAAATTTACACCTAAAACCTCTGTTCCAGATTCATATTGTGAAAATGCTTCTCTAGGAAGTCTAAATGAAACCATTGCAACATTTGCAGGATCAATTGCTACAATACTCATTCCTCTTTCATCAAATTTAATTTTAACTTCCGTAACCATTTCTGAAATAATTGAAATCACATCAGAAAATATCTTAGGATTATCTAATCTTGCTAACATAATTAATCAAAAATTAATGATACTTTTAAGCTTTTTTATAGTTTACTTACTCATATGGGCTTTTATTATAATAAGTAATTATTAGAATTAAAAATTAATTAACAAATGTTTTAAAATAAATCTGTTTTGATTTATCAATTAATATCGATATTTATTTAAAACAAAACATCTCTTTGTTTGCATGGAACAAAAAGAGGAAAGAATAAGGGCAATAACTAATTCTTATTATTCAAGAAAAGATGTTTTAAATGCAATATTTAATTTTTCAAATAATCGTGAGATAAGTCCTAGGTATTTTGAGGGTTTTGGTAAAAGACCAGACTCCTTTCAATATCCCTCAGATATAACATCTATGGTTAAGAGAGGAGCAACAAGCTTTCATTGTTCTCAGGAAATTTGGAGGGATCCATTAAAAATTTCTACAGATTTAACTCCGGATAAGTTGAATGAACTGAGAATTGGTTGGGATTTAGTTATTGATATAGATTGTAAATGGCTAGAATATAGCAAAAAAGCAGCAATTGCAATAATAAAATCACTTGAATTTTCAGGAGTAACTAATATTATGGTTAAGTTTTCAGGAAGTAAAGGTTTTCATATTATAATTCCTTGGAAATCATTTCCAGAAGAAATTGAAGGAACTTTAACAAAAAACATGTTTCCAGAATGGCCAAGAGCAATTTTAGGTTATTTAAAAGAAATTTCAAGACCTATACTTGAAAAATTAATCAAAGAAACAGACAGTGATTTTTTGAAAATACAAGGGTTTACAGGAATAAAATGCGAAAGATGCAGTAATATTGCTCAAGAAAACTATCTTATTACATTAATGTGTGAGAGTTGTTATCCGAAATATATTGAGACATTTAAATCATTTAATCGAGAATATAAATCAAAAAAATGTCCAAATTGCAATAAAGTTATGAAAGAGATAAAAGTAGAAAAATTCTATTTTTGTTCAAACTGTAAAATTGATTCTTTGAAAAATTCAAAAGATTTTAATGAAACAATATTATCTACAGATATTTATAAAATATTAGGTTTAGACTTACAGTTAGTTTCATCAAGACATTTATTTAGAATGCCCTATTCATTGCATGAAAAAACTTCTTTAGTAAGTTTACCTATAGATAAAAGTAAATTAAAAGAATTTCAAATAACTGATGCAAATCCTTTATATATTCAGGTAAATGAAACTTTTTTTACAGAACCAAAAAAAAATGAAGCTAAAAATCTTTTGATAAATTCTATTGATTGGTATAAAAATAATATTAAAGATGAAGTAGTATTTGATAGTATTAAAAATAATAATTTAAGTGAAGAAACTAAAAAAAATTTTGAATTAATAAAATTAAATGAAAAATGCTTAATAACCGATAATTTTCCTCCAGTAATTCAAAAAATTCTTTTAGGTATGGAAGATGGAAGGAAAAGAAGTTTATTTATTCTTTTGAATTTTTTTAGATCTTTAGGTATAACTATGCAAGATATAGAAGGTAAAATTAATGATTGGAATAAATTAAATAAACCACCTTTAAAACAAGGTTATATTAAATCACAATTAATCTGGCATTCAAAACAAAAATCAGTTTTACCTCCAAATTTTGATAATCCAATTTATAAAGAATTAGGAGTTTATGAAATAGACTATCTTTCTCAAAAAACAAAAAATCCAGTAAGTTATGTAATAAGAAAATCAAATGTATTAAAAAATGAAACTGATAAAAAAATAAATAAAAAAAACAAATTTAAAAAGAAATCTTAAAAAAAGGATTATTCTTTTTATTAACAAAGTTTTTAAATACTATTAACATTTATATTAGCATATGAAAAGAGGGTGGTCACTTTTATTTGTACTTTTAATTACATTTAGTTTAATATCTTTTGTTTTTTCAGAAGACGAAACGGATTATGATGCAAACTTAAAAAAAGCTCGTGACTGTTTAAGAAACAAAGTAGGAACTGACTGTTCTCAAATAACTATGGATGAGCAAGCAGCAGTTTTACTTTCAGTGGGTTCTATTGGTGAAGATAAAAATTGTAAATCTGAATATCTCTCTTTTTCCCAAGAAGGAATTTGTTGGCCACAAACAAACTGTAAAATTAAAGAAACTGCAATAGCTACTTTGGTTTTAGAATCATTAGGTCAAAATACAGATAAACCTAAAGAATGGTTGTTAAATCAAACAAAAACAGCAACTGATCTTATTTGGTATTTACAAATTGAATCTGATTCAGCAGCAGAGTGTTCTATATCTTATCGTAATGTAAAATCAATAGTTTCAATTGGAGAAGATAAAAAAATAAAATCATTAACTAGTAGTTGTTTTACTGTTTCTGATTCAGGATATTGGCTGAAAATTAATAATAATTGTTTATCTTATGATTTTACAATTTCTTGTGAAACTACACTTGAAAATGATTTTATAACAACTCTTTTATATAAATCACAAAATTCTCCAACAATTCATGTTTCACAGAGTGTTCATTCAGGATCTTCAGGAGGAGAAACAATTGAACAGATTATTTATAAGTGTTTTAAACAAGGAAACTCATGCAATTATGAGGGAAGTTTATGGGCAACAATGGTTTTAACTCATTTAGGTGAAGATACAACTTCTTTTGTTCCTTATATTGATGCATTTGCAGAAGAAAATAAAAATTTGTTTCCTGAAGCATTTCTTTATGCATCTTCTGGAGCAGAAGATTATTTAGTTAGTATTTTAACGGATAATTTCAAAAAAACTCACTGGAATGTAGGTTCATATGGTAAATATTATTCAACTGCTTTAGCCTTTTTAGCATTACAAGGAAGTGATTATCCTGAAATTGCTCAAGCAAAAGAGTATCTTTTGAATGGAAAAATTCAAAATACAGAAGGTTGTTGGGGTAGTATTAGAGATACAGGATTTTTATTATATACTGGTTGGGGTTCTCAAAATTTCATTCATTCAGATACTAACAAAGAAGAATGTGAGTCAAATTCAGATTGTGGAGAAGATGAAGAGTGTTTAGATGGTATTTGTGTCATAGTAAAAAAAGAAAGTTGTGTAGAATCAGGTAAGTATTGTGTTTCAAGTTCAACTGACTGTATTGATTCAAAAGGAACTGTAGATTCATCTTTATCAAGTAGTTGTCCAATTACTCAAGTTTGTTGTAGTGAGCAGGTTATTAAAAGTACATGTATTAGTGAAGGTGGAGTTTTTTGTAAATCAAATGAAGAGTGTTTAGGAAATAGGATTACTGATATTTCAGATAGTTCAAAAGGAATCTGTTGTAATATCGAATGTGAAATTGTATCAACTGAGGAGAAAAGTGAATGCGAAACTGAAGAAAATACTTGTAAAACTGAATGTGCAGATAATGAAGAAGAAGTAGAATATTCTTGTGATGAAGGATTAAAGTGTTGTGAGATAACTGAAGTGGAAGCTTGTCCAACAGGTCAGCAAAGATGTGAAGACGGACCTTATACTGGAATGTGTAAAGAAAATTGTGAAAAATCAAAATCATTATGGTGGATTTGGGTTTTGGTTATATTAATAATTCTTGTTGCATTAGGTATTGTTTTTAGGAAAAAGATAAGTGAATTTATTTCTAAATCTAAAATGGGAATTAAGAAAGGTCCACCGCCAAAACCAACAAGACCTGTTGCAGGAATGAGACCTGGAATGGCTAGACCTATGTCTGGAATGAGACCTGGAATGGCTAGACCAAGACCTGTTTTTCCTCAAAGATCAATGCCCGGACCAAATCCCCAACTTCCTAAAGATAAAGAGTATGATGAAACTCTTAAAAAATTAAGAGAAATGAGTAAATAAAAGAGTAAATAAAATATAGCTTAATTTTGCCAATAAATTTATTAATTAACTTTTTCTAACAATAATATGAAAAAAAAGAGATTATTTTTTTGTTTTATTTTATTAGTTTTATCTTTGTCTTATGTGTTTGCATTAGAAATTAAGTCTAAAGATTATTTTTCAAAAGGAGAAACTTTTTTAGCAGAAATTTCTGGAAATATTATCGATGATATAAATGAAGAAGATGTTGGTTTTTATAAATTAGGTCATGTACTTCTTCCATTAAACTCAGAAATAATTAAGATCAACAATAGCTGGGTTATTTATGCAATATTGCCTTATGTTGAACAGAATTATACTCTAAGAATTAAGAATGTTAGATTCAAAGAAGATAATTTAATTAAAACAAATAACATAGAAAAAAATTTTTCAATAACAAATAACACTGCCAGTTTTAATGTAAAACCAGGTTTTATTGTTTCTAATAAAGATTTTACAATAAGATTGTATAATAATTTAAATTATGATATAACTGTTAACTATGATCTTGGAGGAGAGGTTTTAGGTTCATTTAATGTTCCATCTCAATCTGATGAGGATAAAAAAATATCTATTGAAGGCGTAAATTCAACAAAAGTAACTGTGTTAAAATTAACTTCAGAATCAACTACTTATGATCTTAAATCATACATAATTAAAAATATTACAAATATTCAAAATCCTAACTTAAACAGTTCAAATAATACAAATATTTCAATTGTTGAATTTTTAAGTATTCCTAAAATTGTATTTTCTATTGATGAATTAAATGCAACAATAAATAAGAACCAATATTTTTCTTCAATACAATTATTTGGCCAAATAAATCTTTCTAACATCGGTAAAAACTCAACAGGTCAGATAAATCTAACTTTATCAGAATCCTTGAAAGATTACATAAACATTACACCTAATTCTTTAGAATCTCTTAATCAAAATAAAAGTTCAGTAATAATATTTACAATTAAATTTACAAAAAAAGGTAACTTTTATGGTGAGTTAAATGCTAATTGCACAGATTCTTCAGATATGATTAAACTTTATTTTAATGTTGGTGAAAATGTAACTATTAATTCTTCAAATCCTCCAATTTTAAATAATAACACTAAAACATGTCAACAAAATGGTGGAAAGAAATGTCAAACAAATGAGATTTGTGTTGGTAAACCTATTCCTGCATCAGATACTTTTTCATGTTGTGATGGTGATTGTAAAACTCTATCAGAAATAGATAAGCCTGAACCAAGAAATTGGTTAGTAATAATTATTTTAGTTGTTGTTTTGATAGCAATAGTTGCATTTATGTTCATTAAATATAAAAAACCAGTTAAATCAAAAAATTCATTAATTTCTAAAACAGAAGAATATGAAAAGAGTCATGAAACAACAGGTAAGATAACAAAATTATAGTTATACTTTTTTCTTTTTTGATTTGTTATTCTTATTATCAGTATCCTGAGGTATTATTTCATCTTTTTCTTGAGTTTGTTTGATTAGTTCTGTAATATTTTTTAATTCTTTTTGTAGTATTGAGTTATCCATATAAAGTCTTTTTGCAATTTCATCATATCTATGTAGTTTAATCATTATAGCAGTTAACAGATTACTTAATTCAAGATTTTCAAAAGTTAATGTTTCTGGTTCTACAATTTCAATATGAGAAGGCATATAACTAAATATTATTCCAATTAAACTTTCAAAGTTTTCAAATTCTACATCAATTTCTGCAAAAGAAGTATACAATTCCCCTTTCTCAAGTTTTTTGGCATCATGAATTGTTTTATCAATTAACTTAATTCCTCTTTCTTTTGATATATTTTCAATATGAACTTTCAAACTTTCAATTATATGTTCAGGAGGTTTTCCTAATATTTCAATAATTAAATTTGCTCTTATTTTTTTTGTCATTTTTTGTTTATTATTTATCCTAAAAACTCAAAACAAACCATGCCCTTTAGGATGTTACGCACTCAATGTTTTTTGATATAAATTATGATAATTAAGCAAAAAAACAGGAAAAAATAGATAGTTTTTTCCTTTATAATTTGATTTTTTGACTTAAACAAAATCTCATTGTCAGAGTTGCTTTTTATACTTTTTGTTACTTCAGGTCTTAAATCGATTATATTCATTTTTATTTGGTTATCGGTAAGCTGAGAATTTTCATTACTCATTTCAGATATTCTAATAATATATGGTCCTAGTTTTGTTTTTTTATTATTTCTATCTCTTAATGTAATAAATAAATTTGATAATCCATTATAATTTTCAGAAATTATGATCTTAAATGTATTCGGATTTTCTTTAATATCTTTTATATAGTAATTAGTTGATTGATATTTATTATTCAATTCATTAAAAATTCTTGAAAGTCTTTTCCCATTTTTATCAGTAATGTCTATTTTAATTTCATATCCTGAAATATCAAAATCATTAAATTTTATTTTAATCTCAAACTCTTTATTAAAATAAACTTCTTTCGGATAATCAACATCTATTTGATTATAATTTATTTTAGATGAGGCAAAATTTAAATTAATTACTGAACATGTAAATATAATTAAGAATATTACTCCCAAACACCATTTATTTTTTTTCCGCAAATACATTTTCCATTTATAAGCTTGTTTTCTATTTTCTTATCATTTCTTATTATTAAACTTCTCTTACAATCCGGGCAAAAAGTGGTCATTTCATTAATTTTTCCATTATCAATATAAACATAATTTAATCCTATGTTCATTGCCGTTCTTCTTATATTTTGAATAAGTTCATTTAATTTTTCATCTTGTAGATTATATTTAAAGTGAATAGGTGTATCACTTCCTAAGTTGTTTAATACCCATGAGATAATTCTTCTTAATTCATACAAATTATCATTTAATCCAGAAATTATTTGAACACATATTTCAACCCAAACATTATTCTCTTTCATTATCTTTATTGTTTTAAAAATATTCTCTAAATTAGCACAATACTTTTTTTTGTAAATTTCAGGATTTACTGATATAATTTCAACACTTATAGCATTTATTTTTTTTGAGAGTTCTTGTGCAGGTTCATCACTTATAAATCCTTTTGTAGAAATAACATTTTTTAATTTATTTGATTTTTCAAAAATATCTTTTAAATATTCATATGAAATAATTGGATCTGATAACTGATATAGGCCATATGCAGCTATTTTAGTATTTGTTTTTTTAAGTTCTTCTAAAAACTGGTTAGGTTCTTGTCCAAATTTAGGTATTTTATTTATTTCCTCCTCTTTTTTTAGTAAGTTTTCATTAATATCGATTAAGTTATCTCCAATAATCCCTATACTCAGGCATCTCGATTCAGGAATAAAATGATAGATTGAATGATCTTCAATATTTTTATACTGCATTAAATGAGGTTTAGCATAATGCATCGATTTTAGTTTTCCATCAATATTTTGTCTTACAATACATCTTCCAGTTTCACCATTGTCAATAAAACAACTGTGTGGGCAAAGATTGCAATGAACTTTTTTATTTGTGAGTTTTCTATAAAAATCTGCTTCTTTAAATCCCATATTCACCTCTTAAGATAAATAAGAATTATCTTGTTTATTAAATTATTGTTGCATGTGCTATTCTAATAATTGCCCAAAACGTTTACCTAAATATTTTGCATCTTCAAGTTTTATTGCCCAACTTTTTCCAGCATCTTTCATATTAGATGGATTAACAAATAACCATCCTTCTCTAAGAAATTTAATTGCAATAATTGGTTTTAATCCCATTATTTCTGAAAAAACAATAAAATCATTCATCTGTTCTTTTGAAATGTACTGGGTTGTTTTTCTGGTTGACTTACATTCTATTGCTAATTTTAATCCTGGTTTTCCCGCAATAAGATCACATGGAGACTCATCATTAACGCCACTTCCAGCAACTCTTGCTGCTCTCCATCCATCATCAGAAAATTTTTTTAGCAATTCCCGTTCATTATTGCTTCCCTTATGTTTGTTCGCCATCTTAATTTTTTATCAAATTATAAATCTCGTGCAAGTAATGTTCTTCTATTATTTGCTTTAGCTCTCTTTATAGCATCTTCAATCATTTTTTCAACTTTTTTATTAAGTTCAATACCAAAATCTCCAGAAACACTACCAATAGACTTTTCCTTATCAATTTCTTCAACTGATTTTCGTATGTTGTTAACTTTAATTAAATTTGTAGGCATTTTATTCTAGTTCGGAAATTAATTATTTTTTTCCGGTTTCATAAATGGAAATAAAATAACATCTCTTATTGAATCTTGCCCTGTTAAAAGCATTATCATTCGATCAATACCAATTCCAACTCCCCCTGTAGGTGGCATTCCAATTTCAATTGCATTAACAAAGTCTTCATCATAAGGGTTTGCTTCTTCATTTCCTTTTTTTAACATTTTTTGCTGTTCCTCGAGAAGATTCTTCTGCATTTGTGGATCATTTAGTTCTGAATATGCATTTCCGAGTTCAGCACCCATACAAAAAGGCTCAAATCTTTCAATCAGTTTACATAATTTTTTATCTCTATGAATCTTACATAAAGGTGTTGTTTCAATAGGATGGTCTAATATAAAAGTAGGCTGTTCAATTTTATCTTCACAAAAATGTTCAAATATTGCTTGAACCATCCATCCCCAAGTTTTTTCTGTACATTCAATATTATTTTTTTCAATAAAATTAAATAATTCTTTTTCGCTCATTTTATCAACATCAATTTTAGCAAACTCTTTTATTGCTTCAGTCATAGTCATTCTTTTCCAAGGTGTTTTAAAATCAACAATTTTTCCTCTAAACTCAACTTTTGTTGTTCCATTAACTTTTTTTGCAACATATTCATAAATATCTTCAAAAAGTTTCATCATGTCATTATAATCTCCATATGCTTGATAAATTTCCATCATTGTAAATTCAGGATTGTGCCATCTATCAATTCCCTCATTTCTAAAATTTCTCGCAATTGTAAAAACTTTTTCATAACCACCAACAATTAATCTTTTCAAATAAAGTTCAGGAGATATTGCAAGATATAAATCAATGTCTAATGCATTAAGTTTTGTTTTAAATGGCTTTGCATTTGCACCACCATAAACTGTTTGGAGATAAGGAGTATCAACTTCATTAAATTTCCTTTCTTTTAAGAATTCCCTTATAGCATCAATTATCTTTTCTCTTTTCAAAAAAACTTCTTTTACTTGTGGATTCATGATTAAATCAAGGTATCTTTTTCTATATCTTTCTTCTTTGTCTTGAATTCCATGCCATTTTTCAGGAAGAGGAAGCATAGATTTAGAAAGTATTTCAATTTTTTTTGCAAATATAGAAATTTCACCAGTTTTTGTTTTCATAATTATTCCTTCAACACCAATAAAGTCTCCAGAATCAACATATTTCTTAAATAAGTTAAAATCATTCTCCATTTCTTCTTTTTGTAATATTACTTGAATTTTTCCCTGATTATCTTGTACTGTTATAAAGATTAATTTTCCTAAATCTCTTATAGTCATTACTCTTCCAGAAATAATTACTTTTTCTTTAGTTCTTTCATCATTTTTAATCTTTGAGAATTTTTTCTTTATTTCATCAGACCAGTTTTTTTTCTCGAACTTGTAAGGATATGGATTTATTCCTTCTTTTTTCAACTCATCTATTTTTTTAATTCTATTTTTTATAATTTCTTCTTCTCTTCCCATAGAATATAAAGAAAAATACGCTTTAAATAATTTCTTAATAAATTTTAATGATATATTGAGGTAGGAAAAATAGATTTTCTGTTTTTAAATATGTAATATCTTGAAATCTTTGAAGTCTTGAAAGGGAATTTCAGTTACCTTAATCTCTTTAATTGTCATATGTTGAGTATTTTGACTACAAATTTGACTCATTCTGTCAGCCATTTCAATTTCACCTTCAACAATTACTTCTGCAGATCCAGAGTCTATTTCTCTAACAAATCCTCTTAAACAAAGTTTGTCAGCATTTTCCTTAATATAACTGCTAAAGAACATAGCAGGTATAGTGCCCCTAACACTAATTTTTACTGCCTTTTTCATATTTAGAATAGTATTTTATATTTCTTAAATTTATGTTTTTATTGATCTAATAACAAGAAATTTTTAGCTTTATAAAGGCTTGTATAATTAAGTATTTTTATTATTTATCACAAATTTTACAGCAAATTTTTCTATGAATTTTAAATCTTTTTTTATTGGCATCAAAAATTACTTGTTTTTTTATATTTTATTATTAATTTGAAGTTTATCTCGGTTTTTTATTACATAAACTTTATCATTTTTCTTTACTTGTTCTGGAACAGAAATTGTAATATCTTTGTCTGATTTTTTAGCAGATTTTGCAGGCTTTTCATTTACATAAATACTTTTAATTTTTGATTCAACTACTCCTGTTTTATCTCCAGTTATTAATATTTCATCTCCAATTGAAATTGATTCTTTTTGTATTTCAATTTCAGCTATTTTTGATTTAGAAAAATAATGTTTTATGATTCCAATAAAATGTTTTTCTTTTGTTGATTTATTTCCATAAATTCCGGACCATTCCCCCAGTTTATTTCCTAGATAATATCCTCCATGCCAAAAACCCCTATTGAAAACACTTTCAAGTTTTCTTTCAAATTCAGATATTTTTTCTTTTGTGAGTGTTTTGTTATAGTAAGATTCTATAGATTCCTTATAACATTTTGTTGCAGTATAAACATAGTCTGGACTTCTTCCTCTTCCCTCAATTTTAAAAACAGTTACTCCAGATTCAATTAATTCTGGAATAAATCTTATTGTACATAAATCTTTTGGAGACATTATGTGTCTGTTTTCAACAATTAGTTCATCTCCTGTTTCTTCATCAGTAACTTTGTAAGATCTTCTACAAGTTTGAAGACATTCACCCCTATTTGCTGATTTATTGTACATTGCAAGAGACATATAACACTTTCCAGAGATTGAAACACATAAAGCACCATGAACAAAAATTTCAATTTTTATTGTATTTCCTGAAGGACCTTTGATATTTTGTTTTTTTATTTCACTACAGATTTTTTTTATTTGTTCTAAATTTAATTCTCTAGCCAAAACAATCACATCTGCAAATTTTGAGTAAAACTTAACAGCTTCTATATTTGAAATATTTGTTTGAGTTGACATATGGACCTCAAGTTTTATTTTATTACAATAATTTATAATAGACATATCAGATGCAATTACTGCAGTTATTCCCTCTTTTTTTGCAGCATCACACACTTTTTTTGCTTCATTTAAATCTTCATCATACATAACTGTGTTGAGTGTTAAATAAGTTTTTATTTTATTTTTCTTACATATTGAAACTATTTTTTTAAGATCATTTAATCCAAAGTTTATTGAAGATGCTGAACGCATATTTAATTTACCAATTCCAAAATAAACAGAGTCAGCACCGGCTTTAATTGCAGCACTCAAACTTTCATAGCTTCCAACTGGTGACATTATTTCTATTTTAGATGATTGAGGTTTCATATAAAATCAAGAAAAGGTGTGTTTATAAAAGTTGAGAAAAAAGATTAACTTAATCCAATTTCATCAAACCATCCTAGAACATCATTTTTAGTTATTTCATATTTAGTTCCACATTCATTACAAGTTACTATGAATGAATTATTTTCATCAGTCAAATTTATTAAAAAACTAATGTTTAGGTATAAAGTGTACTTCCCTCTTTCCTTTCTATAAAAACCTGTTTTTTTATCATATTGTTCTTTAATTAAAGGTGTATCTATTGGAAGATCTAATGTTGTTCTTGGACAACAGTCAATTATAACATGGTCTTTTTCTAATCTTAATACATTACTTAGTTGTTTCATTTTATTTTATTTCTATAATTCCAATAAGCTTCATTAAGCTTTTTAGACCTTTGTTTTATTAGCTCACTTGATAATTGTTTTAATTTATTTGCTTGAGTTTTAGGTCTGCTTGAAAATACTGAAATATTAAGAACTTCGGGCTTTATTGTTTTTATTAAATCAACTGTTTTTTGAAAATCTTTTTCTGTTTCAGTTGGATAACCCACAATTATATCTGTTGCTATTGTACTATCCTTGAATTTTTTTCTTGAAAATGATTTTCTGAATTCTTTTGCTATTTTAATAAAATTATTACTCGTATGTCCTCGCTTCATTTCTCTTAAAACTTTGTCTGAACCTGATTGAACTGGAATATGAATAAACTTTTGAATTTTGTCTGATTCAAATGCTTTCAAAAGCTGTGGAAGATATTTTATTATATATTGTGGATTTGCCATTCCAACTCTTATCTTATAATTTCCCCCAATTTGTGTTAATTCATTTATTAAACTAGGTAGATTTATTTTTTGTTTAGATTTTATATCAAGACCATAACATCCGTTATCCTGACTTGTTAAGTATATTTTCTTACATCCTTCTTTAACTGCGCACTCAACAGCTCTTTTTATCTCACTAATTGAATAAGATTTTAATTTTCCCTTTGCAAGTTTTGTTGCGCAATAACTGCACTCATTTAAACATCCTTGAGAAATTTGTATTATTGCTATATCCTTATCTTTTCTAACTAACGGTTTGTTTAAACGCTTTAAATTAAGTGTGTCTCTTATCTCTAACTTTGGAAATTGTTTTTTCAGGTCAATTGTTTTAATTAAACAGCCACAAACAATTATCTTTGTATTTTTATTATTGTAGAATTTCTTGATATAATAAAGTATTTTTGATTGTGTCTTATTTTTAACAGAACAAGAATTGATTAAGATAACATCTGCTTCATTCTCACTGCCAGCAATTGAATATCCCTTTTCAAGATATTCTGCTGCTAGTATTTCTGAGTCATTTATGTTTGCCTGACATCCATAGGTTTTTATGAATATTTTCATAAAGAAGAAATTGAAATAAAGTATAAAAAGGTAGTGAAAATAAAAAATTAAAAGAAAAAAAAATTAAAAAATTGTTATTAGGGCTGCTAAGGGTTTTAGAGCTCTTTCATTTCGTATATGATTAAATTGTCGTTTTTTGATGGGCATTTTCTCCATATGGCATTTGGGTATTTTTCAACCAGTCGTCTAACAAAGTCAAAGTTCTTCATAAAATACAAAGAAGTCTTGCCTCTTTTGTCCTTGAATAAAACTTTAATCTTCATTGGATCACCTCCTTTTATTTGTATTCAATTTTCATAAATAAAAAATAAATTTGCTTTAAATATAAAAGTGTAAATCAAAACATATTTTTTTGGAGAATTTTATTTAAATAGACTTTAATTTCATGATAGTGGCACACAATTTTAAAGTAGTTGCATGTAACTAACAAGTTAACTCGAGTTAGCTGGTTAAGCGAAAAACTAAGGAGATTGTTAGAACTAATATTAGGAAGTTTAGGAAGTATGTCTTATTTCTTTTGGTAAAGCTGTTTGATTAAGATATGCTTTAAATTCCAAAAGACCTTCTTTAAGAATCTCTTTTTGAAATTCTTTATCTTGTTCATCTGTACCATCTATTTCTTTTAATTCAATACACATACTTTCTAAATAACCTAAAAATCCCAGACCCATATGTATATCTCTTATTAGAATTTTAGATGTTTGTTGCTGATCAAAAAAAGAAAAATATCCTGCAAGAATATTATATGCATCACTATATTCTCCTTTTTCAATTAAAGGTTCTATTTCATTAGCATACCTTCCTCTTAGTTCTCCAAGTTTTTGTTGTGTTTCTTCGATTAAACTCATAAACTTAATGAAATAGCAAGCTTTTTAAAGTTAGCGAAACTCGATTTTTCAGCGAGTTAGATAGCTAACTTCGGTGCTTTGCTATTAAATTAGTAAGAGTTCAAAAAATATGAATTCTAAGTGCTGAGGAAGGTCCGCACATCACTAAAAAACCATTCATGAAAGTGAAATGCTGTGAAGTATGGCAATGCTATAGAAACGGGACAACATAAATTAAGAAATTAATGGATGGTAAAACAGCTGGAACGAGTATCCTGGTTGATGCAAGGTTAATTACCGCATAGTAGAATGTTAGCACATTTAATTCCTACTTGGGAAATAGAAGGATGAATGACAGAATGTGGCCTATTTCTAACTCGCTTTTTCATAATTATTAAATATATTTATTTAATTCTAAAAATCAAAAAATAAACGACGGTTTTTAATTCCCAGTATATTCAAATTTTTTGATTTATAGTTTAACACTGAGAATTTCTGTTCTTTTTTAAAGTTATTAAAAAATAAAAAAACTTAAAAGATAGTTAGCAGATTATAAAATGATATTTATCTTATTATTAGAAAATCTTTTTTTTGTTTTTGTTTTTATTTTGTCATATTTTTTGTTTAAAAAATTCTTTAGACTAGTAACATAAACAATAGGAATTAAAAGGATTATTAAATAAATTAAAATAGAAATAATAAAAAGACCAGTGTCATGATTTAACTTACTTTCAACAAATAATATTGAGTTAAATACAACAGGAATAAGTGCTGCTAAAGAAGCAAAGAAGAAATCTCTAAATTTTACTTTAGATAATCCGGCCATTATATTGACAAATTCAGGAGGTATAAAAAAGAATAATCTTAGGAAAAAAATATCTTTAAATGCATTCTTTTTAAAATTAACATCTAAATCTTCTAGTCTTCTACTCTTTTTTTCCCATTTAGCCATATAATCTCTTCCAAGATACCTAGAAAGTGTGAACATGATTATTGCAAGTAACATATTTCCTATTAAAGCATAGAATACTGCATAATAAAAAGGAAAAATAGTTGCTCCAAACCAAGTTAATGGCATAAAAGGTATTGGTACAAAAGAAGCAGATATAAACAAGAAAATATAAACAAAAGGCGCATAAGGTTTTTTTCCAAAATCTTTTATACTCGTTAAGTTTAATCCTCTTTCATGAAATATAAATGCTGAAATAATAAGGAATATCATTATGAATATAAAAAGATAAATTTTGTTTAAAGAAAACTTACTTTTTATTTTCTCTTTATTTTGCATGTTTTTATTAGGTTAAGAAGGTTTAAAAAACTTATAATCTTTGATTTTTAAGTGGGGGTCTAGCTCATTGGGAGAGCACTACGCTGAAGACGTAGGTGTACCGTGTTCGATTCACGGGATCCCCATGTTTATATATAGTTAAAATAAAAAATCATTTAATTAAAGGTAATATTTATAAAGTAGTTTTAGTACTTATTATAATAAAAAGATGGTGAAAAAAAATAAATCTGTTAAAAGAGCTAATATCAAACTTAAAGCTTTAGAAAAAAAAGATAAAAGAAAAAAAGCAATTAACAGAAATTTAATGTTACTTTTTAATATCCTTGTAATTGCTATTTTTGTTCTTGGATTATACAAAATCTTTTTTGAATTTGATAGTAGTTGGAGATCTGGGCTTTTTATAATTGTTCTTGATCTTATTTTCGTATTAATTTTAAAACTTTATATAAAAATCAAAAAATGAAAAATAAAGGAGCTATTGAATTAAGTATGACTACAATTATTGTAGTTGTTCTTTCACTAACTCTTTTAATTATGGGATTTGTTCTTGTGAGAAGCATTATGTGTGGAGCTATTGAATTAACAGGAAATATTAATGCCAAAATAGCAAAACAAGTAAATGATTTTTTTGAGACATCAACAGCAGAGATATACTGTATTGGTCAGGGAGATCCTGTTAAAGTTGCTCCGGGAATAAATAATGTCTGGTGTGGATTTAATACTAGAACAGGTGGAGAATATACTGTTAAAATAACTGAAGTTAAATCAATAAGTACTACAATACCTAAAACAATAAAATTAGAAAGTTGGATAAGTGTAAAACAAGATAAAGTTAATATTGCTCCACAGGATAAAGAATCTAAAAAGATTGTTACATTAGAAATACCTGAAGATGCTCCTGAAGGAACAATAAGACTAACATTATCTGTACAGAAAAAGGGAGACGTTTCACCTGAAGATATTATGATTGATTGGGAAATATCTAGAAGAGGCGTTGTTCAAAGTGTGTTATGTTAGTTGAAAGTTAAGATGAAAAAATAATATAATCAGTATTCTTGTTATAATTTTTGTTTTAGCTTTATTAATAATAGTTGGTCTTTTTCTTATTAGAAGTATTTGTAGTAGTTCAGTTAGTTTAACTGGTCCTATAAGTAGTAAAATGACAAAACAAATAAATGATTTCTTTGAAACTTCAACTGCTGAAGTATATTGTCTTGGAGAAGGAGATCCTGTTAAAGTTGCTCCGGGAATAAATAATGTCTGGTGTGGATTTAATACTAGAACAGGTGGAGAATATACTGTTAAAATAACTGAAGTTAAATCAATAAGTACTACAATACCTAAAACAATAAAATTAGAAAGTTGGATAAGTGTAAAACAAGATAAAGTTAATATTGCTCCACAGGATAAAGAATCTAAAAAGATTGTTACATTAGAAATACCTGAAGATGCTCCTGAAGGAACAATAAGAATTAATCTTGAAATAAAAAAAGAAGGAATAGCAAACTCAAGTATAATCCTTGTTTACTGGGAAATTGACAAACCTTCTTTTTTTGATAAAATAAAAAATAGTTTTGGATGTTAAATCTCGATTATAACACCATCTCGGCCGACGTCAATTAGCCTTGTGTTTCCTACTTTCTCTTCAATACCACCAGCTTCATGAACATGTGAGCATAAAGCAATGTCTGGCTTGAATCTTTTTATTGCTTTTTCAACACCCCCACTACCCTTAAAAAAATTAGTAAACTTTTCTATTTTTGAATTAGCTGGATGAACATGAGTTACCATTATTTTTACTTTTGAATTTTTTACTTTATCAAATCCTTGTGAAAGCAATCCATATAACTCTGATTCTCTTAAATGTGTGAATGGACCAATATTTGCTCCGCCTGCTCCAAAAATTCCAATATCTCCAAAATGGACTGCATAACCATGTATATTTTTTGTATTTGGATAAACTTCGCTTAAGAAATCTGCTGTTGCAATTGTTTCATGATTACCTGGAATTAACAACACTTTCTTATTTGCTTTTGCAAATGGCCCTATAATATTTTTTGTTGACTGTTCAATAAATGTTAAATCACCAGTAAGTATAACTAAATCTACATTTTCTTTAATAGCTCTTTCAGCAAGTCTTTTTGTAAGTCTCGAATCCCCATGAATGTCTCCTGCTGCAAGTATCTTGAATTTTTCTGATTTATTGTTCATTTTAGTTAATATCTTAGTAAAAAACACCTATTTAAAAGTTACTACTATCTATAGACAAGTAGTAAAAAAATCATTATTTCTTCCTTTTTAAACCACAAAAAGTTTAAAAAGCCTATAATTATAATCGGATATATAGGTTACATTATAACCTATTAAAACTATACCTAAATGAACTTTCTAATGAAAAGTTCAAAAAGGGATTAAACAAAATGGATAAACTAAAAGACAATTTTGATATCTTTTTCAGAAGAAAACCAGCTCTGATGATGATTGCTCTTAGAAAGTTAGCAAGAGTACGTTATGGTTCAATTTTAGCAAAAGAAGTAGATTGCACATATAGCCATGCTGTAAAGATTCTTCAAACACTTGAAGAATTAGGTTTAGTAACTTTTGAAAAAAAAGGTAGAATTAAACTAATAAAGCTTACAAAAAAAGGAACAGATGTTGCTGATAATATATCAACTATAAAACAGTTAGTTGGATAATTTTAATTTTTTATTTTATTTCTTATTTTTTTAACAAATCAATCAGTGATATAATATTTATAAACTTTAAATTAGTCTTAATATAATGGATTGGAGTAAGTTGGAAGACCTTAAAGAAAGGCTTAAAGTGGCATATGAAAAGGAAGACTATGTTTCTGAGATGAGTTTAATAACTAATATAAGCAATGAAGTAACATATCATGCTAAAAGAATATCAGGTGGCAAGCCTTTTGATCTAAAAATTAGTGGTCATGATTCTTTTGAAAACTTAACAATAAACTTAGGTGTTTCACTTTCTGATGTTGGAAGAAGAGTTTATGGAGATCTCGAAAAGTTCATGGCTAATTGTCCGATTAATGGATATGTTTATGAGTTGGGGATTTATGCACAAACTGCTTATGTTGTTGCATAAGATTAAAAAATTCTGATATTTACAAACTTAACTGATTCGAACAATTCGAATCCTAAATGGTCCCGAAGGGATTCGAACCCTCGACACCCGGATTAAGAGTCCGGTGCTCTGACCAGGCTGAGCTACGGAACCATAGCTCACTGAAGAAATTGATGTTTAAAAAGAATTCGTATTTTGTAACTATTTACTACATTCTGTTTTTGAAATTATTTTTAGTTTTTGTATATATTCTTTTCCTCGAGATCTAAGCTGTTCTCTTAATTTTTGATTTTTTTCAAACCAACCATCTTGAGGATAACCTAAAAAAGTAACACGATTAACATCTAATCTTCTTATTGTTAGAGGTTCACTAGTTCTTGTTTTAAGAGAAGCTAATTCAAGGTGAATTGCTTTTTCTGCTCCAGGATAAAAACCTTCATATATACATTTAATTAATTGGCCTTGATGGTTAGCACCAAAAATCATTTTACCATATAAAGTTCTATCTTTAAAAATTTCAGCTCCTATTATACCATCATATAAAACATATTCTGAACCAAGCCTAAGCTCTAAATTTGTTTCTGAGTTAAATTTGTTAAGAGCATCATTAATATTCATAATATTTTACAAAGAGAATTGTATTTAAAGATTTATGTTAAAAATGAGAAACATAATAATATTTATATAATTATAAAAAATTGGGATATCATGGACTTAGAAGGAAGTGTTGATTGTGATGGTAGTTGTTCTGGATTAGACTCTATCAGAACTAAAAGAATTTCTCATGAACAAGTTGAAAAAGAATTAGATGAAGCAATAAAACCGAGTTGCTATGAAAAAGTTTGTAATTGGTTGAAAGGTTGGCTTTATGCTGTTCCTTTATATTAAATTTATTAAAATTTTATTCGAAAGATATTTAAATAAGGTCTAAGTAATAACTTTATGGTGTTAATTTTTATAATCTCCACAATTCTGCTTTTTTTGGTTACGGCTATA
This sequence comes from Minisyncoccota bacterium, assembly GCA_035453125.1. Lineage (GTDB taxonomy): Archaea > Nanobdellota > Nanobdellia > Pacearchaeales > GW2011-AR1 > JACPLR01. Next base: position 22,571 of record DAOTCN010000002.1, on the reverse strand, counting down.
GTTTCTCTTATAATCAGTCAATATTTTCAGTTAATTATTGCGTTAGCAGTAGGATTTATACCAATTATTTATAAAAATAAGGTAGATAAAAAACAGATACTTAAGATAAATATTACCTGCAGTATAATAACTGAAATATTAGTTTTAATACTTTATTTCGTTTTTTTAATGCCATTACAAAATCAATTTCAAGAAACCAGTTATTTAATGGAAGTGAGTAAATTTTCTGAGCTAATGAGTATATTAAACATAGAGTCTTTTTTATTAAATAGCTTCTTATTTTTAGTAGTTTATAATATTCCTTTCTTAGTTTATTATGTTTTTAAAGTTTTAAAGAATAAAAAAATTAAAATTAATTATTTATCTCATTGAAAGAGGTCTTGATTCACTAATTCTTCTTTCTTCTATAAAAGATCTTACTGAAATCGAATCACTTCTTGAATTATCATAAACTTCTTCATAAAGCTCTTCTTTTAGTCCACTTTCAGGTGAAATAAAATAATATGTTACTCTCAAACTACCTTGGTCACCTGTTTGACTGGTTTTGTATTCCACTCCGGTAACTACCCCTGGAACAGCTGGAAGAAAATCAATAAGATTAAAACCTGCATGTAATAATGTCTCGGGTGTAACTACCATTTTTTATTTAACAAACTATATTATTTAAGGATTATTATCTTTATCTACTATTATCTTATTTATACTCTCGCCAGGTACTCACAGAGTATGCTTACATATAAAAATTTGAAAATGCCTCCTCATTGTTGTCTTTTAAAGAATTCTCCTAATGATTCAAGTGTTTTAACATGCCTTTTCCCAGATTCAGTTAAAGAATATATCCTTTTTCTTCCACTAGGCTTTACAGGTTTTGTTATCTTTTTAACCCAACCCCAGATTTCATACTTTTTTATTCTTCTAAGAAGGCTTTTTGGAGAGATGTTTATCTTTTTTGCTAGTTCAATTAAACCTAAATCTTTATTCTTATTGATTTCATAAAGTATCCTAGTGTCTAAAAAATCAAAACTCCCTCTTTTTTTCATTAAATAAACAGATAAATAGTATTTATATAATTTACCTTATCTGATTATTTTACCTTAAGTACTATAATAGCAAGGTTTATAAAGATTGGATTATACATTATTTAACCATAAGTTAAATAATACAAAATGAAAGTCCAAACAAGTATATGGGTTGACAAAGAAGATAAAAAAGAGATTAAGAAGATTTTGATTGACAGAAATCAAAATTTGTCTTGTTTAATTAATAATCTGATAAAAAAATTTATCAAGGAAAATAATGATGCAACAACAAAAAATAGGAATAACTGAGCAAAAAAGATTATTAGAATTTTTGGAAATTAGCTTGGAAGACATAGAAAGTGGTAGGTTAGATGAATCTATGCCAGAGATAATGAAGAAAATACTAAATTTTTACGGAGTTACTAATGAATCAATATAATGGGGGTAGGTTAACTAAATTTTCGGTAAGAATTTCATCAAAAGAATTACAAAAGTTAAAAGAGCTACTTAAAAATTCTCCCTTTGCAAGTCAAAGCGATTTTGTTAGATTTCAATTATTTGGAACAAATGAAATTAATTTTAAACTGGATAAAATTTTAGAGGCATTAAAAAATGGAAAAAAATGAAAATAATTTAATTAGTAATGAAAAACCAAACCTCTTTCAAAAAGTAAGGGATAAAATAGTTAGTCTATTTAAGAAAAAAAGTATTGAAAATCTAAAGTCTAATTCTCAACAGGGAGCATTCTGAAGATGAAAAGAGAAAATTGTAACATATTTCAACAGGAAAAGCAAAATAACAGAAATATAACTTGTAAAATCAAGCCTAAGTCTACCTACAGTTGGCAACTCTGCCCAGTCAAACCAAATCCAGAATGTGTTAAAGTTTTCTTTGAATCATTAAAACTTAGAGGTAAAACATTAAATAAATTTGCAAAAGAAAAATTAGTAAATAGGAGTAAGTTAAGCCAAGTACTGCATGGGCTTGATATACCAAGAACTCCTGGAAAAAGAAAATTTTGGGCTGAGGAAATACTTGACTTTGATGTACAACTATTTTGGATTCCCGATATAACTAGTAAAAACAAAGATTCTAATACTAATCTAAACAAAAAGGAGGTAAAACAAAATGAATAACTTACTTGGAGATTTTGATTTTAGTTTAGATGCTGAAAAAAGAGTGGTTGTTATCCAATTTGAAAGGTATTTTGACTTTTTTAATTTTGCACCATGGATAGTTCATGTCTTCATGATGATGGGTAAAGATTTTCCACATATTGACTTTACAACCTTTGAAACTTTTTCATCATGTAAAACAAATAAGAGGGCTAGAAAATTTCTAGCTTCTCATGATAAATTAAATAAAGGAGGTAAAAAATGAGATGTATTTTATGTGAAGAAAAGGTAAGTGGAAATAGCAGTGTAAAAACAGTCTGTAAAGACTGTGTTCGTTACATTGCTAACAAAGCTCAAGAGTCTGGTGCAGTTATTGAGTGTTTTGCAGATGCAGTTATTATGGAGAATTGTCCAAACTTAACTTTTCCAGAGTTTAGTAATGGGATTGTAAAAACAATCCCTTTACATTTAATAAAAATAAATGGAGGAGAAATAGGTTGCCCTACTTAAAATAAAAATGAGTATAATTAAAAATGCCTTTGCACTAAGTCAAAATTATAAACCAAACATTTTAATTGTAAGAGAAGGGTTAGTTAGTGAACTTACTAATAAAGTTAAAACACATAATAATTATTCTGTTTTTCTTAGTGGAATAACTGGAACAGGAAAGACTTTATTAATCCAAAAAACAGTTGATAACTTAAATCAAGAAGGTAAAGCAAAATTTAATTCAATATATATTAATTGTGCAGAAAAAAATACATTTACTTCTGTTGCAAAAATTATAATTGAAACAATAAGAAATAAACCATATAATGAAGCTGGAAAAACTCGTTCCCAATTAACAGAAGATTTAAATAAAATTCTGAAGACTCCAAGATACAAAAAGCAAGTTTATATTTTGGATGAAGTTGATAAATTAGTAGTAAACAAAGGCAATCATGATGAAATATTATTTCCCTTACTGAATTATTGTGATAATGCTGTTTTTATATTAATTTCTAATGATACAAATATTTTAAGTAAACTTGACCCTCGTATTAAGAGTCGTTTATCTGCAGAAATAAAAAATGTTCCAGTTTATCAAGCTGGAGAAATATTTCAAATATTAAAGCAGAGAGCTGAAATTGGATTAATTGAGGGAAGTTGGAATAACGAAATACTGGTGTCTATTGCTCGTTTTGCTTCTGATGTGAGTGGAGACATTAGGTTTGCTTTGAAATTATTTGAAAGAACTGTTTCAGTAACTGAAATACAGAATAAATCTGAAATTGACTTAGAGACTGTAAAAGAAGTTATTAAAGACCTTGAGAATTCTGAATTTGATGCAGTTTTTATGTCTCTATCTTTACACTTAAAGATTACTATAATTGCTATTGCACTTGAATCAGCAAAGAATCAACAAGGTTATGCCATTACCTATCCTGATGCTTACCAAACCTATGAAAAACTAACAAAAAACCAACGATTTGGTCCAGTGGGGGATAGGCGATTTAGAGATTTTTTAAACCAGATTCAAATGCTGGATTTAATTAGTTTACAAAACAAAAGTACAAATAAGCGAGGGGGAAGGCTTAGAATAGCTACCCCTAACTTTGATTTTATTAAAGTTTTAAACAAATATTACTATGATAACCAACAATCAATGGAATGAATGGAAAGGATGTGGTCTCCCTAAGGGGAGGTATAATCTCCGTTCATTCCACACAAAAGCTAAAATAAAATTATAAAGGAGGTAAAAAATGGAACAAACTAGATTTAATCAAAAGAAAGATGATGAGTCAAAATTCTGGGGTTCACTTTGGCTAAACAAAGAAAAGAAGAATCCAAAAGCACCAGATTTAACTGGAGAAGCTGAAATTGAAAATCAAAAGTTCAAACTAGCAATTTGGAAGAATCTTGATAGAACTAATAACAAACCAGATTACAAACTTTGTTTGAGTAAAGCTCAAGAAAAACAAATTGAACAAGAACTAAATTAAAAAATAAAAAATATAAAACTGAAAGGAGGTAAAAAATGGATAAGTCAAAATTTTACAATTATAAAGAAAGATTAAGAGAATCAGAAGATTTTTTTAGTTCAAACAAGTTAGTTAAATCCCTTAAAAAAATAATAGAAGAAAAAGAACAGTCTCTTAAAGATTTATTAAGTAAATATGAAGAAGTTAAACAAAACTCAGAGAGACAAAAAGGAGATAATGAGGTTCTTTTGGATAATGAAAAAATTCTAAAAAGCGAGCTTGAAAGATTAAGAAAAGAAAAAATTAATTTTGAGCAGTTAAACAAAGAGCTAAAAGAAAAAGTAGTTAATCTAGAAAAACCTATGAAAGAAAATGAACTTACAACGATGGAATTAGATAAGTATTTTAGAGAGGTTTTAGATATAAAACTTGAATTTCTTAAAGATTACAAACCAAGAGAAATTCTGAAAGGTCTGAGATTAAATAAGAAGATAAAACCGAGAAGAGAAGAGAAAGAAATTATAACTAGAAATGAACAACCAATAGAGGCTAAAGAACAAGAAATGGATGAACTAAATAAAATTGACTCTTTATTTGAACAAAAAAAGATTAGATACTAAAATTTATAACTCTTTCATCAGAATTACCAGCTTTATCTAAAACTTGAACTTTTAAACTATAAGCCCCAATTTGAAAATATTTTTTAGAATAACAATTACCATATTTTAATCTTGTACACAAAGGTACAAATTTAGCTTTTCCATCCTTTAGATTTATATAACCTACTTTATCAAAATTAAGTTCATTTGTGCTCATATTAAATATGATAAAATTTTTACCGATTGAATATGTAAAGTTTGTAATTTTTGGAGGAGTTGTGTCCACATTTATTTTTGTTTTTCTGGACTCTTGTGAATTTTCACTAAAATCTAAAAGATAAAATGAATATTCTATATTTCTTCCATCATAATCGCTCAAGTTTAAATTAAAATAACACTCTTGATTTTTTCCAGGAGAACAAGAGACTATATTTTCTTGATTAATCTCCGAACTAGAAGTCAGCAATTCTTCTTCACTCCAACTAGTCATTACATATTCTCCAAACCCTGGCGAAGGATTACTCTCATTTAAAGTTTTACTGCATGCTGTTGGAGAATTTTTAAAATAGGAACAAATTATCTTTAAAGAATTTGCCTGGCTTCTTGGATAAAAATCTATTTCTTTACCATTAACAAACAGCATGGGACTTCCAGTAGCTTTATAACTAGTACTTAAACTTGAATCTAATGAGTAATAATATTTAGCTCTTTGAGACATACAAACATCAACATTTAACTTTAAGTCATTTAAGCATTTTGTTGCATTTCCTTGTTGAACGAAACATTCAATATATGGGATAAATTTCTGTTTATTTTCTTCTCTTATACAAATTTGTCTATATGTTTCTTCTTCCTCAACACCGCCATGCATAAAATAATTAAGATACCTAATTTTAAAGTTCACTCTACTTCCAAGCAGTTTTATTACTGGAATGATTCCCTTTTCTGCTTGAGCTCCATATGGGCAGTAAGTCATAACAAATAATTCCACCGTTGGCTTAATTGGAAGAGTAAAATCTGTTTTAATTTGAGCATAACTTAAATAATCTTCATTATATTTAACATAAAAATCAGAACCATTTGTAAACTTTCCATTCTTTGGTTCCGAACTAATTATTCTGGGATTTATAGAATCAACTAAAAATATTTGACTAATATTAATCTCTGGGTTATTATTACATTTTAAAGATAAATAATGAAATCCTTGTTTAAAATTAATAAACTTACTATAATTCATACAAGATTTACATAAAGAAGAATATTCTAAATTCTCAGGGAAAATATAATTTTCTGAATTATTAACAAAATTCCAAAATTCTGAAGGACTAAAGACATAATCGGAATAATATAAATCACAACTTTTATTTACTCTTACTTCAAAATTTATTTTTGTAAGATTATACACCTTTTCCTCAGGAGAGATAACCTCTATAGTTTCTGTACTTTTATTCAAACATAATCCTGTTTCATTTAAACAGCCATATTTACAATAACCACAAGTTCCAGTGATATCTGACTTAGTACAATTAGAATTTAATGTTCCAGGATTTTGACATGTCCAGTAAATAGGATTTGAACATGAATAATAATTACCAGAGCAGTAATAATCTATGCTGGAGTTGCCACAATCATTATCTTTAGCACAACTTACTTTAGAACAATAAGGAATACCATAAATCGGGCATATTGGTGCATACCCTATACTGCATGAAGGAACAGGACATCCATAACAATAATTCCCATATTCTTGTGGACATAAGTCTTCTTCATCTGGAATACTATCTCCGTCGCTATCTATTGGAGGGAAGACTTTAACATAGTCTATTTCTAAACTACTTAATCCGCATTCGCCATAACCTATTTTTACTCCCTCAAAAAGATTTCCTAACCAACCCCAACTATTTTTAACTATCCAATATTTTCCAGAATCATTATAACCAACTAAAACAACTGCATGAAGTCCTCCAGGATTGCTTTCATCACATCTATATAGCCCACCAGAATCCCACCAACCACCATCAACATAAATTACAACAACCAAAGGTCCTTTTTCAATTAATTCTCTTTTAATCTCATTTTCATTCTTAGTCACATATCCCCAATCATAAATTTTATACAATCTATTATACCAATCAGAACACCTTTCTGAACAGGTTTTACCAAATAGCCCAGTCCATGAATAAGGAAAACAGTTTTCATCAGTTATTCCTTGAGTTCTAATGAACTCTAAAGCATCATCTGTAAATCCCCCATTACAATCTCCTGCATCAGAGCAATCAGATACTAGATATTGTTCCGATAAGTCTATATTTAAATTTGGTTTATTTTGTTCTATTTTATATTTAGACTCCACTGCACCAACAGAAGCAAATGCCCAACAAGAACCACAAAAACCTTGGTCTTTAGTAGAAGTCAACCAGTTATAACCATTATAATTCCTCCAATCAAAAGAGGAAGGTAAATAATATTGCTGAGCTTGAATCAGATAAACAGAACTTAGTGATTTCTGTGAAGTTATATTGTTTAATTTAAAATTAGGTTCATTAACCTTCTCTGTTAAATTCATCAAAGTAATTAAAGGGATTACTATCTCATTACTACCCATAACAGACATTACTTTGTTCGTTGAATCTTGATTATTCTTTAAAATACAGGCAGCATATTCTGGAGAATATGGATTTTTTCCATCATTCAAAGTAATAATATCATATCCTAATCTTGAACAATAAGAATATTCCTTTCCAACTTTTCCTTGAAAGAAATCCCATGCATTTAAAGTAAGATTATTTGTACTATTGATTATAAAACAAAGTCCGATATCTCCCATATCTGTATGATTTATAACATACTCATATCCTAATTCATTACAATATACGGCAGAGGGATTCCTAATACTTGAACCAAAAGGTAATTGTGTAATTAATATTAAAATAAAAAGAAACATAAATCCAGTTATTATCTTTCTATTTTTATAATTTTTAGTAAAAGAATGAATTAACGACAAGATAAATCCAATAATAAAACCAATTACCATAAAGTAGACTAGATTAGAATAACTCGCAGAAGTCCAACACCCCCCAACTATCCCGGAATTGCAAGGAAATAAATAAGGTAGCCCAAAAATAACGAATTGGCTTCTTAAAAGCAATATAGAAATTATGAGTCCAATAATAAGTCCAACGAATCCAGTAATAAAATTTTTCTTATTAAAAAATAAATTTTTCATCTAACCCTCATTTATATTATTACCAAAAGATTACCAAAATATAAATCTATCGCACTAAGAGAGAGGGGCAACAAATTAGATTATATTTGAGATTTATTAATTTCGCTAAGAATTTGTTTGCCGTAATTGGTTATAATGTACAATTTTCCTTTATTAGCCTTTGGTGTTAAACATTCAATTAATTTGCTTGATTCAAGTTCAGAAAGAGTCCTGCTAATATGGGCAATATTGATATTTAACTCCTTACTTAGCTTTGAGGGGGTTTTAGGTGATTGAATATTGTCTAAAATTCTTTTTCTATAATCACTAGAAATTACAAAACTGACATCTTGCCATTTTATTACTTGATTCATATAACAAAATTACCCAAAGACTTATATAGCAGTATTTACCATATTATTACCATATACTTGCAAGGATTAGTAAAATGGTTGAAAAAGAGATACCTAAAAAAGAAAGTAATTTACCTATTTACCTTGTTGTAGGAATAATAGCACTCGTTCTTGTTGGTTTGTTTATTGCATTTGTTACTCCAAATGTAATTGGTAATGTAGTTAAATCATTCCAAAATTGTGAAGATGTCCAAGTAGCATATAATGAAACAGAATACTATACTGAACCAGAATCTTATTCTGATAAAGATTGTACGAATGTAAATATGATTTTTAAGAGTACTTTAGTAAAAAATCAAAAAGAGTGTATGCAAGAAGAATGTGCAACTTACAATCAAGTTTGTGCTGATTATAACCAAGAATGTGCAACTTATACCCAACAATGCGCAGATTATGATGATGAATGTGAAAGTTATAACCAAGTCTGTGTAGAAAAAAATTTCTGGGGAAACTGTGTTAAATATCAATCTGTTTGTGCTTCATATAAAGAAGTTTGTGTTTCTTATAAACCTGTATGCTCTGACTATAAGAATGTATGCAACTCCTATAAATCTGTTTGTGGGGCTTATAAGTGTATAAAATATAAATTTACTTGTGGACTTAAAGTAGATAATCAAGAAAAACAAGCGCTTATATTAAATATAGGATTATATAAACAAGATTTTGACTCAAAAACATCAATCTTAATAAACACTCAGAACAATTGGGTTGTTAATTCTCTTGATTCAAGACAACTTAATTGGGAATTTACAGCATTGCCTACAGAAAATGTTGGTTGTTCATATAATTTCTTGAATTCCCCAACTATGCAAGTTTGTCGCGATGTTGTGAAATCTAGAGATGTTCAAAAAACAAGAATAATTACTAGATATAGAACTGAACAAAAATGTAGTTAAAGAATATATAACTTTAAAATGGGATTAAGTAATTAAATAAACGGTCGTTTTTCTAATTAGTATTTTTGAGTAAGCTTATCGTCTATTAAAGTTCTTGATTTTCAGAGGGGGTTTTTGAATGATTATTTAGAGACAATTATTAATTCTCTTTATTAGGTATCATAGAAATGGCTTTTTTTATTGCTTCATCACTTAAATTTGGAAGTAAATACTTTATTGGATGGTTAATATGGAAAAAATTCCACTGTTCAAAAAGAGAATTATCTTGCTCCCTATGTTGTCTTGAATGAAAGTGTTTATGCCATTCAACATCTTTTAAATCTACAATATAAAAATATGGCTCACGATTATGTACAATTACTAGTTTAATATCACTCCAAAAATCAAGATAGTCTTTCATTTGACCATAACTAAAACCAAAAAGCAGGGTATTTAGCTCTCTTCTATCAATAAATGAACGATATTTAACATCAATAAGCATAACTTTTTGACTTTTTTTATTAACTGCAATAAAATCTGGCATTGATTTTATTCTTCTGCTTGTTTCATTAAGATTATCTTTCAAGGACTTTCTTAACTCCTCAATATGATTCTCAACTCCAAAAGGTATACAATCCCAATCGTTTGTTGATTCTATAAGAAACTTGACTATATTCTCTGTAATATTTCCCATAGCCTTGTTTTCTTTCCATAACTCTGTATTTTTCATTAAATCTTAGGTTATCTAAACTTTAAAAATATGTCCTTGTTTTATAATACTCTACCTTTCTTATAATTAACTATCTTAGACTTATAAATTATCTAAGATTTCTACCTTTCTTATTTCAGAATAATCTGCACCACATAACTTGCACCCATTTGTTTTATTTATTTCATCAATAGGACAATTACCTGAACAACATATTAAATCAAGTTGAATATAATCTTTATTTTTTACACTTTTATCAGATAATTCTATTCCACACTTAGGACACCGAGGATTCATATTGCTTTTTATATTCATATTCTAATCAAAAAAATTTAGGGAGTTACAAGATTTAAATTTTTACTTTAAGGATTTTCTTGGTCTTCCTAATCTTTTCCCTTGGCTTCTCGCTCTTTCTAAGCCTGCAAGAGTCCTTTCTCTTATTATATCTCTTTCAAATTGAGCAAAGGAAGAAAGAATATTTATCATAAGTTTATTTGTTGGGTTATCATCAAGGACAAGGTTTTCTTTAAGAGTCCTAAACTGAACATTACTTATCCTCATGATTTCTAAATCATTAATTAGTTCTTGCATACTTCTAGCCCACCTATCAAGTTTCCAAACAAGTATCAAATCCCATTTCTTTTGTAAAGCTTCTTGAAATATTTTATTTTTTATTGGTCTTGTCTTTCTTGTACTCTCTTGCTCCTCAAATATGTTATAATCATAATTCATAGCTTTAGCATAAGTTTCTAGCTCTAATCTTTGATTTTCTGGATGCTGGTCAAGTTTTGAAGTTCTACAATATATTGCAACTTTCATTTTCTAGAACATACGGTCTTATGGTCTTGATTAGCTTTCAATTGGCAGGTAAAAACTTTAATGTTTAATGGAGTTATTTTTCTAAGTTGAGCTAATTTTTCTAAATTTCTTGATATTTGTCCAGATGAGTTTCTTTCTTCAATTTCATAAGCATCAATTACTGCAGGAGAAAAAGAGTCTTCTTTCTTAAATCCAACCAAATCAATTTGCCCCCAATTATTTTCTTTATGCAACCAGACAGGATAGTTCTTTTTGGTTTTCCAATTCATTCCTCTTGATTTAATCTCTCTATCTATTTCTTCTATTTTTTGTTGATGTTCTCTTGATGGCATGGTTTGGTTTTTCTCCTGGCAGATAACCATATTTATCATAAAACTGTAATGCTTTAACACATTCATCTAAATCTTCTTCAGTTTCAATATGTCTATCCTCCATAGACTTTTATAGCCCTCCTTTCACATGATTGAGCAATAGGACCAGAATCAAAAGAACCCCACTTGTAATAGTAATCTTGAGCTTGCTTGCTTAGTTTATAATTCCAAATACCCCTTATCCTCTCTCTGCTAACAAGTCCACATTTTACTAGAGCCAATAATCTCTTTTTATATTTAGATTCATCAGCTTTGGTATTCCAACCATAACTTTTGCGCCTTTGACGGTCAAATATAGACTTGTCTAAAAAATCATCTATTGTAAAAAATCTGTTAAAATGCCAATAAAATAAGATAAATTTGAGAGTATCAATTTTGGCTCTTAAATTCACTTGGATGAGCTTATAGTGTTTATGTCTATGAGTTATGTAAGATTTATCATCCATGCTTATCCTTACTAGTAGTCCTTTTTATAATTTGTATCTCGTTTTGGTGTACAATTTTAGGTTTTGTGTATAAAAGCGGTATACAAATTAATAATCACAATTATGTTAATAAAGTGCAGATAGTTTAAATTAGTATGGCAAAAAAGCAAACAGAATTAGAAAAAGAAATGATTAGCTATTATTCCAAATTAAACAATGAAATGGAAAAGAAGAAAGTTAATGAAGAAGAAAAGAAAGTTGAATTAAATAAACAGCAAAAGAAAGTAATTTATGGGCTAATAATCGGGTTAGTAGTTTCATTGTTTGGTACATTAATCATAAAACCAATTTATCAATTAAACTTTATTTTTTCTCTTATTTCATTTGGAATTATATTTTTATCAGTATATACTCTTATAGATTTATTTATAACAAAAAATGAAGAAAGGCACAGATATTATACCAAACTAATTTTTAATGTTCTCACAATTTTAATACTTATAGGACAATTTGCGATTTTAATTCACCAAACAAATATTTTGGATGAACAAAAGAATATCCAAAGACAACAGACATCAATAATTGAAAAAACATCACAATCTCCTTATCCGGATTTAATTATTACTTCTTCACAAGGTAATCAGTGGACTAAATTTGACTCTATCGTTAATGGAACAAACCAAATAGGTGTTGGTGTTTTAAATATAGGAAAAGCTACAGCCCCCTATGCTAGTGTAAGTCTAGAAGATTCTGTGTTTATTGGGACTCAAAATTATTATAATAAGAACAATCACTATTCATTTGATATAAAAGATTTGGAAAGTGGAGGGCATAATTCTACCTGGTTTGAATTTTGGATAAATCCAAATCAAATTTCTAATTTTTCAATAGGTGAAAAAAATATTACATTTAAAATAGACTGCCCTGTTTGTAGAGAACCTATTTCTTATCAAAATGTTAGTCTATGTGTTTTTAATCAAAATATTGAAGAATGTGGAGATAAATAGAGTTACTTCTTAATAATACAAAATCCTAATTTTTGTACTTCAAAATTGAATACAAAGCTTTTATACTCTGTTAACAAATGTTTCCAAATGGCAACAACACATATAAGAGTAACAGAAAATCAAAAGCAATTTTTAGAGAAGAATAGAAAGTATCCTAGAGAAACTTATTCAGATATTTTAAAAAGAGTTTGTAAGAAAGATAAATCAAAACCTAAAATTTGTAATAAACTTGAAAATTAATGTAAGGAGGTGAAAATATGGAAAATAAAAAAACAAAACAATTAGAAAAGCTTTATCTTGAAGATTGTAAGATTGAAGGTAGGAGTATGACTTGTCAACTAGGTTCTGGCTCATCAGAGAAGATAATCAACGATATTAAAGAAACTCAAGAATTAACTCATTAATCACAAATGGGGCTAGCCATCCCCTTAATCCGTATGGGCAGGGCTCCTTCCTTTGCCCTGCCTAACCTAGAATAGATAGAAAGACTTAAATCAATATTAACATTTAATTGCCTATGAAATCACCAATTAAAAAATTTCATTATTGGCTTCTTTGGTGCAAAAATCAAAAGTATAATTATAAGTGGAAAAGAAAATATCTTATTACAAATTTTTTGATAACCCTAATTTCCTTAATTGTACTTATTTATTCAACTAAGTCAGAAAAATTATTTGGAGAATTAAACCCAATTTTGCTTTATGTATCAATAATATTTCTTATTTATGGTTTATATAAACTATTAAAAGAATTTCCTAATTGGTATAAAAGACAAATAAACTTAATTAAAATACTTTTAATTATACTTTTAATAATAATTTCATGGCAAGCATACATACATCAAGATACTATTCTAAAACCAATTTATAATTTTTATGACAAATCAAACTTTTCTATATTTACTCCAATTTTCACAAATAATTCTGGTTTGTCTGATATAAGCACTTTAATTACTGGTCCAAAGATTGATGATGCTTGGGTTCATAATTTCATGGCAATTGTAAATGATGCAAGAGTAAGTAAAGGATTACAAGTCATGAATGAAGAAAATTATCTGAATAAGGTTGCAAAATCAAGATTTAATAAGATGATGGAAAATCCGTTCATAAGTCATTACGGTGCCGAGGAATATAATGTAGGAGAAGTTGTTTTTTATCCCAAAACATCTGAACAAAGTTATATTAAAGATATACAAGAAACAGCTCCCCTGCATTGGGATTTATTAATGAGTCCACTCTTTACAACATATGGTTATTATATTGAAGAAGGACCGGTTATAGAGATTTATGGTTCATGTTCAACTACAGAAATACCTGGACCAAATATTAATGTTAAAGAGTTTTTTAAAGAAAAGGGTTGTGCTGTTAGTGTTGGAAAATCTATGTGGTTGGTAATAGATATGACTTAAATTAATTAGAAAGTGTGCTGACTGATATTTTTCCTTCAATAATTCCTTTTACGGTTTTCTTCATAATCTTTAAATCTTCTTTTCTTTGTTGTTTTAATTTTTCTATTTCCTTTTCAAGTCTTGTTTTATCCTCACTAATTAATAAATCTTCTTTTCTTATTTCTCCAGTTAATCCCAAAAATTGAGTATAATAGTTTAGCATTACAAAATCAGTCCACCCTCCTCTTTGCCTTATTGCATCTAAAGAAATATTTGTTCTTTGAGCTAATTGTCTTAAATGTATCGCCCCTGAATGCCTGAAATCGTAACCAGTAAGTTCACTAAATCTACCTTGAGCTGTTGGATGAGAGATACTATCTCCAAGAACCTGTAGCGCCACTTTTTTTAACTTCTGTGTGAATCTTAAATAATTAACACCAAACAATCTGTCTTCTGGTTTTAAATTATTTTTTTTAATATATTCTTTTAAGGCATCACCACAATAGAGCAAATTAAATGTTCTTCCATAAGTTTTACTTACTTCATCTGGAATATTTACCCATACTTCTCCATTTTTTTCATAAATATCTTTTACTTGTAAACTCAAACATTCTGTTGGAAATCTTATTATACTATCAAAGAGGAATTTTACCAAAACTTGTTGTTCTTCATTAAAATAAGGTAAGATTTTATCTACATTCTCTTTGCTTATATAAACAAATTTAACTTTAGGTGGTGCTACACTCAAATCTTCAGTTATATCTTCAATTGTTTTACCTTTCTTTCTATTAATCTTCATCCACCAATGCCAGAAGGCTTTAAAATTTGCAACATAATCACTTATGTAAGTAATGGGTTCTCCAGTATCTAATCTTCTAATCTTACCTTCACTTATATCATTAAACACTTTATGAATCTTCTTTGAAGTTGTTTTTGTTACATCATTAATTTTTTCATCTTCAAGCATTTCAATAACTCTTTTTAGTTTCTGCCTTAGAACATTTAGTCTACCATAGCCTCTTTTTCCTTTTTTATTTTTAGCTGAAACATTTTCGCCATTCTCCATATCAAAGATAAATTGTAAGTATAGTTTAGAATTAGCTTTACTTATTCCCTCAACACCTTCTTCCAGAACTCTTTCCCTCCAATTCTTATAAGTCTGCTCATGGTGATGCACATCTTTTTTCATGCCATAATTCCAAATTATGAATTATTTAAATGTATGCACACTCTATTTATACTCTCGCCAAGTGTGATTGCACTTAACACATCTAAAGAAACGAGTTTCAGCTTCATCACCTGAACGTGTTTGAGATGTCCAGAAATAAGCTTCTTTATTTTTGCATTTTGGACAGTTATTTGGGACAACTGGGAAAACATCAGTATCCTTTTCTTTTACTACTCCAATTTCCTTAGCTTCCTCTATTTTTTCTTTAGTTTCAATCTTTATTTTACCCCTTGCAGTATAGCCACATCTAATACAACCGAAATTTTTTCTTTTTTCTTCAAGAACTGAACCACATTTTGGACAAAATTCCATAAATACCTTTTTTATTAATTTTATTTAATTAACTTAAATTAGTTATAGTTTTAATTTAATGTTTAATAGTTTTTAAATGTTCTTATTTCATAGATTCTTTACTATCACAAAAACCTCTCTCTTGAACTGGTCTAAACGGTTCAAAGAAAATTAGTTTAAGCCATCCAACGAATGGAACTTTAAATCCTACTACTTTGCCTATCAGCTGATTTTCTTGAATATTCTTTTCATTTATTCTTTCAGCGTTATTAGAAATTTCAAATTGTATAAAGTTATTATCTCCTTTTGTTTGTAATGGATCTAAATCAATAACTCGATGAATTATTGGACGATTAATATTACCACTTGAGAAAATTATTATGTCCCCTATTTTAATATCCTGTTTTTTTGTTCCAAACACAAAGAAAATATCTCCTTTTGAAAATCCATTTTTTAGTTTAAACTTTGAAAAATTTTCTTTTGATATATTTATACCCTCATAATATTCTTTATTATTGTTCCACCAATTGTTAAAATTATCTCCATGATACATGCTACAAGACTCAACAATAACAATCGGGAGATTACTACCAGTAACAAACGAGACTGTTGGGAAGAAAATAAATTTAATAAAAATAAAAGCAACAACCATAAAAATTATCCAACTTAGAATACTGTCTCCATTCCAAATAAAATTCCAAAACTTTTTTATATTATCAATTATTTTATTCATTAGTTATTATCGTTAAAACAGTTTTTAAATCTTAATAAATATCATTTTTAAATATCTTCTCAAATGTAGAAAGATTTAAATAGTGGTATGTATACACAACAATGTATACAATTAAAGTATACCGTGAAATATATTCAAAAGAATTATTTCTCGTCAATTAAACCCCTTTCACACAAGCCGTGTTCTTCGAACACGGCGATAATAACCTCAAATAAAAAAATTAAAATGACTCAAAAAAACTTTTTGAAAAATCAAGGTGTTTAAATATGAGCGATATATTTGATAATCCTGTAATTTGTAAAAATTGTGGTATAAAAATGCAGAAAGTACAATTTCTGAAAAACGGATTTACATTTAGAGCATTGCAATGCATAAAATGTGAAAATAGAATCCTACACCCTGAAGACAAAATAGAATATGATAGATATGTTGATTTAAGAAACAAACATTATAGTGTCAAATTAAGAATGGTTGGAAATAGTTACACTGTTTCAATACCTCGTGAAATCATTAACTTTATTAATGAGCAAAACAAAATTATGGATGAACTTGTTAGTTTAAGTTTTGAAAGAATGGGAAAAATTGCTCTTGTATTTGATACATTTGAGCAATCACAAAATAATAAAGAACAACTAAATGAAAAAGAAAAAATTAGGTTAAAATTAAATGACAAATAAAGAAAATAAGTTCCGAGTTGCAGAAGCGTCACAAGATGATGCATATAAAGGAATTGCAAGAGTAGATTATGAAACAATGAAATCTTTAGGATTAAAAAGAGGAGATGTTGTTATAATAAAAGGCGGAAAAGAAACTGTTGCAATTATTGAAAGAGCATATCCTGCTGATGTTGGCGAGGGAATAATAAGAATTGATGGTATAATTAGAAAAAATGCTAAAACAAGTGTTGGTGAACTTGTTAAAATTGAAAAAGCAGATGTTAAAGAAGCAAAAAAAATTACAATAGCACCTGTTCAAGAAAACATAGTAATTCACGGAGATCCAGAAATATTTAGAAGAGGACTTTTAGGAAGAGCAATAATAAAAGGAGATATAGTAGTTCTTGGTGGAGCCCAAAGAAGAAAAGACATTCTATCAACAGAATTTGGAGATATTAATGACATTTTTGGTGAGATGTTTAATAACATGGCTGGAATTAATGGTATGGGTTTAGGAGGATTACAACAGATAAGATTCATGGTAGTTAATTCAAATCCTACAAAACCTGTGGTAATAACAGAAAATACTGAAATCGTTGTTAATCCAAAAGCAATTCCTCTTTCTGAAGAAAAAGTAATAGATGTAACTTATGAAGATATTGGTGGATTAAAAGAAGAAATTAAGAAAATTAGAGAAATGATTGAACTTCCATTAAAACATCCAGAAATATTTGAAAGACTTGGAATAGAACCTCCAAAAGGAGTTTTGCTTTATGGACCTCCAGGAACAGGAAAAACACTTTTAGCAAAAGCTGTTGCAAATGAAAGTGAAGCTAATTTTATTTTACTTAATGGACCAGAGGTTATGAGTAAGTTTTATGGAGAATCTGAAAAAAGAATAAGAGATATATTTAATGAAGCAGAAAAATCTGCTCCTGCAATTATTTTTATAGATGAAATAGATGCAATTGCACCTAAAAGAGAAGATGTTCAAGGAGAGGTTGAGAGAAGAGTTGTTTCACAATTATTAACAATGATGGATGGTCTAAAAACAAGAGGTAGAGTTGTTGTTATTGGTGCAACAAATAGACCTAATTCAATAGATCCAGCATTAAGAAGACCTGGAAGATTTGATAGAGAGGTTGAGATAAACGCTCCGGATAAAGATGGAAGACTTTCAATATTAAAAATACATACAAGAAATATGCCAATAACTAAAGATGTTAAGCTTGAAGAACTTGCAGGAAGAACTCATGGATTTGTTGGTGCTGATTTATCATCACTTGCAAAAGAAGCTGCAATGTCTGTTTTAAGAAGAGTTTTGCCTGATATGGATCTAAAAGAAGATGAAGAAATTTCAAAAGAAGTTTTAGAAAAATTAAAAGTAAGTGATAAAGATTTTCAAGAAGCTTTAAAAGTTGTTAGACCAAGTGCAATGAGAGAAGTTTTAGTTGAAACTCCAACTATTGGTTGGAATGATGTTGGAGGTTTAGAAAAAATTAAACAAGAATTAAAAGAGGCTGTTGAATGGCCAATAATTTATCCAGATTCATTTAAAAGAATGGGAATTAGACCTCCAAGAGGAATTTTACTTTATGGACCTCCAGGAACAGGAAAAACACTCTTAGCAAAAGCTATTGCAAAAGAAAGTGAAGCAAATTTTATTCAAATTAAAGGACCTTCTTTATTGTCTATGTGGGTTGGAAAATCTGAAGAAGGAGTTAGAAAAATATTTGAGAGAGCAAGACAAGTTGCACCATGTATAATCTTTTTTGATGAAATTGATTCACTAGCCTCAAGAAGAGGTATGGATACAGGAACAAAAGTAACTGAAAGAGTTCTTAATCAGATTCTTTCTGAAATGGATGGACTTGAAGAATTACATGACATAACTGTTATTGGTGCAACAAATAGACCTGATATGTTAGATCCAGCATTATTAAGACCTGGAAGATTTGATAGAATATTATTAATCCAAGCTCCAACAAAGGAAGGAAGATTGCAAGTATTAAAAATTCATACAAAAAATATGCCTCTTGGAAAAGATGTTAAGATAGAAGAACTTGCAGAAAAGACAGAAGGGTTTGTTGGGGCAGATATTGAAAATTTAACAAGGGAAGCTGCAATTCTTGCACTTAGAGAAGATATTAATACAAAACAAGTTTTAAAAAAACATTTTGATGAAGCAATGAAGAAAGTAAGACCTTCTGTTACAAAACAAGATATGGAAACTTATAATAAGATTGAAGAAACTTATTTGAAATCAGCAAAGGCTGCTCTTGCAAATAAGACTGCTTATTTAGGTTAATACTAAAAAATCTAAACAGTTTATAGTGTGTTAATTATATTGATTTTTTGAAAACAAAAATAAATTAAATTTTTTATTATATTTTTACCCTATTTTTATATTTACTTTTAAGTAGTTACAAAAACAAAAGATTTATAAACACTAATAATTACTAAAAATTATGAAAACATTATACAGTGAATTAGTTAATCTTGAAAAGGAGAATGAACTTCTTAAAACAGAAGGTTTTGATAGTGATATTAGTAATAATGCTTATACTATTTTTGATCAATATAAACAAAATGAATTACTTAATAATGCTCTAAATAATGTTCAAACAATTGAAGAAAGTGTTAAAGAATTAGGTGAATTTGTTAAACCAAAAAGCATACTTTTGCCATGGGGTTTTTTACCTACTGGTAAGAATAAAATACATAATAAAAGAATAAAACAACTTGGGGAATTAGTTACAGAACCTTCACATCTTTATGCTCGTGGAATTTTTTGTCCAGATAATCTACTTACAATAAGTACATATGCTGCAATTGGATCAATAGGATTATTTAAATTACTCTCTTATGATTCTCAAGATATAACAAGTGATATAGTATCACCTGAAAAATTAAGTTTGATGAAATATAATCTTAATGTTATGTCTTCCCTTGGTTTATTTAGTTTAATAACTCTTTTTGGAGGAGGGGGAGTTTCTCTCGAAAGATCAAGTGGGTTACCTCTAAATGAAGCAAGATTTATTGATAAAGAAATTGACAAATATTATGATTGATATATTAATCATGATCAAACTTAAATTCTTTTATATATAAACTATTTAATAATTTAAAATTTAGTAGTATAATTATTCTTAATAAGTTAAATTAAATTAATCTATAATTAACCAGTTAAATTATTATTAAGAAACTAGAATTATTTAAAAACTCTATCTCCTATAAAACAATATTTTGTATTGTACTTCCAAGAAGATTTAAAAACTAATATTCTTCAATTAGAGTATAGGTTATAATTTAATAGGAATAATTGGTCTATGACAGATAAAAAAAGCAAAAAACAAGATGTTATAAACAAGTATAATGAGATCCAAATTAATGAAAATTTTGTTCCAATAGATGAGAAAGATGTTTTAAGAGCAATAGATATACCTGTTGAAGAAAAACAAATAGAAATAATTGAAAAAGTTTCTACAAGAAAAGGATTTAAAAAAGGGAAGAGTAACAAGAAAAAAGAGACAGATAAAAAAGTAAAAAAGAGTAAAATAAAAAAGACATTTAATCAAATAAAAAATAATTGGACTGAAAATTTTAAAGTTCCCGGATCTGAAAAACTTGATCCTAAAGGATATATTCTTTTAATAACTGAAAAACCACAAGCTGCTGCAAAAATTGCTGATGCTCTTTCTGAAAGAAAAGTAATTAAAAATGAACTTGGAGGAGTTAGTTATTATGACATTGAACGAGGAGGAAAAGAAATAAAAATAGTTTGTGCAGTAGGTCATTTATTTACACTTGCACAAGTTAAACCAAGAAATCCCTGGCCAACATTTGATATTAAATGGGCACCAAATTTTCTTGTTAGGAAAAATGATTTTTCAAAAAAATATTATGATGTTATTTCAAAACTTTGTAAAAAAGCTTCTAAAATTATTGTTGCTACAGATTATGATATTGAAGGAGAGGTAATTGGTATGAATATTGTTAGATATATCTGCAATCAAAAAGATGCTGAAAGAATGAAATTTTCAACACTGACTGCTGAGGAAATAAAAGAAGCTTATGAAAAACGATCAAAAACATTAGACTGGAAACAAGGAATTGCAGGGGAAACAAGACACTATCTTGATTGGATTTATGGAATAAATCTATCAAGAGCATTAATGGATGCTGTTAAAACAGCAGGTTCATTTAGACTTTTGTCAATTGGAAGGGTTCAAGGACCAACACTTAATATTATTGTAAAAAAAGAGCATGAAATTTCAAATTTCAAATCTCAAAAATATTGGGATATTTTATTAGATGTATCAGATAATAAAAATATAATACAAGTTAAACATGTAAAAGATGTAATAAAAGAAAATGAATTAGATAAGTTTAATAAACTAAAAGATAAAGAAGGAATTGCAAAAACTGAAAAAACTCAGAAAAAAATAAATCCTCCAGTTCCATTTGATCTAACTAATCTACAAACAGAAATTTATAAGTTACATAAAATTGTCCCATCAAAAACACTTGAAATTGCACAAAGACTTTATCTTTCAGGTTTAATCTCTTATCCAAGAACAAACAGTCAAAAAATACCAAAAGAAATAGGGTATGATAAAATAATTGATAGATTAAAGATAAGATTTGATTTTGTTAAATTTGCAAAGAATAAGTTTCCTATTGAAGGTAAAAAATCAGATCCAGCACATCCCTCAATATATCCTACTGGAGAATTTCACAAGATTGAGGGTGATGATGAAAAAGTTTATAATCTAATTGTAAAGAGATTTATTTCTTGTTTTTGTGAGGATGCAATAATTAATAATAAGAATATATCAGTAATAGTTGATAACTTAAAATTTGTAACAAAAGGAATGTCTATTGTTGAAAGAGGTTGGATGAATGTTTATCCTTCTGATTTAAAGGAAAAAGAAATTCCAGATATGAATGGAGTAATTATTGTTAAGAATATTAAAATTGAAGAGAAGTATACTCAACCGCCACATAGATACACTCCAGCATCAATAATTTCTGAGCTTGAGAAAAAGAATTTAGGAACAAAAGCAACGAGAGCAGCAATAATTGAAACTTTATATGACAGAAGTTATATCAAAGAAAAAAGTATTGAAGCAACAACTCTTGGAATTTATTTAATCGATACTCTTGAAAAAAATTGTCCAATAATAATAGATGAAAAATTAACAAGAATTATTGAAAATCAAATGGATAAAATACGAGAATCAAAAAATCCTTTAGAAAATGAAAAGAAGATTTTAAGTGAAAATGAAAAAATAATCTACAAGATTGGAGAAGAATTTAATAAACATAAAATAGATATTGGAAAGAGTCTTATTTCTGCTACAACACAGCTTTGGGAAGATGAAAAAAAACAGGCAGAAATTGGTAATTGTAACATATGTAAAAAAGGAAGATTAGTAATAAAATATAACAGATCTTCAAATAGATCTTTTATTGCTTGTAATGCATATCCTGATTGTAAAACAACATATAGTTTACCGCCAAATTCATTAATTAAAAAAACTGATAAAACTTGTGTAGAATGTGGTTTTCCATTATTAATTTCTTTAAAAAAAGGAAAGAAACCTTGGATTTTTTGTTTTAATCCTACGTGTATTACTCGAAAAAATAAAGATTAAAGGTATATTATAAATATATATTAATTAAGACTATTTCTTTTTATAAGGTCTTTGTAATACATTATTTTTTTGTTGTTGAGGAGGCATTTGTCTTGGTGGTT
>DAOTCN010000001.1:376762-389137 GCA_035453125.1 Minisyncoccota bacterium | reverse complement strand
CACTTGAACCTCCTAAAACTGCCGCTCTTAATTCTCCATCTTCTGCAATTTTTTCAAGGATTATTATCTGAATCTTTTCAATTTTTTCAGAAATATCTGGTTTTTTAATTTGGGTTGTATAAATAAAAATCATAACTCCTGAAATTATTAAGATAGCAATAAATGCCTCAATTATTTTTATTAATCCTTTTTTTTCTTTAATAGGCTTTAAGATATTTACCATGTTACCACAGTTATTGTTCCTTGTTTAATTACTGCGTCTTTATCCATAATTTCTATAGGAGTTATTTCAGAATAAACATTTACTCCTCTAGGAGCATCTTTATCTCCACTATATAACAAAGTTCCTACTTCATCATTTACTAAAAATGAGAAATCAATTCCTTGAGGCATTAAATCTTTTTTTAAGGTTTCATAATCATTTTTATAATCATCTCTAAGTTTTTCAAGAGTTTGAGTTGACCATACATCTCTTTCAGAAACAATACTTAAATTATATCCACTATATTTGTCTAAAGGTTCACAATCAATTAAAGTTGTAGTTTTCTCAGTTAAATCTTTGTTACAGTATATTGTATAAAAAGTACTACTGCCTTTTTCTATTGTAATAGAATTAGAATCCTTAACTGAGTTAATACTTGTTCCATCTTCTTTCTTTACAAGTATTTTATTATTTGGTTCATTACAATGAATATCTTCAATTATACTAGCTGTTTCTTTAAGTGTTAAACAGCTTTTTGTGTTATCTTTACTATAAGCTACTAATGAAATACTATAAAGGTTTGTTTTTAACTTTTCTTCTAAATTAATTTGTACTGTCTTAGTGATTTCTTCATTTTTTGGTGATTTAAAAGGACTAAAAAAAATAAACATAATACTTAAAAATCCAATAAATATGACAGATGCTATAACTATTTCAATATGTTCTTGTCCTTTTTTTTGTTTTATTATTTTAAATTTCATTTTTAATATATAAACAAAAATTAACTTAATAATATATTTGCTCCTGTTGAGATTAATAAAGCCATTGACGTTGTTATAAAAGAATGTTTTATTCCTGCTTTTATGCTTCCCTCTGAGAGTTTTCCAATAACAATTCCTGCAAAAATACCTTGAGTGACAAGAAGTGCAAGGAAAGCTTTAGAATAATCTATAGGACTAACTGCTGAATTGCCCATCATTCCTCCAGTTGATTCACCCATAATATCTAAATCACCTGAAGCTGACGATAAATCTCCTAGACCCGAAGTCATAGGAATAATTTTTACCTGCATTATTATCATAATTATTATAAATATAAAGAAAATTATATAGCCTTCTGAAACAATTGAAGATATAACTGATCTTCTTTCTTGTTTTAATTTTTCTATTTCAGATACAGATTTAGCAACAGATTCTAAAATTACACCGATATTTCCGCCTGTTTTTTCTGCTTCACGTATAAGTGTTACAGCCCTAATTATTGTTTTACTTTTTGTATCATATGCAAATGTTTCAAGAGCATCTTTTACAGGTATTCCTATTTCAATTTGATTTGCTAATTTATCAATATAAGGCATAAGGCTACCAAAGAAGTTTTTTCCACGAAGATTCATTATACTCTTACTTATTGGAGTTCCAGATTCAACACTTTCAACAAGAGATCTGGCAAATTCAATAAACATTTCATCTTTTTCACGTTCTATTTTTGTTTCAATTACAGAATTAATTACAAAAGGAAGAAAACTGATAAGTGCTCCAACTCCAAATAAAAAATAAGCAATGTTTTCAGATTTTATTGATTCAACTAAAAGAAATGCAACACCTCCACCTATAAATAACAATCCTCCAACAAACCCAAATATTATGCTTTTCTTTATTTCCATTTTACATTTTTTTCTTATTTATTTGAAGATAACCAAGGAATACAATGTTAATCAAAGAAACAATTCCCACAATAATCATGGTCATTTCTGTTATTCCCATTGTAAATCCAAAACCACTTATATTTAACATAACTAAGACTAACATTAAAAGCATTGGTGCTGCAATAACAATACTTATATAGATATTCATAAATGTTTCTGCAGATTTTGTTTCTTTTTCTCTCCTTATTCTATATTCAAATAGAAAGTTTTCTGCTTTTTTATCAAGATATTTTGACAATTCTCCTCCAGATCTTATTGTTGATGAAAAACCATTTAACAAATCTGCCCATTTTTCACTTGAACTTGCAAGAGAAACATTTCTTAGAGCATTAACAAGATCATAACCATAAAGATTTATTTGATTCATTATTTTTTTTGCTTCTTGACGAATAGTTGGATATTCTTTATTCATTGCAATTATTTTAAAAATATTACTTGGTTCAATATCTCCACCTGCAATTGCAGACATTTGAATAGTCACAAAAGGAAGTTCAGAATCTATTTTGCTTCCAACACTTGATTTTTCTGCAAATGGATAGAGGTACATCAATATAAAAACAGCTATAGGTACACCCGGTGTTATCCAAATTACTTTAAGAATTTTAGCTAATATATCTTCATTTAATAAGATGAACGGAGAAGTTATTGATAAATTAAAAAATAGAAGAAAAATTGTTAAGAAAATTCCTACAAATAAAGAAAGAAATGTGGTAAAAAGAATTACAGAGATATAACTATTTGGTAGTATATTAAAATTACCTTTAATAAGTGCTTTTTTAAGATCATTAAATCTTCCATTATTTGTTAAATTTTGAGAAAATTTAAAGAATACTTTATTAGAAATTCTTACATATGTACTAGGCTTTTTGAATTCATTGGAGAAGATTTCATTAGGTACTTTTCTTTTTCCAATTTCTTTTAATGACTTTTCTGAAACTTGAAGTTGTTTTAGATATTCTGCTTTATCTTTTTTTAAGATAACTAATAGTCTACCCGATTCTTTTCCAATACTTACTAAGTCACTTTTTTCTTTTTTTCTTTTTCTTTCAGAAGGCATTTCTTGAATTAAAGATATGTTATCTAATAAAGAAGGTATTGAGTTATTAATTACTGTCATTTGTTGTGAGATCGAACTTATTGTATTTGACAAAGACATTTTTTCAGAAGGATTATTTGTCATATCATATTGATAAACTAAATTTTGAACTACACTAAATAGGCTTTTCTCTTGTTCTATATTTGATTTTAAACCTTCAAGACTCATTGTAATATAAAATTTATTTTATCTTTTAATTCAATAATTAATTTTTTTGATTTTTCAAATTTTTTCAAATCTTTATTCATATAACTATTTTCAAGTTCTTGGCAAGCCTCACTTAATGTGTTAATATATTGTGCTAGAATAGAAACATTGCTGTTGTTTATCATTTTTATTCATAAATACCAAATCTTCTTAATACATTTTCAGGTTGCTTGTAATATTCACTTATGACTTTTTGAATTTCATAAAAGTCAAATATTTTTCTTTTAAACATTTCATATAAAAGTTTTGTTCTTACAATAAATTCTCTTTGAATTTGTTCCTCAGTTAAGCCATATCTTTTTTTTATTTTTTCAAATACTTTACTTTCCTTTTTGAAATAGAACTTATCTTCAGAAGGATTCCAAATAAATGGAGTATTTGTTACAGCAACTCCTTCTTGATCAACATTAATTATTTCAACAATAGATGTCAATCTTCTTGTGTGTTCTTTTTTTACAATAACATGATTCATAACAACAATTGCATCAAGAGTGTTGATTAAAGTAGGTGAAAGTTCAATTGGAGGAGTTTCAAGACGTTTTATTACAGTATCAACAGAATCTGCATGAAATGTACTTATTGATGAATGTCCAGAAGCCATTCCCTGAAATAGTACAAATGCTTCTTGACCTCTAACTTCTCCAACAATAACATAATCTGGATTTTGTCTAAATGAATTTTTAAGAAGTTTAAATAAATCAACTTCACCTATAGAATTATTTCCAATAGCACTTCTTGCAACACTTGGAAGCCAGTTTTCACGAGGTAAGTTTAATTCTCTAGTATCTTCAATTGAAACAACTCTTGATTCAGGTGGAATAAAAAAAGAAATTGCATTTAATAAAGTTGTTTTTCCCGAAGAAGTTCCTCCTGCAATTAAAATATTTGATTTATACTGTATTATCATCCAAAAATAAGCTAACATTTCTGGGCTTAATGTATTAAATGAAATTAATTGAATTGGTGTCCAAGGAAGTGTTGTAAATTTTCTTATTGTGAATGTTGGACCTTTACTAGTTATATCAGTAGTATAAGTTGCATTTACTCTTGATCCATCAGGTAGAGATCCATCTAAGATTGGTGAAGCATATGAAATGTATCTTCCCGATCTTTGAGCTAATTTTTCAACAAAACTAGCAAGATTTTCTACAGATGTGAAAACAATATTTGTTTTAATGTTTCTATAAATTCTATGTACAATATAAACTGGAGTGTTTATTCCATTACATTCAATATCTTCAATAAAATAATCATTCATCAGAGCATCTATTTCATTGAATCCAACAAAATCTCTATATAAATAATAAAAAATCTTTTGATAAGATTCTTCTAATATTTTTATATTTAATTCATTGATAAGTAACTTTGCAGTTTTATCAATATAATCTAGAATTGCTTCTTGTGTTTTTTCAACAACAAGATTTATGTTTATCAATTCAGTCATAGCATTTTCAATTTCACCTAAAACTTCAATTTCATTATCATCAAGCATTGGCTCTTCAATTTCATATTTCAATTCAGACTCAGCAAAATCCCAATAAACATGAATAGTTGTATACGGTGCTGTAACAGTATATCTAACATCTATTTGAGATTTATCTTTTATTATTGGTAATGCAGGGATTGGCGGAGATGTATCAATATATAATCCAGATTCCATTTAATTTTTTTAACTTTTAACCTCTTTTTATTAAACATAATAAATATCTTGTTTTTAAAAACCTTCCGGCTGATTTAATTTTTTTAAAAATGAGTTAAAAAAATAGAAAGATATTTAAAGGGTATAGATTTTAATTAAATTGATGATTAAAAAAAATAAAAGAGGAATTTCTCCAATTGTTGCAACAGTAATTCTTATTGCAATTGTAGTTGTTATTGGAATAGTTATTCTTTTATGGGCTACAAATATTTTCGGAGAAAAAGCTCAAAAATTTGGTGAAGATATTGATCAATCTTGCAAAAATATTCAGCTTACAGTAACTTATGATTCAGGTAATTTAGAGATATCAAACGATGATGTAACAATTCCACTTTATCAGTTACAATTAAATGTAGAAACTGATGGAGGTAATGAA
This sequence comes from Minisyncoccota bacterium, assembly GCA_035453125.1. GTDB lineage: Archaea > Nanobdellota > Nanobdellia > Pacearchaeales > GW2011-AR1 > JACPLR01. Next base: position 383,852 of record DAOTCN010000001.1, on the reverse strand, counting down.
CCATTTACTCTTGAATTAGATGGAGGAATTGCTCCAGGTAGTTCAATGGCAATTGATGACGTACTTAATAAAGCAGGAGCTAGTGGTGGAACTTTAACTAGTGTTAGTCCAATCCTTATTGGTGAAGCAGATGGTAATCCACGTGCAGTACCTTGCTCAAGAAAGATTAGTGTTTAATTTTATTTTCTTTATTAAAATGGAAAAAAATAAAAAAAAAGGTGTTTCAGATATTATTGCGACAGTTTTAATTTTACTACTTACTGTTTCTGGAGCTAGTATTTTATTAGTAGTTATTTATAATTTTACTACAGATAATTTAACACCTGATAAAACTACTTGTTTTGAAATTCAGAATAAATTAAAAATTATTAGCTCAGAGTCTTGTTATACTGATTCGCCTTCAAAAAGTACAACTATTCGTGTTAGAACAGAAGCAGATCTAAAGGAGTTTAATCTTTATTTAGAAGATGATTCTGATATGAAGGTTTTTATTATGAAGAAAGGTGAAGTTGTTGTTAATGCTAGAAATATTAATAAAGCGTTTACAGATCCTATTGAATTTCCAGCAATAAATGGTGAGAAAATTTATTTTTTTAAAGATATATCTGCTAATAAGGTTAAAATTGCAGCAGTTATAAATAAAGAGACTTGTAGTATTTCACAACCAGTAGCAATTAATAAATGTAGTTAATAATTTATTAATAAAGATAAAAAATGATAAAAAAAATAAAAGCACAAATTTGGATTGAAACAGTAATTTATATTCTAATGGGCCTCTCTTTAATGGCAATTGTTTTAGCTTTTGCTATACCTAAGATTGAAGAGCAAAAAGATAAATTAACAGTTGAAAGAACAATTGAAATGATGATAGGTATTGAGAATAGTATTCGTGATATAAAACTCAGTGGAACTTCTGCTACAAAAGAAAATGATATAAAAATCGGTAAAGGAAAGTTGATTATTGATCCAACTGAAGATAAATTAACTTTTATTATTGAGGATAGTAAGTATGCTATTGGTAAACCAAGAGAAAGTGATCCTAAAATTGTAAATAATATTCCCGGTACTAATCTTTTAGCTTTAAGTGAATTAGCAGGTGATAAGTATAAAATTTCAATAACTCTTGATTATAAAAATATGTATGATATTCAATATGAAACCAGTTCTCAAGAAAGAATACTTAATTCTCAACCAAATACTTATAGACTTATGGTAGAAAATAGAGGAAAAGAGCCTACTTCTCCTGTTACAAGAATTAATTTTTATTTGAATGCTTAGTTATTGATATTAAAATATATTTTTACTAATAATTATTTAATATTTACTAGTTCAGGCATGTAATATTTTTTCATAATAAAATATTTTTTCATTTAGTTAATAAAGAATCAATTTATTTTTTATATGTTTAACTAACTGCAACCCTCTATTGGTTGTATTAACATATTCTTAGAACATAAAGCATACTCTAACTTTTTATCTTCACATTTAGTATTATAATAAACTGGAATAATCTGAACTTTTTTTATATTACCTAAACTAGTGTAATCAAAAGTTATATTTAATTCTTCATTTTGTCCCATAGGACTTGTAAAGTAAAAACTTCCATTTTGACTCATAGGTAATACTTGTCCAGTTGGTCCTCTTCCTCTTAAAGTATAAACCGCACCTCCTGTTTCAGTTTTTGCAAATTTAACATTTAACCCATCTACTTCACTAAATCCTGTTAGTCTTACTATCATACTAACATATTTTGTAACCTCAGAACCAGATGATTGGTGACATCCATACCAGTCAACTGTTAATCCAAGATCATCCGGACATTCTAATTTACATTTTGGAGTTAAAGTTGATACCCAATACCAAACAAAACCAGCTATAATTATTGCTATTAAAATTAACAGAACATATGAAACAATTTCACTCAATCCCCTTTTATTTTTTATTTTCACCATATTTTTAATAAACTTTAATTATTAAATCCTTGCATTATTAAATTTTTCTTTTTTAACTAATGTCTTCTGTTTTATCTTCCTGAAGTATGAAAAAGAAATTTTCTCCTTCTTTAAGTTCAAATTCATAAGTATAACCTTTTACTTCAACCTTAAATTTTCCATCACTACTCGTTATTTGTGTAGGTTCAATAGTAATAGATTCATGTATTAATGCAATATTAGTGCCATCCAAAGATATACTTCCGCTATCTTCATTAGGATTATAAAAATAAATTTGAACCTCGTTTCCATTTCCAAATATAAAATAAGCTTCTCTTCCTTCACCAGAATATTTTCCATATTGTTTTACAAAATCTTCTAATTTCCCTTGTAATTCATCAGTGTGAATAGTTCCATAATTTACTACAGAAACACTTTCAAGCTTAAGTTCTTTTTTTAGATCATATGTTTCATCACCGCTTCTTTTTATCAGTTTGTTGGTAATACCTGCCATAGCAAATAGCATTACAACAACTATTATTGCAGCAATTAGAAAATACTGGCCTTTTTTATCACTTCTTTTTATTTTAAACATAATTGATTTAAATAATTCTTGTTTATATAAGTTTCTAAAAATAATTTTATCAAGAAACTTTTTAAATAATATTTAATTTAGTATTTCATGGCTTATGCAGTAACTCATATTTTAATTCCAATAATACTTATTGCAATTTATCGGGATTTTTTCTATTTTAAGAAGCATAAAAAGAAATTTTCAATTCATTATGTCTATTTTGCAGGTTTCGGAGGCATTATACCTGATATAGACATCCTTTTTGATTTAGTTATAAGCAATTTTGGTTTTTCTTATGAAAGCATTCATCGGACATTCACCCACTCATTATTTATTCCTCTTATTTTTATTTTTTTATATTTTATACTTAAAGATTATAAAGTAGAAATGCTTGGAAAACATAAATTAAAACTGTCAAATATCTTTCTTGCTTTGGCCCTCGGCACAATTATACACATAATTTTAGATATTTTATTAAAAGGATATGTTTTGCTTCTTTCTCCTTTTTCAATGCAAGAGTTTGGATTAAACTTAATTAATTATCTTCCATCAGATATTGGCTGGATGGCTCTGCCAATTATTGATTGGCTTTTGCTAATTTTCTTTTTAGCATATCTAGAAATAAAACACAAAATCAGTGATTTTGTGTAAGATAATAAATTATGATTCCTTTTTTAATTAACTGCTTTTAGTGTGGATATAAAATTTCACCTAATGAAAATAAGATACCTAGTATACCTAAGATAGATGTAACAAATAATAATATTGCATAATCTTTATTTTTTATAATAGAATATATTGAGGTTATTCCAAAAATACATATGAGCCCCATTAAAATCATTGCGGGAAATGGAATGAAAATATTATTTGTTTTCATTATTAATAACAAAAAATCAATTAAGACTCCATAAAATGATACTTTTCCCAGATTTGTTTTTGGATAAAAATATACTTTCATTTTAGCTTTTTTATATTTTTATCAATTTACTTATTTTTATATAGATAATTTAAATACAAAGAGATACCTAAAATGATAAGTCCAATACTGAAAATTAAAGCTTGAGTAAAAGAATTTTGATTAGTTTTAATTTTATCAATTAATTGAATAATTTGAGAACCTGCTATAAATGAACCGATTGCAATTCCCAAAGTAAATAAATTATGTTTTAACATATTAAATTAAAAGTTTTAATGTTTAAAAGGTTATTTAAAAAATGGATTTATGTTAAGAGATTATAATAAATAAAATTAGTGTAGACCGAAGGTCTGCTTCTCAAAAACCATATAGCTACCTTTAATCTTTCTCAGCTTTGTAACCCTATAAGCATCTTAATTCTTGTTTAGGGCTGCTTCGATCAAGATCTGACCCATTTTGCAAGAGCAAGATCAAATAGGACAAAACGTCAACGTCTGATTAAAGACTATGATGACTCCTAAGTCACTCGCCTTCTTGCAGCCTGCTTAAAGCTCACGAGCAAATGGCGCAGAGCTAACGCGCCGGCCTGTCTACAAGAAAAATATAAAATCTTACTTTATAAGTTTTTGCTTTCAGCCAGTAGTTCTGAAAGTTAGAGAATAAGTAAATTAGTAAATTTTTTTCAAATTTAAGATTATAATTCTTGAAATAATTTTTTAAAATTTTTATTGAAAATTTGTAACAATCAATTCTTTATATTTTAATTTAATTAACACCATAACTGTCTAAAAGAACTGATGGGAAATTAGCAAAAAGATTATCATCTTTATTATTTAATTCATCCCTTTTTGTTTCAACAATATTTTGTTGAGGTTTAATATTATCTTGATAATAATAAACTCTTTGTGTACAATAACCTAACAAGATACTTCCAATAACTAATCCTTCTAGAAAATTTTTTCTCTTGTTTGTTTTTTATCTGATCTTTCCATTTTTTATTATCCTTATTTTTGATACAGTTATTATTAATAGTATCTGCTTCTGTAAATTTTTATAATTACAGCAATAAAAACAATTATTCCAATTACAAGCAGAACGCTTAACATTTTTAGAAGTAATCCAACAACTGGTTGATTTAAATATTCGGGGAATTGCTGATAACTTCTTTTTGCATTTACAGTTTCTGCATTTGTTTCCTCTGAATATATAGCTAATATTTCTTCCTCATAAACTGGTTGAGTACTTTGTGTTGAATCAGTATATTCTGGAACATACTCTATTGTAACTGGTTGATTTTCAGTAGGTGTAATAACTTCAACTTCAGATTCATTATAAGCTGGAGTGATTTCATTATCTATATAACTTTCTATTTTAAGTGTAGCTTCTTTTATTACTTTTTTTCCTTCAAAACTGATTGTTGCTGTTATTTTATACTCTCCATTTTCAATATCTTCAGGAATATTCCATTCAATCATTTTAGTTGCTGTATCATCTTCATCATATTCCTCTAAATCAAAGCTTTCAGATGTTAAACTTAAATCAAGATCACTATTTTCAATTTTAATCTTTAATCCTTCCTGTTCTTCTGTTCCAATATTTTTAACTTTAACATTAAAATCAACAATTTCTCCTTTTTCAGCTGGTGAAGGATTTATATAAAATCTTTCAATAGATATAGCATCTTCTTCTCTTTCTAAACTTATCTCATTATATTTTAAGTTACAAATTCCATCTTCAACAATAACAAGTATTGCAAACTTGTCTGAATCATCAATATCTTTTGGAATTTCAATTTCAATCTCATAATTTTCACTTTCTCCTTTTTTTAGATTAACTTTTGTTTTTTCATCAGCTAAATATTTATCTTCATCTAAATTATATAGATAAGCATAGGCAGTTCCTTTTAATGTTTCATCCATATTATTTTTTACTTTTATTTCAACAGTTATATTTTTATCAATACTAAAATCATCTCCGCTTTTTGGATTATTTATCTTTATTTCAATTTTATCAGATTTATTTTCACATTTAACATCATTAAATGCAGGAGGTATGTTTACATTTGCTACATTTATTTTAACTACTTTTGTTGCACTTAATCCACTTGTGTCTTTTACTGTGAACTTAACAGAATGGTATCCACTTTGGTTAAAGTTAGGTGTCCAGCTAAAAATTTGATTTTCGAATATAGAACCATTTGGTAAATTTTCTGCAGTATACGTTAATATTTCATTATCTTGATCAGTTGCATTAACTTTAAATGTAATTGTTTGGTTTTCTGAAATTGTCTGATCTGAAAGTCCGATAAAAACAGGACTATCTGGAGCACTTAAAATAAATGTTCTATTATTTTGTGCAAAAACACTATTTAGACTATCTGAACATTTAACATTCCAAGTATAAGTTCCATCTGAAACACTTTCAATAGTCATGTTTCCAGTCCATGTTCCACCAATAAGAGATATTAGTGTTGATCTTATTGAACTAAATACACCACCAGTATCAGTATACAATTCACAAACTAAACTTTCAGAGTTATCTGATGCTTGAAAACCAAAAGTTACATCTCTTGTTGTGAATGTTTCTCCACTTTGAGGATTTGTTAATGTAACAATTGGAATAGTTACGTCTGCAGAATTTGGAAGATCTCTTGTTGAAGTATTAATTAATTTAAAATCAGATTCTTGATTTGTATCACTTCCATCAGGCATTCTTCCAACAGACTGTCCATCAGAAGGCAATAACATTCCATTTCCATAACCGCCTTCATCAATGTTTTCATTCATACAAATTAATTTAATCCTATCCCAGTCAGAAGATAGTTTATCCCAATTAAATGAAACAAAACTATTTCCAGGAATTATACTTGATAAATTAAGCCTTTCACTATTTTTATTTTCTAAATAACATTCATTTAAATTAATTTCAATAGAATTTTTATTATATATCTCAACCCATTTAGGATTAATAGATATTTCATTTATTATTGCTCTAGGCATAATATATATAAAAAAAGATTGATTATCAATTCCACCAATTCCATCTCTTGCTTCAACAGTTACCATATAACTTCCTTCATCTCCAATATTTGTTTGCCATTGACCTGAAGAGTTAAGAGGTGTTGAATAACTGTAGACAATTGTATCTCCATCTACATCTGTTGCACTTGGAATAATGCTTACTAACTGTCCTGAGAAGTAATATTTATCATCTATAATATCTAAAACTGGATTGTGATTTACAGATCCAACAAATAAATAAATTTCATTACTTTGAATTGAATCATTTTCATCACTAATTTCAAAAGTAATTGTTCCCTGTCCGTCCCAGTTTTCTTCAGCACTTAAATTAAATACACCATTTCCTAAATTTTCAACACTTATATTATTATCAGAAATACTATAAACTTCATAAGTCATTTCATCTCCTTCAGGATCACTAAAATAAGAACTTATATCAATAACTTTTGAACTATCTTCTTCCCAGCTTTGATCTTCAATATCATTTAATTGAACTGGAGCATCATTAATAGACAAAACACTTAAGTTAATTAAACTACTAATAAGTTGATTTACACTATCTCTAACAGAAAACATAACAGTAGCTTCTCCATTCCAGTTTTCTTCAGCACTTAAATTAAATACACCATTTCCTAAATTTTCAACACTT
>DAOTCN010000001.1:373608-376662 GCA_035453125.1 Minisyncoccota bacterium | reverse complement strand
TAACTTTTGAACTATCTTCTTCCCAGCTTTGATCTTCAATATCATTTAATTGAACCGGAGCATCATTTTTACAATTTATTGTTAAGTCAGATGATCCTAAATTTATGTTACCATTATTATCATCACAATCTGTTCCTATACTTCCAAGTTCGTTTATACATTGTAATTCTTCATTAGTTATTATATATCCATATTGACAATACCCATCTAAATCAACATCTGCTATATCATATCCATCACAGTTTTCATCTACATTATTATAAGGTATTTCTATTGCACCCGGATTGATCAAATTATTTCCATCAGCACAATCTGTTCCTATACTTCCAACTTCATTTGCACATTGAGCTGTTGAGTTAATTATTTCATATCCTGCTTTGCAATATCCATCAGAATCCAGATCTGCTACAGGATATTGAATTGCCCACATTAAAGAATTTTCAAATAATTTTTTTGTATTTTCAGTCCAGTATTGTGAATTTGTAACTCCAAAGAACAAGCCCCTAGATTCTAATGTTTTTCCATTTAATAGTTTTACACCAGTTTCAGCATAAGCTACAAGGGAATCTGCAGTTGTTCCTCCATCTTTGAAAGTTATTATGTTTAGATCACTTGGTTTTTTTCCAGCAAGAACATATGCTGTTACATCTGGAGAGGTTACACTATAAGCATTAAAAACTAAATCAACACCATCATCAATTGTATTTTCTAAATCAACATTATTTCTTAATTTTGAAGGACTTGAGATTGTTGCTTTATTTAAACTCCATCCCCATTGATAATCAAGTCCAGTCCTATAATAATATTTTGAGTTAACTATAACAGTATTATGTTTAGTCATTAATTCTCCAAGTTTTTCTTTGTAAATTGGTGAAAATGATGAATCTCCAATTATTATTAATCGGTATTCTGAGAAATTTGTTTTAATTATATTTGATTCTTCAAGAATATCATAGGTATAACCCAGTTTATCTAAAGAGTTAATGATATTTGTTTCTGCATTTATATTACTCTTAACAACATATACAACATCTTTTGAAGAAACTAAAGGTAAGACTAGGAGAGAAAGTATTAGTGTTATCATTAATATTTTTGTTTTCATAGCTTTTTCTCCATAGTTTTAAGTTTTTCACCATTTTTTTCATCTCTAGATTTTTTTAATTCTCTTTCTAATTTATTCAGACTCTCATTTTTCTTTCTTTTTCCCACATAAAAAAGTAAGGCAATAGCAAAAATAAGTATTAAAGTGATACAAAGTAACAATGCTGCAAGTTTGTTTTCAACCACTTTGTATACTAATTTATTAAAAAAGTCACTGACATTATTATCAGTATTAGGATTTAGATTATCATTTTTTGAATCTATATTTTCTGGAAGTTCTCCATCTTTATAGACTGTTAAATATATTTGAGATGATAATCCAACACCTCCTTCTTCACTATCAACTGGTGTGAATTTAACATTAACCTTCCCTTCATATTTTCCAGGTTCTTTTGCAGTTAATGTAAATGCTGCCTTTTTTTGTTCACCAGGTTTTAATATAAATGATTTATCTTTTATTTCAACCATATTCATAATTTCTTCTGAACTAAAGAGAGTTATGTTTACAGTAACATTATTATCATTTATTACAAGAATTGATCTATCAATTTTATCTCCAGATTCGAGATTAAGTACCATTCTACCATTACCTATTTTTCCAGTAATTAGTGCACTAACATTTGATAAAACTAAGATTAGAGATATAACAAATACTGTTAAAGCAACTAATATTCTTAATAAATTTTTAGACATTGATTTTTTCATCGTGATTTAATGAATATTTTTTTTATCACTTGAAAATTAAATCAATTAGGATAGTATTTAAGCATTATGTTTATTGAGAACATATTTTTTTGTAATTACTAATACTTAATGAAAAAAAGAGAATTAATTTTATTCACTATTATCTAACATACTTATACAACCACTATCAGCAGGATAATCTATAAATCCATCATGATCATTATCTATTCCATCTGAGCATAAAGGAAATAAAGGAACATTACTTTCATCATTATCATTAGAACTTGTACATCCTGGATCATTAGGATAATCAACTAGTGAATCTCCATCATTATCTATTCCATCTGAGCAATGATAACTTACAGGTATTACATTTGTTTCATCATTATCTAACATACTTATACAACCACTATCAGCAGGATAATCTATAAATCCATCATGATCATTATCTATTCCATCTGAGCATAAAGGAGGTATTGCACACTGACTATTTGAACAAGTAAATGAACAATCTTCTATTAATCTATTTTCTTGACTAATCACACAATTACTCTGTAATGTTCCTGGATTTTCACATCTAGCTGTTTGGAATAGTCTATATAAATCATTAGTTAAACAAAAATTATTTCCCATAAAACCAGTTGTTCCACAATCTAAATCAAGTAAACAATCAACTTCAGTATGAATGCAGTTGTTATCTGTGCATTGATCTACTGTTCTTGAATTTCCATCATCACACTCATTATTTTGGGTGCATTCAGGAATATTACAAGCTCCGTTAGAACATCCATACAAACAATCTTGGACTTGAGTATTAGTATCTGTTGTAGTTGCTGAACAAGATGATGCAGAACATCCTCTTTCAACACATCTTTTTGTTTGATAAACATCTCCATTTAAACAGTAAGGTACTCCAACATAATCACAAGAATTTTCTCCACAATCATTCATTAATCTATTTTCTTGACTAATCACACAATTACTCTGTAATGTTCCCGGATTTTCACAAATTGCTGTCTGAAATGTTTTAAACACATCATTTAGTGAACAGAAATTACTTCCTATATATCCGGTTATTCCACAATCTGAATTTTGTACACAGTTTAGTTGATTATGAACACAATAACTTTCAGGTGTTCCTGGACTCATACAAACATCTTGAGTATAAGAATCTCCGTCGTTACATTCTGAATTTGAACTACATTCTATTACTGGTTGACTACAAGCTCCATTAGAACATCCATACAAACAATCTTGTATTAATCTATT
>DAOTCN010000001.1:81678-373508 GCA_035453125.1 Minisyncoccota bacterium | reverse complement strand
ACATCTTGAGTATAAGAATCTCCGTCGTTACATTCTGAATTTGAACTACATTCTATTACTGGTTGACTACAAGCTCCATTAGAACATCCATACAAACAATCAGTCACCAATGTAGCATTTTCAAAACTAGTACTTGAACAATGAGATATTGATTCATTAATACAATTATTATAATAACATAATTTCATTTGATATACATCACCATTATAACAATAAAGACTTCCAGTATTTGTACAATAATCATTTCCACAATCATTAACTAATATTTGTTCTTGAGTTATTACACAATGACTGCTTGTTGTTCCAGCATTAATACAAGTTGCATTTTTGAATGTTTTAAACACATCATTTGAAGAACAAAATTCACTTCCAATATATCCAGTTATTCCACAGTCAGCATTAGAAGCACAATTTATTGCTGTATGAATACATTGTGAGTTTATAGTTCCAGGATTTTGACACTGATCAATTGTGCTTGAATTTCCATCATTACACTCTTCATCATTATTACATTGTATAATATTATGATAGCAAGTATTATTTGAACAATAGTCAAATGTTGCACTGTTATTATCATCACAGTGATCATTATTTGTACATTCAAAACAAATATCTCCATTACAACCAAACAAACAAGTTCTATTCATAACACTTTCATTAACATAAGAACAATAACTATCAATCATTCCTGGATTTTGACAAGTTATATTCTCAAATAACATATAAAGATTATCATTTAAACAAAAAAGATCCCCAATCAAATTGCTTTCACCACAATCAGAATTATAAACACAATTTACAGCTGTATAATTACAATAACTTTCAGGTGTTCCAGGGTTTATACATTCATCATAAGTGTATAAATTTTCATCATTACAATCACTATTATAAGTACAATTTATTGGTTGATGTCCACAAAAATGATTTTCACAAAAATCATAAGTATAGTTATTATCATCATCACAATCTGAATCAATATTACATTCAACACAAGAACCCTCAAAACAAGCAGTTGGACAAACTTCAACTAATTCAGGTGTTGCTGCTGCAATGCATTCAGCATTTAATTCACCAGGATTAATACAACTATAAACAAGTGAGTCTCTGTAAACACTTTCATTAATACAATAATCTTCACCAGGAGAAGGTTCAGGACAATCAGAATCTTTTGAACATTTACTTGCTATAAAAGTTATACAATCACTAAATAACTCCTTTGCTTTAGGTGTCCAATAATCTGATTTAGCAATTCCATAAAAACACATTTTTCCATTTGTAATTTGTCCATTAACAAGTCTACTACTTTCATTTAGATATGCAACAACATCTCCTTCATTTCCAGTTACTTCATCAATAGTTCTTGCTATTGGCATAAATGAATTTGCTTTATTTCCATCACCAAGATAATAATAAGGTATTGCAAGAGTACTACCCTCTCTGAAAAAACCATCAGTATAAACAGTATATTCTCTAAGATCTTCATTAACTAATACACTTAAAGGATGAGAAGCAGCAAGTTTAGAAATTCCATCAGAATCAGTTAATCCCCAAACTTTTCCATGATTGTAATTTATAACAACTGAATTATAATCTTTAACAGGTATTTTACTCACATAACTCATTGGAAATTTTTCATCATTAATTAATATAAATTTGTACTGTGATAAATCTGTCCTTAAAATTTGGGTATACTTTATATTTTCAACTTCTAAACCAATACTTTCTAAATACTCTACAATATTTTGATCAATCTGAAATTCTTGGTTGTAAATATAAGCTACTTTATTATCATTAATTAATGTTAATGATGTGTTAACAGATGAACCTAAATTATAAGCACTTAATAGATTTATATTTAAAATAAATATTGCAACTAAACAAATTACTAAATAGAGTCCTATACTCTTTTTTGTATCCATGTTTTTAAAAACGATTAATTTTCTTTATAAGTTTTATTATTATAAACAAGATACTTTTTTGTAATTACTTATTTCTGATATAAACTTTTTCACAATGAAACAGTTTTAGCTTAACACTTATCCATAAAACTTACTTTCATTTCTGTAGCAGTAATACTTTTTCCCGCAAGAGTTAAAACCTTATTCTTTTTGTCAAGATATATTACAGCTAATTCACTAGAAGTTTTATTAATTTTATTATTGGTTCTGTATATTCCTTTAATAAGGATTTTTGAATAATTTTTATTACCTTCAAGAACTCCGAGTACATCAAAGTCATAATTTAATCTACTATCAGAATTTTGAGATATTAATGTTCCTTGTCCAGCAACAGCATTTTTAAGAGGTATATTAAAACTTAATCTATTTCTTGTTCCATTATAGTTGTTACCAACTGAATCTTTTATTTCAATATCTCCTCTTTGAGCTCTTACAGAACATCCTCTTAATCCATCTCTATCATAAATAAATAAAGCTTTACCATCTTTTTTATATTCCTTTCCATCAACAACCATTTTAAACTCAGTATTATACATTCCTCTTGAATAGCCCATACTATTAAATGTCACATTATAAGATAAAATACCTTTACCATAATAAGAGTAACCACTATTATAACCTCCATAACCTGCACATCCATATCCATATTCACCACAATAATCACTATAATATCCACTTATTTGGGCAGGTGTGTCTCCATAAGTCTGATTATCATTTTTAATTAAATTTCCAGAAGATACAACTGAGATGCTTATACCTTCACAATCATTTAACAAAGTACCATCAGGCAGAAATTCGCAAGTTATATCTGTAGGCCCGTTTATTTCAATAATAAATTTGTTAATATTCAGTTTTTCATTAGATTCAACTTCTGTTGATACATTAAAAGTTGTTGATTTTCCAAGTTCAATATATTGATTTTGTATTGCAAGATTAATTATAAAAGCTTGAGCAGGAGCAGAGATAATTAAAAGAAATATAAAAGTCACACCAAAGAGTAATGATATACTCTTTATGAACTTAGATGACATACTTTTTTACCTCTTTTATTTTTATTTAATTATTAAAACACTAACTTATATATAAATACTATTAATTGATAAACAGTAGTAATTTTTAAAAATAATTTTTTAATAAAACTTAAAATTTAGTTTTATCCTCGATAAAATTAAATTAATACCTTCTTAAAGGTTTTCTTTGTACTTTTTTACTTTTTTTTGACCCTTTTTTAAATGAAATAATTATAATTAACATAATTAATACAAAAAGATTAACAGTAACAAGGATTATTATTAAACTATAATCTGATAAAATTTTGTCAAAAGATCTTTCACTAGTTGAGTAGCTTGTATATGAACTTGATAAATTTCCCTTAATTACTTGTGGAGGTAATGTTTTCTTGATTTGTTTTTGAGTTATAATTGAATTATATGACTGAATCATAAACATACTTCCCTCACCATTTTTTCCTATATACCAAATGCTTATTGAAGCGTCCATTTCCCCATCTTCATCAAGATCTAGCTCTTTTGTTTCTCCAACTTTTAACATAAACTCTTGATATTCTGATTTCATTACAAATGTTATTGTGTCATCAGTTATTTTTTTAATTTCTAATTCATGTATATAAATATTAGAGTATATTGAAAAAACATCTCCTTCTTCTATTTCCATTTTTTGAGTTATTCCATTTTCAATTTTAATTGATCTGCTGTTTCCACCCCTTTCTCTTGTTACTTGATTTGTATTTTGTACTTGTTCTTTAATTTCAATGCTTTTTCCAGAATATTCAATAATCTCATTTCCAGCAACAACTTTAACTGAATTATTATAAATTCCAGCAGAATAATTAGTTGTATCAAGAACTATTTTATAATTTAAGTTTACTTTATTATAACCATAACCATAAAAATATCCATAATTTGAATAATTTTGAGGAGTATATCCATAATAAGTATCGCTAAAATTAAGAGAATTTTCATCTATTGAACTTGTTAAAGTTATTAACTTAACTCCTTCACATTCAGAAACTATATTTCCACTAACATTAAAAACACAATATTTTGTTTCTGGACCTTCAAGTTTTAGTGTTATTGTATTTATTTTTGAATATTCTCCATTATCAACATTTATGTTTAAATCAACATTAAAAGTTATTTCATCTCCTTGATTAACTGTTGTTTTATCAGAAGTTAGATTTAAAGTATAAGCATCAGCTGGACCAGAAACTAACAACATACTAATAACACCTATTGTAAGGAATGCTATTAATACTTTAAGAATTTTTTTTGTTTTATTATCTCCTTTTTCAATTTTACTTATTTGCGGAAATTGAGTAGTTAAATTTTCTTCCATTTTTATTAATTATAAAGTAGTACAGTTTTTGAATATCAGATTCACAATCTTCAGTATTTATAAATGTTACTATTTTAGAATTACTCTAAACAACAAAATTTAAAAAGTAGTGTTCTTGTTGTCATTACTGATATTAGATAAAGTTTTATTAAACATAAACAGTTAATTAATATAATTAAAAATGAATAAAATTAAGCTATTAAATAAAAAAGCATTAACAAAAATTTCTGATTTAAAAGTGAGATTTAATGATGAAAATTCTTTTTTTGGACCTGCTTTAATTTTTATGGTTGGATCAGTTTCAGTTTCAGTTTTAAGTTGGCTTTATCAGTTGCTTATGGGAAGGATGTTAGGTCCAAATGAATATGGTATCTTAGGAGCTTTATTTGCGCTTGTATATATAGCTACTTATGCTACAACTGCATTTAATCTTTCTGTTTCAAAATTTTCTGCAGAGTTTCATGGTAAGGAGAAAATTGGAGAATTCAAATATTTAATAAGGAAAAGTTTGATGTTTGTTTCAGTAGTAGGTATTATTTGTTTTATAATCTATTTATTTTTAATTCCTTATATTGCTAATTTTCTAAAAATAGAAGATTATTTTGGAATTATGATTGTAGGACTAATTGCTCTTCTTTCAATTATAAGTGCAGTTTTGACTGGAGCTTTAAATGGTTCTCATAAATTTGTTTGGCAGAATGTTTCAAGTTTTTGTTCAGCACTAGTTAAGGTTGGTCTTGCAGTTATTCTTGTTTATTTAGGTTATAGTGTTGGTGGTGCATTGATTGGTGTTTTTGTTGGTCTAATTATTGGTATACTTATTTCACTTTATCCTTTTGTTGTTTCTTTCAAAAATGTAAAAATTCAGAAATTTGACTCAAGTAAGATTCCTTTTTATTTTATGTTTGTATTTTTAAGTTCAATATTGCCTATATTAATAATAACTTTTGATCAGCTACTTGTTAAGCATTATTTTTCAAGTACTGATGCAGGTTTTTATGTTGCAGCCGGAATGATTGCAAAAATCATTTGGTTTGGAAGTGGATTTTTAGTTAGTCCTTTATTTCCTAAAGTTGTTTCTCTTCATGCTAAAGGAAAAGACACTTCAAGATTATTGTTTAAGGCTATTCTTTATACAGGATTTTTAATAAGTGTTGGATGTGCAGCTTACTATGTTATGCCTACATTCCTTGTTTCAACTTTATTTGGTTCAACTTATTTACCTGTTGTTCCACTTATTGGTTTATTTGGTGTTGCAATGGGTCTGTTTTCTTTGATACAGATTATGATAACTTATAATCTTGCTCTTGAAAGAAAGGGATTTATACCAATACTTATAGTTGGTTTAATAATTGAATTAATAGGGATATTACTTTTTCATAAAAGTCTTGAAGAAATAGTAAAAATTGTTTTTGCAACAAATTGTTTTATTATAATATCCATGATTTTTTATAATCGAAAAGAACTTTTTAAATTAAACTAAAATGAGAAACGAAAAAATTTCAATAATTGTTCCAGTGTATAAAGCAGAAAAGTTTATTCGTAAGAATCTTGAGAAGATGAAAAAAGATATTTCTACTTATTTTCCTAATTATGAAATTATAGCTGTGATTGATGGCTATAATGATAGAAGTTATCAGGAAGCAAAAAAGGTTAAAGGAATAAAAGTTTTAGGTTATAAACAGAATCAAGGAAAAGGATATGCATTAAAATATGGATTTGTTCATTCAACAGGAGAATATGTTACATTTATTGATTGTGACATGGATATTGATCCATTACAGTTAAGAAATTTATTGCCTTATACATCAACTGCAGATATTATTGTTGGAAGTAAAAGACATCCATTTTCAAAGCTCGAATATCCATTAATAAGAAGAATATTAAGTAAAGGATTTTTCTTTTATTCTTGGGTATTGCTTGGTGTTAAACTTAGAGATACTCAATCTGGATTTAAATTAATGAAAAGAGAAGTTCTTGATGTTGTTATGCCTCTTATCCTTGTTAAGAGATATGCTTTTGATCTTGAACTTTGTTTTCTTGCGCAAGAGCATGGTTTTAGAATGGTTGAAGCTCCAATTCATGTTGACCAGCAATTAAAAAGTTCAACAATTACTCCTAGGGCTGTTTGGGGTATGTTTCTTGATGTTCTTGCAATTAGATATAGATATTCAGTTAAACATTACTACCAGAAAAAGTTCTGGGAGCTAAGGTTCAAGGAAAAGTAAGACTTAATAATGAAATACTTAAGATAATCCATTTTTTGCTAACGGTTATTTTTTAGGATAAAATTATTATTTTTCCTTTTTGATGTCTTGAATAAATCTTTCTGTTATTTTAATTGTTTTTGAAGATACTTTTTTTAAATGATAAGAAATAGATTTTCTGTTTCCAATAGCAACATAAATTATTTCCTTATTAAACTTACTAATTATAGAAAAGACAACTCCTGAAAAATCTCCATCATTTGAAACAAGAAACGCTTTATCATAAGTATTGGCTATTGCATCAAAAATTAAGTCCTGTGCTATATTTACATCTGTTGCTTTTTCCAGTCTTCCAAAAGTAATCTTCAATTTATCAATTTCCCTTAGCTTTTCAAAAAAACGTTGTTGTTCTGTATACATTTTAGGGTTAGCATCACCAACTGGTGCAATGTAATAATTAATT
Source organism: Minisyncoccota bacterium (assembly GCA_035453125.1). Classification (GTDB taxonomy): domain Archaea; phylum Nanobdellota; class Nanobdellia; order Pacearchaeales; family GW2011-AR1; genus JACPLR01. The sequence continues at coordinate 366,525 of DAOTCN010000001.1, read as the reverse complement.
CCAACTAAATCATAACTTTTTGCAAGTTTCTTACAGAATTTTTCAATATCAATCTTACAATTAAATGTATTTTTTATAGAAAAATAAAAATTACTTCCATCAATATAAATAATTGCTTTATTATTTTTAGAATCCATTTTAAGGAATCATGGGGTTAGTTGCCTATCCCCATGGTGTTTATTGATTATTATAAGATGAAGAGATATAAAAAACTTTGTATTTTGAATTTTGCAGGTAATTTAACAATTTCAATGGTTTCAAGTATTCTTTTAGATACAGATTAGAAGAAAGTAAAATAAATTAGAAGAGAAAAAACTTAAATACTATTTATGAATATAATAATTATCAAATCCCTGGTATGGCCTTCTGGTTCATATTTCCACAAATTAGTTATTTTATATTTTTGAAGATATTCTAAGGGGATCTGATTTTTTCTTAATTGAATACCGCAAAAAGCATTTTGACATATGTCTTTTAATGCTCGCTTTATAAAATTTTTTAGATCACTATCTTCTTCTAAAGAATTAAATTCTCTTTCAAGAGAATCATTAGCAAAAACAATTTCACATTTTTTTATCATAGTTTAATTGGTTTTCTTTTTAGCGCAATTTTCGCAGCTTCTGGACTCCAAATATATCCAACTGTACCATTTCGATCTATTGCAATTTTGTTTATACTTTGCAAGTAGTCTAATATTACAAGATATGTTTGCCACATTACTTTTTTTGGAAGCTTTTTCCACAACTCAGTTCTATTAAACTCTCCACTATATTTTTCAATAAATCTTTCTACCATTAACACTGTTTCAAGTGTAGGACTTCTTGCTATCGGGTTTATTGTTTGTTGTTCCATAGTTGTTCCATGTGATTCCACACTATAAATACAATATATCAATTGATATATAAATCTTTCTATCAAATTAGATCATTTAATGACAGAATATTTTTTCTTAAAGTCATCAACTTTAACAAATCTTCCCTTTCTAATTAAATCTAGTTTCATAAGATACTCTTCTCTTACCTTTGGATCATCACTCATCTGTGACTGAATAAACATTTCAATCTGTTTACTCATGCTAATTCCATTAGACCTACAGAATTCAGAGAATTTCCTATAAACTTCCTCATCCAAATTAAATGTTTTTAGTACCATATTATTTAATATTAAATAACATTATTTAAATCTTTCCTTACAGCCCGATTTTCCACATACCCTTTCCTATTCTCAGGTTATCTTGTTACTTAAAAGTCATAACAAAAAGATATATTTAAATAGGAGTTCTTTTTATGAAATTTAAAGTAAATTTATCTATAAAATGGCAAAAAAAATCCCATTAGTATCTGTTGTTATGCCTGTTTATAACAGTGAAAAATATGTTGCTCAAGCAATCGAATCAGTTCTTAATCAAACATTCAAAGACTTTGAATTCATAATAATTGATGATGGTAGTACAGATAAAAGTTTAGAGATAATAAAAAAATATGCTAAAAAAGACAAGAGAATAAAAGTAATTGTTAATAACTCAAATCTTAAGATTTGTAAAACACTTAATAAAGGAATTAAATTAGCTAAAGGAAAATATATTGCAAGAATGGATTCTGATGATATTTCATTACCTACTCGTTTTGAAGAACAAGTTAATTTTTTGGAGAAAAATCCAGATGTAGGTATTGTAGGTAGTTACATAAAGCTATTTGAAGATTCGGGAAAAATTTTAGGTATAAGAAAATATTCTCAAGAGGACAAAGAGTTAAAAGAAAGAATCTTTTTTTATTCACCCTTTGCTCATCCAACAGTTATGATGAGAAAAGAAATATTTGATAAAGGAATATATTATCAAGAAGTTGATTTTCCATCTGAAGATTTAAACTTATGGTTTAGAATAGGGTCAAGATATAAGTTCTCTAATATACCTAAAGTGTTATTAAATTACAGATATCACGAAAATTCTACAACAGGTAGTAAATTAAGAAAAATGGAAAAAAGAGCTAATGAATTAAGGTGGATGAACTCAAGAAATCCAGCTTATCATTTTGGTATTAAAGCTTTTTTGTATAACTTTTTTCATTTAATTAGTATATATTTAATCCCCTCAAAATTTAAATTATGGTTATTTGGAAAACTCCGAGATACAAGAAAATGAAAAAACCAAAAAATGTTGTTATAGTAAGTCACAAATTTTTGAATCAACCAGACGATGACCTAGTGTTATATCTAAATAAACATAAAACAAACAATGTTCTATTTATAAGGCATAGTTTTTCAGATGCCAATAATAGATGTTCATATTATGATTGGTATAAAGATGGCAAATTATATTTAAGTGAAAGAACAAAAGACTTTAAGAAATGTCCAGAACCAATAATTTATCTCAAGGAAATTTTTTACACTTACAAATGGATATTAAAATCTAAAATTAAATGGGATTATTGCATTTGTATGGATGGATTATTAACTTTTTTTACAAAATATGTAAATATTTTTAAAAAATACAATAAATTAATTTTTTGGGTTATAGATATAGTTCCAGAAAAAAGATTTAAGTCTAAACTTAAAAATAATATTTATAAATTAATAAACAGAAAGGCATGTTATCGGGCTGATGAAATTTGGGATTTATCCCCTAGGATGGATTTGATTAGAAAAGAGTTATATGGCTTTAAGGCATCAGATGTTTCAATTCATAAATTTATTCAGTATGGTATTTGGACAGGTAGGATTAAAAAATATCCATATAAGGCTTGTGAAAAAAATAATGCGGTTTTTATGGGTCATTTACTTGAAAAGCAAGGAGTCCAGTTAATTATTAAAGCTATTCCAAAGATTATAAACAAAAACCCAAATTTTAGACTTAAAATTATTGGTGATGGTAAGTACAAACCAAATTTGATTGAATTAGCCCAAAAGTTAGGAGTATTAAAGTACTGTAACTTTCTAGGAAAAGAAGATAATCCTGTAAAGTTAGAAAATGAGATTGCAAAATCTTGTATTGCTATTGCACCTTATATAAAGAATCTTGATACTTGGACATATTATGCAGATCCAGGTAAAATAAAAAAATATATTGGTTCAGGAGTTCCAGTAATCTTAACCAATGTACCTTGGAATGCTGAAGAGATTGAAAAAAACAAATGTGGTTTAGTAATTCCTGAAGATGAAGATGAATTGGTAAAGAGTATAGTCTTTTTAATGGATAGTAAGAATAATCAATTATATAGGAATAATGCAATAAAATATTCAAAAACTTTTGATTGTAATCAAGTATTTGAGGAGATATTTAAGTAAAATGAAGAAAAAGATTTTGTTTACAGTTCATAGATTTTATCCTCTTGTTGGGGGATGCGAAGAAGTAGTATATCAATTAGCAAAAAGATTTAGTAATGAAGGTTATGATGTAACTGTTGCTACAGGATTTTGTAATGAAAGAAGAGATAATACTCTTGACGGAATTAAAATTAAATCTTTTAAAATTTCAGGTAATAGGGTTAAGGGTTATCAAGGTGAATCAAGTGAATTAAAAAGATATGTGGATTTTTTAATCAATTCTAATTTTGATGTTACAATAAATTATGCAGCTCAAACATGGAGTTCAGATTTATTTTTTGAAAATATAAAAAACATAAAAAGTAAAAAGATCTTAGTTCCATGCGGATATTCTGGGCTGAAAGATCCAAGATATATTTTCTATTTTAAATGGTTACCAAAAGTTCTTAAAGAATATGATTATTTAGTTTATTTATCGAAAACATATCAAGATATTATTTATCATTATAAACATAAATTGCATAATGAGGTTATAATTCCAAATGGTTGTGATAAAAAAGAGTTTTTTTGTTCATCAAAAGAAGATTTAAAAGAAAAGTATAATATAAAATCAAAATATGTTGCAGTATGTGTTGCTAACTTATTCTTTTTAAAAGGACAAGATTTTATAATCAGAGCTTTTAATAAACTTAAAAATGAAGATGTATCTTTAGTTATTATTTGGAATCATGCAGATAAGTGGTATATTCCTATTGTAAAATATCTTTCTAAGAGAAATAATAAAATAATTTTTTTAAAAAACTTAAGTAGAAAAGAAACAGTTAATTTAATGAAAGAAGCAGACTTTTTTATTTTTGGATCAAGAATTGAATGCTCTCCTTTAGTGATGTTTGAATCTTTTGCATCAAAAACACTTTTTATAACAAAAGATGTTGGTAATACCAAAGAGTATGAAGAATATAATCATATAGTTAACTCTCCATCAGAAATGGCAAATGCTATTAAATATTATATTTATCATAATCAAGATTATAATATTAAAATAATGAAAGCATTTGAATTATACAAAAAAAATCATACATATAATAAATTGTATAATGAGTATAAAAAACTTGTAGAAAATGAAAAAAAATCTTAAAATAGTTTATAGAATATTTTTAAACTTATTAATAATATGTCTTATTTTATTGATAACTTTTTTAAATATATACCCTAAATATATCTTAGGTGGAGATAATAGAGCATCATTTTTGTATCCAGATTCATATTTGATAAAGAATTCTTTTTTATGGATTGAAACTAATGGGGTTGGTAGTTTTTTTGTAGGTGTTCAAGATACACCCCTTTATTTTTTGCAAAAATTTTTTAGTTTGTTTTTAGATTATAGAGTTATACATTATTTTCAATATGCATTATTTAATGTACTTATATTCTACTCAGTTATGTTCTTTTTAAAGTGTTTTTCAGATAGGTATTTTAAAAATCGTTGCTTATCTTTTATTTATTTCATTATTCCCTTATTTTATTTGTTTAACTTTAATTTTTTACATGCAAACTTTTTTGGACTTTTGATTCATGTCATACCATTTTTCTTAATCCCATTTGAATTATCTATTTTCTTAAAATTTTTAAACAGTAAAAATAAAATATGGCTTCTTGGAATTTTTCCAATTATCTTTTTAGGAAATAACATTGCACATTTCTTTGTTTTCTTTATAATTTTATTTTCTTTAACTATTTTTGATTTAATAGTTTTTAAAAAGAATTCTCCTATTAAGAAGTATTTTTTATTTTATGCTATTTCTTTTTTATTAATAATTTTTATTTTAATCCCCAATATTGCATTATATTTTGATTCTTATAATCAACTTGTTTCAAATAAATATATTACAAAAACAACAGTTGATGCTGAATTATCTTTACAAAAACAACATCTAAATTTATTTCTTGTTTCAAAAAATATGATAAATCATGGAATTTTTACAAAAAAAGGTTATTACCCTATAAACTATAATAATGTTTTATTACTCTTACCTTTTTTATTATTTGTTTCAGGACTTTTTCTAATAAAAAATTATAGGAAATTTTATTCTTTCTTTTTTCTATCATACTTAATTTGTATTTTTATACTTAAAGGTTCTGCAAATCCCTTAGGATCAATTTTTAGTTATTTTATTTTAAAGATTCCCGGAGCTGTCATGTTTAGAAGTATTCATTTTAAATTTAATTATGTTTTCCTAATTGTACAATGTATTCTTCTATTAATCCTTTTTTATGATTTATATACAACTAAAGTTAATAATAAAATAAAGCTAATTAGTTATTATTCTTTTTTATTAATTTTTATAGTTTTAACTATAGCACCTTATTTTGGTTTTCTCTCTCAGTTGTATTCAAATAGTGACATTCTCTCAGATCTACCAATTGAATATGTCAATGAAATAAAAAATTTCCATAACTTTGCTGATAGTAATAACTTTAAAAGGGGATTTATTCTACCAGATACAAAAAAACAATGGACATCTCAAACTGCTTTTGGTTTTTGGGGATATTCTTTTTTTATACAATCTTCTTATGATATTGGTTTTTTTGATCAAGGAACAGCTACTTCTAATGCAATAAATGAAAAAATTTATGAGAAATTATCAAATTTAACTGAAAATTCTGAAGATATAAATTCTTTTTTTAATAAATATTCTATCAATTTTTTAATCATTCAAAAAGATTTTAATTATAATTTTTCACAATATCTTAGAGTAAACGACCAAACAAGTAAAGTAGACTCTTTATTAAATTTTTTAATAACTGAAAATTTAATAATTAAAGTTCAATCAAATGATTATTTTGATGTTTACAAAATTAATATTAAAGATGTTAGTTTGATTAATTCAAAGTTTATACATTTCCAAAAAATTAACCCAACAAAGTATTCTCTTTATATAAAAGATTTAAACGAAAATCAAGATTTATCCTTTTTAGAGTCATACCATAAAGATTGGAAACTTTACATTAAAAAGAATCCAACAAATAACTGGTGTGAACCCATTGAATTTTATGAGAATACAAATACAACTGAATGTAAGCACACTCAGAAGTTCTTTGAAGGAGAAGAATTGGTTTATTTATTTAAGAAACCAGTATTTGATGGTAGTCATGAGATGGTGTTCGATTATGCAAATGGGTGGACAATTGATCCACAATACATCAAAGATAACTTTTCAAAAGAATATTACACTGAAAATCCTGATGGAAGTATTAATGTTGAGCTTGTTTTATATTTTAAACCTCAGTCCTACTTTTATTTAGGTTTAATCATTTCAATTACAACATTTATACTTTGCATAGCTTATCTGATTTATGACTTTGTAAAAAGACACAAGAAAAGACATTCAGAGTTCTAAAACGAAACCTCTAAATTATCCAAAAACCTTAAAAAACCATCAATAGTAAACAAAAAATGATAAAATCAAAAAATAGACAAGTAACAGACCCCTTTGCAAAAAAGTTCAAATTTGGAATTATTAAGTATATTTTAGTTTTAATTTTAATAATACTTATTCTATTTATGATTACTTCTCTAGTTATGAAATATCGCGTTTCTCCTGATGAAGTATATCATATTGATAAAAACACAAATTTCATTGAAGACGGCAGTTTTGAAAACTTTAATCAAACACCATCAGACTGTTGTAATAAAAATCCAGGTAATGCAAGTATCTCTGCTTTGAGGTATGAAGATTCATTTGAAGGTATTTATTCACTAAAATTAACATCTGAAAATCATTGTGCTTGTTTATATAAGGATTTTAAAAATTTTAATAATAGCTATAAATATCTTATTTCATTTTATTATAAAGGTAATAAACCAAAAGTTTGTTGTTGGGTAATTGGGATCAATATTTGTAATCCTTATAAAGAATTACCTCCAAGTGATAATTGGTTAAGATTTGTTCATTTATTAGAATTTTCAGATAAATCAACAGGGGATTGGATTCATTTTTACGCAGAATCAGACGGCACAAAAACAGTTACAAACTACTATGACGATCTTCAGGTAAGGAAGCTTATACAAATAGATCCTAAAGGAGAGTTTAGCGATTCAGAGGAATATGTAATCAAAACAAAAGCTGATAATAATGTAAATGGAGAGATGATAAGCAAAGATGACAAGACAAATACAGCTTACTATTTTATTGAAGGTAAGCCTCTTGTAACAATCAAATTCCCCATATATGAGATGGTGATTATTATTGTGATAATGTTAATTATAACACGGCTTATTCTTAAGCAAGACAGTCACAAACATAAAGAAGATTGGGAATAAAATTCCCAAATAACCAAAAACCTTAAATACTACTAAGTAATACTAAGTAGTATGGAAAATATTAGTCTAAAACTTGAATCTAATTTTATGCAGGCAATACAAAAAGTTATGAAAAAACATAACTATATGACTAAAACAGAGTTTATTAGAGAAGCTATTCGCGATAAAATAAGAAAACTTGAAGAAAAAGAAATAATTGAAAATAAAGATATGTTTAATCAGATTTTGGAAAGCGAGAAGAATGTAAAAAAAGGTAAAATAAAAGAGTTTAAGTATTAACCAATTTATTTATAGATATTATGAGCACCAACTGCTTCTATAATTACAATTTTGTCTTCATCATTAATTGTATAAATAGCTCGAATATTTGAACCAAGCCAACAGGCCCACTTTCCAGCTAATATTCCATGAAGGGGATGAGCACCATTTGCTTTTCTTGGTTCTTCTTTTAAATAATCTAATTTTTGTTTTATATCATTTCTTAAATGGATATATTCACTTAATCTTTTTTCAGTTTTACTATTTGCAACAAATAGTTTATACATATTAAAAAAAATACTTAAAGATATATAAAATTTATTATTAGAAGAGTGGGAGTAAAATTCAGAAGTAAAAAGTGTAAGTAAAAATTAAATTATCAATTATCACCCCTTCGCAACTTCGCTCATTCATTTTCGCCCCATGTTTCGCGAAGTTGCTCACCCCACAAACCCCAACCACCCACCCCCTTATGAGCATGAATAGCTAAAAAATCAGAAAAGTATAATATAACTTTTATAATAATTTATTAATTAATTGTTATATCATATAACTAAATAGCTCTTGTAATATCATATAACCAAAAGCCTTAAATAGTTAATATTAGTTATATCTTATAATGGAAGAAAAAGAAGAGATATTAGTAAATAATATTCAAGAATTTTATAGAAATGCCATACAAACAGAAGAAAAAGGAGACTATAATACTTCTGTAACTTTATTTTTTAAGGCACTTGCAGTACTAGGAGATCTTTTTATACTAAGAAATGAAGGAAAAATACCAAATAATCATACTGAAAGATTTAGAATACTTGAAGAAAAATATACTGATATTTATGAAATATTAGATAAGGACTTTTTGTTTTATCAAAATAGTTACAGACTCAAACTAAATAAAGAAAATTGCGAGGTATTAAAAAAAGATGTTGAACAACTTCTTAGAATACTTAACATCAAAAAGTAAAAAATTTGCAAAAGAAAATGATTTGTTTGACATAATCATTTATGGCTCTTATATGAGGTCTAAGGAAAATCCAAATGATACTGATTTTCTGTTAATTTTTTTAAATAAAAAACTTGATGATCAGCTTAAAATAGCTCAAAAATTTAAACAAGATATAAAAGAAAGAATAAAAAATCCAGACATAAAAACAATCAATTTTCAAGAGTTAGCTGATAAAAACTTCTTAGCAACTCAAGGAGTGTTAGTTGAAGGTTATAGTTTGTTGAATTCTAAACCATTTGCCGAAAAATTTGGATTTAAAGGATATCAGATGTTTAGTTATAATTTAAGCAACCTAAATCATAATTCAAAAACAAAATTTACTTATTCACTTATTGGAAGAAGAGGCAAAGGAATTTTAAGTTTAGTTAATGCAGAACATCTTGGGAAAGGAGTTGTTATAGTTCCAATAGAAAAGAGCTCAGTTTTTGAGGACTTTCTGAAAGAATGGAAAATTAATTATAAATCTAAAAAAACACTTATTTCAACAGCATGATAAAAAGTAATCTTGTAAAAAATATAACTAAAAAGAACTTTAATAAGAGAATTGGAATTCAATCACTTAAAAAGTTAGACCAGCTTGCAGAAGAATATATTATAAATAAATTAAAAACTGCTTCTAGAAAGGCAGATATTTCTGGCAGAGTTACAATAATTGCTTCAGATATTGATTAATCTTTTTAATGTAATTTTAGCCATTTCAACCAAAGCAATTGCTTTTTGTCTATCTTCTTTTATTCTTATTATCATTTAAAGGCCTCCAAATATCCTTTAAGAATTACACCATTAAACTTTTCATTAAATTTAACCCCATAATTTATCCACCAAAAGATTGCCAAGGCAACCTTTTTAAATACTCTAAAGAATTATTCTAATTATGAAACTTAACATTAAGTCTATATTTGAATATCTTTTAATTGTTTTAATCTGGGTAATCATATTTGGAAGAAATTTATTCTCAAATTTAGCTTTCCTTGACTTTGTCCAACCAACTTTTTTTGATCTCTCAAAAAATCTTTTCCTAAGCGAATATCATTATAATTTCTATTTCTTTGATTTAATCAAGCTTCCACTAACTTTTCTTGGTTTAGGTCATCTACTTTTTACATTTTCCACACTTTTAGCAATGCTTATCTCTTATTTTTACATTAAAAAAATAACATTAATTGAAACTCACTCAGAACATGACAGCCAGAGATTTGCTCTAATATTTGCACTTATATTCTTCTTTAACCCTTTTGTATATTCAAGAATAATGGTTGGTCAGATAGGTGTTTTACTATCTTACCTATTAATGCCTGTTTTTATTTACTACACTTTTGAACTTTTTGAAAACAATTTCTCTCTAAAATCACTATTAAAACTTACATTAGTTTTTACAATTGTAAGTTCTTTTTCAACACAATTTTTTGTTCTTAATTTTATAATATTAATTGTTAGTGCAATATGGTTTTTATTTTACAAATCTTCAAAGAGAGAGATTAAACATAATTTAAAGAAAATTGTACTTGCAATACTTTTTTTTCTTGTAATATCCTTCTTATTAAATGCTCACTGGCTTTTCGGAATGTTTTCAACAGATTCAATATTTAATAAAATTGATGCTTCTCACGAATCTTTTTTTGCACCAAAATTAAGTCAAGGAATTCCAGCTGTTGCAAAAATAATTGGTATGTGGGGTTTTTGGAGAGAATCAGGATATATGACAACCTTTAAGGAACTCCCTTCTTTTTTGTGGTATTCTTGTCTGGTTATTTTAACTGCCTTAATGTTTTTAGGTTACTTTTTTAATCATGAAAATAAGAAAGCTAAAATATTCTACACTTTATGGTGGATAGGAGTTCTTTTTGCAACAGGAATAAGTCACCCACTAACAAGTCCAATTTTTGATTTTTTATTTAAAAATCTACCATTATTTAATGGATTTAGAGATAGTCACAAATTTGTCTCTCTTGTTGCTCTTTCATATGCATTTTTATGTCCAATGGCAGTTATTGCAATCAAGAATAAGCTTAAATCAAGTAAAATTAACAAACTAACTTTTTCAATTCTTATTGCTTTATTCCTTATGTTTATTTTATGCTATACTTTTCCTTTAGCAGGATTAAATAATCAACTTAAACCCGTTAAGTTTACAAACAGCTACTATCAAGTAAATGATTTCTTAAACAGACAAAACACAGAAAATAGTTATATTATCTATCTTCCTTGGCAGACTTACCTAACATATAACTGGACAATAAATTCTTCCTCAGATGGAAGAATTGCAAATCCTATTAATTCAATTATTGAAAAACCAGTTCTTCAAGGCCCAGATAGATGGGGAAATGATAATTCATTAACAAAACCAATAACTGATTGTATAAATAAAAAAGAAGTTTCTTGTCTTGAAAATGCTGGTGTTTCATTTATAATAAAAGATAAATGTGCATATTATCTTGATGGATATGAATGGATAGATCTTTCAAGCAGAGCAGAGCCAGTTTTAAACACTGACTGCCTGGATATTTATAAATTAAACAATAAACCTATAGTAAAACCCTCAGTTCCTTTAAGATTTATACTTGGAATTCTGATATCTCTTTTGACTCTAATTGGAATTCTGTTTGTTTTATTTGTGAAATCAGATAAAAAACAAAAAATATAATAAAAATATAAACGCTTGTCCATCTCCAAAGTTCAAAATTCTTTATTCTATTTATTAGACTCAAATCAATTGCAATAAAACCACTTAAAATAACTAATACTACTAAAAAATTTCTCATTCTTCTAAGTCTTGGAATAAAATTGTCAAAATTGATATGTAAAACTTTATCACTCATATTTTCAAAAATTTGCATTACAACACCAATAACTAAGAAATAATATACATAAACTGCTGTTGTTTCAGCAATAGCATTTTGTTTTGCTGTTAATAAAAAAGGAATATAACCTAAAAGTAGAAGTGATGGAAGTATTAAGTATCTAGAATCAATTTTAAAATCATAAGCTAATACAGCTGCCCCAACAAATATTAAAAAAGCCCATTCAATAGAGAAAAATCTACTGCCAAATAACATTGTTTCAGCAAGAATAATGTATACAATTATGAGGATTATTACTGGATTTATCCTTCCAATCATATGGTTATAGTTTTTATTTATAATAATCAAACCAAGAAAAATAACAGAAAGTATCAATACAAAGCTTGATAGTGCAAAAAATCTATTTTCAGCACTAAAACTTATAAAGTTAATCATAACTAACAGTGCTGATGCAACAAATATTGATAATATTCCTAGTTTGTTTATATTGTTCATTTTTGCATATTCAAAACAATCCTTATATTTCTTTTTATCTAAAAATTACTTATAAATGTTACTATTTATTAATTACTACATATCGAAAGGTTTAAATAATTAGCTAATTGGTGAAGTAAATGACATCAAAAGATATCTATACTAAAAATAAACAAATTAAAGAAGCTGAAGAAGTAAAAGATTTCAATCCTTATTCTGCTGCAAAAATATACGAAGAAATAGGATATTATGAAAAAGCAATAGACTTGTATAAAAACAAAATAGAAGAAGTTAATTTTTTTCGTCATGACTGCATTGCAATAATTAAAAGAATAGACGAAATGTTAGAAGAATTAGAAAATCAAAAGTATAAAGATAATGAATCAATAGAAATTCTTACTTTTTCAAAAGAAGTTTATAATAATGATTTAATTAAATATGAACATCAACTTTTAGATATTAATAACTCTATTGAATCATGTTCAAAGAGACTTAATAGGGATTTAAAATGAGAATTGATAAAATTGCTCTGATAATAGTTCTAGTATTCTCATTATTAGGTGCTTTTGTTTCAGGGACATTTCTTCATGAATTATCCCACTATCAAGATTTTAAAGAAATATCAACTGGTAAAGGTGAAATATGTGCTCTTGCAATTCCAACAGACACGAGTTTAAGTTCAATTCTTCAGTCTAAAGCAGGGTATTACAAATTTTCAATCAAACCAGAAGACGAAATTGAATATCAGAGAATATCAAAATATTCTGAGATTAAAGCCTATGCCTTTGATTTTGTTTTAATTCTTGTTGTTGTTATTTGTTCAATAGTTATATTAATTAAACGATAAATTTAAAAATCAAATTAAAATTTAATAAAAATGCCAAAAATAGGAACAGTTATTCATTTTGACAGATATGGAAATGCAGTATTAATAGCAGATCATAATCCTAGTCAAAAAATTATTTTACTTGAAAGTGCATATAAAGAAATTAATATAGGTCAGAAGTTTACTTACACTATTTCAGATAAGTTAACAAAAGCATTTATTTCAAGACATTACCGTTCTATTGATGACCTAACTAATTCTGAAAAGTAAGGAAATATTTAAATATCTTCAAGGCTATTTTTTAGTATCAAATTGAGGGAATATGGACAATCTTCTTTTAGCAGGATTATTAGGAGGTATTGGTGGTTTAGTTAGAGGAGGAGTGGGTCTTCTTAAAGCTCTTTCCTTAAAGAGAAAGATATTATGGCATTATTATGCAATAACTGTTGCAATTGCAGTTATTATAGGAGTATTTGTAGGCATAATCTTCAGTTTCGATCCAAGACTTTCACTATTAGCTGGCTATGCAGGAACAGATATTTTAGAAGGAATTTATAAGAGCTTTGCTGTCCAAAAAGTTTATGTTTCACCAAAATCAAAAAAATGAATAATTTCATAAAACCTAGTCCATTAAAATTTGTTATACCTATAGCTATTGTTTTATTTGTAATAACTGTATTCATTATAACTAACAATCTTAACTCAGAATTTTCAAGTTATAACTGTCAGATTATGAAACTTAAGAATTATATAGAAGGTAAAGAAATTTCATCGAATGTTGTATCTTTTGAAAGTTTAAATTTTAAGACAGAATATGATGCCAGTTTTATTGATAAGTTAGAGAATAACAAAGCAAAGATAAATTTTGTTTCATTTTCAAATTCATTATTAACAAAGATTAACCCATTATATAAATCAACATTTAGTTTTTCAACAAGTGAAGAAGATTATTTATGTAATCAAATAAATAACAATCAGTCCTTAGATCAAATAAAAAAATCAAGATTTAATGGATTTAATTATATCTTATTCTTGATAAATCTTATATTCTTCTTTATAGTGGGTTATTTTATCTCTTGTTTACTTTTGTTTTTTAAAAAAAGTTATACCTGAAAATGGTAAATCAAGAACTTGTTAAATTTGTAAAAGAAGCAAGAAACAGAGGTTTTGATGATATTCAGATAAAAGAGGTACTGTTAAAAAACAGATGGCCTTTAGATGATATTGAACTTGCATTTGCTAAAACAAAACCTCCTTTAAAGTTTAAAAATAAAGTGTGTATTTATCTTGATTCTGAGGTATTAAAACAAATTGAAAAAAGAGCAAATAAAAATATGTTAACAGTAACAGAACAAATTGAAGATATTCTGAGAAGAAGCGCAATAAATTCAAAAAAGCTTAAATCCCAATCAGAAAAACTAGATGACATGTTTATTTCTTTATTTTCAAGAAAAAAATAAACTAGATAAAGTAATTATTTTATTTTTATAAACCAAAACAATCTTTATACTTAAGTAAACTCTTATATTTCCACATGAGTGTAGAATATTTCATATTTAATTCAACACTTATATCTCCATTTACATTTGCCTTTTTAACTGTTTCACACAATCCATTTTTTATTTCACCAATATACTTTGAATTAACAAGAATAACTATATCAGCATTATTAGAGCTTCCCTCTTTAACAGAGTTTTTTTCAAGAATATAGCTTTTATCTATAACTGTTTTATCTTCAGAGCCATAAAATTTAAGGACAATTAATCCATTGTTTGGAAGATCATTTATAATTGGTTGTGAAGCAAGATATTTTTCAAGTTTAATTTCTGCAGGTTTTGAGGTGCCAGTGCTTGATGTGCCAGTACTTGGTATATTTGTCTTACTTTTTTCTAAAATTGGATTTTTTAGTTCAGTACTATTAATTTCATTTATTGTTTTACCTGTTAATTTAGGGTTTGCTAATAAAATAATTCCTACAATAATTAAACTAAAGATTAAAACAAAAATAATTCCTTTATTCATTAAAATACTCTATACTCTACATTTAAAAATATTACTATATCTTAAGAATATATTCTTATAAGAAGCACAACTTTTTATCATCATAAAACTTAAAAATCAGTTGCTTTTTTTAATATTAGTTTATTCCTTTTTTACACTGTCTTCAATATTTTTTATTTCTTGATTTTCTTCTTCTGAAACTTTTTGCGATTTTCTTTTATTTAATCTTAATAAATACACTAAAGCAATAATAGAAACAAAAGAGGATAAAAGAAGAGGCCAAAGGGCATTTTCAAGAAAATTATCTTTTATTGCATTACCTGTTACAGAAAGTATTCCACCATCTCCATCATTGTCTAAATTTAAATTAATCCAAGTAGCAACACCAACACCTGTTACTGCTTTATATAAAATTATTCCTTTATATTTACCAGACTTCTCTCCAGTTATACAAAGGCTTATATTTTTTCCAGAAGAGTTGATTACAACAGTTTTTGGATATTCAATTTTAATTTTTAAGTTTCCACTATTTTTTGTATAATCTTTTAAATCCTTGCTATTTTTAGATTCAGTCCAGTTATCCTCACCATAAAGAATGAGATTGTTTTGGTCAGTTGTTACCATAAGTTCTTTACATATTTTTTCTCCAGATTTTCCATTTAGCTCGATTGTTCCAGGTGAAAGTCCTAGTCTAATAGCATAAACACTTGTATTACATAAAATAAGAAATACTAACATAAAACCACCAAATAAAACTAATTTTTTCATTAAGCCTCCATTGCTATGAACCTTATTTCAGCTCTATGGTTTAAGATATTATTTTCAAGATCATCTTCAAATTCCCTTAAATCAATTCTTGTATAAACTGTTTTTTGAGTATTTAATGAAATAACAAATTCTCCAATTGTTTTAAATCCAGATGTTTTACTTGAGTTGCTTATTCTAAGATACTTATAGATATAATCATTAGAATTAACAAGTTCTGCTATAACTTTTACTGGTTTAACATCTCCAGTATTTTTTATAAGTATGCTTGTAACATTCTCAGAAAGTTCACCAACACTTACATTTCCTAAAAAAAGATAATCTGGAATTTCAATGCTTATTCCACTACTTTCTGATTCTCCAGCTATAACATTAGTTTCAAGAATTAGTGTTTTAGTATATTGTTCAGAGTAAACACTAAAACAACAAAAGATGTTTAATACTAAAAATATACCTACAAAAGAATACACTCTTTTTTTAGACTCTTTTAACATTTTATCATCCCTTTTAACATTTTATCTAATGTTTTTTATTATTTAAATCTTATTTACCACTATACTAAACAGACTAAAACTTAAATTTTTTAGAACAACTAGTAAGCTGAAACATCTATTTTAAGAAATAAATTATCTGCTTTATTTCCAGCTTTATCTTCAGCTGTTATATTTAGTGAATGCATTCCAGGATTAAGTTTTAAAGTCTTTTGAATATAACTACAGCTGTTACATAATGTTTTTAATTTACCATCTGAATCAATTTCATATTTCATTTTTACAAGTTCATTTGACCCAATAGCAAATGTAACACCACCCATAAGATTTTCAAGTGAACTAAGTGTTGGAGTTGGTATACTTGAAGTGTTTCTGTTTATTGGAGGTAATACTTTTATAAAAACTGCTTGTATCACTGGTTTTGTTTTATCAACATTTGCCCGTAATTTATTTGATTTTACAGTATTTACTCCATCAGAAGCACTAAAATTAAAGATTATATCTCCACTTAAAGAACTACTTAAATCTGTTGAACAATTCCAATCATCTTCTTTTTCAGTCTTTGTATATTCAGAACAGCTTAAAGATTCACTTTTATAATCTGAATCTTCCTGATTTCTATAAAATATTTTAACAGAAGGCATATTTTTTTCACCGCTTACAATAACTTCAAATTTACCATCACTGTACTTTGTTTTGCTTGGTATAACTTTTATTTTTGGATCACGAGAATCAACATTTATAGTATATGATTTATTTTCTCCATTTTCATTAATAACTAAATAGTTTTTACCCTCTTTTAAGCTAATAGTTGCATTATATGTTTTCCCAGCTTTACAAGGTCCACATAGTTTTTTTGTTTTTTTAAGCTCAACTTCTTTTTCATTACTAGCACCAAACACAACAAAACCTAAATTGCTTGTTGAAAAAGATGAAATTCTTACTATTTTTGAACTTGAATTGTATTCAGAACCATACGATATAGTATCTCCATTTTTATTAGTCAAAGTAATTGTTGCACTAGCAATACCTACTAAAGCAATACACATCACCATCATCACCAAAAACTTTTTCATTAAAACAAATATCTTATGATCTTTATAAATAAATATGAAATACGAAATATATTCTATATGATAACTTTTTGTAATCACTTAAAATAAATTAATCAAAATATTAATTAGTCTACATAAAAAGATATAGTCTTCTCTTCATAGTTTCCGGCATAATCTGTTGCTTTTAATGTAACATTATGTAAACCTGTTTTCATATATTGTATTTTACTAACCCTCTCACAATTAAGACATAAACTTTTCCATTTTGTTGGAAAAGTCGAATCAAACAATTCTAATCTTTTAATTTGTTCATTAATCATCACATCAAATAAAACTCTTCTTGAATAATTATTATCTATTTGTGGAGAGTTAATTGTTATAACTGGTTTTTTTGTATCAACTTTAATCATTACATCCTTAGATTTAACAGATCTTAACTTGTCACTTATATTAACCCAATAATAAATATCTTTATTTTCATATTTTGTTAATTCTAGTTTAAAATTACATAAAACATTTCTTCCTGATTCATTACACTGATCATAAACATTTTTTGTTTCAAAACCAAGTTCATAGTTTCCATAACTTGCAATTATTTCAGATAAATCTGTTTCAATATATTTAACATAAAAATCAGAACCGTTGCTAAATTTATTTTTTATAGGTTGAGTTGTAATTATCTTTGGTGATTTTGAATCAACATACACTCTTAAATCTTTTTCTTTTTCATTTCCAAATTCATCTATTCCAACTATAATTAAGTTATTCCATCCTTCATTTCCACTAATTGTTTTTTTATACTTCTCACCATAACTATTACAATTTTTACATAAAACTGTCCATCTAGGAGAATTATTATCGAGATTTATGTATCTTATTTCAGTTATATTCTTTGTTGAAGTTATGTTTATTGGAATTTTTTTAGATGAATATAAACTATCCTCCGGAGTATTTATTATCAAATCAAAAAGAGTTATTGGATTAACATAAAAAGACCAATTAACTATTACATCTCTTCCTGCTTGATCTTTAGCATATATACTAACTGTATGCTTTCCAACACTTAAATCTTGATCAGCAGTATAATTTACTAAAATATTTTGATTATTCATTGTTTTAATTGATGCTGGAACAATAAAATTATCCATTCTCATAATAATACTTTGTACATTTATTTCAGAAGTTGAACTATACATCTTTTTTACATAACCTTGAATAATTGGTCGATATTCATTATTTTCGCTTTCTGGTTCGGGCATTAGTTTTGTTATTATTGGTCCAGTTAAATCAACATAAATTATCTTATTTTGTTCTTTTTCCAATCCACAATCAGTTTCTCCTTTCCAAGTTAGCCTAAATATTCCTCCTGTTTTATTTCCATCATTGGGTGATTTTTCTAAATTAAACTGAGATTCATACTCAAAATAGCTCCCAGCATCCCATTTATAATATACTTTATTAGCATCAGGGTTAGTTAATACAAAATTTGGTTCAGTTATATACCAGTTATTTAATCCATTAGGTAGATCAGGTATTATTCTTAAATCAGTACTATGTTCAACTTCATAACTTTTTAATAATCCTTCTTTAACATTTCCAGCCATATCCTCTGAATAATACTTCCAGTTGAATATTTCACCGCTTTCAAGAAGATCTGATCTTACTCTATAACTGCATTTTTGTAGTTGACTTGTAACATTTAAACATATTGGAGAGTAATTTTTCCAACTTCCTTCCCAATTACCACTAATCCAAGCAGTTTTAGGATTTTTATCTTGAATACTTACATTAAGCATTACATCTTGATATTCAAAAGAACAAAGGTTAGTTGTTTCATCAATTTGAGGCAATGTTTTATCTATTGTAAATAAAATTTTTTTTGATAATGATTCACCAATAGTGTTATTAAAATAAAAAGTAATATTATGGCTACCTTCTGGAAAATTTTGTTTAATTAAAATATTTTTTACAGAGCTTTCACCAGCAATTTTAAAGGTGCTATTAATTAATTCTGCTTCAATCCATATTGTATCGATTTTATTTAAATCTTCAAATGTTGCATTGATTACTATTTGATTTGTTTTATAATAACTATTTGTTGGAGAATTAACTTCAATACTTAATGCACTTATTAGAAATGTTTGTAATGATAAAATAATTAATAGTATTAAAATTTTTTTTTTATAAAGCATTTTTGTTTTATCATTTGAAATATCTAAATTTATTTATATAGTTACGTTTACTGGCCAACTTATAATATTTCCTGCTTTGTCAGAGACTTCTATATTTAGATAATGTTCACCATATCCAAAAGTTACTCTTGCATTACATTTTTCATCCACTAATTTACTACATAACTTCTTTGGTTTTGGAACAACTTGAGATTCATCAGTATAAGTTATTGAAGCTAGATTTGCTTCATTTACATCAATATCAAAATAAACTTTTCTGTCTTCAACACGGTAGTTAAGTGAAGTAATATTTGGGAATGAAACGTCAACATCAAGTTTAGCTTTCTTTGATTCAACAACACTTCCTGCAATATCTTTAATTGTAAAATAATATTCAATCTGTTGTCCATCATATTTTTTTAAATTAACTTCAATTTCACAATTTTGTTTTTTTCCATTATCACAACTTGTTATTTTTGTAGAATTAAATCCCTTCGCAACATTTCCATAGTTAATTGTAACTTCTTGTAGATTATCTTCAGTATATTGTACCCAGAAAGTTCCATCAGCATATCCCTTTAGAGGTCCAAAAGTATGTATTCTTGGTTTCTGTGAATCAATGAAGAACTTTATTTCTTTTGTTTCTTCATTTCCAGAACCATCAGTTGCCTTTATTAGATATCTATTTTCTCCATCATTAAAGCTTAAAGATTTCATTCCTGATGAGCAAGACTTACAGAAAGTTGACCATCTTCCTCTTCCATCATTTAAATCAGTATACTCAATTTTAGCTTGTTCATTTAGAGCTATTCCTAAAGTCACTTTTCTTGTAGAGTATAATTGATTATTTTGAGGACTATTTATTGTTATAACTGGTGCATCAAGATCATTTGATCCTCCACCACTTCCACTTCCACTTCCAACACAATATTTTTTACAATCAAATCCAGCATAATAATAACAATTATCTGCAGCATTATACCCTTTAACACAATAGTTACATGTTGTGTGACTACAGTATTTTGTTGGAATACCACAAAAATAAATATTTCCCTTTGGAAAAGATTTTATACATTCATCACTATCATCTTTAGCAGCACTTGCAGAATCTATAATATAAATAAAACTGAATAGACTTACAATTAATACTAATATTAAAACAAGTTCTTTTTTCTTTGATTTCATACTTTCTCCAACTTTTTTATTTACTTAAATTTAATATAAGGGACCTCTCCTTCCCGTTCTCGTGTTCTTCTTTATTAAAAAAAATAAAAGAAAAACAAAAAATAAAAAATTAAAAAATTAACAATGCACTTTTAGATTGCTTCTCCCCAGAAGTAAATACTACCTGAGTCAAAGTCACCATTACATGGTTCTGGAAGCAATAACTTGAAGGTCAATGCCATTTCAGCACCTGGAGCTAATACATTAGCACCGTAATATACTCCTCCTAACATAGGCCCTGCTTGTAGGATTTCATGTGAGTTATAGAATGGTGTTGGATCATTAAATCCAATTCCATAATTAATACCACAGTATCCTTCAGCATCACAAACTCTGTTGCTTTGAGCATCAGTCTTTGATGAGTAAGCACCATTTGTTGCAAAGTAACTAAATGCATCCAAATCTAAAACATTAGATGTTGGGCACATAGCTCCTGAACTTGATGAGTCGTAAAAGTCAGTTCCTGATATAAACATATCAAGCATAACTCCACTACCAGCATCAGCATCATTACCAACTAAGATTGTTTGTGAATAAGAAGCAGTTCCAGCTCTTACATTCTCATAGTCCATTGCTCCATCAACTGATAAAGCAATAACTGGATTAAAGAACCAGTATTCATTTTCAGCCATAGTTCCAGATTCTCCATCCAAATCAACAGCTTCAACTGTTACCCAGTATTCTCCGTACATAGATTCTGGTGTTTCAACAGTTAAAGTACATGTGTAATATCTCATTATTGAAGGTTTAAATTCAACAATTTTTTCTTCTAAAATTCTTGCATCACAAGAATCTAAGATAGTTTGTTGTCTAAGATCTTCTACACAGTTAACTTGAATTTCGTTTCCAGCTCCTTGTGCATCTCCGATTGTAGCAAAAACATCTTCAACTTTGTTTATTCCATTCTTGTCCATTACAAGAACAGTCCATTGAACACTCTCTCCTTCAAAAGCATAATTATTTAATCTTTCTAATAGAGGAGCACCACCTTCTGAAATTCTTCCTGGTTCAGTAGAGTCATCAGAAACAACTCTATCACCACACATCCATACTAATGGGGGGAAGTCTTCAGTTCCGATGTTTGGAACAAGTCCATTACCAACTGAACTAGCAAGAACAGCAGGCATTACACCGATTAACAAAGATGTTAAAACTACTAGAGCTAACAATTTTTTCATATTCTTTTTACATTAACCTCCTTTCACTCAATATAAATATGTTATGTGAAGTACAGCTAGAAGTACATAATATAGCTGAACTATTCAATTCTGTTTCTCTTTTTTTGTCCTCTTTGTATTTAGTGCATCTCATTTTGTTTTACAAAAAAGAGTAACAGGTGTCAGTTTAAAAGCATTGTTGTCGTCGAGAAAGTAGGATTTTGTAGTTACTGAAAATTAATGACCAATTTATCCGTCGATATGTTTTTTAATTTTTTCATGGTGAACTTGTGAATTTATTTTTTGTTTTTTTAGAGTGTTACTCAAACATTACTTCACTTCATATTTTGTCTTAAATCCATCTATTTTTCCAGTTATACTACATATTTTCTCTATAACTTATCTTAAGCTCTTTACTTTTGCTTTAAGATTACTTCAAACTTTCTTTTTACTCTTTTTTAATATGAATTTTATGATAAGGTTTATAAGTTGTATAAATTACTTAATTTCATACTTTACCTTTAAGTATTTTATAGCCTCGCGCCATTGGTTGCAGGATTCATAAAAACCCAAGGGCGGTTTTTATGCGGGAGTGCCGGAGTGGTCAAACGGGGTGGACTTAAGATCCACTAGCTTAGTGCTTGCGGAGGTTCGAACCCTCCCTTCCGCATACTTTTAAGCACATGTTTCTTTCTAATTATCTAAGAAAGCTCCAACACTTCACTAATAGTATTCATTAATAATCAATATTTGCTATTATTTCATCAACTCTTTTATTAACTTGATGTATTACTTCACTATCATTATGATTTGGGTTTTGTGATTTTATTTTCAAAGCTTCAGCTGCCCCAACAATAATAGCCATTTTTAGCTTTGAATCATCTTTAGTCATATCTCTTTTTATAATTCACCTATAGAAAACTATTATTTTAGCCTTATTTAAATTTATCTATGTTAGACAAAAAAAGACCTTCTTTAAAAAATTCATACCACTTAGAGTGAATTTTTATCTGGACTTTTTGTAAAACAAATCAAACCAATTAATTTATAACGTGATACCCTAAGCTTTTGATTTTTAATCTTTAAACAATATTAAAGCTTATATTTTGTTCTGCAGAATTTCCAGCCATATCAGTGCTTTTTATTGTAATATTATGTATTCCTGGAGAAAAATATTTTAATCTCTTTACAATATCTCCATAAGAATTACAATTTGTACAAAGAGTATTCCATCTAGGTTTGTAACTAGAATAATCAATATAAGCTATTTTTGTCTTTTCAGAAATAGTAATATTAAATGGAATATTTTTAGTTAAATAATTCATATTTGTTGGAGATTTAACGATAATACTTGGTGAAGTTGTATCAACATTTACATTTGTATTTCTTGATTTTAATGTATGATTAGTTATATCCTTAATTTCAAAACTATAATTAATTTTAGAAGAGTCATAACTTGACAAATCAATATTAAAATAACACTTCTTACTTTGTCCAGATGGACAGTCTTCTTTAGTTATGCTTTCATTATTACCATAAAATAAAGTTATATCTTTTAGATTGTCTTCACTATAAGATATAAAGAAAACACTTCCATTTGTAAACAATCTCATAGATGGAGATGTAAAAAATATTTTTGGTTTTTTAGTGTCAACAGTCAAAGAAACATTTTTATCTTTAATTTGCCCTGATAAATCTGTTGCCCGTATTGTAATGTTATATTTTCCATCATTAATTGACATTAATTTAGAGACACTATTACAATTTCTACATAATAATATTTTTTGTGATGGTGTTTTAACATTAAAATATTCTAGTTTACTAACAATTTTACTAGTGCTTAAATTAAATAAAATTCTTGTAGAATTATATTCAATGCTATTAGGAGAATAAATATCTAATGTATAACTCTCATCAGTTGGTATTATAAATTTTTGTTCAGGAGTTGAAATTGAAATCAAATATCCTTTTAACTTAAATTTTACTGAATATTCTCCAGAAAGTAGATTAGAAGTATTTAAGCTGATGTTATAACTAATTTTTCCATAGTTACCATAACTACTTTCATATCCATACCCATATCCATACCCCCAATTATAGGGTGTTCCATTATAATTTCCAGATAAATTTTCGTAAACATAATCAGTTATTGAATCAAGTTTTATATCTAATTTTTCACATCCAGTTAGAGTAGTCATATTAATATTTAACATATTTTGATAAATAAGAGTTTTATTGGGGTAAAAATTACAAGTTATTTTTTCAGGTCCGTTTAGTTCAAATGAGAAATACTCAATAGGTATAATCTCTCCAGGGTCAAAGTTTAAAGATGTTTGAAAGAATATAACTTCTCCTCGTTCAGGATTTGTGTTTGATATAACTGTATCTAAAAAAAATGCTTCAGTAGGAGCAGACAAAACTATTAAAACAATAATTATAACTGATAAACCAGAATAAAAAACCTTTGGTGAGATAAATCTTTTTGTTATACTAATCATACTTTCTTTTTTATTTTTCATAAAAGTTAAGAATTATTTGTATTTTTAAGTATTGTTATTATTTTTTAGTACTTTATTGGTATTACTTAAAACAAGTAACTAAGCAACCTTTTCAAGTTCTTTTTTTATACTTGTCCCGTGCTTTTTCTGACAAGAATCACAAACATAACATTTTTCATTTTTGTTTTCTTTTTTTATCTTAACTATACTACCATTTAATTTTCCTAAAAATGTTTCTTCAATTTTTTCACCACATAAATCACATTTATTAGTCATAATTATAATAATAATTGATTGTTTAATAATCTTTCTCAAAACAAGATTTAAATATCAAATAAGTTAATCATTTATTGCTTCAAGTTTAAAGGGTTTTGATTTAAAAAATATCCACCTTGTTTTTTCAAGATCAATTTGACCAATAGATATTAAATTGTAGATATAACTTTCTCTTCATAATTTACTAAATTTGAAATATAGATAAATGTAGTAACATCAAAATTTTTTAATATTTTATTTTCAATTTTTGTTATATCCTCCTCATTAAGTTTACTTGAAGAAGTTAGTCTATATCTCATAATTAATTCACAAATTTTATCATTTTTAAACATTATTATTTTAAGATTAATAGTATATTATAAATAATTTTTTGGGAAATGTTTAAAAACCATATTTTCTAGACTAGTATTATTAAAAGAGAGGTAAGAATAATTTATTTAAAATGGGCTCATGTCTAGATTTAAGAAAATATCAAGATAATCTTGCAGTTCAAGATGCATTCTCAAAAATAGTTTCTGGCAGGCCAGGATATAAAGCAGTTATTGAGAAAAGAGTTATTCCTCCAAGATGTATTAAATGTGGTCGAGGAGGAGATGTTGATCAAAAGTTCTGTCCCCAATGTGGAGGACAAATGAAAATACCTTTATTGAATTGTCCAGGTTGTAATAAAAGTATTGGTGATGAAAAATTTTGCACAAATTGTGGTAAAAGTTTAGACGAACACAGATAAATAAATTTATTAACATATTTCTATTGTTATTAAAATGAAAAAGATTATCTCAAGTTTACTTTCAAAACAGATTAATTCAAAAGAAATTAAAGATAATCAGATTGAAAAACTAATTGAAATTCCCCCGAATATTGAAATGGGAGATTATGCCTTCCCTTGTTTTATTCTTTCAAAACAATTCAAAAAATCCCCAGCAGAAATTGCAAAAGAATTACAATTGATTTTAAACAATAAACTCCCAAAAGAACTTTCAGAAGTTAAAGCCATAGGCCCCTACATAAACTTTTTTGTTTACAAAAAAGTTTTTGCTGAAGATGTAATAAAACGAGCTTTAAACAAGACTTATGGTAATGGAAAATCAGAAAATAGAAAATCAATTATGGTTGAGTTTTCCCAACCAAATACACATAAAGCATTTCATGTAGGACATATAAGAGGTACAGCTTTAGGTGAGAGTTTAGCAAGAATCTTTGAGTCACAAGGTTCAAAAGTTATCAGAGCAAATTATTCTGGGGATACCGGAATGCATATAGCAAAATGGATATGGTGTTATCAAAAATATCATTCAGAAGAAAAATTATCAAATGATGAATCATGGATTGCAAGTATTTATGTTGATGCAGTAAAAAGAATTGCGAAAAATGAAAAGTTTCAAGAAGAAGTTAATGAAATTAACAATAAAATCGAAAAAAAGTCTGATAAAAAAATAAATGAACTTTGGAAAAAAACAAGAATGTTATCAATTGATTCATGGAAGAAGATTTATGATGACTTTGGTACAAAGTTCGATAGACATTATTTTGAATCTGAAGTTGAAGCAAGAGCAAAAGAATTAGCAAAGGAGTTAGTTAATAAAGGAATAGCTGTTGTTGATGAAGGTGCAACAATTATGAATTTAAAACAATATAATTTAGGGGTTTGGGTTTTATTAAGAAATGATGGAACAGTATTGTATTCTGCAAAAGATATTGCTCTTGTTGAAAGAAAACTAAAAGATCATAAGTTAGATAATTATTTAGTAATAACTGCAGATGAACAGAACTTACATTTTCAGCAGTTATTTAAAACATTAGAGTTAATTGGAATTGAAGGAAAAAATAAATTTTTACACGCATCATATGCACCAGTAAGACTTCCTCAAGGAAAGATGTCTTCACGTACTGGAGAGAATATTCTTTATTCAGATTTCAGAAAAGAATTAGTAACATATGCAAAAAAGGAAATTAAGAAAAGATTTCCAAAAATAAATGAAAAAGATTTAAATGAACGAGGTTTGAAAATAAGTGTTGCTGCTATGAAATATCCTATGTTATGTCAATCATCAAATAGAGTTATAATTTTTGACAAAGAACAAGCAATGAAATTTGAAGGAGATTCCGGCCCATATCTACAATATAGTTATGCAAGAGCAAATTCAATTACAAGAAAAATAAAGACAAAAAAACCATATAAAATATTTGAAGTTAATGAACAAGAGTTTAAACTTGCTAGAAAAATTTCTGAATTTCCAGAAATTGTGTCTCGTGCTGCTGATTCATTATCTCCTAATTTAATAGCTAATTATTCTTATGAGTTAGCACAGACTTTCAATGAGTTTTATCATGCTTGTCCTGTTATAAAAAGTGAGAATGAATCTTTCAGGTTGAAACTTGTTGAAGCTTTCAAGACAACTATTAAAAATTCATTATATTTGCTTGGTATTGAAGCTATGGAAGAGATGTAAATTTTTTTTATTTCCCATAAACTTTATATACTATAAAACCTAAATTATAATATCTTAAAAATGGGTAAAAATCAAATATTGCAAAAGGTGCTTAACATTGTACTTTGGCTTACAGGAATTATTGTTTCACTTTCAGTATCTTTTGGAATGATAAATGGAACATTAGGACTTCCTAACTGGCTTGGTGGAATGACAGTTGCATCTATTGCAGGATGGATAGTTTTAGCCACAACACTGTTAGGAGTTATTTTAGCAATAATTGATTACTTCAATTAATTTCATTTAAATTTATTGAAAGGAGGTTCAAATGACAAAAGAATCAACAAAAGAGAAGATAGGAAGTTGGGCGTTTTTAATAGGTGTAGTAATTGCTTTAGTTCTTGGTATATACTACGGATATATCAATAAGGAGATAAATTCTCTAGGTATTTTAGTACTTGTAATTATAGGAATTTTAGTTGGGTTTTTGAATATAAGTGGAAAAGAAGTAACACCTTTTTTACTATCTGGCGCAGTTCTTATTATTGCAAGTAATCTTGGACAAGCATTACTTAGCACTACTTCAGGAA
The DNA here is from genome assembly GCA_035453125.1 of Minisyncoccota bacterium. Taxonomy (GTDB): domain Archaea; phylum Nanobdellota; class Nanobdellia; order Pacearchaeales; family GW2011-AR1; genus JACPLR01. The sequence goes on along the minus strand of DAOTCN010000001.1, from coordinate 338,912 downwards.
TGACAGGAAATATACTTTCTGCTATTTTGATAGCACTTTTAGCAATATTTGTACCATCTACTATTGTAGTAGCTATAAAAAATGTTTTTGCTTTAGCAAAAGACAAATAATTTTTTATTAATTTTTATTAATTTTTTCTTTTTCTTTTTTTTTAAATTTTAAGAATTGAATAAGAATGTAGTACACAAAACGTTTTTAATTTTTTTAATAAATTAAGAACTTATTTTATTTTTTATTAGAAGGTTTTACAATTTTGAATGTATTCCAAGCAAGCTCAAACATTTGTTCAAGAGCTTTAGCAAAGAAAGGAGTACTTATCCATACACTCACATCATAACTTGGATGTATTGTGCTGTCATCAAGTAGCATAAACATTAACTGTTCACTGTCAATTATTGAGAATCTTGCATTAAATCCATTTGAACTTCTTACTTCTGCAACCTTTGCCATTTCTCTTGCAATTTTTTCATTATCAGAATTTATTGGTGCAGCTACTCTTACTTTAACTCCTCTTTTTTTTGCTTTTTCCATTGCAGGCATTAAAGCTTCAAGTTTTCTATTTATTCCATCAGCTGTTGTAACAATTGTGATTGTTTTTTCAGAACCATTAATTAACATATCTAAGTGATTGTACATATTTGTTCTACCTCTAATGCTTCCAGAAAGATCACTTGGTTCAACAAATTTAATTCCTTGATTGAAAATTCCACCCAATTCTTTTAATACATCATCACTTTTTAATTCTTCAAGTCTTTTTGTTTTTTCTTTAGCATCAACTAATAAATTTCTTTTAACCCTTTCAATCACTTCTTCAGGTTTTAATGCAACAAATTTGATTGGTTTTCCTAATTTCATTACAATAAATCCTTTTTTCTCTAAACTTTCAAGAATATCATAAGTTCTTGATCTTGGAACATCAGAAATATTACTTAATTCTCCTGCAGTTGAAACTCCTCTGGATAATAAAGCAGTCCAAACTTTTACTTCATATAAATTTAGATCAAATATTTTTCTTAACCTTCCTAAAAACTCCTCTTTGACAATCATTGTATTTTTATTTTTCCTTTGATTAATTATTAAAGTTAATGGTAAGGTATATTTAAATGTTTTTATTCTGCCGTTTCTTTTCAATGACTAAAAATTTTCACTTCTTACTAAGAGTTAATAGTGAATTATTCAACCTTTTTAATTCCAAAGATTATTTCATAACCTTTTATTTCAATTTTATCGTTGGAGAATCCCGGTTCATCCATTTTATTTTCACTAAATAAAATTTTAACTGAATTTGTTCTATTCATTAGGAAATCTTTTTCTATTTTTATTAATTCCAAAATTTTGTTATTAGTTAATAGATACAAATCAATTTTATCACTTTTAATTAACCCAATTTTTTTTCTTAAACTTTGTATTGCTCTTGAAATATTTCTTACATAACCTTCTGCTTCAAGTTCAGGAGTTACAGTTATATCAAAATTAACTGAGATTTCTTCTTTATTTGAATTACAAATAATCACTTTTTTTACCTGAAGTTGGTTTTTAATTATTTCTTTTACTTTTTTCGAAATTTTTTTATTTGTTTCAACAGTTACACTTGCAAGTGGCCATTTTAATCCAATTTTAAGTTTATCTCTTTCAGCAAGACCAGCTTCAATTACTTTAAGCGCACTTTCAAACTCTTCTTCAAGTTTTTTATTAATTTTTTTAGAGTCTATTTTAGGCCATTTAGAAAGGTGAACTGATTGCTTTTTTTCTGAGATTTTGTGATAGATAACCTCAGTTATGTTAGGAGCATAAGGAGCAAGCATTTTAACAACTGCCTCTAAAACTTCCTTTACTACTCTTTGAACATTCTTATCTTCTCTTTCACGAATCATTTTAATGTATTTTTTTGAGAAATCATCAACTATAAATTCAATTAACAAGTTAAGAGCTCTTTCAATTTGATAGTTTTCAAGAGATTCAGTTGATTCTTTAATTACTGAATTTAATCTTGATAATATCCATTTATCCTCGATTCTTACTTCAACTTTTTCAGAATTATTCAATTGACTATAAAATTGATTTATATTCCATAAAACATTCAAAAAAGGTAATATCTCTTTTTTAATAATATCTATACCGAATTTTTTTGATGCTCCAATATCCACTGTGCAAAATTGAAGTCTTACTGCATCAATTCCAACTTCATCCATCATTTTGTCTGGATTGATTATGTTACCCTTTGACTTTGACATTTTCTCTCCCTTTTCATCTACAACATGTCCAGCACAAATTACATTTTTGTATGCTACATTATCAAAAAGTATTGTTGACAATACATGTAATGTATAGAACCATCCTCTTGTTTGATCAATTGCTTCTGAAATAAAGTCATAAGGAACTCTTTTTTCAAATTCTTTTTTATTCTCAAAAGGATAGTGAAACTGTGCAAATGTTGCTGAACCAGAATCATACCAACAATCAATAACATCACTAACTCTTTCCATTTCACTTCCACAATTTTTGCAATTAAACTTTATATTATCTATCCAGGGTTTATGCAGATCAATTTCTTTTTCAGTTATTTTTTTATTTGATCTTTTTTTAAGTTCATCAATACTTCCAATTATTTCTTCACAATTACATCTTTCATTTGTACATTTCCAGACAGGAAGAGGTGTTCCCCAGAATTTTTTTCTTGAAAGTGCCCAATCCTTTACATTTTCGAGCCATTCTCCAAATCTTCCCTCTTTAATATACTTCGGAGTCCAGTTTATCTTATCATTAAGTTCAATTAATCTTTTTTTGTATTTTGTTACATTAATAAACCAAGATTGAATTGCATAATACATTAGTGGGCTATTACATCTCCAGCAAAAAGGATAGTCATGCTCATAAGGTATTACCTGAAATAATTTATCTTCTCTTTCAAGTCTTTGAATTATTTCTTTATCAGTATCTTTGATAAATCTTCCTTTGTAGTCTGGAACTTCATCTGTGAAACACCCAGTTTCATCAACTGGTTGCACAAAAGGAATTCCTGCTTGTTTACAAGCATCATAATCCACTTCTCCAAATGCTGGAGCCATATGAACAATTCCAGTACCATCTTCTGTTGTTACAAAATCTCCTCCAATTATTTTAAATGCACCAGCTAAATCTTTGTAATAATCAAATAAAGGATAATATTCCTTACCAACTAATTCTTTTCCTTTAATTGTTTTAGTTATATTTGGTTCCTCAAATAATTTGTTTGCCTGTTCTTTAGCAAGTATAAATACTTCTCTTTCTTCAACATAAACATAATCAATATTAGGATTAACAGCAACAGCGAGATTTGATGGCAAGGTCCAAGGAGTTGTTGTCCAAACCAATAAATTTTCTCCAGATTTTAATCTCATCTTCACAATAACCGAATCTTCTTTTACTTTTTTATATCCTTGAGCAACTTCATGGCTTGACAAAGGTGTTTCACATCTTGGACAAAAAGGGACAACTTTATGAGCTTCATAAAGCAATTTCTTTTCATAAAGTTGCTTTAAACTCCACCAAACACTTTCAATATAATCATTTTCAAGAGTTACGTAAGGATTTTTTAAATCAATCCAATAATTCAGTCTTTCAGTTGATTTATTCCAGGCATCAATATAAGAAAAAACACTTTCTCTGCAGTCTTTTATGAATTTTGCTTCTCCATAATTTAAAATGTCTTTTTTATTTTTTAGCCCTAACTTTTTTTCAATTTGAACTTCAACCGGCAATCCATGACAGTCCCATCCTGCTTTTCTTGGAACATTATATCCTTGCATGTATCTAAATTTATTAATAATATCTTTGTAAGTTCTAACTTCAAGATGATGCAGTCCTGGAGGAGCATTTGCAGTTGGAGGACCTTCAAGAAAACTAAAAAGCTTCTTTTTCTTAGAATCATTTAAAACTGCTCTTGTTATTTCTTCCTTTTTAACAAGTTTTGCAGCTTCTTGCTCTATTTCTTTAAAGTCATACATTTTAACATAAATAATTCAGTATTTATAAAACTAATCAGCCGAACTGTCCAAAAGGTTATTTTTCATATACACTCTTTCATAAAGTTCGTGATCAAATTCTTCTCTTAATCCATCACAAATAACTCTTCCAAAAAATACTCTTCTTTGTATTTCACAGTTAAACTGAAGATAATTTCTTAAAGCTTCTCTAAATTCCTGAGTTTTTTCAATTTCACTCTTTCCCTCATTCATACTAAAATACTTTTCAAGGATTTCATTACATAATTCAAAATAAGCAATATTTCTTTCCTTTGCGATTTGCGCAAAGTTACAATGAACAAGGTTTGTAGTTTGATTAGTCATAGAATTTCCTGCAACAATCAATATTTGATTGTTGGTTAGATAATAATAGCTATAATTGCAATTATAGAACTAATGCTTATACTTTCACTTATGCTTGCAATTTTTGCCATAACTTTTTTATGCTTGCAGTATTTTTAAACTTTTTTATAGAAAGTATTTTAAGCTTAAAATTGCTTAATTTATCATGCGTGAAACAAAATTAGTTTCAATAGTTGTTATGATATTAATCCTTCTTGGAGTAGCTAGTATATTAATCTCTATATTTTTTTCATTTGAATTTAATTTTTACAAGTCAGAAATATCTGTGAATGGAAATAATATTCAAGAAAAGTTATTTTACAATACAGATAAAGATTACCATACATTATTTAGAAATTTTGTAAGCCCAGTTTTAGCAAAAGGTTCAACACCTTATTTTGAAAGTATTGAAGTTACTTCTATTTCATGTCAGGATGGAAACCCTTATGTTTATACAAATGATGGAAAATATCTTTCATATAATCAAAATGCTTTATGGGAATCAAAAACTCAGCCTTATACTGAAAGAAATGAATATGGTTGTACTTTTGGAAATATTTACGGATTTGAAAAAAATAATGAATACTGGATTCAAGCAGATTATTTAGTTAATGGTAATTTATTCAAAATAAAAGGGGATTATTACAAAAAGTTTGTGGTTTATTCACCAAATAGACATAAACTATTAACAAGAGATAAAAACTTTTTTATTTCAGGTGATAATGTAATAACAAAAAATATGTTTCTACCTAATGAGTATGTTATCATTTATATTCCTTTCAATGGAACAGATGTTACAAATTATCAGATAATTGAAAAAAATGATTTTGAATTTGATAATTCTTATCTAACTATATTTATTGTTTTGTTTATTTCTTTTTTTCCAGCATTAATATTTATTATAATTTGGTATTTTTTTGGAAAAGAGCTGACAAATCCTGATCTTCCAAATGAACTTTCAATGTATCCAAATGAGAGAAAAGCATGGGAAGTTGCAGCTATTTTTAATCCACCATTTGGACAGCCAGGAAAAACTTTCTTTTCAACAATGATAATGGACTTTTACAGAAGAAAAATAATTGACATGAAAAATGTGGGGAAAGAAGTGTATATAAAACTTTTAAAATATGACAAGCAAAAACTTGACGAAGTAGAGCTTGAATTTGCTTTATATCTTGAAACAATTATAGAACTTGGAAATAAAAAACATATTGACAAAGATGGTTTTTTCAAAGTTAAAAAAATGGTTGATTCTATTAGTATGTTTAATAAACATAAACTAACAAGTAAATATGTTTCACTGACTAAAAAAATAAAAGAAAAAAGTAAAAGTTATATTGATAAAAAAGGCCAGATTGTAGCTATTTTAGTTTTATTTCCAGTTTCATTTATATTTTTTTGGTTGCTTAATAAATTTATTCTAATTAATAATCAGCAAATAATCTTTTTAATGATTATTTTTATTGGATTGTTCTATTTATCTTTTTCAACATCAATATTCATTAGATTCAAGGAGAATTATTATGAAGAATATCTTAAATGGCAGGGATTTAGAAAATATATTAAATCATTTTCAACTATGAAATCTTGTCCACCTCAAGCATTAAAGCTTTGGCAACAACATTTAATCTATGCAACATCTTTAGGTGTAAGTGCAGTTATTTTGAAGAAGTTCAAGGATTGGAAAGTTATTGATCAAAATCATTACACTATTTATCACACAGCAACTGCTTTCAACTCATCTAGTTTTGGAAATACTAGTGGTGGAGGTGCAGGTGGAATGGGTGGAGCAGGTGGCGGAGGATCTGGTGGAGGTGGAGGTGGAGGAAGATAAATATTTTTTTAATCCTACAAATTTTTAATTCTTTCTTTGTCAACTGTTGCCGGAGGCTCAAACTGAATAATTCTAGAAATTTTTTGTTCAATTTGTGATGACTTTGATAAATTAGCTGCTTGTTTTTTTGTTAATATTTTGAAATGCTTTACTTTATCAATATGACTTGCAATATACCACAAATCTTTCTCAGAAGTTACCCAACCTTTTTTGTCAAATCTTGCAAGATTTATCGGAACAGAAAAACTTCTTAGTGTTTTCTTACCATCATCATTTGTATACTCATGAAAATAACTCATAACTAACTCTCTTATTGAATTATAAATTGGCTCTCTATATCGTAAAGTTGCATGATTTGTCTTTGATATTGCACCCCACTTGCCATCTTGTTTGAAAACTGCAATAACATGATCAAAATCATCTTTTGATGCCGTCATATCAACAAGCAATGGCTTATGTCCATTTAATCTTAATAAAAAAGCCCCTAAAATAGCACCCTCAATACAATGACATTTGTTATGCCTTAAAATCATTCGCGGAGAAATGCAGGTATCTTTCCCATCTTCTTCAAAATTTATTGGAATACTATCTAGAAATTCCTGAATTTTTGCAGGACTATCTAATCCCTTTAATTTATTCATCTCTTCATCACTAAGTCCAAAATTTTTTTCCATGTTAAAATACTAGTAAATTTACTTTTTTAGAAGTTTTCTTAATTTATTATAATTTTCTTTTGTAAAAGATATAACTTTTTCAGCATATTCTTTATCAAGAATTGTTCCATAATACAACATACCATTTCTAAAAAATCTCATTTGATCTGCAAATTGAACATCAGCTTCATTAAAACTAAGCAGTCTTAGAAATGAAACTTCAGCTTCATGAGCATAATATCCTGATGCATTGTATCCCTCATCAAGCATCTTTGCTCTTATTAATTCCATAAGGATATCATAGCAGTTTTTAACATAATTATTCGCATTGACATCACTAATTCCTATTTTTTTTATTAATTCCAATAGATAATTGTAGTCTTGTTCAGCTTCTTTTATCAAAAATTCTGATCTTGATTTATCGGGACTTTGCCTTTTAACAATTCCTTCTTTAATAAATTCTTTAAATTCTTTTATTGCTTTCATAAATTTATTCCTCCAACAAGAATAATGCCATTAAATATATTTTCTTTCAAGTTTTTATGAATTTCTTTAAAAGAATCATAAAAATTAATATTTATTTTTCTTTCCAAAATAACTTCAAATTTTTCTATATTAATCTTCTTATCTTTTCTTCCAATCACTGCAATATCAATATCTGAATTTATATTGTCATCACCTCTAGAATAACTTCCAAATAATATAACTGTTGCTCCAGCAAATTCTTTTTCAATAAAATCAGCAAAACCTGATTCATAAATAAGTTTTAGATTGTCTATTTTTTTTAGTTGTCCTATTTTATAATTTTCCCTGTTTAATTCAATTGATAGTCTACCTGTTTCTTTATTTTTATCAAGTTTAATTAAATCTTCATTTAGTAATTCAGGCAATGCCTTTGAAACAGCAGGTTGGGAAACATTTAGTCTTTTTGCTATTGTTAGAGCATTAAGAGAGCTACCAGCTTTAATAAACAGCAATCTAAGTATTTTTTGCTGAAGATTTGTTAACTTTAGTTCATATATATTTACCATAGTTAATATATGTTAACTTTAGTTTATAAGTCTTTTGATAAGATTTCACTCAGCAGCAAGTTCAAGACTTTCTTTTTCAAAGTCATTTAATTTGCCCGGAATTATAATACAATATGGTTTCTTAACTTTATCAGCATCTATGTTTTTTAATTTGTCATAGTAAAACTTGCTTCTAATTCCCAGGCGAGAACATACAATTATTTTTTCAGTTTCAAATAAAGGATAATTTATTTCATTTAACTGATTTCTTGCATCACTAAACTCCAGTCCAATATCAACTAACAATAAGCTATGGGCATTAATCTTCTGATTTTCTTTAATTATTTCAATAAAACTTTCAGGCTTAAAATTCTTCTGCCATTTTGGAAGCGAAGCTGTTTTTCCAAATCTATACAAACTCAAACCACTTTCAGCAACAGCATCAACAACACTTCCAGAGTAAAGTATCTTGTATTTTACCCTTTCTTTTTTAGCTTTATTTATCAAAGAGATATGTGTTGTTGCACTTAGCGGACTTCCATAAACAAGCAAAACAACATCTTGTTTTTTTGCCTCATCAACAAGCTTCTCACTTTCAACTAATTCACGAGAAGCATCAATAATCTTAATCTTCAGTTCTTTTTCAAGCTCTTTTTTAGTATAAGGAAAGTCAACAGTATAATTTTCCAGATATATTCTCTTGCAGTTCTTTAATATTTTCTTACCATGCAACGATATTCCACGTTCATCTAATCCTAGTCCAATTAAATAAAAGGTCATAAAAATCTTACACAAAATGAATTAATAAAACTTTAGAATTTACTTCTTTGTAACTTTTTCTTCTTTAAGAACTTTTTTTGCAATCAAGAAAACAACAAGTGCGATTATTATAAAATTAATTACTTCTCCTAAAAAAGCTCCCCAACTTAAAACTACCGGTCCTAATGAAACTGTTGCAACTTTCCATTCTCCACCAGGTATAAACGGAGTTATTATGGGCATTATAATATTGTCAACAAGCGATTTTATAAGCGCTGTTGCAGCAACACCCATTATGAATGCTATTGCCAATCCAACAATTTTATACTCTTTCAAGAATTCCATAAATTCTTTAATTAATTTCATACTAAATAAAGGATAAGACATTTATAAATGCTTTGAAAACTAAAAACTTATAAACCAAACATGATTAATTTTAAAGAGGTAAAAAATGTTTTTAGGTCTTTCAAATGTTATGTGGTCTGGAATTCTAGCTTTAACACTTCTTTTGATTACTTTAGGAATTGCATTTATTATAAATTATTTTAGAAAACCATATTTAAAATATCACAAGATTGCTGCAGCAATAACCTTTATTCTTGTTATGGTTCATGCATTTTTTGCATTTTCATCTTTTTTAAAATAAAATGAAAAAACCTTCAAAAGAGCTGTTAAATAAGTGCATTTGTGGTAAATGTCCTTCATACATTAAATGTAAAAAACCAGAATATGCTTTTTGTTTTATATGTAAAAGTTCTTGCATAAAAGAAGAAAATGGGTGCATCTGTGCTCAATGTCCTGTAACAAAAGAACTAAGATTAAAGAATATTTATTATTGTGTTTATGGTACAGAAGATCAGATGAATAAGAATAAATAATTATTAATCCTCATAATTTTTTATTTTGGTTTGTAAAAAATACATCTAACCAAACTTTTTGCATGCTTAATTGCTTTACTTCTTTCTTCATTGTTAAGTTTCAAGTGAAACTCATCATATGTTTCTTCCATAGGTCTGCAAATATTTTTACGAAAATAATCTGAAAACATCTCTGAACAAGAAGAACATAATCTTTCATCATTTGCTAAAGGTGTTAGAAAAATTCCATCTTTGTAATACTTTTCCTCAAATTCCTTTCTTTGCTTTTCATCTTTGTAATATCTTTTATTAAATTCTATTGGATTCATAAAAAAAAGAATATTTAGTATCTTTTTAAATAAATCTACTATTTAACATATTCAGAATATACTAATTACTTCAGAACAACACCTGTTTTCATGAACCACATATACAAGTCAAGCTCAGCACTACTCATTCCTAATTCTTGAGCAAGTGAATTAAACTTTTCTTCAATCTCAAGATAACTTTTTTTATTTAGTGATTTTGGGCGAGTAATTATTCCATTTTCAGCCATTAAGTTTAGTATATGTCTGTCAAGTATTGCAAGATTTTTGCTTCCAGTATTTCTTAAAAAATGCGAAGCTTCTTTATATCCTAAACCCTTGATATTTTCAACAAGCCACTCACGTGCTTCAACTTCATTCATTCCACTAACAATTTCTCTAATATTTTTATAAGTTCGTGCCTCACAAATATACTTTGCTTTATTATTATGAAATCTGTGTTTATTTGTTTTAATTGCTCTTGCAATATTTGCTTCTGGAGACATTAAAAATCCCATAGGACTTACCTGGCTTTGTATTCTCATTGCACTATCTGCTCTTGAATTTGCAGTTAATATACAAAAACACAACTCAGAAAACCAATATTCATTTTGCTTATCAGCAAAACTAGAAAAACTTTCAAGTCTTTTATCAATTAATTCTTTTACACTAGTTTGTTTCAGTCTTTCAATTTCACTTTTTAGCCACATCTTATCTTATAAAAACAAAACTATTTAAACTGTGATAAACTTAATTGTATATGTTGCTTTCAGGATTACTCATTTTAATAATATTTCTAACTATCTGGGAATCTATCTGGAAAGGAATTGCAATGTGGAAAGCTGGTAGAAATAATCAGCTTGCTTGGTTTATTTGTATTTTTATATTTAATACTGTCGGAATTCTTCCAATAGTTTATCTTTTATTCTTTAGAAAAAGAATAATTCATAAAAGAACTGAACTAAAAAAGAAAAAGAGATAAATTAAATTTTTTTTAACTTATCAATTATTTCATCCTGTTGTTTTCTTGATTTATATGTCTGCCCAAAACTTACCAAAATCCAGTTAATATCTCTCCATTTTTTTTGAGGAAATAATTTCTGAAGGTCTGTTTCAATTTGTTCTTGATTTTTTCCCTTTGTCCATCCTATTTTTCGAGAGATATACTCCACGTGCGTATCCACACCAATCTTATCATGTCCATAAACTGCTAGAAAAACATTTGCAGTTTTTCTTCCAACACCTGGAAGTTCAATCAATTTATTAAAGTCATGTGGAACTTTTTTATCATATTCTTTAACAAGTATCTTTGATAAGTTTAAGATATTTTTTGATTTTGTTTTATAAAAATTAACTGATCTGATTATATTTTCAATATCCTTAACATTTGCTTTACTTAATTTATTTAAATTGTTAAATTTCTTAAAAAGTTCTTCAGCAATAGGTATTGTTTTTTTGTCAGTTGTTCTTGCTGACATTAATGTAGCTATTAATGTTTTCCATTCTTCATCCCATCCGTCAGCAGCAAGCCTCATATTTCCACCCAACTTTTTTATTTCAGCAAGCTGCTTTATTGCCTCTTCTTGACTTATCATTTTTAAAAATAACTATTTTTTCCAGCTTATAAAACTAACAATTGCAATAAAGAGTAGACCAAATATAATTGTACTTTTTAAAACAAAATTAATAGGAATAAATAAAAATATACTTGAAATAACAATACTTGTAATAAACAAATAAAAGAAATATTTTCTTCCAGATTTTATTTCTTCTTTAGTATAATGTTTTAATATATATCCTATAGGAATTGCTAATAATAAGATAATTACTGATGTAATAATTTTGAACACTATTTTCATTAATAATTAAAGTTTATTTAATATTTAAAACTAATCTTATTTATTGTTAAATATTTAGCATTTTAATCATAAAAATTAAATTTTTATAAAGTAATACTGTATTTTTATGCGATAGATTTTATTTTAGTTAATTAGATAATGTTCATCATCTATCTCTCTAACATGGGCAATAACATCAGTCATACTTATTATTCCAGCTAATTTTCCATTTTTAAGAACAGGTAATCTTTTTATTTTATTCTCTGCCATTTTTTCTGCAGCTTCTTCAATAGTAGCATTTGATTCAATAGTTATAACTCCTTTACTCATTACATTTGATATCTTTGAATCTAATTTTGAGATATTTTTTAATATATCTCTTTCAGTTAATATTCCTTTTATTTTATCTTCTTTAACAATTAGTAGACTACCTATATTTTTGTTAGACATTATCTTTGCAGCACTTCTTAGATTAACATTACCATCAATAATAAATACTTTATTCATTACTCCAAAAACTTCCATTGTTTTATTTACCTCTTATGTTAATGATTAAACTTTATGGTTTATAACTCTTTCTTTAACTATATTTATTAGTTAAAGTATTTAAAATATCTATTATTTAGTCAGTTATGTTATCTAAAACAAAAAATCAAATAAGTGATTATGAAAGAAAGATTCTTGAAAAACAACAGTATAGGATTATAGGAAGTCATTCTGCTGTTAAAACTTGTAGTTGGACAAAACATTCAATTAACAATACAGGTAATTGTTATAAATCTCAATTTTACGGAATAGATAGCTCTCGTTGTATTCAAATGACAACTTCTTTTTATTGTGCAAATAGGTGTAAATTTTGTTGGAGGGGTCTTAAAGCACCAGTTTCAAAAAAATGGTACGGAGAAACTGACAATCCTAAATTTATTGTAGAAAATTCAATCAAAGAGCATATTAAGCTTCTTCAAGGTTTTAAAGGGCAGAAAAGTATTCCACGAGATAGATTTATTAATATAGAAAATCCAAAACATGTTGCTCTTTCATTAACTGGGGAAGCAATAACCTATCCAAAAATAAATCAATTATTAACTGAGTTCCATAAAAAAGAAATTTCTACATTTCTTGTAACAAATGCTCAATTTCCAGATATGATTAAAAAAATAAAAAATATAACTCAATTATATCTTAGTATTGATGCTCCAAACAAAAAAGTGATGAAAGAAATTGATCGACCATTATTCCAAGATTTTTGGGAAAGAACTTTAAAATCTTTAAAAATTTTAAGCTCAAGAAAATATAGAACTTCTATAAGACTAACTTTAATAAAAAATAATAACATGGAAGATGTCGAAGGTTATTCAAAACTAATTAATATTGGAAAACCTCACTTTGTTGAAATAAAATCCTACATGTGGGTTGGTGAAAGTCAAAAACAATTTAATGTTCAAGATATGCCAAGAATGGATGAAATAAAAGATTTTACAAAAAAACTACTATCCTATCTTCCTGAATATGAGCTTGTTGATGAAAATATACCTTCAAGGGTTTCTTTGATTAAAAGAAAAGACTTTAAAAAACAGTATATAAATTTTAAAAAATTTTTTGAGCTTGTTAATAAATCAAATAAAAAGATAATAAAAGCAGAAGATTATTCATATTAATAATACAAGATTAAAAACAACTTTTCAGATTATTTTTTTCAATAATAATTTTTTTTAATTTTTCAGCTAAATCTACTTCATTTTTGACAGAACCATCTCTAAATCCAACAAAATTAAAATGATATGTTTTTGCTATTTCTTTTAGACTGTTAATATCTACATAAACAAGTTGTGTCATCATGACTGTTCCATTTTCCCAAGGTTTTAGTCTATAGATATTTATTGTTTGACCATTAACATAATGTTTTCCCAAATTATCAAATTTTAAACCAGTTTCACTATAATCTGTGAAAATGTTTGCTATTTCTTCATGATTATTATTTGTTACAATTCCAATATGGAATGTTTTATTTTCATTTTCCCCAATATTTCCATGATATATGAGTTTCATTTTTAATCAAAATATGCTTTACTATTATATCAACCCTATTTAAATTTTACCAATATTGAAGATAATTATTTACAACCACAAATATTACAATAAATTGACACATCTTTATCATGTTCTCTATGTAGATTACACAAACATTTTGAACTTCTTAGCTTAATAGAAAGTTCATACAAATATCTTATAGAATTTTTTTTATCAGAGATAATTTTTTCGGCAGTTTTTCTTATTTCTTCTTTATTTTTTAAAGAAAACTTTAGTTCTTCAGCCCTTTTTGATTTTAGATATTGAGATATTGCAGATTCAGTTAGTCCAAGAATAATTGCGGTTTCTTTTTGACTTAATTTTTTCTCTTTGGTAAATATTATTGCTAATTCCCTTCTTATTGCAGGTATTAAATACCATACATCCAATTCTTGAGGCATTATTTTCTTCATAAAGAATAAACAATTGTTAACTATATAACTCTTTTGATTTTAAGGTAAATATTATAATAAAAATCAATTTATGTATTTGTTGTATTGGTTAGAAAATTTTTAGATTCTATTTTTGTAACTTACATCCACTTAAATCACTTAATGTTTTAAAAGTTAAAACACCAACTTTTTTTGTTCCATTTTTAAATGTCCAGGTTGGATAAAATTCAATTAAAGCTTCATTGCATTCATTAATTTGTTCATAACTTCCAGCATCACATTCAACATAAGGAAGATATTTTTTACTTTCACCAAACATTTCTTTTTGAGATTTACAGTGAGAACACCAAAAAGCACCATATAACTTTGCACCACTTTCATTTAGGCATTTTGTAAAAGAATTATAATCTGAAGGATATTCATTATTTTTGATAAACAAATTAACTGCTCCAATAATAATGATAATTATAAGAGTAACAATAATTATTAACCATAACTTAAATTTCATAGTTTATTATTGAAAATTAGATATAAAAACTTTATTAATAGATATTTAATAAAATGAAATTTCTTTTATTTCTTGTTCTGTAAGTTTTTTCATTTCATTTTTTTTCTTAATATTTATTAAAATAAACAATGTAATTAATTCTGCAACAGTCATAATAATCATAAACCAGTAAAATATCTTATTTTTTGCAATTTTTTTTATTAAAGAATCACCTGTTTTTTTGTTTTTAATTTCATCTTCATCAATTACATCATTATTTTTATCTTTTTTTGTAGTTCCAACACTTATTTTTGTACCAATACTTGCTCCAAGAAGTGTAGACGAATCTTGTTTTATTGAATCGTCTGATCCTTCAGTTTCATCTGTCAAATCAATAAGCATTTCACTTGTTCCCTCTTCAGAATCATCCAAAGTATCTTCTGTTTCATCTTCAGAATCATCCAAAGTACCTTCTGTTTCATCCCCAGAATCATCCAAAGTACCTTCTGTTTCATCCCCAGAATCATCAGCAATTATATTTGAGCTGTCATATGAACAAGATAATTGAGCAGCATTACATTCATTAACACTTTTCGGACAAAATGCTCCATTATTAAGTATACTAACACAATATTTACAACCCAAATCACTTGTACAAGTTCGATCTTGTATTGCAGGATTACACTCAGAGAATTTAACTGTTTCTCCTTTTTCAATACATATAAGTCTTATTTCGCTAGCATAACAAAGATTAGTTAAAAAAGCTAAACTAAGTATTATTCCTAAAAACAAAAGTAGTTTATTTTTCATTAATTTCATATATTTACTCTATTTTTAAGCATTATTGAGATGAAAAAACAGCTTTATTTATTAAAAAATCTAAGATGAAAAGAATGAATTAATTAAAAAAACAAATAATGAACTAATTAATATTAATGAAATGATATTCCTGCACAATATATTCAGAAAAAATGTTATAATAACAATTTTTTAACAATTTCTTTTTCAGATAGAATAAACTCTTTTCCAGAAACCATCTCTTTTAACTTGTATTTTTTTGATTTAATCTCATTTTCTCCTATAAAAATAACTTTTGAAATAGATTTTGAGTTTGCATATTCAAGAGCTTTACTGGGTTTACCATAGAATATACTTGAAGATATATTATTCTTTCTTAAAAATTCTGCAATCTCTATTGATTTTTTATCTTGATCTAGAGAAATAATTAATACTTGTTTATTTAAAATAATCAGTTTTGAAACTGACAATAATCTCTCTAAGCTAACACCAAAACCAAAAGAGTTTATATTATTAAAATTATAAGCACCACCACCAAATATTGTTTCTTTTATTTCTTTTGTTTTAATCTCAAAGATTGTTCCAGTATAGTAAGATAGCCCTCTTGCTAAAAATGGACAAAATTCCAGTTCAATATTATAAAGTTTACAATATTCCTTCAATTCTTCTATTTCTTTATATGACTCAAATCTTTTGAAGAATTCGTTTTTGTTTTTTAAGATATCCAAAACCTCTTCAGCATTAAATTTCTTTAGATTTTGTCTTATTTCTGATTCTGGAAGTTTATCAAGTTTATCAATTTCCCTTAAAACCTGCTCTTTATCTGAAACTTTTATCTTTAATGAGTTAAATATTTCATTCAAAAGTTTTCTGTTATTAACATAAAAGGTTGATTTAACACCTAATTTTTTTGTAATCTCTTGTATCATAGAAAATATTTCTGCTTCATCTTTTATTGTACTTCCAATTATATCTGCATCACAACTAATGAACTGTCTGAATCTATTTGTTCCAGTTGGTTCGTCTCTAAAAACAGGACCAATTTGATATCTTTTGTATGGCAATTTTTTGTTTTGTGCAAGTCTTTTTAGCTGAAATGTAAACTCATATCTCAAAGCCAATTTTCTTTCTCCTCTGTCTTTTAATTTAAATATATCTGAAACAGCTTGGTCATTTGAATTATTTCCTTTTACAAATTCCTCATATTCAATTACTGGTGTTTCAGCTGGTTCAAAACTATATAACTCAAAAGTATCAACTAATATTTTTTTTATTTTTTCTCTTTTTATTGCTTCTTCTCCAGAAATATCTTTAAATCCTTTTACAATTTCAGCAGTCATTTTTCACCTCTTCTATTTTTCCTCTCTTTATTTTCAATATTTAAAGCGGAAGAAAGTCCTAAAGATTTTCTACAAAATCTTGGGAAGTTATATTCTTCAAATACAACTGAGTTCCTCCCTTCTTCTTTATTTTCAATATTTAAAGCGGAAGAAGGGAGTCGAACCCTTGCCACACGGAATTCGCGAGTTTTCTCGAAATTGAGATATAAGTTTGCTCTCGCAAACTCACTCCCCACAACCGTGCATTCTACCGTTAAACTACAACCGCCATATTTCTTATTTAAATTAAGAATAGAATATTTATAAGTATTGCCTAAAAAAGATGAAAAGCATTTAGAATTAAAAACATCAAAGTTCAAACTACAAAAATTACTTTTTGAAATGATGAAGACAACCAGTGCTTAAAGCACCTTTTGCTCCGGATTTTGTTAAACTTTTCATATAATTTTTAACTGTAAGTTACTTATAAAACTTTGCATTATCTTACTTGGTTATTTCAAGAAATAGCATTTTTATTATATTCTAAATATTTTTTAATATAATAATATAGTTTAATCAATTTCCTTATTTAATTCACTTTCTTCAACAAATTCATCAACATCAATTTCTTCACTTTCAAATTTATTTTCTAAATCTGGTTTTTCCCAACCCTCTTCCTCTAGTTTTTTCTCTTCAAGAATGTCTTCAAAATTTCTTTCAATATTGTCAGTTATTATTTCATTGTCCATTTCATCTTCAATTTTTTTCAATCTTTGTTTTAGAATCCATATTTCTTCAAGATATCTCTCTTGTTCCAACCAAAGTTTATTTTGAGTATCTAAATGAAGTAAGGGTATGAACTTATCAACTCTGTCTTCTTTTTTCTCTCCAGCAAAATCAGTAAAGCTTATTTTTTCTTGATTTTTGAAGATACTTACAACTTTTTCATGAACTTCTTTAATTCTTTGTGCAAGACTTATACTTTTTTTTGGAATAAATAGTTTTGTTCTTTCTTCAAGTTCCCTTTCAACACTTTTTCTTACTTCCCTTCTTGTTTCTGTATTTATAGCCTTGCTTAATGCTTTCATAAGTTCATCTAGGCTTACTTTTTTAAATCTAGGAAGAGGTGTTTTTGGAACAATTAAGGGTATCTCTTCATATTCTTCCTCTATTTGTTTAAGTATTTCTTTAGCACTTTCCTCCCTTTTGTTGAATAAAACATCATCAAGGCTTTTTATGTAATGATTTATTAGAAGTTCAGATTTTATTCTAAGAAGAAGTGAACATACAAGAAGTACTTTACTACTAAGTACAAAATTTGCCTCTTCAAGTTCACGTATTTTTTCTAAATATTTTTGTGAAAGGGATACAAGATTTATATCCCAAGGGTCAAGTTGTTCACTGTTTATAAGATCATAAATTATCTCTTGCCAAGATAATTTCTCTCCAAAAACGAAACTATTAAATTGTTCCTGCCCTATTTTTTCAGTCATTTTATGTATTATGATTAGAGAATATAATAGTTTATAAAGGTTCATTATAATATTATAATGTAATTTATTTTAACTTTATATTAATTTTAAAGTGAGTAAATGTATTAGTCATTCTGTAAGAGTAACAAAATCGAAAGATTTAAATACTAGTCTTACTACCTTTTATTATCACCTCTTTTTCCCCATTAGAGGCAATTCAACAAACTTTTTGAATGTTGGATTCCCTCTTCTCGGGGTTTAATACTCACATTAATTCAAAAATAAAATAACATAGAACAAACCAAAAATAAAAATGCAAAGAAGAATTAAACGATTAAGGGCCATTTCAGTTAGAAGAGATCCAAAAGAACCAATAGAGTGTTATGAAACAGATAAGTTGATGAAAACTACTATACAATCAAAATTTACTAGAAGTTTATTTTATGATTTTCCATATAGGTTATCTTATTGGGATAATATTCTTGAATCTCATAGAGAGATGTTTGAGCAATATCCAAATGTAGAGCGTATTGTGACTAAAGTTGACCTTCATCATTAATAATCAAAATTAATATTCAAAAATAAAAAAATCTAAAGAGGTTTTTAGTGGAGTAAAGCATTATCTGAATTTTATGGATTCTGCTACCACTTTTATATTCAATGATCTTAGCTTGTTCTTATTATTACTTGAAAGTTATAACAAATAGAAAAGTTTAAAAATTAATATTTCTAAATAATAAAATGAAAGTTATTTATCAAACAATTGATGAAGAATCAAGAAAACAGATTGATGCATTGAAAGAATTAAGTATGGATGATATAAGTACAAATAGGTATCATGCTTTTGGACATGAGCTTGTAAAATATGGGATAGATTCTGTTGCACATATGTGTTTAATGAATTCTGCAATGAGAGAATTAATTAAAAATAAAGGAAATTTAGATGATTTTGTTAAAGAGAATGGTTTATCATTTAACGGAAACAGAGGATTTTTAGGGTTTAAAAAATTACAAAACTTTGATAAAGACTACGGAGTGTTAGCAAATATGAGAAAACAAGGACTTTATATTCCATTATGCATACAATCAGTAAGATTCAAAATTTACTCTTTTTTAGATGAAGATTTAGTCTATTTTTCTCCAGATTATTATAACCGTTTTTATGATGGGAGAGACAATGATTTGAAAGCTCATGAAAAATGGGATGGAAGTGAAATTCCGATAGACTCTCGTTTATATTTTACAGAAAAAGAATTAGACATAAGAAAAGAATTAATTGAAAAAAGAAATTGGTCTAAAGAAGATTTAACAAATACCGAACTTATCATGAAAGGAATTGTTTTTTCAAGAGCATTATGGAGAAATTGTGTAAAGAGTTTTACACAATTTTCTGAATCTAGAAATCAACCAGCAAATTTTACTAATGCAGGCAAAAAATTAATTGATTATTATACTCGAGAGGTTTTTCAAGAACAATAAAATTAAGGTTTCGCTTTTATATTTAATATATACTTTAAAATCTATTAATCTTTAAATACCCTAAGGATAATTAAAAGCAATGATTAAAAAAAGAATTGTATTATTTTTAATTTCT
Source organism: Minisyncoccota bacterium (assembly GCA_035453125.1). Lineage (GTDB taxonomy): Archaea > Nanobdellota > Nanobdellia > Pacearchaeales > GW2011-AR1 > JACPLR01. The sequence continues at coordinate 319,178 of DAOTCN010000001.1, read as the reverse complement.
GTTATAATTTTTTCATTCTTAGTTACAGCTTTTTATACTTCTGAAGAAAAGGCTAGTATTTCCCAATGCAAAAAAGATTGTGCAAAAAATCAAGCAGATGAAAAAAAGATTTGTGCAAGTGAACATGTTTCTTGTGTTATGTCTTGTAGTGATGAATACTCTTCATGTTTAGATAGTCAAATGGAAAAATTAGAATTATGTCAAAATTCTTGTTATTTGAATAATGAAGAAACAAAATCTTGTTTATTTGATTGTACCAAACAATATAAACTTGATAAAAGAAATTTTTGTAGGTTGACCCAATGTAAATCTGAATGTACTTCAAATCGTATTGATTGTAATAAGTTAGTTAAGGAAAGATTTAAGAATTGCGGGATTAGTTGCCCATATATAAATAAAAATATTACTTGTGAAGATGGAAGATACAAAGCAGGTGAAATGTTTTTAGATGGATGTGATATTTGTACTTGTAATTTTAATTCAAAAGTTAATTGCAAGAAATCTGATTTCTGTAATTTTAAAGATATGAGAGTTTCAGAAAATGAATGTGTTGAGGCAGGAGGATTTTATCAACAATTATGTAAGGGTCCTTATTTTGGAATAGGTTGTGGAAAGGATTATTATTGTCAGTGTGACGGAGTTGATAATTATACTTGTCCTTCAAACTATACCTGTATAAAAAACTTCAAAGAAATTAATATAAAACAAAACTCTATTTCTGGATGGAAGACTTTGCTCGGGAGAGATTTAGGAGATATAGGCCTTTGTGCAAAGAATCCTGTTTTAGATAATTGTGGTAATGGAATTTGTGATAACATAATAACAACCATTTCAAAAACAGCAGAAACTTCTTTTAACTGTCCTGCTGACTGCAATTAAAATAAGATGAAACTTCAACCCGAACATTTAGAAATTTTTCAGAAGACAATTGATTCTTACTTAGAACTAACTAGTGAAGGAATAATGCCAGGACTTAGTCTGCAGTCTGTAGTGTTGAATTAAGTGAAATACCAATTGGTAAAAGAGTTTTTTTGGATGAATTAGAAAGAAGAGGGTATATAACAACTGATATTAATAGAATGACTAAAGCTTATTGGTTAACTGAAAAAGGTGCAGATATTGTAGTAAACCTATATGAAGAACAGAAAAAGAGATAAGTGATTAATATAACCAATCATTTTTATGATGTAAGTTAGAATTTGTAAATCCAATAATTGTCTTTACCTTACTTACATTTCTATAAACTAACTTATACTCTTTTCCTAAAGCTTGAATTGAATTAGGTAATTCTCTTATTTTTCCAAGAATTGAAGAATCTCCATAAACATTAATTTGGAATGTTCCTCTTTTTTCATCTATTTCGTATGATCCTGCATATTCTTTTATTTGTCCATCAAGTGAAAGATTTTCCCCATGAATTAAAGGCCCACCAATTTGTTTTATAACTTTTTTTCTGATTGAAGCTCTTTTTTGATTATAAGTTGTTTGACCAATTTTTATTGAAGGTGCTCCACCACGGGAAATACTCGCTTTTTTAGAATCATCTAATTTTTTTTCTAAATCTTCCATTAATTTTAATTAACTATCTAATTTAAAAACATTATTATAATTAAGAAACATAAATATTTCAAGATTATTTTAACTTGAATTCAGTATAACCGCATTTACCACAATATTGTCTATTATTCGTATCCATTAAAAATATTCCAGGTCCACATCTAGGACATGTTTGAGCTCTTTTTATTTTATCTCCTTCAATTTTATACTTAGTATATTTTTTACTGGTAGGTTTATTTTTATGTGGTTTTTTACCAGATTTTTCTATTTTTTTTCCTCCACCTTTTCCCATTATTCACTTCCTCCCTGAGCATTTACTTTTTTTGCCTCTTCTTCAGCTATTTTAGCCTTTTGTTTTTTTGATAATGTTTCAAACTTTATTTTTGATTCAACATTATCATAAACTTTAACATTTATTACTGCATTTTTTGTTCCAAAACCAGCCTTAATTGTCTCAATGACTACACAATTTTCATCTTTTTTAAAGTGATTTCCAATTAATTTTATAATTTCTTTCTTTGAAGGTGTTGCAACTGATTCTATAGAAGCTTGAATTTCTTTTCTATTCAATAATGAGTTATTTTTTTCTTGTATTATTTGCATTTTAAATCAAAAAATTAGGAGTATTTAATTATTTGTTTTTTTGAGCATAATCTCCTTGTTTATTTAAACAAAGGTTTTTTGCAAATTCAGATTGTTCAACATTAAGAATTATTACTCTTCCTTTTATTTTTTCAGCAGGATATTTCTCAATTTTTATTTTTTTAGTTTCTTCCATTTTTTACTTTTTCTTTTTTGATTTAGGTTTTTCAGCTTTTTCTAAATCCTTTATTGCCTTTTTTTGTTGTTTTTTTTCATCCTCAATCCATTCTATTTTTCCAAGACCAGGTTGTCTCATTGTAAGTCCTATCTTTGGCTCACCCAACTTGTAACTTATTGCAACAATTCTTGCAATACATGTATCTCCTTTTTTAAGTGTTTTCTTACCTGATTTTCCAACAAGAGTATTTGTTTTATTAAAACTAACATAATCTTCCATTGTTTGACTTATATGTATCATTCCTTGCATTGCTCCTAAATCCATAAAAGCTCCGAAGTTTGTTATTTCTGAGATTGTTCCATATACTAGTTCTTGCATTTCAGGTTTCCAAACAACAAGCTTAAAATTTGATTTATAGTAAGCTGCTCCATCACCGGGAATAATTATACCATTATCAATTTCATTAACTTCAGCAACTGCTAAAACCATTCCAAGTTCTTTATCGAAATGTCTTGTATATGTCTCATTAAGCTGCTGTTCAACAGCCTCTTTAGTAGGTAGTCCAAATAATTTTGGTTCTACTCTTATAAAATCTTCGACATCTATCAAGTAAAACATTTTTAATTAATATATTAGGTGTTTAATAATAATAAATGATAAAAGTAGCTTTATAAAACTTACTGATACATCTGTTAGTCTTTAATCCTCTTTAGGAACCATTCTCCAACCTTATAAACTCCATAAGTTATGAAAAATGCACTAAAAACATCAATACTATAATGCATATGTCCTATTAAAACAGTAGCTCCACATATAATTGAAGCAGCTAGAAAAAACCACCTAATCTTATGACCTTTAAATATTAAAAAACCCATGAACGGAATTGCAGTATGGCCTGAGAAGAATAAATCATTTTGAAAGCTCATATTACCTAAAATACCTGGAAAATAATCAAAAGGTATTGCATCTAAGGGTGTTTTCATACGAGTAAGTGTTATAAAAAAGTTTCTTACCATAATTAATAAACTAAATTGACCAATTACAATATGCAATTCTTTAACCTTGTAAAGTAAAGGATATAAAAATAGTAATAAAATAATAAATAAATATCCGTATACATATACATAAGTTAAGTTTATATTTCCAATTTTTTGAATTGGGCCAATGTTATCTAATATTATATCAGTTATGTAAGGATTTTCTATTTTATTAGTATAACTTCCAGCAAGATAGAAAAAACTTAAAGCAATAACAAAAAAGATTAATGAGAATAAAACAAGATACTTGTGACTCCACAGTTCCTTCTTCCATTCATTAAATTTATCTTTTAAACTAATCTTTTTTCCCATTAAACTAAAACAACTCTTCTTTTGTCTTTTATTGTCAAGAATAGTATCTTTTTATTTGTTATCTTTTTAATCAAATCTTTGTCAAGTGTAGCAAGAACACATTTATTGTTTTGATTATTGAGGTATTTTATTATTCCAGCATCGACATTTTTTGTTTTCATATTAACTATTTTTACCTTTTTTAAATTTAATAAATCAATTGCAAGTTCAACAGAGTTTTTTTCTTTAACAGTTAAATTCTTTTTTGTTTTTAATAATTTTAACTCATCAATAACTTGTTCAGGTATTATCAGAGTATAAACTCCAAATATTTCATCAAAATCTGAAAAAAGATCAATTTTCTGTTTTACACAAGTTAGTATAAAATTTGTATCAATAATTATCTCCATTATCTCATAAATAAATCCGAATATTTAAATAGTTCTGTTTGCTTTTTGTTTTATGCAAGAAAAAGAACATATTTTATCTATTCTTAAAGAGGCAAAAAAAGCAGCTAAATCAGAAAATGTGTTTGTTCTTAAAAGTTTAAGCAATCAAACAATTCATGCAGCATCAATTTATGAAGATAATGATAACATAATGATTGCAGTACTCATATATTCTTTAGGAAAGCTAATTGAAAGAAAAAGGAATTTTAATAATACAGATTTTCAAGAAATATTAGATTATTATCTAAAAATAATTGATGATTCTATTTTTTTTATAACAAAAAAAGACATAGATTCATTTAGTTCAAATTTGAAGACACTTATACAAAAAACAAATACTCTTTCAAAACACTTAAAAGAAAGTTTGCAAGATATGTTTAAAAAAGCTCAAATAAATAAAGCATCAAAAGTTTATGAACATGGTATATCGATAGAAAAAACAGCAAATTTGCTTGGAATTTCAATATGGGAAATTGTTGAATATACAGGTCAGTCAAGTATTCATGATCAAAATCTGACAAAAACAATGGATATTAAAAAAAGAATTAAAACTGCAATTGAGATTTTTTCATAAAATGCCAAAAAAAGAGATGTTAAACAAAGCAATAGTATTTGATGCAGGAATAATGATTACTTTTTCAATGAACTGTATTCTTGATATCTTAAGAGATCTTAAGAAAAGTTTTAATGGTAAGTTCATAATTACTAGAAATGTTGAGGAAGAGTGTGTTAAAAGACCATTAACAATTAAGAAATATAAATTAGGGGCATTAAAAATTAAAGAGTTAGTAGATGCTAATATTCTTGAATTCCCAGAATCATTAGGTATATCAATAAAAGACATTGAAACAGAAACTCTTGAAGTTTTAAGAGAATCAAATTCCATTTTTAGAACTGATCATAGAAGTATTCATATAATTGATGAAGGAGAAGCATCAGTTCTTGCATTAAACTATTTACTTAAGAAAAAAGGAATTGATAGTGTTATTGCAATTGATGAAAGAACAATGAGAATGCTTTGTGAAAATCCTTCTAATCTACAAAAACTTTTTGAGGAGAAATTTGATACAAAAGTTATTATGAATAAAATTAATTCTCCTTTTTTTAAAGATGTTAAAGTTATTAGGTCTTCTGAACTGATATTTGTAGCTTACAAAAAAGGTTTGATTAAAGACAAGGAAATTTTGGATGCAATGCTTTATGGCGCAAAGTTTAAAGGTTCATCAATTTCTTTTGATGAAATTAAAGAACTAGAAAGTTTAGTTTAAAATAAGGCCAATTAACTTATTCTTGAAGGACATATTTATAAATACCTACTTAATTTAATTTACATTAAGGGCGCGTAGTTCAAAGGTTAGAATTTTCGGCTCCAGACCGAACGATGAGGGTTCGATTCCCTCCGAGCCCATTTAAACACTTTCGGAGGGAAGTATTCACTTTATTTTGTAAAAAATAAAGTTGCCAAAATTAAGAATTAATTTTTAGCACCTCCGAGCCAATTTCATATTTTCAAACAAATTACTAAGTTTTTAAAATTAATTAATAAAAAATACAATATTTAGAATTTTGTAAAATCAAGTTTTTTCAATATAATTCTTATTGATATGTTTAATCAAGTCTAAGCTTTTTCAACACTTATTGCATTAACTGGGCATGAATCTTTAGCTTCTTTAACACATTTTTCTTCAGAATTGCTTTTTTTTACTTTTGCCTTACCATCTTTCAGCACAAAAACTTTGTCGCAAATAGCTTCACATGCACCACATCCAATGCATTTTGATTCATCAACTCTTACTTTAAACATAACTTATTTAGAAAAACATCTTTTTTAAACATTTTTGTTTGAGTCCACATATAATTATAAATCAAATTAGATAAAAAAATTTATGGTAACAGAATCAAGTATAAAGATAATCTTCTTTTTGCTTATTGGTATTGCTGTTTTATTAGAAGTAATTGGTGACATATTTTTTAAAAAATGGTCAATAAACAATAGAATTATTTTATTAATTGCAGGGTTATTAATTTATTTTGTTGGAACTGCATTTTGGGCAATTTCGCTAAAATATGAATATCTTTCAAAAGCAATATCTATTTTTACAATATTAAATCTGATAATAGTTGTCTTAGTAGGAGTTATTTATTTTAAAGAAGATTTGTCTTTAATTAATAGAATAGGTATTGGGCTAGGAGTTTTAAGTGTTTTTTTAATTGAAACATAAAATTAACTGCAAGCTTTTTCCCATTTTTCTTCAAAGGTTGGTTTATTGACCTGATAAAAAATTCCAATAGGAACTTTATCATTTGAAGTATGAGAATTATAATTCCACTCGCTTGCAAGTTTCATTGCTTTTTCCATATCATTTTTATTATCTGGAAGTTTATACATTACTTTATCAATATTATCTTCAACATTAAATATCAAGCAGTTCTGTATTATTTCAATAAATGCAAATCCTTTATGTTTTATTGCCTTTTCAATAATTTCAGCTGTGTGTTCAATGTCTTTTGCATTACATCTTGCAACAAATGTAGCTCCAGAAACCAAAGCTAACTTTACTGGATTAATTGGCTCGTGCATCTCTCCAAATGGTTCTGCCTTTGTTTTATATCCTTGCTGGGAAGTTGGTGTTGCCTGCCCAGTTGTAAGTGAAAATGCTCGATTATCATGAACAATATAAGTCATATCACTATTATACCTGCAAGAGTGAATGAAGTGTTCCATACCCTCTGCATAAGCATCTCCGTCTCCAGAAAAACCAAGAACATTTAATTTTCTATTACCTAATTTTATTCCAGTTGCAAGTGGAAGAACCCTTCCATGCAAACCATATATTCCAGATAAATCAAGATAATCAAATATTTTAGCATGACAACCAATTCCAGTTACAATTGCAAAATCTTCTTTCTTAATCTTCCCTTCACTTTCACTTATCAGCTTTGCAATTGTTCTCTTCACACTTTCAAGTATAAGAAAGTTGGGGCATCCCGGGCACCAAGTTATTTCAACATTTGTTTTTAGCTGTTCTTTTGTAAAGGTCATTTTCCATTCACCGAAACATTTAAATTGTTTGAATATATACTATTTACATTGAGGAACAGGTCCTGACGAATCCCGAGCTTGACTCGGTTAGTAGGTTTGACGGACCTTCTTACTCTATTAAATATTCTCATGTTTTAACCTCTCAATATTTAATAAATTATCAATTATTAAACTCAATTTACATTCATTTGAATCTTTTTTAATACAACTTTCTCTTAAAATCAAGATGTTATCTTGATGAGGCATCAAATTAAATAGTTTCATAAAAGAATTGTACTGGTTATTATCCACTGATATGAATATTTCACAATTATTATTAATATTAATAAATTCAATTTTCATTTCAACTCCTTAACAATTTCTTTTTTCAATTCGTCAGCAAAAAATGGTCTTCCATCATATTTCAAAATTCTTTTTTCAATTTTTATTCCAGTTTTTTCTCTAATAAGTCTTCCAAGCTGTCCAGCTGAGCTATTTTCAATAAGAATTACTTTTTTTGCTTTTTGTATTTCTTCTTTTATTTTATCTGACATTGGTTTCATATACAAAACTTGCAAAAACTTGCAGTCTAAATCAGAAATTGCATCTAATATAGCCCCTTTTGTTGAACCCCAGCTAACAATTAAATTTTTTGAATCTTTTTTTCCATGAACTTTTATCATGTCAAATTTTTTGCATTCTTTCTTGAGATCCTCATAAACTTTCAGTCTTGCTTCAACACCTTTTTTAACAAGTTCAGGTTCTTCAACAGAAAATCCAAACTTGTCATGTTCATATGAAGAAGCTTTTACAATTTTACCCGCTCCAGGAAGGGTTCTTTTTACCTCAACTTTCAGAGTATTATTTGATTTTTTATTAATTGAATACTCTCCTTCAGCAAGATGTTTATCACTTAAAACTATTGTAGGTATTTTTAATTTCTCAGAAAGATAAAATGATTCATTTGTATTTTCAATACATTCAACAGGGTCTCCAGGTGCAACAACTAATCTTGCAAATTCACCATGGCCTGCTCGTAATGCAACATTCAAATCATCTTGAGAACTGTAAGTTGGAACACCAGTGCTTGGTCCTGGCCTCGATGCAAGATAAATAACAATGGGTATTTCTGCCTGTCCAGACAAACTTAATGCTTCTGTCATTAAATCATATCCTCCTCCAGAAGTTCCAATCATAACTTTTTTTCCAGTATAACTTGCTCCAAGACCCATATTAATAACAGCAATTTCATTTTCCGGTTGTACAACAATAAAATCACATTTTTCTTTTTCAATTGAAGCAAGTTCATGCATTACTCCGGTAGCTGGAGTCATTGGATAAGAAAAATATAATTCAATTCCAGATTCAACAGCTCCCTTAACAATTCCAGAATTTCCAGTCATTGTAACTGATTTATTATTAAGCTTTTTCAATCCAAATTTTTCATTTTGACTTTCATATCCTTTTTCAGCTGCTTTCAAACTTTCAATGCTGTTAAATTCTTTTTTTACCTTATCTAATAAAATTTTCTTGTCAATTCCCAGTATTTTTATTAAAGCTCCTGCAAGTGCAACATTTAAATTTCTTTCATAATTTTCAAATCCCTCACTCTCAATTACAATTCCATCTTTTTTCAATTCTTTTTTATGAAGTTCAATTGTCTTATTGTCAAGTGCAACAATTACATCCATTTCAGAATCAGTGCTTGCTATCCACTTATCTGAAATACATAATACATTGAAATTATGTCCACCCCTAATTAAAGACTGGTAATCTCGATAGTTAAATGTAAAATATCCATAATTTGTTGCAACTTTAGCTACAATTTCAGATACTTTATTAATTCCCTGCCCTGCTTTTCCACCAATTAGAATATTCAGCCTCATTTTTCAATAACTATTTTTAAGTTTTGACATTATATAAAACTTATTCATCTCTCTTCTACTTGCTCATTCATCCATTATGGAGAATCTGAGTTAATACTAAAAACATCAATATTATCCCATTCTGTAAATTTTTCTGCACCAATTATTTTTCCTTCAAGGCAATCAATTCTAGGTCCACCATGATGGTTAATAGAATATTTTTCACATGCTGGTTTTAAGTCACACATATTGCAGTGAAATCCGTAAAACGGAACAAAAATATCTTTTATTATTCCTTCTGCAACATCATCAACAAGTCTTTTTATGTATTCATAATCTTGTTCACTTCTGTGTGTTTTGAATATGTTTCCACTTCTTAAATGATAATAAAGTATTGCTGTTTCCTTTTTTCCAAAAAGTTCTCTGAATGCAAGACTATAAATTGTAAATTGCGGATGTCTGTGGAGTGTAAATGCATCTTTTTCAGGACAAGATTTGTCAGTTTTATAATCAGTTATATACCACTTACCCTCCTTTTCATCAATTCTATCAAACACCCCTCTTACCGGATGTCCTGCAATTGAAAATAGTTCATCTTTTTTGTTGCCAAATGCACTTTCTTTTTTCTCAGGAGGTTTTTGATTTTTATGTCTTTCATAAAATCGTTTTAATATATTATCTCCAAGCTTCATATAACCAAAAAATACCCCTACAGGTTCAGGACCGAGATTAACATGACTACCAATTTTTAAAATACCTGGAGCTTCTCTTTTTTTTGAACCAAATTCATATTCACTAACCGTTAATCTTTCTCTTTCTTTTCCTCTTAAAAAACTTCCACCAACTGTTGAAAACCAATAATGTCTCCAATATCCTGCAAAACTTTCCGGACTTTTGAAATTAACATCATAGAATTTATCAAGCATATAATGAATTGATTTTCCAAAAACAAGTTTTACATTTGAAGGTACTTTTTCATGTTGAATATAACTTAAAAAATAAGCAAAACTACATCCTTTATAAGTTGTTATCTTGCTTGCACTTAACTTTCCAGGATCTGCCATAAAATAATCTAATAGGCTTGTTTTATAACTATTATTGTGATTTATTTCTATAAGCTTTTTAAAGTCATAAATCTTCAGATAATCGAATAAATGAGGTGAAGAAATGACAGACAATTTTTGGAAAGAAAAAGAGAAAGACATTGTTATTCGTTCCGTAGGAAGTGAACAAAAAATGAATGTAATTGAAAGCTGTATTGATAGACATGTAGCTAAAAATCCAGACAAAATTGCATTTATATTTGAAGATTCAAAAAAAATAAAATTCACATATAAGCAACTTGAAATTGAAATAAATAAATTTGCAAATCTCTTAAAAGATTTTAATTTAAAAGAAAAATCAAAAGTTTTTATTTTTCTGCCAAAAGTTCCAGAACACTATATTTCATTTTTAGGCACAATCAAATCCGGAAATATTGTAGTTCCACTGTTTGAAGCATTTCAAACAGATGGTCTTGAAATGAGACTTGAAAGAGGAGATGCAGATATTCTTATAACAAACAAAGAACTAGCTGAAAGAATTCCAAAAGACATTAATAAGAGAGTTCCAACACTTAAACACATTTTGATAATTGATTCAGAAGATTATAAATCAAAAATAAAAAAAGCTTCTCCAGAATTTAAAGCAGTTCTAAAAAACAAGCAAGATACAATGATTATGATTTTCACATCATCAACAGCAGGAACACCTGTTGCTGGAATTCAAATTCCTCATTATAGTTTAGTTCAACAACACTATACAGCCCAACTTGTTTTAGACCTTAAAAAATCAGACAACTTCTGGTGCACAGCTCATCCAGGTTGGGTTACTGGAAGCATTTATGGAATTCTTGCACCATTATCAATTGGTTGCACTAATTTTGTTTTAGAATCACATTTTGATGCAAAAAACTGGATTAGATTTATTAAAGAAAATAAGATTTCAGTTATTTACACCGCACCAACAGCTTTGCGAATGTTAAAGCCAGAAATAAAAAAAGAAGATTTGAAGGGTGTTAGAAATGTTTGTAGTGTTGGAGAAGCTTTAAGCCCGTCATTATATGACTTTTACAAAAAAATTAACATAGATATAAATGACACATATTGGCAGACTGAAACAGGAGCAATGATAATCTGTAGCTGGCCAGGTCTAAAGAAAAAACACGGAAGCATTGGAAAATCAATTCAGGGAATAAATGCTCTAATTAAAGAAGGAACAATAGTGGTAAAACCAACATGGCCTGCAATGATGACTGGAATTTACAAGCATGATAAAATGTATAAAGAATATTTTAAAGATGGTTTTTTTATAACAAATGATTTAGCAAGAAAAGACAGTGAAGGTTATTTCTTTTTTGAAGGAAGAAAAGATGACATAATAAAAACATCTGGAGAGCGAGTTTCTCCTCTTGAAATTGAATCAATACTTCTAAAACATAAGTCTGTAAAAGAGTCAGCAGTTATTGGAATTCCAGACCAAGTTAAAGGAAGCATAATCAAAGCATTTGTTGTTCTTAATAAGAATATTAAACCTTCAGAAGAGTTAAAACAAGAGCTTTCTTCATTTGTTAAACAACATTATGCAGGTCATTCTTATCCAAAAATAATTGAATTTACAAATAAACTTCCAAAAACAAATTCTGGAAAAATAATTAGAATGAAGCTTCGAGAAATTGAGCAAAAGAAACTAAAATGAAGAGGCTGTTTAAGTTCAAGTATCCGAAAATTGCAATTCTTTTTACTCTGATAATTTTTGCTTACTGGTTATTTACAAATCAAAACGTAAGCTATTTTTTTAATAGTCTTGGAAAAATAAGTTATCTTGGATATTTTATTTCAGGAGTTTTTTTTGCACTCGGTTTCACAGCACCTTTTTCTGCAGGATTTTTTATAACTTCTCATCCAAGCAATATTTTTCTTTCAGCATTGGTTGGTGGTTTAGGTGTTGCTTTTTCAATTGTTTTATTATTCAACATAATAAGATTTTCATTTAAAGATGAAATAATTAAATTAAAAAACAGTAAATTCATAAAAAAAGCCGAAGCAAAAACAAGAAAAGAAGAATCTCATCTTTTTCCAAAAAAATACATAAAAAAATTAAACCATTATCTTATTTATGTTTTTGCAGGTTTTTTGATTGCCTCTCCACTTCCAGATGAATTTGGATTAATAATGCTTGCGAGTATATCTCACATTAAATCAATTCCTCTTGCAATAATCACTTTTATTCTTTCAACAATAGGTATATTTATATTACTTTTAATATGACTAAATTAGATGTTTCATAAACTTTTTATACTAAACTTTAATTCATTTTTATTATTGAGGGAATAATGAACAAAAAATATTTTATTTTTGCAACATTTATTTTATTAAGTATTAGCTTAGCTTATGCTTGGGATGATTGCCCAAAAGGTTTTACTGATGAAAATTGTCAAGTAATGTGTGGAACTTACACAGATACTAATAAAGATAGCATTTGTGATCATTCTCAGGAAAATCCATCATTAACATCTCAAAATATTCAAAATCAACAAGTGTCTAATCAATCAAGTTTAATTCAATCAGCCAATAAATCTAAATATAATCTAATTCCAATATTTGCAGTAACTTTAATCTTATACTTAATCACTTATTTTTTATCAAAAAAGGAAAAGATAAGTTTTATTCTTCATAAAAAAATTTGGAATATTCTTCTTCTTGCAACATTTTTATTTACTGCAGTTACGTCTTTATTATACATAATAAAGGTTGATTATTCAATAAACTCATTTAATCTTGCTTCTGTTTCTTTTTGGCATATCGAAATTGGAATTGTAATGATACTTATTTCTATTTTTCATGCACTTTGGCATATTCCTTATTTTAAGTCATACATAAAAACAAAAAGCAAAGAATAAATACCTATATTTCTTTTAATAAAAATGAAAAAAGAGTTGACAGTCAATAATTTTATTAGCAAAGCAAATCCAAATAAAAATAAGCTTGTTGCAATGCTTGCTCCTAGTTTTGTTTCAGAATTTAAGTATCCTGAAATTATTTTCAAACTTAAAAAATTAGGTTTTGACAAAGTTGTTGAGCTGACTTTTGGAGCAAAAATGATAAACAGAGATTACTATAAAATTCTTGAATCAAATAAAAAATCAAAAAAATTAATTATCTCAACTGTTTGTCCAGGCATTGTAGAAACAATTAAATTAAAATATCCAAAACTAAAAGATAATTTAATTGTTGTTGATAGCCCCATGGCAGCAACAGCCAAAATATGTAAAAAAGAATTTCCTAAACATAAAACTGTCTTCATAAGCCCATGTAATTTTAAGAAAATTGAAGCAGAACGAACAAAATATGTTGATTATGTAATTGATTATCAAGAACTGAAAAAATTACTTGACAAACGATGCACTTCTGAATGCAAAATAAGTTCTCGGCGTTTTGATAGATTTTATAATGATTATACAAAAATTTATCCTCTTGCAGGTGGTTTGTCAAAAACTGCTAAATTTAAGAGTGCCATAAACAAAAACGAAATAAAAATAATTGATGGGATTTTAGATGTTGAAAAATTCTTGAATAATCGAAATTCATCAAAAAACAAAAATATAAGATTTTTAGATGTTAATTTCTGTAAAGGTGGTTGCATTGGCGGTCCATGTCTTTCAAAAAATATTTCACTTGCTAAAAAAAAGAAAAGAATTTTAGATTATATGAAGCTGGCTAAAAAAGAAGACATTCCAAATTGTGATCTTGGAACAATAGATAAGTCAAAAGGTATTTCTTTCACAGACACAAAATTTAAATAGAATATAACTTTTTAAAACAAATGAAAAAGAAGCGGTTAATGTTGTTAATAATGTCAGTAATTGCTTCAATTTTGATATTATTTATTATTTACAATTACATAATTGTTCCAAAATATAATAATTATATATTTGCTGAAAATAGTGCAATGAATTATTGTACTATTGATTCAGATTGTGAGGTAAAAAATTATTTAACTAGTGAAACTTTTAGTAGTCATCATAGATGTTTTAATATTAATGAACAGCCAAAAGACTATTGGTATTTCTATTCTTTTAATCCAAGAAATATACAAACTATGCAAATTATTGGACCTTTTTTAGGTTGTAAGTGTGTTAATCAAATATGTGTTGATTGTCATAAAGAAGATTGTTCATATTGAATTTAACCAGTTAATTTTTTCATAAACTTATTTAAACACTATTTCTCTTTTTAGTTTATGGTTGATCAATTCTTGAGAAGAAAACAGCAACAACTGTCAAAGTCAGACAGAAGTTTGAAGCAAAGCTGGGACAAAAAAATATTAACTCTTTGTGAAAAAATAAATAATTCCCAAGATTATTATACTACTTCAAGCTGTTCTGGAAGAGCTTTAATTCTTGTTGATTCAAAAGAAAAAAGAGATGATTTGTTTATTGAAGTTTGGCATGATTTAATAAAAATAACTGATTTAAAAAAAGCAATATCAAAAACACTAGAGGATAAATCTAAATCAAAAGAACTAGTTTATTTTAAACAAGACCCATGTATTCTGCATGTTGCCTGCAAAACTCTTGAAAAAGCTCAAAAGTTACACGACCTTGCAAAACTTGCTGGATGGAAGAGGTGTGGAATAATTACTTCAAATAAACGATTTGTGGTTGAATTAAATGCAACAGATAGATTAGAATTTCCAATAATAAACAAAGGCAAACTTCTTGTAAATGATGACTTTTTGGAAATAGTTATCAAAGAATCAAACAAAAAACTAAAGCTTTCTTGGGAAAAAATAAATAAACTTGAAAAGAGTTTTAAATTATAATATGATAATTCAAATAAAAGTTGGAACAATGGAAAACTTTGCTTACATAATTTGGGATGAATCAACAAGGGATGCTGCAGTCATTGATCCGGGATGGGAAGTCAATAAGATTCTTGAAAAAATAAAATCTCTTGGATTAAGAACCAGATACATTCTTTTAACTCATGCTCATTTTGATCATGCTTCAGATGTAAGAGAGCTAAAAAGGCATACTAATGCAAAGATATTAGTCAATGAAAAGGAAAAAGCAGGATTTGGAGATCAAATGATAAAAGATGGTGATATCATAAAACTTGGAAAAAAAGAAATTGAAATAATTGAAACACCGGGCCATACGCAAGGAGGAGTTTGTTTTATTTTTGATAGAGAAAATATTTTCACAGGAGATACTTTGTTTACAAATGGAAGTTATGGAAGAACTGATCTGCCTGGTGGAAATGAAAAAGATCTTGGAAAGAGTATTAAAAAAATACTTTCTCTTCCAGGAAAAATGAAACTATATCCGGGTCACGATTATTCAAATAAACCAACTAGTACAATCAAAGAAGAAAAACAATATTATAATTTGTAAAAATTAGTTTTTAGTTTTCGTTTTCTCTATTTTCCCTTATACTCTCTCCAGCCATTAGGTATCCTTGAAATCCAGTTTTTTCAATTACACATTCTATTCCTTTTTTCTTTGTTTTATCTCTAGCTTCATTCATACAAGTTGCCCTATCAAATGGATTTCGATTACCTTTTTCATACAAGATATAATACTTTTTCATTTTATAATAAAACAAAAATCATTTTTAAATATTATGCTAATTTTTATTGTTTCTTGTTTTTTAATCCAAGCAAAGAAATAATAAAAACAACCATATACATTGCAAATCCATAAACACAAGCAGGAATTTGCATAACATTAGTACAACTTCCCATTCCAAGTTGAGATGCTCCACAGTAACCTGCAAATAATTCTGTATAACTAAGGTAACCTGAAAATAATAATCCAGCAATTGAAATTACTAATATTATTTTTAGAGCAGTTTCTTTCTTCATTTAAAATGCACTATTTTAAGGTATTTTAATCTTTGGGTTTATATAATAAAAATTTGATCACTCAAATGGACTGTCATGAGAAGCCATTCCATGAGCTTTTTTGTAAACATCATATACTGAAAAACAAGTTTCCTTAGCACTTACTCCTGCAAGCTCTCTCATTAATCCTTCTGCATAATTATCTTTTTTTAGTTTTTTTACATCAATCTCTAAATCTTTTTTCTCCTCTTTTTTCTCATCCTTTTTTAAAAAACTAAACAATGCAGAAAAAGGATTATCATTATTATTGCTTTTTTTCTCCTCTTTTTTCTCCTCTTTTTCATCATTAATAAAATATTCAATTTCTTTTCTTAAAACATCTAAACTTTCAGTTGTTGAACCATCAATCAGTTTTAATACATCATTTATATCTGCTTTTTTCATTTCTTGATCAAAAACTTTTAATTCTTCATCATTCATTGCATAAGCCTTAAACATTAAATTAACTCTTCCACCTAGTGCATAATTTTGTCCAACTTTTTGCGGAATTCCTCTAAACTTAAAATCAATTACAACTACAGAATAATACTTTCTTTTGGGTTTTTTTGTTTTTTTTGATATTTGATATGATAAAACAGCATCATCATAATCTATCTCTCTTCTACCCATAAGTGTTAATTCAAGATAAACTGTACTAAATGCATTAACCAAAGCAGGATTTCCGTAATCTTCTTTCATCTCAAGATTTGTAGCAGCATTCAAGTAAGGTCTTACCCATCTAGAATAAAGTTTTAAAGAGTTAACTTGACTTTTAAGATAATTTTTTTCAATGCTAAATCTTTTTCTAAGTTCAATTTCACTTAACTCCTTCCATTTTAAGTACTCTGCAATTCTTGGTTCAAGTATTCTTTTAACTCGCTCATTTAAATCAGCTTTTTGAACATCTTCAACTGAATTAATATAAAGAAAAGCATCTCTTAATGTAACAAACATCAAGTTTCCAGAAGCCATACCATTTATACTACCTTGACCTTTTTTTATATCAACATTATCCATCCATATTTGTTTAAGTGCCAGATTTCCAGCTTCCGCAATATTTTTATCTTTTGATTTTGCAGCATCATAATGGCTTAATCTTATTTCAAAATCTTTTAAATCATAAACAATGTTTATTATACTTCGGATCATATTATTCACAAGAGACATTGTTTCTGTAACATTTTTTTGCATTTGAGTTTTTTTAATACCTAATTCTGAAAAATAGCCTGATGCGGGTGTCGCAGAGAAGTTATCTGAAATTTTTTGAACATTTCCTCCAAAAATTCCATCCATCATATCTAAAATCCAGAAATATACTGGTTCAAGAGTTTCACTAGGTGAATCATAAGTTATTTCATGGCTCTGTAAAGAACCTTTTTTATTCTTTCCAAGAGTTTTTTCTAACACACTTTCAATTATTTTTGAAGCAGAATCTACCATTTTCCTCTTTTTTTACCTATAATTATTATTCGTTTACAAATTATTTAAACTTTAGCTTTTATAAAACTTAATTGAATCAAAAAACCTACTTAATCAAAAACACAATATAAAAAATAAACTAACCTAAAATCTTACAAGAACAATTAGACTGAAGGGGTTTATAAAATTCATAGTTATCATTGAACTTAAACATAAGACCCTGACCTTCATTAATTTTTCCAATATTTCCCTCACATTTTAAAATTTCTTTCCAAAAATGATTAGGATAGGTATTTGCAAATTCAGGAGTTGTTACAAACAACTTTAAATCTTCATATTTTAATAAGCTTCTTAACATATAATTATCAAGATTTTTCAATTTCCCATTTATTTCATTTAATTCTTTAAAATTAAAGTTAATATTTTCACAGTTTAAAAAAAAATTTGCATGGTGATTAATCATCCCTTTTAATGCACATGCCGTTTCATAACAATTAACATTATCTGTTGAATAAATAAAAAAATTATTCTTTTGATTTTTAATTTGTGTATCAACTTGTTTTACTAATCGATCAAAAATAGTTACTTTATTTGTAGGACCATAATTTTCTACAAGTCCATCAATACTTGGAACAAAGATTATTTTAGCCATTTTATATTTTCCAAATTCCATTTTCTTGAACAATTTTATCATCCAGAATTATCTTTGCTTTTTTCATATTTTTAACAATATCCCAATGTATTGCAGAGTCATTTCCACCACCATTCTCTTTATAAGCCATACCTAATGCAAGGTGTATTGTTCCACCAATTTTTTCATCAAATAATAAACTCTTAGTGAATTTAGTTATCTTAGGATTCATACCAATTCCAAATTCTCCAACATAACTTGCATTCTCATCAACAGAAAGCATTTCCTTTAAAAAATCTTCATTTTTACTTGCCTTCGATTCAATAACTTTTCCATTTTCGAACCTTAAAAATACATCTGTTACTTCTTTACCATCTCTTATTGCAGGATAGTCAAATTTAATCCACCCATTCATACTTTCTCTTACTGGAGCCATAAATATCTCTCCTCCAGGCATATTCTCTTTTCCGTCATCTGCACATGCGTTGTCTCCATGAATGTTAAATTTTAAATCGACACCGTCCCCGATTAAATGAACTTTTTTTCCTTTTTTGAATTTATTAAGAATTTTGTCTATTTTTTTACCAAGTTGATTCCAGTTTTGTAAGCAAGATGAATAAACAAAATTTTCATATTCAACTAAATCCATTTCAGCTTCTTGAGCAAGTGCGATACAAGGATAACCCACAGTACACCTTCTTATCTTTTCTCTCTCATTAACAATGTAACTTAATATAGGCTCAATTACTTTATTCCTACAAACCATTTTTTTAGAATCACAATTTGTTAAATCTTTTGTATTAATTTCAGTGTCAATTCCAATATATTTTTGTGAATTTTTTACAATATAATCAAAATGTTCTGGAAATTTGTCTATCTGATGTTTTTTTGCATATTTGTAAAAAAAAGGAGTAATTCCTTTGATATTAATTTTAAGTATTGGATGTCCGCCAGCTAAAATAACTTCTTTATATAAAGCAGAGATGAAATCTTCAGCTTCAGTTCCACCACTTATTATCACATTTTCACCAGGTTTTACAAATACAGAATAATTAACAATTAGTTTTGCAAGTTTTTGTGTTCTTAGGTCAGTTCCCATTTTTCTCCTAGTAAAATACCATTATAAACAGGGTTTAAAAAGATAACTATAGAATAAAATTTGTAAATTTCCCAGGCATTTATCTGTTTCCTAAAAAATAATTATTTACAACATTACATTTTTAACCACCAATTCACTGTTTATTTAATGAAAAGTATTCAAAAGTATAAGGGTTGCATTGTTGAAGAAAGCTTGACAGATAATCAAATTATCAATAAGCTAAATGTAAAAAAAATTACAATTACTCGTGCAGAAAATCCTTCTGAAAGGTGGCATATTTACAATGTTATTGTTGATGAAGAAGATATAAATAAAATCTCAGAAAATATAAAACCTGGCTGGTATATGCATTTTTGGAAGGGTAATGATATAATTGTGATTTTTAAAGACAAACAATTTAAAATAAAACTTAATGATAAATCGACCTGGAAAAAAGCAGTGGATTATGGTATTTCAATAAAAATTCCTAAAGAACAGCTTGATTTTAAAACTGAATTTTAATATATAAATAGTATAAAAATGAAAACAAAGTATGATTCTTACAGTATAAATAAACTGCCAAGAGGATGTCAGTTATGTGTCCTTGGCAAAAAGAGTGTTCTCTTTATTTCAGGAGTTTGCTCTAGAAATTGCTGGTATTGTTCGCTAAGCAAAAAACGAAAGAATAAAGACCTAATTTTTTGCAATGAAAAAGAAATATCTCCTGAAAATAAAAATATCTACATTAAAGATATCATAAAAGAAATAAAAGAAAGCAATTCAAAAGGTATAGGGATTACTGGTGGAGATCCTTTATTGTTTTTAGATAGAACTTTAAAAATTGCAAAAGCACTAAAGACTAATTTCAATGATTTTCATATTCATATTTATCTTCCAACAAAATTAGTTGATAAAAACAAGCTTGAAAAGCTTTCAAAATACATTGATGAAGTCCGTTTTCATCCCGAGTTTCTTTTTAAATCAATGACTGAAGAGGAAATAGTAAAAGAAATAGTAAAAATTCGACTTGCAAGTATGTTTTGGAAAAAACAAAACATTGGAATTGAAATGCCTATGATTCCAGATAAAAAACAAGAGATATTTGATTTTATTATTAAAGTTTCTCCTTTTATCGGGTTTGTTAATATTAATGAATTTGAAATAAGTGATACTAATTTTGAAAAAATAACAAATGAATACTCTATAAGTAAAGACACTTATACAATTTCGGGTTCAAGGCAAGCAGGAGTTTGGATTTTAAAAAATTTAGATAAAGAAATCAAACAAAACAAAACAAGTAATTTAGATAACTTAAATGTTCATTTTTGTACTGCAAATACTAAGAATCAATATCAATTTAAAAATAGATTAAATTTGCATAAAATTTTACCTTATGGTTATAAAACTAAAGAAGGAACAGTTATTTACCTTGCAATATACTTAAAAAATAGGGATAATAAAAATTTATCAAAAATAAAAAAGCAGATAAAATCAAATGATTTCTATTTTGATAAAAAAAAGAATCGGATCATTCTTTCTCCAATACTTGCTAAGAATCTACTCGAAGAAAGTTCAAACAAACTTCAGATTGAAAGAGTTGAAGAATTTCCAACATTTGATAGTATTGAAGTTGAGCGTGAATTAATTAACTGATTTTTTGATTAATCATAATATCCCTGGTTACAGAGTTTTCAATTTATTTCTTAATTATTGTATTATTATCAATAAATTTAAAACCTCAAACATCTTTTACATTACATGGGATTTTTAAGAAGGTTTGGAAGAAGTAGTGAAATAATTGATTTAACTGATGAAAAAGAAAAGGCAGCTTTATGGGCAGAAAAAAATAGGCCAAAAATGAAATTTCAAGGTGATTTTGCGGATTTAACTTCAGACAGTCTAAATTCAACAAATTTAAATTCTTCAGAATTATCAAATAGTTCAAGTTCATCTGAATCAGCATTTAGTTTTCTTGATAATTCTTCATTGGTTTCAAGCTCATCTTCGGTTTCAAATTTTTCAACTGATTCAGAAGATGTAAACAAAAAAATGCAAATTATGTCAAGAAGAATTGAAGATCAATCAAATGAAATATATCACTTAATGCAAAAAATTGAATTACTTGAAAAAAAGATTGAAAGAATTGGAGGGTAAAGAAATTCAAGTTTTAGAAACATTTAAAAAATGTATAAGTATATGATAAATGCCGTAAAATGGAAAGTAAAAATTTAGTGTATAAGACAGCTTATATTTCAAAAGACGAGCAAGAAGCAGTAATTAACTCAGAAAGAGCAGATATAATTGATTCAAGAGATGGTTTTTCATATATTGTTTTAGATCCAAATAATATTTATTTAATTGTTAAGAGAAAAAGAAAAAATCTATTAGTTAGTAATATTACTAGTATATCTCTTATTGAGAAAGTATTGGAAGATTATGAAGAAGCTATTTTAGATAACTGCATTCATTAATCTTTTCTCATTTTTAAAAAATTAACATTCTAAAGAAGAGATTAAAATCAAGGTTTTTGTTTATTTTCAAAACCTTTATTAATGCTTTTTAAGTATTAATATTATGGTTAAAAAAGAAATTAAAAAAGAGTCTAAATCTCAAACAAAAAAAGATTTTACAAATCACATATTTGCCTATTCTCTTGAAAATGCACTAGAACACCCAATAGCTGCACCAAATATAATTTTACCAAAATTATTTCAACATGGTCTGGAAAAAGAACAGATTAAAGATATATTACCTAAGATAAATGAAATTGTTAACTTAGTAAATAAAATGCCCAAAGACCAGGTTAAAAAAGAATTTGAGAAATATAGCGAATATGTTAAAGACAGAGTTTATTTTAGTCCAGCATTAAAAGAACTCCCTAATGTTTCTAAAAATATGGTTTTTCGTTTAGCTCCATTTCCATCCGGAGCATTACACCTTGGAAATACAAAAACTTATTTGTTAAATGCTTTATATGCTGAAAAATATAATGCAAAGGTTCTTCTTGTAATGGATGATACTGTTGGAAGTGAAGAAAAGAAAATTATGCCCGAAGCTTATAAATTAATTCAAGAAGCTTTTCAGTGGTTAAAAGTTAAGTATAAAAAACCAATTATTTACAAATCAGATAGACTTGAAATTTATTATAAATATGCAGAAGATCTTATTAAAAAAAATAAAGCATATGTTTGCAGTTGTAAACAAGAAGAAATAAAAGAGAATAGAGTTGCTCAAAGAGAATGTTCCTGTAGACAATTTCCAGTAAGTGAGCAGTTATTAAGATGGAAAAAGATGTTTAAGTCAAAACAAGGAGAATATGTTCTAAGAATTAAAACTTCAATGCAAGACCCAAATCCTGCATTTAGGGATAGAGTATTATTCAGAATTTCAGAAAGATATCATCCTAAAGTTGGTAATAAGTATAAAGTATGGCCAATGCTTGAATTTTCTTGGGCTATTGATGATCATCTTCTCGGTGTAACTCATATAATTCGTGGAAAAGAGCTTATGATTGAAGGTGATATGGAGAATTATATTTGGGATATTTTTGGTTGGAAAAGGCCAAATTTGATACACTGTGGTTTAATTAAATTAGAGGGTATTGGTGGAAAATTAAGCAAAAGTAAAGCACAAAGAGAGGTTTTAAGCGGAGATTATTCAGGTTGGGATGATCCCAGAACTTGGAGTGTTCAAAGTTTAAGAAGAAGAGGTATTCTTCAAGAGTCAATAAGAGAGTTTGTTGAAAAAATTGGATTAAACCAAAATGAAATAACTGTTCCAGTAGATGATTTATATTCAATAAATCGAAAAAAATTAGACAGTGAAGCAAAAAGATATTTTTTTGTTCAAGATCCAGTATCTATTGAAATAACTAATGCCCCACAAATAAAAAGAGTTCAGACAAAATATCACCCAGAAAAACCAAAAACAAAAGACCTTTTAGTTGGAAAAGAAATTTTTGTTTCACTTAAAGATTTTAATAAATTCAAGGGAAAACAGATTAGACTTATGTATCTTTATAATATTAAGCTAGACAAACAATCTGAATTTACTTTTGAAGAAAACAAACCTGAAATACCAAAAATTCATTGGGTTTCAAAAGGTCTTAAAACAAAGGTTATGATGCCTGAAGGAACTTATGTTTTTGGATTATCTGAAGAGAATATTTCAAAATTAAAAATTGGAGAAATTATTCAGTTTGAGAGATTTGGCTTTTGCAGATTAGACAATTTTGATAAAAAGAAAAAAGAATATGAATTCTGGTTTACTCATAACTAAGTTCTTAACCACAACATATTTAAATACTATTTTCTATTATTAAAATATAAAGTTTAGGTTGTATAATATACTTTATATTTAATGAAAGGAGGTATAGAAATTTTTATAATGAAAAGTAAAAAAGGTCTTTCAGACATTATTACTACAGTATTAATGATCTTGTTAGTAATTGCAGCTATTGCAGTATTATGGGTTGTAATTCAGAATTTTGTATCTAAAGGAACTGGTGAAGTTGCAAGTGTAGCTGATTGTATGAACACTATTTTAGATGTTTCAAAAGCTGATGTTAGTGCTGATGAAATTAGGGTTGCAAGAAAAACAGGTGGTGGAAAAATAGATGGTTATTATGTTTTTGTTAAAGGTATCGAGTACAAAGTTACGGGTGATATCGTAACTGGGGGATATGATACTCTTAATCCTTCTACTGATTTAGGTGTGACCCTTTCTGCTGGTGATGATGTAGATGTAACAGCAATAATCGCTGGTAAAACATGTCCGAAAAAAGATGGTAGTTCAAGAACTGCTGTTGCTTAATAAATTTTTTAAATTTTATTTTTTAAATTTTATTTTTTAAATTTTATTTTTTTTATCATATAGCCTGATTTAAGGCTATATCCTAGCTTTTTATAATACTCTCTTACACCAACACCAGAGATAACAGCTATTTTTGTTATAGATTTATCTTTAGAAATAGATTTAATATAATTTTCAGCTTCTTTCATTAATCTCTTTCCAATACCCCTATGTTGGTCAATTTTTGTTTTTGCTTTTTTTCCAATACCAACACTTTTTCCATAAACATGTAACTCTCTTATTATTGCACAGTTATTTAACTCTTTAATAAAAACTTTATTATCTGAATTAAAATAAGGAATCCTTAACCTTAATAATCCAAATAAGATACCTTGTTTGTTAACGGCCTGAATAAATATTTCAACTCCTCCATTTGTTTCGTAAATTATTTTCTCAATTGAAATTTTGCTATTCAATTTTTTACCATGTTGTTGCGCAAATCCAATTTCCCTGAATCTTATTTCATTAATCTCTAAATTTGAACTTCTAAGATACTCTTCAACATCCTTTCTTAGAGAAATTCTTGTTGTTCCAGCTACAATAAAATTAGGTGGAAGTTCCCTCATTACTCTCATAACTCTACAATATTTCGGAACAATTTTAAAAATCTCAATTAGTAAATTTTTTATCTGAATTTCGGAATAGGGTTTATACAATCCTTTCTTATAGTCCTCTTCTAAGATTGAACCCTTAATTACCTGACAAGGATATATTTTTATCTGATCTGGCTTAAAATTAGGATTTGAGAATATTTCTTTAAACATTTCAATATCTTTTTCAGGACTACTTCCAGGCAATCCAGGCATTAAATGATATCCTATTTTAAATCCTGCACTTCTTAGTCTTTTTGTAGCATTAATTACATCTTTAACTGTATGACCTCTATTTACTTTTTTATAGATAGTATCATCAATTGCTTGAACACCAAGCTCAACTCGTGTTGCACCAAATTCTAGCATTTTTTTAATATGTTTTTCAGTACAATAGTCTGGTCTAGTCTCTATACAAAGTGCAACACATCTATTTTTAGATTTTTCATTTAGTTTTTTTGCACTTTCTAAATTTTTAGAAACTTTTCCATTTAAAGCATCATAGCATTTTTTAATAAAATCTGTTTGATATTTATCAGGATAAGAAAGAAATGTTCCACCCATAACAATTAACTCTATTTTGTCTGTCGGATGATTCATTAACTTGAATGCTTTCAACCTTGAAAGAACTTGATCATAAGCATTATATTTTAATAATTTAGCTCGTATAACTGGCGGACTTAAAGGGGTGTAACTTTGTGGAACATTAAGGCTAGGACAATATCTGCAAACTCCATGCTTGCATTTTCTTGGCTTTAACATAACAGCTATAGGTGTAACACCTGAAAGTGTTTTTGTTGGTTTTCTTACTTCATTCTTTCCAGCAGGCTTCATGTAAGTAATAGATTGACTTAACTATAAAAATGCTTTTAAAATTAATCATCCTATTAAAATTATGGTAAAAGATTATACAAAAAATAAACATTACAACTTAAAAATGTTTAATGAAAATGATATTGTCATGCTATTTGGTAGAAATGAAATATATGGAAATTATCCAATCATATTTAAGGTAAAAGAATTTAGACCAAGACAGTTACTTTCTTCAAAAGGAACTATAACTATAATAGATTCAGTTATTTTTGAAGATCATACAGTAAATAATAGGATTAATGTTTCTACTGATTATCTTTATGTTCTAAAACCTTCAATGTCTTTTGATGAATGTTTCAGTCCGTTTAATTGTAATCATAAACGAATTATATATAATCTTGATAATACTATTGAAAATACGTTTATAGGTTTAGATGAAATACAAAGAGGATTAAGTGGTAAAGAAAAAATGAATTTTTTCTCAGATAAACTTAAAACTTTTTTTAATTTAGTTGACTGATTTCTTTAAAACTCTTAAAAAAGATTATTTTTTAAACAGCTTTTTGTTCAATTAATTATGAATCAGCTTAAAGTATGGAATAAAATAGCTCCAAAATGGAGCGAGTATAAAAAAGAACCTCCAGGAATGGTTATAGATTTTCTTAAAAACAAAAAAGGAAATATTCTTGATTTAGGTTGTGGTAGTGGAAGAAATTTTGTCGAAACAAAAGGAACAATTTATGGAGTTGATTTTTCGGATGAAATGATTAAATTAGCAGAAAAAAAATCAAAACAAGATAACATAAAAACGAATTTGTTTGTTGCAAAAGCAACAAAGCTACCATTTAAAGATAATTTTTTTGACAGTGTTATTTGTATAGCTTTAATTCATTGCATGAAGTATAAATTTCAGAGAAAAAAAACAATAAAAGAACTCTATAGAATAATGAAACCAAAAGCTCAAATGTTAATAACTGTATGGGACAAAGATGCAAGAAGATTCAAAAAAGAAAAGAAGAAAATGAAAGTTTCCTGGAATGTTAATGGTAAAAAACTATATAGAAATTATTATCTTTATGATTATGAAGAGTTTAAATCTGAACTTGAAAATGTCGGTTTTAAAATAACAAAGCATTTTGATCCATGCTCAAATATAATTTTGATTGTTGAGAAATGAAAAATAACTAAAAGGTTTAATTAAAAAATAAAAAATAAAATTTTAAGACATTAAGTATTAATTAATATCTTGGTTTCTTTTTTGCATAACATTCTTTACAGTAAACTGGTCTTGGTTTACCCTCAGAATCATTACTTGGTTTAAATGGAACTTCGCATTCTTTACCACATTCGCTACATGTAGCTTTATGCATTTCTTTTGGTCCACTACTAAATCCTCTATTAAATCCTCGGTTGAATCCGCCACTTCTATTGTTTCCAAAGTTTTTCATTTTGTCCTCCTGAATATATTTATAATTTTTACAATAAATCTTGCTTTAAAAAGTTATGCTATTATAAAGTTTAGACTAAAAGTATAATTTATAAACTATTAATGTCTATTAAAAATATGGCAACTAAAAAAGCAGAACATTCACCTAAATCAATCTTGCCTAGAGAACAGCAAATTGGATTCCATAAAGGGGCTATACAAACATTAGTAAATGAAAGAAATGAATTAATAAGACTTGTACAGGTCACTGAAGCTCTTATCAAAGCACATATTGAAGAGCTAAAGAAATTAGGTGTAAATCTTGAAAATAAGCAATAAAGCAGTATAAAGAAGATAGCTTTTTATATGTGCTTTTCTTTAAATTATTATAAGCTTTAAGAAGAGGTAAGAACAACTTTAAAAAATGAAGAAATTATTTTTAGGTTTTGTATTTTTATTCTTAATATCAATTAGTGCAACTTCTGTTTTTGCAGATGGAATGATTCATGTTTATGATAAAGATATGTGGGGTTTGTTTACAGAAGAGCAACAGTTTTGTGCAATAAATTATAAAGATGGAATTCAAAATATGATTCTAACAGTAGATACTGGAGAAGAATTAAGAGGGGAGAAAGCAGTTTGGATTTTTCCTGTTCCAGCAAAACCTGAAAAAACAGTTATCAATATAATCAAAGGGTTTCCAAGTCTTAATGGATATGATGTTGAAGAACAAGTTGATAGAACAATCTCAAATGCTTTTACTGCGATGAGGTTAACACAAACTTATACTATTCCATGGATATTATTTGGTTCATTTGGTTCTATAGGTATGGGGACGAGTAACAAGGAGACTCTTGGAATGCAAGGTGTGACTGTTTATGAAAGTATAGAAAAACTTGGTTTAACAACTGAACTAATTTCTGCTACAAATGGAGATTCTTTAACAAATTATTTAACTAACAAAGGATTGATTCTTGAGACTTCTTCAAAAGCAATCTTAGAAGAATATATTGGACAAGAATACTCTTTTGTTGTATCTTGGATTTCAGATGTTGAAAAATTTAAGCAAGAGCAAGGAAACCAAACTAATTTATATATGGGGATGAGAAGAGGTAACAGCATCGGTGTTTTCATTACTTTTCCAACAGATAGATTATATTTCCCTCTAAAACCAACATCAGTTTATGGAAGCGAAAGAGTTCCAGCAGTGATTTATGTAATGGATTATGTAGAGCCTAATTTGTATAATGAAATAAAAGCAGACAGCCAAGTTAACTATTTTTTCAAAGAATATTACAGCCCCTCAGAAGAATTAAGGGATTTTTTTAATAATCAAGAAATCATTAATGATTTGAAGTATACAAAAATTAAGATAAATCCTCCTTCAAAATATTTAACTCAAGACTTATGGATGGATATTTCGACTCCAGCTAAAATACAGATGGCAGATACAATAAATAGATATTGGTTTTATCCAGCTTTAGTTATCTTTCTAATTGCTTCATGTTTAGCAAGTTTAATTTCAGGATTGATTATTTTTAGAAAAGACTCTCCATCTTTGTTTAAATTTAGTTTAATGGGCTTCTGGAATTTATTGAGTTTTGTAGGATTCACTATTGCTTCTTATGTAATGAAAATTGATAAAAGATTCACTGAAGCTAAACAAAATACTCAAGAAGATGTAGGTATGAAAAAAGTTATAGGTAGGACTCTTTTGTGGGGTTTGGTCATTCCAATAATATTCTTTACATTTATGTTCAGAGATATGTTAGGACATTCTAGATTGGAAGATATACTAGATATACTTCTAGGTGTATTATATTTGATATTTACTATTGTTCTTTTCTACTATGGGATATTTTGTTTATTTATTTCACCATTTGTCTGGGGATATTATAACAATAGAAAGGTAATGAAGTTTATCATATTATTTACAATATTATTTTTAGTTTTAATATTTTTATTCCAACATATTCTTTTGGCTATTATCTAACTTTTAGTTAAGTTCTTCTCAAAACTCGAGCTTAAATAAAACGTTAGAATGATAAACCAAATTTTAATACTACTCCCAAAGATTAAGAATTTTAGTAATCTTCAGGATCTATTGAATCTTCAGGTACTTCTGAACCTTCAAATGCTGATTCATCTATAGAATTAATCATGTCTCTGAATTCTTTAAACTTATGTCCAGGTATTCTTGTTCCAGACTTTGTAAAACCAGTATACTTATCACTTCTTGTAAACTCTCTTATTGTAAGACCTTTTTTTCCTTTATATTCATCAACTCTAACAATAACTTCAGTTGTATCATTCTTTTTTATTTTTCCAATATCTTGATCCATTAAATTTAATGTTTGATCAAATATATAAACTTATTTGTTATAGAAAAGTAATGTTTTATTTCAAAAGATACTTATACAGACAAAAAATCATTAACTAATCTCAATGCTTTTCTTTGATTTTCCCAAGTTAAAATTTTAATAGCAGTATTATAATCAACCCACTTATAATCTGAATGCTCTCTTTTGTCAATTTTTACCTTTTTAATTTTATTTTTTACTTGAGCAGAGAATAAATTATAGCTTTGTCCAATATACTGTCTATCTTCCAGAGTTTTTTTATCATACCTGAATTTTCCCTTTAAATTGTATTTTTTTATTTTTAGTGTTTTTAAACCGCATTCTTCTTTAATCTCCCTTTTTACAGCTTCAACTAAATTCTCTCCATTTTCCACACCACCTTTAGTAAATTCCCACCCTTTCCAGTGTAATTTTCTTTTAAGAATAAGATATTCTAACTTTTTCTTTTTTTCAAATCTATAAACTACAACAAAAACTCCTTTCCTATATCTAAAATTTTTCATTTTCTAAACCTTTCGAATTATATCAAAAAGATTTATTTTTTCAAATTTTAAAACAGAATGAGTATCATCATCTATATGAATTTTAATTATTCCCATATCATTTGTTAAACAGTTTAAATTCCAAACAAGTTTATTTTCTATGTTTTGAATAACTGCAATTATTTTGTTTACTTTTGCAGTCACAGTATTATTTTTCATCTCATCTTCAACAATTCCTTTTAAATTATCCAAGTCTAATTTTATTTTTCCTTGAATTTTTTTAGGTATTGTTTGATTTGATAGCTCAGACTCTTTTACAATAACTCCTTTGTCAAGTGCAAAAGTGCCCATTTTTTTCTTTGTAGGAATATAATAATCTATTTGATGTATATTATTTCCCTTTTCAAAATCCAAAACAAAGAAACCAGCTGCAAAATAAGATTTAGGATTTTCCTCTATAAATCTTTTAAACTTAGGTGACTTATTTAATTTTGATATGTAAGGTTGAATTTTCATATTCTCTTTTTTATAATTACTTAAAGAAAATATGTTTTTTAAATGTTTATACAATTAATAAAATATAGATTTTGTTGTTCTAAAATTACTTACATTTTCATTTTCATCAACATAATCAAGTATGTTTATCATATCAGATATATGCCTTCCCGTTGATTTTCTATAAACATCTGCTTCATTTGGATTTTCAGTAAGTCCAAGTATTCTATAACAGCTATCTACTCCTTTAACAAACTTCTTTTTACCAATTTCTCTAATATGACATTTCATTTTAGTCTATTATCTATTTCTCCTTTAATCTTTTGAATAAATTTATCCTCACTTTCAGAAAAAATTTTTTTCTCACCTCTTACTCTAACAGCTATTTTCCTTTCTTTTTCTTCTTTATCACCAATTACAATTACATAAGGTATTTTTTGCATTTCTGCTTCCCGGATTTTACCTGCTAAAGGAACACTATTAAAATCAAAATCTACTCGAATGTTACTTTCTTTTAATTTTTTAACAAGTTTCTCGCATGCCTTGTTATTTCTATCCGTGAAGTTAATCACTCTTACTTGTATTGGAGATAACCATGTTGGTAACGCGCCATTTGTATGTTCAAGTAAAATTCCAATAAATCTTTCCATACTACCATAAACAACTCTATGCAACATAATAGGTGCTCTTTTTTTGTTATCAGTATCAGTATACTCAAGTTCAAATCTTTCAGGCATTGCAAAATCAAGCTGTATTGTTGACAACTGCCAAGTTCTTCCTTGAGAATCTTTAGCATGAAAATCAATTTTAGGTCCGTAAAAAGCACCATCACCTTTATTTATCTTATAATTTATCTTTCTTTTTTTTAGAACATTTTCCAAAGTATTTTCAGCTTTATCCCAAACTTTATCATCTCCAATTCTTTTTTCAGGTCTAGTTGAAAGCTCAACATGATCAAATTTTAAATCAAACTTTTTAAAAAATGTATCAATTATCTCAATAATGTTAATAATCTCATCTTCAAGCTGTTCTTCTGTACAAAATATATGCGCATCATCTTGTGTAAACTTAATTACTCTGAACAATCCACCCAATACTCCTGATAACTCTTGTCGATGAACAATTCCAAGTTCTCCAACTCTTAATGGTAAATCTTTGTATGATTTTGGTGAATTTTTATAAACTAACATTCCACCAGGACAATTCATTGGCTTAACTGCAAAATCCCTTCCTTCATACTCTGTTAAAAATATATTTTCCTTATACTTATCCCAATGTCCAGAAATTAACCACAACCTTTTATCTAAAATTTGTGGTGTAGAAATTTCTTGATAACCTGCCTTTCTATGTTCATCTCTCCAATAATTGATTAATTCATTATAAATTATAAGGCCATTATTATGCCAAAACACCATGCCCGGTGCAACTTCACTAAAACTAAACAAATCTAGTTTTTGCCCAACAATTCTATGATCATTTTCTTTTAATTTAGAAGTATCTAATTTTGTTTTTGATAATTGACTTAATATTTTCTTATAATCATAAACCTCTTCTTTTTCAATTTTTTTAAACTTAACTTCTTTCTGTAATTTATCATCATCTGTTTCGAGTTTAATTTCCCTACTTAATTCT
This sequence comes from Minisyncoccota bacterium, assembly GCA_035453125.1. GTDB lineage: Archaea > Nanobdellota > Nanobdellia > Pacearchaeales > GW2011-AR1 > JACPLR01. The sequence goes on along the minus strand of DAOTCN010000001.1, from coordinate 287,499 downwards.
GAAAGAGGATGCCCTTTACATTTTAATTCAAACTCTTTATAATATCCGAAAGGTGCTCGGTCAGCATTATATCTTTCTTTTTTCAATTGTTCTTCTGCTTGTTCTAAAACTTTTTGTGCAAATAAAGGATTTGACAAATTTGAAGATAAATGAGCATAAGGATAAAGAACAATATTTTTTGTACCAACTTGTTTTGCTATATCTTTAATATTTACAATCAAATCATTTACAACCTTTGGATTTGTTTCATCATTTTTTTCAACAGCTGTAAAAACAGCAAGAACTTCTTCAATTTTTTTTTCTTCTCCACGTTCTTTTGATAACTCTTCAGGATTTTTTATTGCCTTTTTTAATGGCTTAAACTTCAAATAATCACAATGAAGTGTTAGTATTTTCATACTGCTAACTAATCTCTCTAATTTATAAAATTACCTGTCATGTATAAAAAATCAAAAAACCGTAAATGTACCTGGTTTTTAAGTTGTAGTTTATTTTTGGTTTAAATGTTTTAAAAAGGATGATCATAAATAAATGCAATATCAAGAAGGTAAACTATTGAACAATTAAACTTGAAATTATAGAAAAGTTTAAATACCATACCCTATACGAAACTTAATTTAAAATTAAGAGTTAGTGACAATATCACCAACGGAAAAAACATGAAAAACTATAAAGAAGATACAGAAATTAACAGAAGAGAATTTTTAAAATATTTAGCTGGAACTATTGCTGCTACAACTGTATTAAACTCATGTATATCAAATAATTATCAAACAATTGATGAAAATCCCCCAATCATATTGAATGATATTGAACCAAATTATGGAAGTAATCTTGAAGAAACTGTTAAAAATGAGTCTATTCAGGAATCAAGAGATAGATTGAAGATAAAAAATAATTATAAATCTAATGAAGATAGTCTGCTTGAAAAAAAAGGTTCTAGAAATAGAGGATTAAGTGTAAATAATAGTTATGAAAACATTGAAGAAAAAATAAACCTTAATGAAAAACAGCTAAATCAAAAATTAAACTTAAAATATCAATTTAACCAAACAGAATATGAAAATCCAGGAAGTATTTCGATTGGTCAAGAATCAGATGTTTTATTGTTAGCAAAAACACTTTATTGTGAAGGAAGAGAATTTTATAGATTGGAATCTAAACCAAATAAACCAACTGCTCTAGAACTGGTAGCTGATTCAGTTATTCAGAGAAGTTCAAGAAAAGGTAAAACAGTTAAAGATGTTATTCTGCAACCGAATCAATATAGTTTTTTGAATAAAAATTCAAGTGGTTACAGAAAATTTGTTAATCCTTTATATAATGCTAAACAACATCCTACAGAAAGAGTTGCATGGGAAAAATGTTATATGGTAGCACTTGAAAGATTAAATCAAGGACCACTATCAGATAATCTAGGTGTAACTCATTTTCATGATGATTCAGTAAATCCTACATGGGCAATAGGAATAAAACCAAGACATGTTGCAAAGAGCCCATTGAGTAAAATGTTCTTTTATTTTTTACCTAAAGAACTTAGTTAGTTGCACTTACTTTTGTATAAACCAAAATATTTATTAATTAAACTATTAACGAAGTTTTATGCTTAACTTAGAACAAATAGAAGAATTAAATGATAAGAATGTAAGAACTACTATAATCTCAATTGAAGCTCAATTAAATAATATTCTTCCATGCGGAGATTCAATAAGAACACATACAAAAGACGAAATAAGACATCGTTTATCAAACGATCGACAGATTACTGGAAGATTATATGGAGATAATGTTAATTTTATTAGATTAAAAAAGGTTGATGAAATTATTTACCAAAGTATAATTAAGAATATTGGAAGAGCTATTGATAACTACCATTGCTATTTTTAGTTGCACTTATTTTTCAATATAAACTTATCAAGTTGCTTTTTAGCTAACTCTCTATTTTGCTGATGTTCTGCAAGAAATTTGTTTATTTTTGATATAGTATATTCTTTTAGCTCTCCGCTTAACATCTTACCGCTTCTGTAATCTTGCTCAATTTGTTCAAGCTTTTTATCATCTTGTTCAAAAAATATCTTTAAATACTGAAAACAAACATCAATATCCGGATTTCCACCAAGTCTTCTATGTTCTTCAACAGTTGCTCTTCCACCTGAAAAAGCATATTTCTTTATTTTTTTCTCAACTTCTTTTGGAGAATCTGAAAGAAATATTATTCCCTCGCCAGATGATGACATCTTATCATCACCTTGAAGTGAAGGTATAAATTTTGCATGAATTGCAGCAGGTTTTTCAAAATTAAATTCAGGGTAAGAAGCAACATCTCTTGTCAGTCTAATAAAAGGATCCTGATCAATTCCAACAGGAACTACAGATAAATGTTTTCCACTATAAAATTGTGGAAATAAAATATGTGCAGCTTGCATTGCAGGATAAAAACTCCATCCAATATTATTCTCAGGAACTAGTCCGAATGAAGCTTTAGCAGTAGAATATGTAATTCTTTTTGCAATTTGTGCAGCATATTTGTAAATGTCCGTATAAACAAAATCCTCAAAGATAAATGTCTTTCCAGGTTTAAATCCGAGTGCAATTAAATCAATAATATTATCTTCAGAGTATTTTAATGCTTGATCAAAACTCAAGTTTTGTTTTACAAAAAACTTTTCATCATCAGAAATAGGTATAAATACATAACAATCAAATTCATCTTGAAGTGATTTTGCAACTAAAAACGGAACTAAATGACCTAAATGCATTTTTTCACTTGGTCCTCTTCCAGTTATTACTGAAACTTTCTTTTTTTTATCATACATATCTAACCACTTATCAAAATCACGATGTGAAAAATAAACTCCTCTTCTAAGTAACGGATGCATACTCGAAAATCTTTTCTTTACTTTTTCAGGAATTGGCTTTGTTCCAAATTCTTTAATAAGTTTATCATAGTCAACCTCTCCTGAAACATCCCAGGGTGTTACACTCATCTCTTCTTTTTTAGCCATGAATAACATAAGCTAAGGTTATTTATAAAAGTTTATAAATTTTTAAATCATCAATTATTATGGCTTATGCAGTTTATATGACTGAAAGCTTTGAAAAAGAGATGATGAAGCTTTCCGATTCTGATAGGAAAATAATTGAAAAATTATTTGTCCAACTTAAAGAAAATCCATTTGTTGGAGATATTTTAAGATATCATTTTTTTCGTGAAAAAAGATTAAGGGAAAAAAGAATTTATTATCTTATTTATGATGAATTAAATTGTGTATTAATTGTTGCAATTGGCAATAAAAAAACACAGCAAGAAACAATTGATAAAATAATAGAACTATTACCCGAATTTAAGGAATATATAACTAAAATAATGCATGAAAGTTAATTTATGCAACTCTTTTAATTCTACCTCTCTTTAAATCTTCTAAGCTATTTTTAAATTGTTGAACTAAATTAATATCAACTTTTTTTATTACTATCATATCTTTAACTCTGTCAACAACTAACAAATTACCATCTTCTATTTCTAGTTCATTTCTAATCTTTGAAGGTATAACTAACTGTCCTTTTGAGCTTATTTTTGTTATTTCCATGTAAGAAAGTAAGAAATTCTTATTTTTAAACCTTTCGGCTTATATCTCTTGATTTTTAATCTAAAGCAATGCCATGTTTTTGAAGAATTGTTTTTCTATAATCTCTTTGTGCTAAGTCTTTTAGTATTTCTTCCATTTGAATGTATTCAGGCCACTCTCTTGAACCATTCATATTTTCTGCCTTAAGTCTTTGTGTAAATGCTTGAATTTTCTCACCAAACATATCTAATTTTTCTTTATAATCAAAAAGAAATTTAAAGTCTTCATCAGAAGGTTCCATTTCACTAAATGGAATTGTTGAATATTTATCTGACAAAAGTCTATAACCAAACATTACAAGTTCTAAATTATCCTTAGATGAATAAGTATTATTTATCTCTGCAAGATTATCTGCAAGGTTAGATAATGCACCACAAACCCCAAAAAAAACATTTCCAAATCCATGAGCTTTAGATACATCCCCTCCTCTTTGCTCAATTCTTTTCCACTCTCTCCATTCGCTAAAATCACATTGAACTAAAATCTCTAATTTTCTTTGTTGATCCATGCTTCTTTATGGTTTGTGCTGATTTATAAATTATTCTAAATATAGCTTAGTTAAGATTTAAAAACAGCTTTGTTTTATTTATTATAATACTAACATGAAAAAAGAAAAGAGTAAAAAAGAGGTAAGTAAGTTTAAAGTTGAAAAGTCAGGTATTTCTGGAAAAGGTGTTTTTGCAGTTAAAGACATTAAGAAAGGTGAATATCTTTGTATAATGGATGGAGAAGAAATGACAATTAACGAAATGATAAGGCGAGTTGATGAAGAAGAATCAGAAGAAGGTTCAGATCCATTACAAATTGACAACAATAAATATATTGATTTAACCGAAGTTCCAAGATCATTTAATCATTCTTGTGATCCAAATGCATTTATTTCCGGAAAAAATACACTAAAAGCAATGAAAGACATAAAAAAAGGAGAAGAAATCACTTATGATTATTCAACAACAATGAATGATAATGCTGAGATAATAAATGAAGGTGGTGATGAAGATTATGTATGGACTTGCAAATGCAATTGCGGTTCAAAAAATTGCAGAGGAATAATTAACCAGTTTAAAACACTTCCAAAAAAACTAAAAGATTATTATCTAAAGAACAAGCTTGTTCCAAATCACATTCAAAAAAGTTTTGAATAGTTCTCCCAGATATCACAAGGTTTTTAACTTGATATTTGGTTGTTTAAACATGACAATAAGACAGCCAATCGTGACAGTAGCAGGTCATGTTGACCACGGAAAAACATCAATTTTAGATGCAATTAGGTGTAGCTGTGTTGCTGAAGGAGAAGCTGGAAACATCACACAAAAAATATCATTCACACTTTTCACCTGTGAACATTTAATGAAATCATGCCCCTTAATTGAAAAAAATAAAATTGCATTGGAAATTCCAGGATTTTTATTTATTGATACTCCTGGTCACGCAGCCTTTAACAATTTAAGAAAAAGAGGAGGAAGTTTGGCTGATTTAGCAATTTTAGTTATAGATATAAATGAAGGAATAAAACCTCAGACAGCAGAAGTTATTCAAATTTTAAAATCAAATAAAACTCCATTTATTATAGCTCTTAATAAAATTGATAGGTTAAGAGGTTGGAATAAAATTTCAGAAAATTTAAATGAAAATATTGAACGCCAACCATTACATGTTAAACAAGAATTTGATGAAAAACTTTACACTTTAATGTCTGCATTAAATAGTTATGGCTTTGATGCAGAATTATACTTCAAAATAACAGATTTTACAAAAAAGATTGCTTTAATTCCTTGTTCAGCAAGAACAAAAGAAGGAATTCCAGAGTTACTTATGATGCTTTGTGGTTTGTCACAAAAATTCTTGAAAGAACAATTAACTCTTGGTGAAAAAGCAAAAGGAGTTATACTTGAAATAAAAAAAGAAAAAGCAATGAACTTTATTGAAGCTATTCTTTATGATGGAACATTAAAGGTTAATGATGAAATTGCAATAGCAAGTTTTGATAAACCAATTATTGCAAAAGTAAAAATGATTCAGGAAATTCTCCCACTCTCAACAAAATTTGCACCAAAAGAGTTTGTATCAGCAGCATCTGGAATAAGAATGCAGATATCTGAAAAAGAAGATATTCTTCCAGGTATGCCCTTTATTTCATTCAATAACAACATTGAAGAAATCATTAAAGAATTTAAAAAAGAAGTCTCTGAAAACATTGTTTTAGATAAATCAGGAGTTATCATAAAAGCAGATTCTCTTGGAAGCTTAGAAGCAATGATTACTTTATTAAAACAATCAAATGTTCAAATTGTTAAAGCAGGAATTGGTCAAATAAATAAATCAGATATATTAGCAGCTCGTGCAAACCTTGAGATTGATCCAATAAATGCAATTGTTCTCGGTTTTAATGTTGAAGTTGATGAAGAAGTAAAAGATACTTATGGAATTAAAATAATGAAAGAGGAAGTAGTCTATAAATTAATTGAAAATTTGCAGAAATTCAGAGAGGAAAAAGTAAGGGAAATTGAAAGAAATAGATTAATGGAACTTTCAAAAATTGTTAAAGTTGAAATTCTGTCACAATATGTTTTCAGAAATTCAAATCCGGCAATATTTGGAGTTAGGGTTGCAGCAGGATCATTAATAGTCGGTCAAGAATTGATAGATGAAAAAGGAGAAATTATTGGAAGAGTTAAAAATGTTCAAGCAGATAAAAAATCAGTTGAAGAAGCAAATCAAGGTATGGAAGTTGCAATTTCTGTTCCAGGAATTACATTTGACAGACATTTGAAAGACGTAAAATATCTTTATTCAAACATAACTGAAAAACAGCTGAAAAAATTCAAAGAAAACAAAGATTTGTTGTCGAGTGATGAGCTTTCAGCTCTTCAAAAAATTGTAGAGATAAAGCAAGCCAAGGGTGAGTTTAACTAAAAAATTCTCTTTTTTAAGTTGTTTTTTCATTTTGATAAAATAGGTGATACCAGAATCGAACTGCTGAGTCCTTGGTGTAAATAAAGATATTCTTTTAGTTACATTCTTAATGAACTACTCTTTTTGTATTTTTTTTAATTGTTGCTTAATCTTATTTTTTCTTAAATGGAAGGTAAATCCAACTGATAAGCAAAAATAGCCCACCAAAAATTAGTGATAAGATTATTATCCAAAAAAGTTCAATTCCCTTGAAATCTTTAAAAATATACATATAGATCCCAATTAATATTCCTCCAAGAATTATTATATAACCTAAGATTCTTGTTAGGTATCCCTTAAAATACCAATCACCCTTCATAATTAATTCTTTTGATTTATCCATTTTAAATTATCTTTTCAATATAAATAGGTTATTTAAACTCTATGTAATGTGCATACTTTAATCCTAAACTAAAAATTTAGTTTATATGGTCTATGCAGGATCAAACTCCTGAAAATTTGTAGAAACCTTTAAATACTTATTATCTTTTAAAAGATAATGATAATAAATGAAATAACCATAAAAATAATAAGAAATGCTAAAGATGGAGAAAGCATCCGTAGCTTGGCTAATAAAATAGGATTTGCTTATTCTGCTGTTTATGGATGGATATTGGAGTTGGAAAAATACGAAGTAATCAGGATAATAAGAAAAGGCAACAAAAATATTATAAAGATTAGTAATAAAAACATTATATATAACAAATTTAGAGAGTTAGATAATGTTGTTTCTGTTATAGACAAAGATAAAGACTTCTGGGAGTTTATTAAAAATACGAAGTTAAATATAAGATTTGTAAGAGGATCTGCAATAGTTATCTGGACAAAGGGAGGATTTATCACAGGGGATTTTTCTGATAAAATTTATTTTTTAGAAGTTTCAAAGAATGATTCAGATTTATTAAAAAATGATTTAGATAAAAGAAATATATCCTGGACAGAAGAGATATTAATATCAAAAAGACCTTTAGTTTATATAATTGCAAAAGAAAATTTTAAAATTGATAATATGGAGGAGTTACCAGTAATGCCCTTAAAAGAATTGGTTGATTATTGCAAGGAATTATATTTAGATAATGTTTTGGAGCAGTTAGATTTATTATATAATTTAGGATTAAATAAAAGATATTCAGAGGTTTATACAAATTATGAAAGTTGATTCAAAAACAAGTTTACTTGAAAGAGAAAAAGAAGTGTTAAGACTAATTGATATTTTTAAAGAAAATAATCTCAAATTTATAGTTATTGGGGGATATGCTGTATCAACATACAAGAAGAGATTTTCAGTTGATTTAGACATTGTAATAAAAGAAGATGATTTAATAAAATTTGAAAAAGTATTGGAAAAACAAGGCTTTTCTATGGGATATGAAAAAGAGATTGCTCTTTTGTATGGTGAAAACTTCAAGCGTTTTAGAAAAAAGATGAATGATTTGCCAGTAGATGTAGACTTGTTGATAAATGGATTAGTTTCAAGAACTACTGATGCAACATGGAGCTTTGAGAGTATATACAAAAATTCTCAAAAAAGAAAATTGTATAATTTAGAATTTTTAACTCCTATTAGAGAATTATTAGTGTCCATGAAAATGCATAGTGGAAGATTATCAGATGTGAGAGATATTATTGCGCTAATGCCCTGTAATAAAGATAAATTAAAAGAATTTTTATTAAGAGGAAATTTAAGCAATTTGAAAGCATCAATAAAAAACCAAACCACATTCATCGAAAAGTCACAATTTGATGATAGCTTTAAAGGAATATTTGGAATTCAAGCTTATGATAAAAAACAAATTGAATTTGCTAAAAAATTGTTTGAAGCTTTATCAGGAGATATAAAATAATAAATTTAGAAAGCATATCCTTTTTGATATACTTTGTATAAAAAAATATCAGAATTTGGACTACTTAGATAATAGTCGAGCTATAAATTTAATGAAGTACAAAAGTAAAGAGATTATTATAAATGCAATAATAAAAATTATTATCATGATAATAATAGGCATTTGATAATGATGGTATATACCCCTAAGACAGTCTCTATCGTAACAATATCCCTTAGAGGTTAACGTAAATATCTTCAAACCTAGAGTAATTAAAAAAGATAAAATTAAAGATACTATTAAAATAATTTTATTGTTCAATTTTGATCTTTTCATTCATGATTAAATCAACTTTTCTAATTTAAATATCTTGTGACTAATTTATCCTAAAAAATATTTAATGACTGCTGGAATAAATTCATGTAAAATAACATTTCAAATTTTCTTTCACAATATTTAAATTATTTAATCAATTGTGTCTTTCATGAGGTTTTTATTAAGATCTAAAATACATAAAGCAACAGTTACTGAAGCTAATGTAAATTATATGGGAAGTATAACAATTGACGAAGAATTAATTGAAAAATGTGGGCTTTTGAATGGTGAAAAAGTTTTAGTTGTAAGTAATACAAGCGGAGCAAGACTTGAAACCTATGTAGTAAAAGGTGAAAAGAATTCAGGCATAATCTGTATGAATGGAGCTGCAGCTCATTTAATAAAAAAAGGAGAAGAGATAATTATAATGGGTTTTGAACTAACAAACAAGCCAATCAAACCAAAAATAATTCTAGTTGATAAGGATAACAAGTTTTTGAGATATTTGTAAAACCAAAAGTTTAAATACTATAATTAGTTATAATTGATTATAATATATTATAAAATGCCAACTACAATACAAATATCTGATAGTGTAAAATCTATTTTAGATAGGATGAAGATGATTGAAAGAGAAACTTATAATGAGGTTATTGAGAGAATGATAGAGGATGATATGGAACTAAATAAAAAAACAAAACTTGAAATTGAAGAATCAAGAAAAGGAAAAAGTATTCCTCATTCAGAAGTTAAAAAAAGATTTGGCTTATGATGTATTCAATAGAATGGAAAGAACATGCTTTACAAAATCTTGAAAAACTTGAAAGTTCTATTGCAAGAAGAATTATCAAAAAAGTAGAAGAGTTATCAATTGAACCATTTTCTAAAGATATTAAAAGATTAAAAAGAACTAATGATTTTAGATTAAGAGTTGGAGATTATAGAGTAATTTTTTATATTGAAGGAGATTCGATTCAAATCCTTAAAGTAGGTCATAGACAGCATATTTATGATCGTTAGTTATCCACCAATATACAAAGTTTCCCACTTTCTAAGAATATGTTCAGGAATTTCAATTGTGTGTTTTTTCTTTCTTGTTTCGTGATTAACTCGTAAGAATATCCCAAAACCAAGACCAATTATTATTCCAGACAAATGAGCAATATGCCCGGTGTTATCAGCGATAAATAAACCAATAATATCAACTGCTGCCCAAATTATTGCAGCAATAAACATTGGAACAACCATTCCAAAAACAAATACACCCATCATAGGGTTTATTACAACAAGTACACCAATAATTCCAAATATAGCTCCCGACATTCCTAATGATTCAGGGTAAAAATTAACTGCAATTAAATTAGCGAATACACCTGAAACAAAAAATATAAGTAAAAACTTATTGCTTCCAATTTTTTTCTCAAGTATTAAACCAAACATAAAGAGTGCAAATAGATTAAATAATAAATGGGGAATAGAGCCATGTAAAAAAATAGCTGTAATGTATCTCCATATTTCAAGCATAGCAGATTGTTTTAAAAGAAAAATATCACTAAATCCTGAAACAAAATACTGAAAGACATACACTATTATTGCTACTATCCCTATCCATATACTGTAATATTTCATGTTTGGCATATTACTATTCAAATATTAAAGTATAAAAAGCTAATCATCAAATTTTTAAACAACTTTTTCCTTATTAATTACTATAAAGAGGAATTTTATATGGTTAAAAAAAATAGTAGTTATAAAATAGAAAAGCTTAATGATTATCAAAAAGCAAAAACAAGAAAATACTCAATTGTAGAAGGTTCATCTGCAGCTGTAATGACTGGTGCAGGAGATTCTTATGTAACCCCTTATGCAGTTGAATTAAAAGCAAATAATGGTGAGATAGGATTATTAACAAGTCTAGCAGGTCTTCTAGGTCCAATTGCACAGTTATTTGGAAGCAAAGCAATTGAAAGATATCACAGAAAGAAATTAATTACCCTTGCAGTTTCACTTCAGGCAACAACTTGGCTCGTAATGTTAGTTCTTGGCTTTATTTTTCTAAAACAAGGTCAAACAAGCTATCTCATACCTCTTTTAATTCTTTCATATGTTTTATTTGCGGTTTTTGGTTCATTTGGAAATCCAGCATGGTTTTCACTAATGGGAGATATTGTACCTGAACATATGAGAAGCAAATATTTTTCAAATAGAAGTAAGATAACTGGAACATTTTCAATTACAGCTACAATATTTGGAGCAATTCTTCTTTACTATTTTAGAGAACAAGGAATTATTATTTATGGGTTTATTGTATTGTTTGCAATTGCAGCTGTAGGAAGATATATTTCAGCATATTTTTTTACAAAACATTATGTAAGTAAAATTAAATTTGATAAAGACTATTATTTTTCTTTCTGGCAGTTTATAAAAAAAGCACCATTCAATAACTTTGGGAAGTTTGCAATTTTTGTTGCTTTAATTCATCTTTCAGTAAATATTGCAGGTCCATTTTTCTCAGTTTATATGTGGAAAGATTTAGGGTTTAATCCTATTTGGTTTATGATAGTTAATATTTCAGCTTCAATATTTACAATAATCTTTTTACCAATGTGGGGAAAATTTGCAACAAAATATGGAAATAGAGAAATGATGAGAATTGGTTCAATTCTTATTGTAACACTTCCATTTTGGTGGTTAATTTCTTCAAATCCTATATTTTTAATAGTTGTTCCTCAGCTTGTTTCAGGTATTGGGTGGGCTGCATTTAATCTTGGAGCTTCAAATTTCATTTATGATGCTGTAACAGTTCAGAGAAGAGCTATATGTGTTGCATATTACAGTTTGTTAAATGGTATTGGCGTATTTTTAGGAGCAAGTCTTGGAGGTTTAATAACTCAGTTTGCTCAAATAAATTTCATGAACATATTCTTGTTTGTCTTTTTGATTTCAGGAATTGCAAGAGGAATTGTTGTCTTAATAATGTTCAAAAAAATTCATGAAGTAAAAAATGTTGCACCTCCAAAAGAAAATATGTTCTTTTACCTTAGAGAATTTAAGCATTTTATTGACTCCAAGCCAATCCACGGCCATATGGGTAGAAAAAGACTTCAAGATGTTAAGATAATCAAATAATCAAATTTCTGCAAAGATTATCATATAATTATCACCATATTTCTTTGCACATTTTGGACAGTAAGCATAATGTATGTAATAGTCTTTTGCTTTTTTTCCATTATTTGCAAGATACTCATTGAATTCTTTTATAAATTTTGGAACGGCTTTATATGGTCCCGAATAAACTTTAGCTATGAATGTTCCAGAAATTTTTACATTTTCTTCTCCAGGAATTTCATCAATTACAGAAAGATATATCTCTGATTTAAATGCACTTGGATCTCGGAATAACAATAAAACTTCATCTTTTTTTGCTGAAACTTTTTTTTCTTTTTCAGCAACACTACAAATCCGAGTTATTTTTTTAGTTAAAACTGAAGAAAGAGGTATATGAAACAAAGTAGTCATAGAATCTCTGATAAACTTTTTTTCCTTCCAATGAAATGTTTTTTCATCCCATTTTTTTGGATCAAACTTCGGACAACATTCTTCTTCCATAATTAAAAGAGAAACCCCAGCTTTATAACTATTTCTTTTTTCTATTATCTCTTTTCCATCTAATAAAAAACAATATCCCGGCTAAAAGGAATACAACTCCAATTATAGCTAACATGAAGTTAGATCTGTTTTCATTATATATTAATCCAACAAACAAAAGACCAATAAATCCAAGAATTCCAAGACACCCAAATATTATTGCTCCAGCTAAATCATGTTTCCAAGAGATTATCAAAAGAACTATCAAGAATATTGAAGGAATATTGTGTATAAACAGTCCTAAAACACAATTAAATCCTGAACAAGAATCAAAAACATCAAGCGAAAACAAAGCTAAAAATACTGCAAATAATATAATTAATATTCTTGGTATCAAGAAGGTTAATTTTCTCTTCATTTTCTCTTCATAACAATTCTTTTTATTTCAAATGATTTTGAAAAGTTTATCCCGTCAATCAAAAATTCTCCAACAAAAGCAAAAGGTATTGATACAATTGTTGCAATTAAAACAACATTAAACGTTATTTGATTGCCAATCGCAAAATAAAATGCAGTTAAATCTTCAATAATTCCAAGAAGAACACCAAAAATTAAGAATTCAAAAAAAACTTCTGCAGAAGTATATTTTTTTCCTAGATTGAATAACTTTAAAAAATTAATTTTATCAACTACATACTCTCCAACAAAAGCAAAAGGTATTGTAACTAACAGAACAATCCATAAAACATTAAAAGTAAAATATTCATTAGATGCTAATTTAATCAAGATAAAATCTTCAAAAATACCAAATAAAACCCCCCAAATTAAAAATTCTAAGAAGATAAATACTCTCTTTTTCATTAAGATATAAACAACCCTTTATTTATAAACATGTTTAAAATTATTAAGTTTTAATATTCTTATATAATTTTTACCAGTCAATCGCACTTTTTTTAGCAGGATTATTTTCGGTCTTTGAACTATAACCTGCATGTCCTTTTTGAAAATCCTCTTTTGTTACAATACTTCTTTCATTTGGATAACTTTGAGGAGAAATTGTTGTTTTAAATGGTTTGTCAGCTACAGGAGTAATTGGGGATGGTGTTCTTATTGTATTTGGTCTTTCACTTCTATAAGCTCTTAAAGAATTATATTCTTGATTTCTTTTTAAGAATGATTCAATAAATTGACTATTCTCATTTCTACTAATTATTTCATTTAATTTGTAAGTTTTTATTATTCCACTTCCAACTTCATTTAGTGTTGTTCTAACTCTCGAAGAAACCTTTCTCTGAAAGTCTTCACTAAGCAAAAGTTCATTATCAGATAATTCTGCAACTCTTTTTGCATTTGTTAGAACATTTCCAATTCCATTAAATAATAATTTTCCATTATCTGGTTTTATAATTACTTCACCAGTATTTAGTCCAATACCAAAAATAATCTTTTGACTAAATTTGGAATTATAATCTTTAAGTATTTCACTAATTCTTTTTGCAGTTTTTATTGCAATCATTTCATTATCAGAACTTTTAGTATAACTAGAAGTGAATACTCCAATTATAGAATCATTTACCTTGTAAACCTTACCTTTATTATTTATAATGCTTTCAGACAATTTTTTTAAATATTCTTCAGTCATTCCAGGGTTTTGTTTTATTTCAGAATAGTTCTTTATTTTAATAGCAATTATTGCTGCTACCTGTCTTACTCCATCAATTGTTGGAGAATAAGTTAAGAAACCATTATCAATTTCAATTCCAGGTTTTCTATCATTCTCAGAAGTGATTTTAACAATTCCTCCATTTTTAGAAACGCTAGGAGTACTTATAATTGGCATTACCTGTTTTTTAGAAATATTTGAGTTTTTATCTTTTGAATTAAAATAATAGTTTTTATTCATATACTTTTTTGTTCCAAGAACAATTGCAAATAATAGTAATAAAGTAATTAAAAATCCCCAAACAAAAGCACTTCTATTAAAAAAACCAATTGCACCTTTTTTCGATGTTCCAAATGAAATTGCATTGCCTGTTAATGAAACACCAGACCAATTTTCACTTTTAGTACCATCATTTACACCAATGTCATAAACACCACTAGGAGCTGAAAGTTTAAACTCTACTGATTTTCCTAAGCTTAAATTAACATAAGTAACGTTTGTTTCATTGCCAATATTCATTTCAATTTTTCTAGTATAAGGTATGTTACCTACATTAGTTATTTTAAGAGTTCCATCAATTAATTCAAAAGTTGCTTCCATATTTTTTTCAACATAAAATATTTTTTCATTATTAATTCCTTCAGATTCAGCAATTATTTTCCAAGCTCCAAAGGGAGCATTTTTTGGTAAGCTTAATACTCCATTATCCCCAACATTGGACAATCTACTTAAAATAATAGTATCATTAATGTCAGTTATAGTATAATCAACAACTTTTGAATTAATAATCTCTCCAATTTGATCATATAATAATGAACTAAAATCAAAGTTATTTCCAGGAATTGCTTTTTCTGAACTTGAAATGTTCAAGATTGTTGGCATTTGTTTAATTGTTATACTATTTTTAGATTCTCCATAATTTGTTACATCTCCCAAAGAATCTTTTTCAGAAGCGAATACACTAAATTCATAACTTCCAGATTTTAAATTTTCAGGCAACACAAAACTGCCAGAAAAAGAGCCTTCGTTTACTTCAACAATTGTTCCAAGATTTATACTTGTAAACTTTAAATCAACAGTTGCAGAGTTTACTATTTTTCCATTAGGTTTTGTTACACTTCCACTAAAAACAACAGTTTCACCCGGATTAAATTCTGTTATTTCAGTATAAACTGAAACATCTAATACATCTGATATAAAAAATGGGAGACTATCTTTTTGTTTACCATTAAAACTAAGTTTTAAAATACAATCCCCTAGCATACTTCTTAAAAATTCTTTATTAAAAGGAGTAAGAATTTCAATAGCTTGTTCATCTGTTAGATATCTAAAATATATCATTTTTGATTCATTACTACAAGCAAGATCAACACTTGCCCAACCTTCACTTCCATCTGAACCAAGTACTACACTCATTACATCACCTAGATTATAAGTTGATTCAGGAGATTTTGCAAGAAAGATATCTGCTGAAACAAACGGAAAAATAAGAGTAATTATTGAAAAAATCAAAACTATTACAAAATAAAATTTTCCTCCCTTTTTTACCATGTTATTATTGTATACAAAATCCTATTTAAAGTTTATTATTGAAAGGATTTTATACAAAACTAAAAGTATATATACCTTCAAGGTCTCTAAAAATTACCGTTTTTTAACAAAATTTAATTAAACTATGTATTTAAAAAAATAAAAAAAATGACCGAAAAATCAGAAAAAGAAAAGCTAATAGAAGAAATAGAAGAACTAAAGTCAAAAATTAAGAATACTGAGTATGATTTAGCAAACATGTTCAAAGGTAATTCATTTATTGAGCAAAAGCTTGTTATTTCAAAAGAAACCCTTGAAAAAAAGAAAAAGTTACTAGAAGAATTAAATTCATCAAATTCAAAAGAAAAAGAACAAAAGATTAAAAAACAAGAAGAGGAGATAACCGAAAAAGACAATAATTATATTTCTAAAGATCAAGAAGATATTATTAAAAATCAGATTAGAGAATTAGAATAATTAGTTTTAAATTTATTTATTAATTTTTAACTTTATCATTGAGACAAACATAGATTTAATCATTAAAGGTCATTTATTGAATAAATTGTTACTACTAATCAATTACTAAAAACGAAAGATTTATAAACTAACCTTTTCTTAAAAAATTAGTTTAAATAAAAATGATATTAATAAGAAAATCAAATAAAAGTGTGAATGTTTCAACTTCAGATAATAAAATAAGTACTGAGCTAAAACCTTTTGGTGTAGCTTTAGACAGTTATAATGCTCAAATAAGACATTCAACATTACTTGCAAAAGCAATGTCAGAGTTTTATTCCGGAAGTTTTCAAGAAGAAAGTCCTGCTCAAAAGAGAGAAAAAAGGGATAATTTAATTGAACTTTTAGACTATCATATTTCTATTGTAGATTTTATTAAATCAAATTATGCATTACCTTTGGTAGAAGATAATAAGACATTATGGGTTGGTCCTACAAAAAATGTTATTGTAAATGAAAAAAAAGGTGAACAGCTTTGTTATATTGGTTTAGAAAATAAAACTTATCCTGATGATTTACTTCCATTACCGGTTAATGGTTGGAATAATTACATAGAACATATGCAATTGATTGTGGAAAAGAATTTATTCTTGTAACACAAGTAATCATAAGTTTTAAAAAGAGAGCATTTATAATTATCTGATTAAATAACTTATTCTTAAAATGACTAATATAGTGGAAGCTTTAATACGAGAAAAGAAAGATATAGAATTAGTCTTACATCCATTAGTTAGAGAGTGGTTTTTCACAAAATTTAATGATTTTTCACTTCCTCAAAGATATGGTGTACCAGCAATCTGGGAAAGAAAAAATATCTTAATTTCAGCACCAACAGGAGGAACAAAAACATTAACTGCTTTTCTTTCAATAATCAATTATCTGGTAACAATTGCTGAAAGAAATGAATTAGGAAATAGAACATATGCAGTTTATATTTCTCCATTAAAAGCACTTAGTAATGATATTTATAAAAATCTTATAGAACCGTTAGAAGAGATAAATAAACTTGCAGATTCAAAAAATATTAAATTACAAGAGATAAGAGTTGGTTTGAGAACAGGAGATACAACAGACAGTGAAAGGGCAAAGATGGCAAAGAAAGCACCGCATATACTAGTAACAACACCTGAATCTCTGGCAATAATCCTTACATCAAAAAAAGTAGTAGATTATATGAAACTTGTTGAATTTTGTATAATAGATGAAATTCATGCAATGGACAATAAAAGAGGTACATATTTAAGCTTAAGTTTAGAAAGATTAAACAGTATTAGCTTAGTTTGGCCAGTTAAGATTGGTTTAAGTGCAACAATGGAACCAGCAGAAGAGGTTGCAAAATTTTTAGTTGGAATTGATAATGACAGAGAAGTTTACATTGCAAAAGTTCCAATGCAAAAGGAACTCCAAATAAAAGTTTTAAGTCCTGCAAAAAATTTAATTAACGAAAAAAATATTCTTGAAGATACATACAGTTTATTACACCGTCTAATCAAAGAGTATAAAACAACATTAATATTTACAAATACAAGAGCTGGAACAGAAAGAGTTGTAAATAAACTAAAAGAAAGATTTCCAACAGAATACGATGAGAATATTGCAGCACATCATTCTTCACTTAGCAAGTTACATCGTTTTAATATAGAAGAGAGGCTAAGGAAAGGTGAATTAAAAGTTGTTGTCTGTTCAACAAGCTTAGAACTAGGAATTGATATTGGTTATATTGATTTAGTTTTAATGTTAGGCTCACCAAAAGCTAGTTCTCGTGCGCTTCAAAGAATTGGAAGAGCAGGGCACAAATTAAATGAAGTTGCAAGAGGAAACTTTGTTGTAATGGATAGAGATGATTTAATTGAATGTTCAGTAATACAAAAAGAAATGATTGAGAAAAAAATTGATAAAGTTGTATTTCCAAAAAATTGTTTAGATGTTCTTGCACAACAAATATTTGGGATGGCAATTTATCAAAATTGGGATGTTGAAGAATTATTTTCAATAATTAGAAAAAGCTATTGCTACCATGAACTATCAAAAAATGATTACTATGATATAATCAGTTATCTTGCAGGAGAATATGCACTTGAAAAAAGTCATGTATATGGAAAAATTTGGTATGACCAAGAAACAAAACAAATTGGAAAAAGGGGTAAAATGGCAAGAGTAATTTACTTAACAAATATCGGAACAATTCCAGATGAGTCATTTATAAATGTAAAATTATCCCCCTCAGGAGAAAAAATAGGAGTCATTGATGAAAATTTTATGGAGAGAATGAAAAAAGGAGATGTTTTTGTTTTAGGTGGAAACAAATATATGTATTTATATTCAAGAGGAATGAATATTTATGTAAAACCTGCTATAAATAGAAATCCAACAATTCCTTCATGGTTTTCCGAAATGCTTCCATTAAGTTTTGATTCAGCAAATGAGATAAATAGGTTTAGACATTTAATGAATGAACATTTTTCGAAGAAAAAAAGTGAAAATGAGATAAAGAAATTAATTCAAGAATATTTATATGTTGATGAAATTGTTTCAAATTTAATATATAATTATTTTAAAGAACAATTTGAATTTTCAGAAATTCCAAATTCAAAATTAATTTTAGTAGAAAAATATAAGGGTGAGAAAAATTATCTGCTTGTTCATAGTATGTATGGAAGAAGAGTAAATGATGCTCTTTCAAGAGCGCTTGGTCTGTTAATGGGAAGTATAGGCGGAAGAGATATTGAGATAGGAATAAATGATAACGGATTTTACTTTGCAGGAGAAAATTTACAATTAGAAAAAGCTATTGAATACTTGACCCCGGAGAATATAAATGAAGCTCTTGTTGAAGCAATAGAAAAAACAGATATATTAACAAGAAGATTCAGACATTGTGCTACTCGTTCACTTATGATTCTAAGAAATTATAAAGGAGATAATAGAAGCGTAGGTCGTCAACAATTAAAAAGTCATTTTTTAATTTCTGCAGTAAGAAAGATATCAAAAAATTTTCCAATATTAAAAGAAGCAAGAAGAGAAGTTCTAGAAGATTTGATGGATATTGAAAGTACAAAGAAAGTGCTTAAATTAATAAAATCAGGAGAAGTCAAAATAAAGATCAAGCCAACACCATTGCCATCACCATTTGCATTAAATTTGATTTTGCAGGGCCACACAGACTTGATAAAAATTGAAGATAAGCAAGCATTCTTACAGAGAATGCACGAACTTCATATCAAAGCAATTGAAGGAAGAGAAAATTAATTTTTTGATAAATAACTTTAATAAACTACTATTTATATAATTTTAAATGAAAACTAAATTTAAAAATGAAAATATTGAATATGAATTCATTGGAAAAACATTATTTTTTAAAAATGAAAAAATACTTGTAGTCGGAGATCTTCATTTAGGATATGAATTAATGCTTAAAGAATCTGGAACAAATATGCCTTTATCTCAGATTAATCAGACACTTGAAGAGCTTGAAGATGTTATAAAAAAGTTAGAACAAAGAAAGATAAAATTAAATAAATTAATATTTCTTGGAGATATCAAACATTATTTTAGCTATAAGAAACAAGAAAGAAATATATTCATTGAATTGCTTAATCTTATTGAAAAACATATTAACAAAGAAGATATTGTATTCATAAGAGGAAATCATGAAAAGCTAGAAAGTTTAGAGAGAACATTTGTTTTTTATTATGTATATCAAGACATTGCCTTTATTCATGGAGATAAAATTTTTCCTGAGATATTCACAAAGAAAATTAAAAGAGTTGTAATGGGTCATTTGCATCCTGCGATTAATATTTCAGATTATCAAAATATACGGTCTGAGAAATACAAATGTTTTTTGATAGGAAATTATAAATCAAAACAATTTTTTATTCTTCCGAGCTTCTTTCCTCTTATTGAAGGTACCAGCATAAATGAGTATATCTCAGAAAATGCATGTATAATACCTCCAAATAATTTAAAAAATTTTGAAGTTTTTGCATTGGGAAATAGTTCAATTTTTAATTTTGGAAAACTCAGAGATTTAATTAAAAAATAGAACATATAAACTTTTATAAAACCTCTTTTTTAACATTTTATATGAGAATTAGAAAATCAAGATTTTTAAAGAATAGTAGTCTTTATGTTTATAAGGGTAGAGGAGACCCTTTTTCAGATAATGAAATTACTTTTAATGCATTAAAACAACTTTATTTTAATAAAGATTATCCAAAATCATTTGCACCATCAGCTATCGCTCAAATAATTAATCGTTCATTAAATGATGTTAAAATAAAAGCTACTGGTAAAAGGATTAAAGAAGCTTTAGAGGTTTATGTACAAAAAGGGATTATAGAAATGGATTATAAAAAAGGTAATGAATCTAGACCTGTTTACAAAGTAAATAAAGAAAGAATATCGGACCTTGAAGAAGAATTGAGATTATTAAATTATTAATCAATCCACCAAGGTTTTATTTCACCAAATTTTTCTATATTTATATTATATTTCTTTTTCCAATTTTCTTTATTAGGAAGAATTAAATACATTTTATCATCAAAATTCCAAAATACAATTGCAGAATTTTTTGGTAAAAAAACCTGTAAGTTATAATTATCTCTCATGTTACTTCCATGTACCATTAAATAATTCGCTCCAGACCATGTTAATCCTTGAATCATTTCATTACTAGCGCAGTGATATAACTCTGTTTCTTTAAACCAATCACAAACACCATGAAAAAAAGTACTTTTTTCAATATAATATACGACCCCCGTATCAATCCACTTATCTTTGTTATAATATTCCTCAAAATAAACAACCTCTTCTTTTGATAAATTTTCAGTATAATATGAGTAATTGTTATACTTTTCATTAATATATCTAATTATTTCTTTTGATACAGAACTAATTAAAGTCGAATTAATCAAATTCCTTTCAGTCAAATCAGAAATTATAAAATCAGCAAGTTTTTTATCATCTTCAAAATTTCCTTGAGATTTAATTTCAATATTAAGTGGTTTCTTTTTAGAAACAATATTCATAACTTCAGAATAATTAGGAATATAATAATTACTTTTTATAAGTAATTCTTCATAATTTAAATTTTGTATTTTATATGGTTTTTGTTGCAATCTAGCTAAACTTAAGTCATGATGTAAAATTATATGTTTATCTTTAGTATATTGAATATCAAATTCTATGAACTTATATTTTTCATTATTGACTGCAGATTCAAAAGCAGGAAGAGTATTTTCAATAAAATCAATAGAATTTCCCCTATGTGCTCCTAGAATGTAATTATCACCTAAATTTTCAACAGGTACTAAGATAAAAAGAGTAAATAATACAAATAAAACAATAATCAATAAAGGAGGAATAGTACTAATCATAACTTTATTTTTTATTTTCATAACTATTTTAAATTAATAATATATATAAACCTTTAATCATTTAATAAAACGGAGGTGAAAATGGTAGCAATAAGTTTAGCGATTTCAGCAGGACTTGCAATTTTAGTTGGAATTTTGGTATTGATATTCCCTAAGCTTTTGAGATGGGGTATTGGTCTATATCTAATATTGTGGGGTCTGATACAATTTGGTGTAAATTTATTTTAGAATTTTTTAATCACTATTTCTAGAATAAAATTTGAACACGTTACACTAAAGCAGAATTAAATGATTTAGTTCTTCCAAATGAAGGATGGGTTGTTAGTTATAATAATCTTAATGATTGGTTTGATACTAATCTAAAAGAATTAGGCTTAAATGAAAAAGAGATTTATCAGTTTAAGGAATACTGGCTTAATGAATTACCTGAATCAAATTATTATGAAATTAAATTATTAAGTAAAGAATTCTTAAATAATAATATGGGCCTTATTATTTCACCCCAACCAGACACAATTATAAGAGCTAACTTTTATTTCAACCCTTTAGAAAATATTAAACAAATAAATGAACCAGTTATAATAAAACCTGAAAGAAAAGGATTTGTAGTAGTTGAATGGGGTGGAATATTAAATAATTAATTTTTACAAAAAATAAATTTATTAAACACCCTTACACCATTCACAAACTTCACTAGGACATTTACCATTAAGAATTTTTAAAGCACGATTAAATATCTTTTCTGCTTCTTCTGTGTTTATTTTCATTTTTATAAGTTCAGTATCAAAAATAACTTCTCCTGTTTCTAAAACCTCTTTTGGAACATAAAAAAGCAAGAATCCATAGTCTTCAATATTAAAACCATTTTTTTCCAACAAAAAATTGTAAATATCTAACTGTTTTTGGTAGTGTTCATGAGTATCTTCTTTGCAAGGATATCCCCTAGTTTTATAATCTAAGACAATCAACTTATCATCTTTAACAAGTACATTATCAACTGCACCCATTAATCTATTTCCTTCATCATCCTCATATTCTATACCTGAACGATTATCTCTCCAGATTCTTAATAACTCTTTTTCTTCTTCATTTATTCCAAACAATCTCATTTCACTACAATGACTGGTTGCACATAGTTCTGGAGGTAATTTTCCTTTGTCTCGGAAATTATCAAAATGTTTTTTTAAAATTCTATCCATACCATTAGGTAAACTTGGAAAAATTCCAGTAGGCCTTTTCCATACATTATGCTTATCTAACCAAAAACATCTTGGACAATCTTCCATTAATGAAATAGAAGAGGTTGAAAGTTTAAATTGCATTTTTTGTTTTTTTAATATTTATTACTTTCCACCATAACCAATCAGCAATCATAACTAAAGCTATAAAAAATATTCCATACCCTTGTTTAAAAATTAAAGTTATTTCATTTTCATAATTAAAAAATAAACTAATTAAAAAAATAAAAAAATTAATTGCAATATCTAAAAATGGAGCCCAGATAAATATTTTTAACAATCTCTCAAATTTTTTCTCTTTTATATATTTAATATAAGCAAATATTATTATAATTAATGTTAAATCAAAAATATAAGGTAAAAATGATACCATTATTATGGGTAGATTATATTTACTTAAAATGAATGTAATTATATTATGTATGCTATAAATAATACTTATTGAAATAAGAAGCCATAAAAATATTGACCAGTTAAACTTTCTCTTTTTCATAATAATCAATGTTTTTTCTTCCTTAAATTCTTTTCTCCTTGAGAAGCTATCATATTAAGTTCACTTAATAGTTCATTCATTCCTGTTGAACCTATTTCTCTATCACTTCTTTGCGTTTCTGAAAGATTTTTTACCTCAACAATCTTTACTTTATTTATTGGTACAAGTATCATTTGTGCAATTCTCATACCCCTTTCAATGAATATAGGATCATCTGAAAAATTAATTAAAAAAATAGTTACTTCCTTACGATAATTTTCATCAAACGTTCCAGCAATTGCATGAACTCCTAATTTTGTTACAATTCCTGCTCTGTCTCTTATTAGTCCAATATATCCCTTAGGAATTTCAATTGCAATTCCAGTTCTTATTGCTTCTTGTTCAAAAGGTTTTAATTCTTTTGATTCATTAGAACGAATATCAAAAGCAACATCACATTCCAATGCATATTCTGGAAGTTCAGCAGTTTTTGATAATTTCATTACTTTTAGGATATTACTATTAAAACTAACATTTTCATTATATCTTTTTTTCACCACTTTTTTTGCCATTTTTATATGAATAAAACTTCTTTTATAAATATATTTGTTATAATTTGATTTTCAAATTCTTTCATTATTGCTTACGCAAATGCAACTAATCCTGTAAGCAAAGAAGCAAAGCTAACCCATAATAAATAAGGAACTAACAACCAAGATGCTTTTTTGTCAATTTTTCTTAAATAAATAACCATTACAAGTATTGAAATCCATAAGACTATTATTTCATAAAAAGCATAAATTGGTTTTCTTATGCCAAAAAATAGGAAACTCCAAAGAACATTAAGAATATAATTTATTCCAAATAACAAAAATATTTTTATTTTTTCTTTCTTTTTGTTTGTGTTTGTCCATGCAAAATACATTGAAAGACCCATCATAAAAAAAAGTATGGTCCAGACAATTGGAAATGCAATGCTTGGAGGAGTAATTGAAGGTCTAACTGAATCATACCATTCATCAATTACAGTCACTGAACTGCCAATAGTTGCAGTAATTATCACAAGCAAAAATGATAAAATTAAGATAGGTATGTTAATCTTAGAATTTCTCTTATTTTTTTTAATCTCTTTTTTAAGTCTATTCACCTTAGCCATTGTTAAATTAATTAATTATTAATATATAAACTTATTGAAAAGTCAAAATATATAAACACTAAATTCTATTAAACAAAATGATGCTTGAAATAAAAATGTTTTTTATTGTTCTTATTTTTATTGCACTAATGGACTTTATTTGGCTTGGTTTAATATCAAAAAATATTTATTTTTCAGAAATGAAACCAATTGTCCGGACAGACGGCAAATCAATAATACCCAACTGGCCAGCAGCCCTTCTTGTTTATCACTTGCTTGCTTTAGCAGTTGTTTTATTTATTCTTCCAGCAATTTCAAATCAAGAATCATTAGTTACAAAAGTTTTGGTTGGAGCTTTTATGGGACTTATTATTTATGGAGTTTATGATTTAACAAATTATGCAATTCTTGAAAAATTTACTTTAAAAATAGCCTTAATTGATATGGCTTGGGGAACAATTTCGTTTGGTCTAACAACTTTGTTTACAACATATATTCTCCCACTATTAAAGTGAAAAATATGATAATAAAAACCTTTAAATTCCTTAAGTTTCATCATATTACATGCCCGGATGGCCCAGCGGTTACGGCGCAGGTTTGCTAAACCTGTTTCGCGCAAGCGATTCCCAAGTTCAAATCTTGGTCCGGGCGTTTCATGATATTGAACTTGGTGAAATATCATTTAATATTCTGACTTTGAACTTGGAAGTTCAAATACCTGAGCATGTAAATGCGAATGGTCACCAAAAATCTATGATTTTTTAGTGCTTGGTCCGGGCGTTTTATTCTAACCAAAATTCTCTCAAATCTTCTTTGATATTTCAAGAAAATGCTTTTTTATTATCTTTTTTCCCTCATCTACAATATCATCAAGATTTGTCGATTTAAACACTTCAATGCCTTTTGTATTCAATAAAGCATAATGTGCATTGATATTTATTTGTTCAGGCACATAAATTGCTATTATTCCAAGATCTTCATACTCTTTTGGTGAACCCCTTAATACTTGGTAATTTATAGTATTATAATTCATGATAAAACAGACTTTTTTTAATTTTTAAGAATATATGTAATCAAAAGATTATTTTTTATTTTTTTTTCTAAATACTAAAAAGAAAAACAAAATTATCAGTAAGAAAACAAAAGCAAAAATTAACCAATAATACTTTCCAAAAATCTTTCCAAAATCATTAATTACTCTTCCAGTTAGTTTATTGTTCGATTTAACTTGTTCTTCAATTGTTGAATTTGATCCTATATCTAAAATATTGACTTTACTCTCAATACAAGATTGATATTCAGATGGTTTTTCATATTCAGGCTTACAATATTGTGTAAGATATGAGCAAGTTCTAGTCTGTTTTCCATTGTTACATTCTGACCATTCAGTACAAGTCCATTCATTAGCACAATACCCAATACCAAGACTTACTATTGCTTCATTATTATTTCCAGGTATAGAACTATCTGAGCCAGTATTAGAACTTCCAGAACTACTACCTCCAGAACTACTACTTCCTGAATTAACTGCATCTTCAGATAATGTTTTTGTAGAAATAGTTTTTTCATCTAAACTGATATTAGAACTATCAATTAATTTAACAACAAAATTATAATCTGTTGAAGCACTAAGGTTTTCAAAATTATATCCTGTTTCATTTCCAGAAACAAAAGTATATTCAATTCCATCTTTGCTTACATAATAATTTAATTGAGAATTATTTTCAATAATCACTGAAAAATTTAATAGTATATTATTTACTCCCGGATTAGCTTTTAATGAACCAATTCTAGTTCCTGAATTATTTAATGAATCAGAATTATTTAATGAATCATCATCACCTTCAAAACTTTCTGAATCAATAACATTAACATATTTAACACATTCATTAAATAATTTTTTTGCATCATCTGTCCAATAATTACTTTTTACAATTCCAAAAAAACAAATTTCTCCTTTAGAAATTTCTCCATTTACTAGTTTAGTTCCTTTAGGAGCAAAGGCAATAACATCTCCCTCTCTTCCTGAGCCAATTGCAAATGTATGGGCATAAGGAATTAATGTTTTTGCCTTATTTTCATCTGCTAAAAAATAATAAACTAAATAATCTCCTCTAACATCTTTTTCAGAATTATAAACTATAATTTCTCCAAAGTTAGTAGCAACCTCAAGAGGATTAACGGAACTAATCGAGCTTACACCATTTCGGTTTGTAAGCCCACTTTCTTCACCTAAATAATAATTCATAACAAGACTTCGATACTTTGTTATTGGAATATCTTCAGTAAAATATTCATCACCAATAACAATGAATCTATAATCTGACAAACCAGATAATTCTGATTGATGAACATAATCAACTTCCAAACCAAGTGATTCTAAAACATCAACAACATTCTGATCAATTTTTGATTCACTTTTATATATGTAAGCAACATCAGAAGCAGCAACAAAGCCAGCTAACAATAATATTGCAAACAAAAAAACCCAACTTTTTGCCATCTTTTTATATAAATTCGATATTTTTTAAATATATAAACTTTTTTATAAAACTTTAAATATAACATTTAATATTATCAATAATGGTACTGATTTATTCTTTTAGAAGTTCATTTAAAAGATTTTTAAAAGGTATTTTTGTCAGTTTTTTATTTTTTTCTTTATTTTTTTCTTTTTATCTATTTATGCTTTAGAAATTGAAAGAAAAAGTCATATAGAAATTATTAAGAAGGAATTAGCTCTACTTAAAAAAACAAATTTAATTAATACTAAAATGGTCGAACTTTAGTAAAACTTATCGATCAACTTTATTCTCACATTAAATATACACTACAATATACCAAATATATTGTTTATTGATTAGAAATAAGTATATTGTTTTCAAAGGTTTATGATGAGAAAACCGAGAATTATTATTTATGGTGCAGGAGCAATTGGGAGAGGATTTCTTGCACCTATTTTTTACGATTTAAGTTATGAAATATTTTTTGTAGACAAAGATCCAATATTAATAAATGAGTTAAAAACACGAAATCAATATAAAACTGCCTTTGTAAAAGATCATAAATATCATATTAAAAAAGTCAAGTATTCTGGAGCTTTTTTTCCAGGTGAAGAAGACAAATTAATCAACAAAGTTGATTTTGTCTTTTCTTGTGTTGGTCCAAGAAACATAGCTGAATTTGCAAAAAAACTGAAAAATGCGAAGACAATAATTTCTTTTGAAAATGAATCTGAATCTGTTGATAATCTTAAGAAATTAAGTGGGAATAAAAACTGCTATTTTGGAATTCCAGATGTTATAACCTCTAATTCATGCTGCCCTGAACTAAGAAAAATTGATTCTTTATGCTTAATTTCAGAATCTGGAGAAATTGCAGTTGAAAAAGGAAACTTTAAACTTCCAAAGCAAATTCATGTTTACTCAAAAGAAAATCTTGAAAAATACTGGCACTGTAAGTTTTACCTTCACAATACACCCCACGCAACAGCTGCTTTTCTTGGAAAGTTGTTTAGCTGTAAATATTTGCACGAATCAATGAAAATACAAGAAATTGAACAAACCGTTAAATCAGTAATGGAATCAATGAAAAATGCAATGAAAATAAAGAACCTTGCAGAAAGTGATTTTATTGATTTTTATGCAGAAAAAGAAATTGAAAGATTCAAGGACGAACTTTTGTTTGACCCAATTTCAAGAGTTGGTAGAGATCCTCTAAGAAAATTAAGACAGCATGACAGACTAATAAAATGTGCAAGATTTATTGAAGAAACAAATCAAGATTTAAGTGGAATTTGTTTAGTAATAAGAGCTGCAGTTTATGATGCGTTAGTAAATAATCAGGATGAGTTATCTGATATTTTTAATAAACAACCAACTGAAAAAGATATACTAATAAAAATTTCAGGATTAAATGAATCTGAAAGTTTAATGTCTGAGATACTTAATCAGAACTGTTTGTTAAGCACAATAAGAGCTAAATAAAATTTATATTCTAAAGCATAATTATGCTTTTATATAGACTAAATGTGCTATTTTTATGGTGTCATATAGATTAACTCGTAAAGAAGAAACAAGGGCACTTGAAGAAATATTACTTATCGACAAGGGTGAAAAAAGAGTTGTTTTTAATATTGAAAGAAAGGGATGGTATGTTGCATCTGGAAATGGCGCAAGAAAAAGGATAAAAGAGGAGTATATTATTTTTAATTTTAGTAAATCAGATTTTGAAGAAGGAAGAAGTTTAAATCCTAACATAATTCCTCATGGTATTCGAAAACTCAACAAAAAAACAGGTACTTGGATAAAAGAAGACCAAATTGGAGTTGGTTCTCAAGAAGAAGGTCAATTGAATAGTTATTTATTTAATAAAATAAAAGAAAATTATAATTATCTTGATTCAGAAATCAGAAAGAAATATACTCCAGAAAAGATATTTTATTTATTTACTCATGTTATTGATTAGATTTATTAATAAAAATAGATTAGGCCTTTTAACCTGCAATTTCACTACATCTTTTAGTATCATTTCCATAAGCCCAAACATAGGCATAATTCTGATTAACCATAATTTTATTTATAAAATATTCATTTGTTTCTCCATTAATAGTAGCATTTCTATAGACATATCTCAACAATCTTCCATAATCATCTGTTTCAGAAACATCTTTTTCAAGTCGAACTTCTTTATGCAAAATTAAAGATTCAAGAAATTCTTTAGAATCAGTAAAATTCGTTTCTCCTCTTTCAGGAGCATCTATACATATTAATCTAACTGTCTGCCCATTTTTCATTACAAAAGTGTCTCCATCAATAACTTTAATAACATAATTATCTGAAAAACTTGCATCATCTAAATTAGCATGTTCTTTTTCAAATTCATCAATTGACTTAAGTTCTTTAGCTAAAAATAATACACCTGCAACAAGTAATATAATTACTATGACCAACACAATCAGAACAATATCATAACTTTTTTTGTTTTTCATTTTAATTCAAATTCCAAAAAAATAAAAAATAGCGGAGGCAGGATTTGAACCATGCGACCTCAAGGTTATGGGCCTTGCGAGCACTCCAGACTGAGCAATTGAATATAATTTAATACATTTACAATTTCTGCTCCACTCCGCTGATAATCTTTAAGCTAAGATACTTTTAAATGTTTCCGTTGATTATTTATCCAATCTTCATAACATTCTTTAAACTTTTTATAGTCATTTAATTTAACAATTGGTGAATGTTTATCAAACAAACATATAACTTTTTCAATATCCTCTTGAACGAACCTGCAGTCTATAACACTTTTTTCTTTTAAAAATAAAGTCACTAACCCTTGATACTTCAAATATTGGGCAATTTAAATTTAATGTTAACTTTATTTGCTCTAAAATAGCCTTATTTGTATTAAATAACAGAAATTGAGGTCTAATTCTTCCATCGGGGTAATTTACAACATTAAATGTTCCTTCTCCATCTGTAAAACCAACAATATAATTGAAGTCTATTGAATTTTGTAATTCCATCATTATAAACCCAAATCTCAACTTCTATTAATACTTTTTTAAAGTCTTCTAATATATACTTCGAAAAGATTGAATGTTTTTAAACCATAATTTTCTTAGGCAATTGTATAAGGGGCTAAAATGAAGAGGTATGAAGCTATTTCAAATTTGTTAAAAAAAGAGCATAGAAAAACTTGTCCAGAGAAAATTAAGAAAAGAGGATTTACTCAATTTTGTGCTGATAAAGACCAGCAGAATTTTTATTTTGAAAACATAAATCTAGGTTATTGTAGTTGTTTAAAGACATTTAGTGGGAGATTTTTTGAAAATGTTACTGCTGCAAGAGTCGGAGGTTACATCCACAATGGTAGCATAATGGATATATCTTACTCAAATGGCAAAATTCAGCCAGATGTTTCAGATCATAAAAGAAGAATATATCACGAGGCAAAATCAATAGCTGCCGGGCAGCAGTTAAAAATTATAAGAGAGCAATTTGAGCGGTTTGCTCAGTTGCAATTGCTTGATGTAAATCCAACTCCAAAAATTTACTTTCATTTCTACAGGCACAATGTTCAAGGAATGCAAAGAAGAAAGCTTTCTCAAGAGGATTTAATTGAAGAAATAAGAAAGAATATAATATACTGTGTTCAAACACCTTTTTCAGTTCCATTGCAATTTTATTTAAATCCCAACAAAACAAGAAACAACAGTGATTTTTTGCATAATGAATATAACTATGCTGAATCACTTCCTGGAAGAGGTTTCAAATCACAACACACAACAAGCATTTCATCAGATTTTTTGAATGAACTTACAATTAACCCTGAAGAAACACTTGAAAAAATGGGCTTAAACCCAGAAAATTACACATTTAAAAGAAAAAAAGTCTCGGGCTTAAAAGTTAATCAAAAAACAATTTCTTGGTTTCCCCTTTTAGTAATAGAACAAAAAGACTATCTTTCTTGGCTAGAACAAACAAGAGATAAAATAAAAAATGACTTTTTGTTTATGTCAGAACTTCAAGATAATAATTCTCTTCCACTTTTTAATCCAAATTGTGATAACCCAATAGGTTCGGGAGATTATCTTCCAGAAAATACTCAAGACTTAGAATCAATAACTGAAAGAACAGTTGAAAATATTGAAACCGTAGATTCAATTCAAATTCCTCAAGAAGACGCTGATGAAGAAAAGGAAATACCTTTTTGTTAAACTTCCCTAACTTTTAGCTCTCGGAATTTTTAGCTTATTCAAAACAGAAATTATTTGATTTATGTTATTGTTTGGTTCAATTCTGAACTTAGATATGTCCAAAGGCAACAACCAACTTCTTGTTATAACATACACAAATCCATCTTTAACATAATATCTTGAAACTAAACTAAGTCTAAGCATTTGAATTGCTCTAAGAAAGCTATAACTCTTTGACTTATCACTCATTACATAAATTGCTTTGTTTGTTATAAAATATTTAACATTTTTACTTCTATTTCTAGTTACAAACATATTATCAACTAAATATATAATCAAAAACCAAATTATAAACAAAGAAAAAAAGATAACAGTTAATATTAAAGATGTAAGTAAATTATGAAGAGAATAATTAATTATCATTAATAATACAACAAAAATAACCAATATAGTAGCTAAAAGTTTTGGATACATTGCTTTTGGCACATAAATACTTCTGTAATTTTTAATCTTCCAAATTAACAAAACTCTTTCCCCTTTTTTAGCCATGGTCTATTTAATTGTTTTAAGCTTAAAAATATTTCTTATTCTATCAGTAAAACTTTTTATACTAAGCATATTTAATTTAATCATGTTAATCTTAGGAATTGATGATGCAGGAAGAGGGCCAGTAATAGGTCCAATGGTATTGGCAGGGGTTTTAATTGATGAAGAAACCGAGAAGGAATTTGTAAAACTCGGAATAAGAGACTCAAAGACAATTCTGCCAAAAAAAAGATACAAATTAGCAGAAGAAATAAAGTTAAGAGTTAAAGCATTCCATACAGTGATAATTCCAGTCTATGAAATTGATGGAAAAGACAATGACAATTTAAATTTAAATGAAAGAGAGGCAGTTGCATCAGCTCAGATAATAAACAAGCTAAACAAAAACAAAGAAAAAATAAAAGTAATTGTTGATTGCCCATCAACAAACATAAATGCCTGGAAGGAATATCTTGAAAAATACATCATCGGAAAATCAAACTTAATAATTTCCTGCGAACATAAAGCAGATGTTTATCATATTTCTGTTTCAGCAGCAAGTATAATTGCGAAAACAACAAGAGATAAAGAAATTGAAAAAATAAAAAAAGATTTAGACATAGATTTTGGTTCAGGCTATACAAGTGACCCAATAACAAGAAAATTCATTTATGAAAACTATGATAAATACAAGGACAAGGGCATTTTCAGAGAGTCCTGGAAAACAATAAAAAAGCACAAGACTTATTCAACCCAAAAAAAATTATTCTAAATAAAAAACTTTAAATAAGGATATGTAATTGCATTTTTATGGAACGAGTAAAACTCCCTGAATTGATTCAAGTTGAAGGTCAAATAGAAAATATTAGCTTAATTAGTGTGTTTAATACTTTTATTGGAAAAAGTTATAAAATCAGTTTTAAAAAAATTGACAAAAATCAAGAATATTCTATTGTTTGCACTGGTGAAGATTTTGCTGTTCTTAGAACAGGTAATGAAAATTCTTCAGAGTCGTATGAGTTTCTTCATCCTATTGGAACAAAATATATTTATGCAATTTTTAAGAGATAAACAACTTTATTTCTACCTAATTAATATCTTAAGATTTAAATATACTCTGAAATTATTAGCTTTATGGGTTATATTAAAAAGCTGGTGATACACGGATTCAAGAGTTTTGCTTCTCGAACAGAACTTCCTTTTGATCCTGGGATTAATGTAATTATAGGTCCAAATGGTTCAGGAAAGAGCAATATCTCAGATGCGTTATGTTTTGTTCTTGGAAGATTGAGCATAAAAAGTATGAGGGCTGCTAAATCTGCAAATCTATTATTTCAAGGAAGTGCAGAAAAAAAACCATGTCACGAAGCATTTGTAGAACTTGTATTTGACAATTCTGACAAAATGTTCCCCAATCATCCAGAAGAAGTTTCAATAAAAAGAATTGTAAGAAAAAATGGAATGAGTATATACAAGATTAATGGTGAAACAAAAACAAGACAGGAAATGTTAGAGCTTCTTTCGCAAGTTGGAATTGACCCAAATGGGTTTAATATAGTTCTTCAGGGAGAAATTGCAAGATTTATCAAAATGAAAGGAGAAGAAAGAAGAGAGATAATAGAAGAAGTTGCAGGCATTTCTATTTATGAGTCAAGAAAACAAAAAGCTCTTTCTGAAATTGAAAAAACAGAACAAAAGTTAAAAGAAGTTGGAGCTGTTTTAAGAGAAAGAACAATTTATATGAAAAATCTTGAAAATGAAAGAAAACAAGCACTAAAATTTAAAGAACTTGAACAAACCGTAAAACAGTGTAAAGCAACAATAATAAGCAAAACAATTGAAGAAAAATTAAAAGAAGTTGAAAGATTTGAAAAAGACATTGAAAAAAACAAAGATTACAAGAATAAAATAAAGAAAGAAATAGAGTTAATTAATACTGAAATTCTTCAAATGGAAAATAGGATTAATGAGATAAATCAATATATTCAAAAGACAACTGGTTTTGAAAGAGAGACATTAAATGAAGAAATTACAGATCTTAATGTTAAAATAGCTTCAAACAAAGCAAGAAAAGAAAATTTTGAAAAGAAAATATCTGAAAACAATATTCGATTTAAAGAACTTGAAAATAACATAAAAGAGCTTGAGAAAGAACTTGAAGAACTTAAAAAACAAACTCCTAAAATGTCAAAACGTCAGGAAGATCTTAAAAAAAAGAAGCAAGAACTTGAGAAGGTTCAGGATGAAAGAGATAAATTTTCAACAATGCAAATCGAGTTCAGCAGTTTAAGAAACCGTTTATTTGACCGGGAAAAGCATCTTCAAAAATTACAGGGTGATTCAAAATTCATATTTAATCAAATAAAAGAAATTGAAATTGAAATTTCTTCAAAATCAATTTCAGAATGCAATGAGTCAGTAATTAAAATAAAAAATCAAATAGAAAATTTGAATAAATCAATATCTGAAATAATTAAGAATAAATCCGAACTTGATAAAAAACTTTCTATATCAGAATCTGAAATTGAAAAAAACAAGAATCTTAAGAATAGAATGCCTAAAAACGATATTTGTCCCTTATGTCAAACAAAATTAACTCAAGAACATGTAAATCATGTTTTATCATATTCTGATAAAAGAATAAAAAAATCTCAGGAAGAAATAGCTTCAATAAACTTTGAACTTGAAAAATATTTTAATAAGAGCAATGAAATAAATTCAATGATAAGATCACTTGAAGCTGAACTTGGTGAAAAAACAAAAGATCTTATGAAGTTAAACATAATTGAAGATAAAAAAATTCAAATGAAAAAGATTATGGCTGATGAAGAGCAAATTAAAAAAGAAATAGCTGAAATTCAAGAATCAAGAGATAAAATTGAGAAAAAGCTTAGTGAAAAAGAAGTTATTGAGAAAAGATACCAGTCTTTATTTTTTGAAATGCAAGAATTATCTTCGAGAACAGATGAAAATTTAGATACAACTGTTTTATATAAGGAAAGAGAGCTTGAAAATATGAAAAATGTAATAAAGAATATATTTAAAGACAAAAAAGAAATCGAAGATGAAATTGCCCGTTTATCAACTGATCTAAAAGCTAGTGAAAAATCACTTTCTGAAAAAGAAAAAGCTTCAAAACTTCTTTCAGAAAAATTCAATAAGCTTTTTGATGAAAGAACTTCAATACAAGAAAAAATAAAAAATAAAAATATTTTGCTGGTTAATCAACAGAATGGCTTGAACCGTGTTGAAGAATCAATAAACCTACTTAAGATCAATCAAGCAGGAATAGCTGCTGCAAAAGAATCTCTTGAAATCGAAATAAAAGAATTTGGAGAAATAGAACTTCTTCAAGGAAGTAAAGCATCACTTCAAGAAAGGCTTGAAAAAAGTGAAAGAACTCTTTCAGAAATTGGTTCAGTTAATCTTAGAGCTCTTGAAATGTATGATTCAATAAAAGAAGAGTATGAAAAAATTGCTGAAAAAGTTGAACAGCTTGAAAAAGAAAGAGATGAAATACTAAAAATAATCCATGAAATTGACATTAAAAAGAAAAAGACGTTTATGAAGACTTTTAATTCAATAAATGAGCTATTTACACGTAATTTTAGTCATTTGAGTGTAAAAGGAAAAGCTTTCCTTGAAATTGAAAACAAAGAAGATATGTTTGAGGGTGGAGTTTCAATAACAATTAAAGTTAGTCAAGGAAAATACTTTGATGTAACTTCTTTATCAGGTGGAGAACAAACTTTAATTGCACTTTCACTAATATTTGCAATACAAGAATACAAACCATACTGCTTCTATATACTTGATGAAATAGATGCAGCACTTGATAAAAGAAACTCTGAACTATTGTCAAATCTATTAAAACAATACATGAAATCAGGTCAGTATCTTGTAATAAGCCATAATGACTCTGTAATCTCAAGTGCAAATGTCTTGTATGGAGTTAGCATGAATCAAGGTGTAAGTAAAGTGTTGAGTTTAAAAGTGTAAGATTTTTTATTATAATTTCTTAAAACCCTTATTTTTAAGTGTTGCTTCTAAGAATTCTCTTACTCTATTATTGTATCTCTCAAGATGACTTTCCATCCAATTATAAGAATCCTGACTGCTCATTGTACAACTCTGGTCTATTGTAAATCTATCAGTATTTTTTCTTAATTTTGAAGAAACTTGTTTAGACATCTGTTTGTATAACTTATCACCTTCTTCAGCACATAAAGCACTATATACTAATGTAGGGTAACCAGTATAGCAAGCTTTTGTTTTCCATACTCCTGATTTAATCTGTCCTAAATCAAATTCTTTAGAGTCATCATCAAGCATAACTTTCTCATAATTATCATCATAATTTTCAAGAGGGATTCCAATTCCATAAGTTACTTTAGCACTAAGATTTAATGTTACTTCTGTTCTCTCATCTTCTTTCAATTCATTTAATAATTTTCTTCATCTGAACCTTGAATTGATTTATGTAATCCTATATCTGCTATATTAATACAAAGATCTCTAATACCTGTACATTCTTCTATATTTTCCGCTTCTTTTTTATATCCATACTCCAGATATTTACAATATTCCTTAGCAATACTAGTAGAATTTTTTTTAAACCAAATATTCTCTTTAGTAAGTTTATATCCTAATAATTCTCTAAGTTTTTTTATTGAGTCATAATTGTGAGTTGTCCATAACCATGAGAAACAAGCTGATTTTTCATCATTTGGTATATTTAAGTCTCTTAATTCGTTTTTACTTTCTTCTTTTTCCATTTCAGGAGAATCAAGCAATTCAGCAAGAGCACTTCCTCTAACAACTTCTCCTGCTTGTTTTCTTTCTAAGTATCTGTTTAATGTTTGTGTTTTCATTTTTGTTCATATCTCCTTTCAAGTTTATCATAAATATTTCCAATATCTTCATCTAAAGTCATGCTAGATTTACGAATAGCGCAATCAGGAACTAAATAGCTTGGAAGTCTATCGTTACTTGATGTTCCAACTATGTAAGTTTCAGGATTTCTTTCCTTAATCTTTGGGATAAGAGTATACCCAATATCTTCAGCAGGAGAACCAACTCTTGCAGGAAGATTATGATCTAACAAAACTAAATCATACAGTGACTTTTCAACATAATTTCTAGCTTCTTCAAGGGTTCTAACTACATCAATTCCTCTTTCTTCTAATTCTCTTTGACTATCTCCACTAAGCTCAATAGGTTTTGGTTCTCTAAGTACACTAAGCCTTATAGCAATGTTCAATGCTTCTAAAGGTAAATCCATGTCTTCAACAACCAATATTTTTGTTTTCATTTTATTTTTTCCTTATTTTATTATATAGTTATTTGTAACTACTTAATAATAATTAAATAAAATAAATATATTTATATATTATTTACTACTAAAGTAGGTAGTAAAATGACAGAAAAAACAGAGATTTTAAATGAAGCTGGATTAACAAATTGGGAATCAAGAGCATTTATTTCACTAATCGAATTAGGAGAAACAACAACAGGTCCATTAGTAGAAAAATCAAAAATACCTCAATCCAAAATATACTCTATACTAGAATCTCTAATTAACAAAGGATTAGTCTCATATGTTCTTAAGGGTAAAATAAAATACTTTCAAGCAAGCAATCCCGAAAAAATATATCTTATGTATAAAGAACGAGAAAATAAAATTAAAAAAGAAGTAGAAAGATTAGCCTCTTTTAAAAAAGGAGAAAAAGAAAAAACAATAGTCAATGTATTTGAAGGAATGAAGGCTATAAGACTAATTAATTCAGAATTAATACAAAAAGCAAAAAAAGGAGAAGAATTTTATGGATACTCTGAAGGTATAGGTTATTCTAAAGAAATAAATGAGTTTTATCATACTTTTGGAGAATTAAGGAGAATAGCTGGAATAAAAGACTTGCTTTTAATTACTCAAGATAGCAAAAAAGAATTTGAAAAAAGTGTTTCTAAAGAAGATTTAAATTATGTTAAGAAAAAAACAAGATATTGTTCAGTAAAGTTTCCTCAGGACACAGCAATATTTCGAGAAAATGTGATAATATATAGTTGGGAAGAAATACCTAAAGCAATCATAATAAAAAGCAAGCCAATCTCAGAATCCTACAAAGCCTTTTTTTTAAGTCTCTGGAAAACTGCAAAGAAATAGTAAAATAGTATTTCAATCATCTCAAAAATCTAAACTCTTAACACCCAATCTCACTTTGGTCTCTCCACATCCGAAGTCTATATTTTACAAGCATTCTAAACTCCTGAGAAAAAGGTTTTTCACATCCAATCATTATATCTTTTAAATCAACATCAAAATAACTGTCAAAAAATCTGAATACTGCTTCTGATTCTAAATCTAATATTCTTGAATCATTAGTGTTTCCATATATTTGAGGATTTTGTATAAGTGATCTATATGTTTCAAGTAGTTTAGCCTGTTCAAGAACATTTAAGTCATTAAGAGTTAAGCCAGTATAACTACCAAGATAATTATTCATTATGTGTCTCAAATCTTTAGTGGTGTAAACTTCTTGATTTTCTTTTGTCATTTTATTAGTAACTTCAAAGTAATTACATATAATAACATTTAAAAACCTTTATATATTATAGTTTTTATGAAAATATTGCATATTTCAGACATTCATGGTGATTTTGGAATGCTTGAAATAGCACTTAATGCAACATTAAAAGGTAATCCAAATTATTTTGATATAGTTGCTTGTTCTGGAGATATTTGCAGCCCAATTTATACACAGCAAGAGAGTGTAATGCTTAAAGCTTTAACAGAATCCTTTTATAATCTCGGAAAAATAGGTCAGTTAAAAAATCATCAAGTTGAAACTGTGATAGCTGAAGATGATTTTAGCCTAATTGATTTTATTATAAAACTAAAAGAAAGTGCTGCAAATAAACCTCTTAATGGTTTGCCTGAAGATTATATTGCCTTGCATAATAAAGCATTAGAAATGTCTAAAAAAAATTATCAACTTTTTAAAGGTATTTTAGAACAATTTGGTCAAACACCTGAAAAAGTTGTTCTAGTTCCAGGAAATTGGGATGTAACAACAATCAATGATGTTTTAGGTGAAAGCTGCTTAAAACCAGCTGAATTAAAAGAAATTAAGGGCCTTGATGATGAACAGTCACTAAGCTTTATAGGATACGGTGGTTCAGTAGAATATCTGCCAGGAACAATACCTGAAGATTTGATAATTCCCTTTTCAGGACAAGAAGCTTTTAATTCTCTTATTTCAACAAATGGACAAGAAGATGTTGCAATAACTCACACTCCTCCTTTGTTTATGTTAAAATCAAGGCATAATCATAATGAACCAACAGAAAACAAGTACTTAAGAGACTATTTGTATGCTTCAAAACCCACACTAATGCTTTGCGGTCATACACATACAAATGGCTTTGAAATTACTAATACTTCATTAAAGTCATTTTCAATTGTAGCTGGATCAGGCAATCTTGGAGGTTACAGACAATTCAGTGATGATAATAAATTCTCAGGAGATTATGGGTTTTTTAATATACTTGAAATAGATGAAGAAAACTATGTTGCATCAATTAAAACACAACAAATAGTTTTCCCAAATGGAAGAGGAAAATCAAACAAAGTTCAGTTAGCTTCAAGAAAGTTTATATTTAATCATGAAGGTAACTGTAAAGAAGTTTAAGTATAAAATCAATATATCTATACCACTCATTTTATATTTTTATTTGTCCCATTAATAATTATAAATAAAAAAAAGAAAAAGGAAAAAGTTAAATTAAAAAAGAAAAAAAAGTTAAAAATTTAATTAGTAGTAACTTTCTCCGAATTCTTCAGATTTTTGTGGTTTTCTTGTAAGCAATACAACAAGTACAATTACTAGAACAACAAAGATTATTGCAAGAGCAATAGTCAAAACAATTAAGTTGTTGTTTGTAATAGCCTTATCTTTAACCATTGCTGTGTAGTTAACCTTTCCACTGAATCCATTATCTGAATTTACATTAACTGCAAATCCAAAAGTACCTTCTCTATTAGCATCTACATATATCTTAACAGTCTTGCTTGAACCAGCAGGAACTGCAGCAACTGAATCACTTAAAGTGATAGTTAATGCGTCAGATAATGTTGAAGCTAAGTTGTAAATTTCCATCTTGTCACCTGAGTTAACAAGTACAAGTTCATAAACTGCTTCTTCGCCAACAGCGAAAGATCTAGCAGAAGGATTAGCTAATACTCTTCCTTCAATTTCTTTTTCAGAAACAGTCAAAGTTTTTACAACTGTTGTTTCAGTTTTATCATTGAAAGTTGAAATTTCTACTTTGTAAACACCTGATTCTGCATTTGAAGGTATTGTTACTAACAATTTCCTTTCTATAGAATCTTCGTTATCACAATTGTCATCACAACTGTCTAAAATAGCAAGATCTTCAAGGTAAGCTGTTTTTGATATACCTAATTCAGGTATTCTAACAGTAACCATTGTATCTTCTGATTCATGTCTTCCAATGTTTTTAACAACTACACCAATTGGTAAACTTGCTCCAGCACTAACAGTACTATCCATATCAACTAGAAGTACTTCAAGTGCATTTGATTGTCTTTGAGCTCTAAGAGTGTAAGATTCTTCCCAGTTTCCGTTATCAGTTTCAATTCTTACAAAAAGAGTTAACTCTTCTTCAGGATCTATATCTGATGGTACATTAACTGCAAGTCTTGCTGAATAATCGCTTCCATCAATTAGGTCTGCGAATTCAATTTCAGATCTATCACTTCTAAAGCCTTGAACCCAAGCAGAAACTTGAACTTCACTTGCATTTGAATTTGCAGTGAAATCAACAACTACTGGAATCTTATCACTAGAAACAACTGCGTTATTTCCAGTTGCAGGTAAACCATCAATCTCAACATATTGATTAACAATATCAAGAGTTGATGCACTTGCAAAAGACAAAAGAGCAATTGATAAAATTGCTACCAAGAAACCAAAACATATTTTTGATTTCATATTGGTTTTGTTTTTACTTTTCATTTTAAATTTAGGTTAAAATTTAGACATTTTAACTATTTATAAACTTTATGGTGACAACAAATTTGAATATCACTAGCAAGTAACACTATAATTAGAATAATGGGAAAAGTTTATATATTGTTATAACAATGTTATAACATATGGAAGAACCAGTTAAACAAAACCAAAAAAAGCAGTTTTATCGTCGGACAATTAAAGTTGGAAATTCAGCAGGTGTTTTACTGCCAAAATCACTGTTAGGTGCAGAAGTTGTAGTAAGAGTTGTAAGTCCCCCCCTTGATATAAAGCGTGATATTATCAAAATCTTAGCACCTTTTTTTGAAGATATTTTAGGCATATATCTAATCAAAATTGAAAATAAAAAAGTAGATATTTTAGCTGTTTCATCTGCAACCTCAAACTCAGTTCAAAAAGGAAATTATAAAATTGATATTGTTCCAATTCAATTATTAAAAAAATCAATAAAAGAAAAACAACAAACAAAAGAAAGAATAAGAGATGCTAAAACAATTTTAAACAAACGGCTTTTATTTGAACTAAAAAAAGAATCAGGTTTTTAGATGAAAATAGAAAAGATTAAAACTACTAAACCTTATAATTATTAGTTCAGTTTATTCCAAATTTTCAAACTCTTAACACTATCTCCAACCGGATCTGGAGATTCATTAATTATTGTAATTTCTTTTCCAGAACCTTTCAAAACTTCAAGCAGTTTTTCAATTTCTTTTTCAGAGGTAAGTATATGGTTCTTTTCACCTTTTTCACCATAAGCAATACTTGAAAAATGGCAATGTAGCTCTTTAACTTTCAAGTCTTTAAAGTCCTTATAAGCTTCTTTATAGCTTAACTTTCCATTACTTCTAGCTAACAAATGAGCAAAGTCTATTGTAAAACCACAGTTAGTATCATGTACAAGTTTTAAAATTTCTTCCACACTTCCAAAAACATTAACTTTTCCAGTTGTTTCAGGACATAATTTAACCTTCCACTTATTCCTTTCAATTTCTTCTTGCAATTCCAAAACTTCTTTTTTTATATTTTCATAACTCTCTTCTTTATCTTTCTTTCCATAAAAACCCGGATGAAACACAATACTTACTTCATTTCCATAACTCAATAAATCACCTATTTTACAACATTCAATAATTCTTTTCTTACTCTGTTCAACTTTCTCTTTTTCTTCAGAATTAAGATTTATCCAATAGTGAGCGTGAATACTCAGCTTAATATCAAGCTCTTTTGCCCTTTCTCTTATAACTGGTGCCTGACTTGGCTTGATATAAACTCCATAAGTAAACTCAATTTCACAAGCCTTTAATCCGAGTTTATTGTATTCTTCTAAATTACGAACTGCTTCTTTTACAGGTCCTAAACCTCCAGGTCCAAATCTGATTGCCATATTATTAAAAAAAAGATAAGATTATAAAGTATTATTTAATTGCTAATTCCCTCAATCTTTGTCAAATTTTGGTTAATTGAACCAAGATTAGTTAAAATATATTGATGTAATTTTTTAATTATTAATCCTTGCATCTCTTCTTTGAGTCTTCCATAACAAAGATTAGGGTCATTTTCTGGAAAAGTCACAATATTTAAAGGTAACATACAAGTCATTTCTTTTCCTTCTAATATTTTAGAATCAATTAAACCACCTCTAACTTCAATAACCTTAGCTTTTACTTCACACAAACTATCTTTTCTTCCAATTATTTTATATTTCCAGCTTATATCTTTAATGTCATTAATATAAATTGCTCTTGAACATCTTTCTATTTTATAGTCCCAACAAGCAATATTCTTACATTTTACACTATAAAAAAAAGTGAAGTACATTGCAAGGATAAAAACAATAAAAATTAAAATTCCTAAAATAACTAAAATTTTAGGATTGACTTTTTTAGTTGTCTTAACACCATTTTCTTTATGTATAAACTTTTGTTTTATTGAATTAATCAAATTAAACTTAGGTTTATGATGTTCTTTCTGTTCAATATGCATTAAACTAATTGGACTAAATTTATCATCCTTTTTTATTTCCATACAAATATTAAAAGCTAATGTATTTTAAAAAGGTTTGTAAAAAGTACAATTTTTTAATGTAATAAACTCAATCTAAAAACTAACAAACTTAATCATACTTTCTTT
The DNA here is from genome assembly GCA_035453125.1 of Minisyncoccota bacterium. Taxonomy (GTDB): domain Archaea; phylum Nanobdellota; class Nanobdellia; order Pacearchaeales; family GW2011-AR1; genus JACPLR01. Next base: position 244,855 of record DAOTCN010000001.1, on the reverse strand, counting down.
TACATCCACAAAATTCTTAGCTGCAAGATATTTACAACCTGCTTCTTCTGCTGATTTTACCAGTGTTAATGTTGCCTTTCCGTCTATAGCAACAACATATATATTAGTTAACCTCGATAGTTCAACATTAACTCTTGTTTTTGCAACAGTTTTAAAAATATTCAAGTTATAATCTAATAAAAATGCTTTATCAGAACCCTCAACTTCTTCTTTTAAGAATTTTTTTAGTGCTTCCATATTTATTTCTTTAATTTCTTTTGATTCAACTTTTTCAATATTTCGTTGATTTTGATTTTCTGTTTTAAAATTATCTATAGAAAAAGAAGAAGAAAATTCCTTTGCAGGAATTTTCTTTCTTAAACTTACTAAAATTTCCTTTCCGCTAAGTTCTTCAACTTCTTTTCCATCAGGTGCAAATGCAATAAAATCAATGTCTGCATTTTCAATTACATTTTTAGCAATAAGTTTTCCACCTCTATCTCCATCTAAAAATAAAGTAATTGATTTGTTCTTACTTAACTCAATTATTGATGGTGGAAGTTTTGTTCCATTCATACAAATTACATTATTAACTCTATTCTCAAGAAGATTAATAACATCTGCTCTTCCTTCAACAACAATAATCTCTTCTCCTGATAAATCACCAGATGCAAGTTTTTCTTCTCCATATTCTTGCACTCTTGAAGTTCTAGAAGCTGTTTTCAAACTATCTGAGATCTCTCTTGAATTAGTAGAACTATCCATTTGTTCTAAAAGTCTTTTGGCTCTATCTAAAATATAATCTCTCTTATTTCCTCTAACATCTTCAATTTTTTCAACACTAATTTTAGCTTCTGTCGGCCCTATTTTATCAATTGTTTCAATTGCAGCAGCAATTAAACTTGTTTCAGACTTATCCAATGCAGTAGGAATAAATATCTTTCCAGATGTTCTTCCACCACTAGAATCAGTTTCAACTTCAATTCTGCCTATTTTGCCTTCTTTTTGAAGATCTCTTATTTCTAAATCAGATCCTAGAAGTCCTTCAGTTTGGCCAAATAAAGCTCCAATTACATCTGGTTTTTCTACTGGTCCAACAGCTTCAAACTTAGCATGTATCATGTATTTTATTGATACGGGACTTATTTTTGCCATTTTTCCTCCAATTTGTTTAGGTTATAATAGAATAACAGAAATCTACCGTAAAAAACAAGATAAATATTTACTTGTTTTATTGAACATAAAGTAATTATGATATTGAATTTTAATACACTATCAAATCGTAATAAATCACGATAAACTTCTATTAAACTAGTATAATAGATTATAATAACTTTAAAAAGTTTTCGGATAATTTACTCAAGTTCGTAATTAAATGCTTCTAATCCTTCAAAATTCATGTTTCTTTGAAACTGAGTTTCTTCTTGAATTATAGGAATATTATATATTGAATCAACATAATCAATTCCTTTTAATACAGCAACACCTAAAGCTATTGCAATAACTGCTTGTCCAATTCCTCGATATAGTCGATTTTCTTGAATTTCATAAGTTAATTTTCTTATTGATTCTAACATTTTTTTGATTTTTGATTTTTTAAATTAATTTCATTAGAATGAGTGTATTTAAATCTTTCGGAAGATGAAATAAAAGTTTAAATACTAATTAGAACAACTAAAACCATAGAGAACAATTATACACTTGCGCAAGAATGTGAACTAAGTTAACAATAGGTTTCTAACAATAAAAGAAGATTATATTGATACAATTATTCTGAAGCTTATGAAAAATTTATAAATTTATTAAGTAAATCTCAATACAGATATTGTGAAGGCATTATTAAAAGAAGATTTAGAATCAGGAAATGAAAATAAAATAAAAAGATCTTCAACAATGCTTTTGGAATGATTCGTCAGAAAAAGTTAAGGGACTTTGCAAATAGCGTAAAAAAGTCATTAGAAAGTTATCTTTAATATTAGAAAATAATTATCTAACTCCCCATCTTTTAACACCAATCTCTCCCATGATATCTTCCTTTTTTTCAACAGGAAGTGGTTGAGGTTCAGGTCTGCTTAGATAAGAATGTTCTTTTGTTTTACCAAGTTTTAAATAAAGTGTTAAAAGTTTTTGTTTAATAAAATCTTTTTTTTCAGGATTTTGAGGCATTGAATAAAGTTTATTATAAACATTAATTGCCTTTCTGTGTTTATTTTCACTAACCAATCTATCTGCCAAATCTTCATAAAGCTTGATATAGTTATCTTGTAAATTCGATTTTTCTCGAAGAGTATTTGAAAAAGCAATAGATTTTAATACTGCTTTATCAGCTAAATCAAATTGTTCAGAATTAATTAATAATTTAACCATCTTAGAATAAATTTCGATTTTTTCTTTATAAGTTATTGCAATTTCAGCAGCTTCATCTAAACTTCTTGCAGCATCTGAAAAAAATTTATGTTTTTCATTAATATCTGCTATCTTTAACAAGATATACTTTTTTACATCCATACTATCTGCTTTTCCTAAAAATCTCTTAAGATGATCTAATTGAACAAAATCACCTTTTCCATAAATATCCGCATCAATCTCATTTTTTGTTAATACCATCTTTTTTCCTCATTTTACTTAAACATAACTCATTTAAAAATTTTATTATAGTTCTAATTTTAAATATTAATTAAAAAATCTATAAATAATCATCTCTTAATTCATCTTTTCTTTTTTCAACAAGCATAATTTCTATATCTCGATTTTTAGCTAATGCCTCTACAAAACAAGGATTCATATTTCTGATAACATCTAAAGAATAATTACTAATTAAATTAGAATATTCTTCATATTTTAGTTCAATCAAATTTTTATCAATTTCTAAAATTACATAATTTTTTGTCATATTATTAAAATAGAAAAAAATTAGATTTTTTTAGCAACAAGATCAATACAAACACCAGCAGCAACAGTTGCTCCAGCATCTCTTATTGCAAATCTTGCCATATGAGGATTTACAGCTTGTTTTTCAATTACAAGATTTCCAATTGGCTTAAGTCTAACTTTAGCTACATCTCCATTCTTTAAGAAATCTGGATTTGCTTGTGCAACAGCACCAGATGTAGGATCATATTTTTCAATTAGTTCAACAAATTGACAAGGTACTTGAGCTGTATGAACATGAAATACAGGTGTATAGCCTTTAGCTATTACAGTTGGATGATTAATAACAGCTATTTTTGCTGTAAATTCTTCAGCAATTGTAGCTGGACTTGCAGCATCACAGATTACATCTCCTCTTGCAATATCTTTTTTTCCAACACCACGAATATTTATTCCAACATTATCTCCTGCTAATCCTTCAGATAATTGTTCATGATGCATTTCAATTGATTTAATTTCACCAGGAATACCTTTTCCAGATCTTCCAGGAAGAATCATTACTTTTTGAGCAACTTTCATAATACCTGTTTCAATTTTTCCAACAGGAACTGTTCCAATACCTGTGATTTCATATACATCTTGAACAGGCATTCTCATTGGTAAATTTGTAGGTTTTTCAGGTGGACTTAAGTTATCAAGCATTTCCATTAAAGTTGGTCCTTTAAACCAAGACATCTTATCAGGTTTCTTTACAATATTTTGTCCATGCAATGATGAAACCGGTAAGAATGTAACATTCTCAGGCTTGTAACCAACAGCCTTTAATTCTTTTATAACATCATCTTTAACTTGATTAAATCTTTCTTCTTTATAATCAGCATCATCCATTTTGTTAATTAAAACATTTAATTGCGAAACACCCATAGTCTTCAATAACCATAAGTGTTCTTTTGTTTGAGGTTCAACACCTGATTTAGCAGCAACAACTAAGAAAGCAGCATCTGCTTGACTTGCACCAGTAATCATATTTTTAACAAAGTCTCTATGACCTGGAGCATCAATAATAGTAATTTCATATTTAGAAGTTATTAATTTCTGATAAGAAAGATCAATTGTAACACCTCTCTCTCTTTCTTCTTTAAATTTATCCATAACAAATGCAAATTCAAATCCAGATTTACCAACTCTTTGAGCTTCAGCTTTTAATTTTTGTAACTCTTGTTCTGGAAGTTTACCACTATCATACATCAATCTTCCAATTGTTGTAGATTTTCCAGCATCAACGTGTCCAACAAAGACAACATTAATCATAGTTTTTTCTCTTGCCATAATAGGATGTAAAATTTTAGGTTTATAAACCTTTCGTCTAATTTGGTTTTATCGACGAAAGTTCATAATAAAGATTTTTTATTTATTTTCTATATTATATCTTAATTCTTTATATCTATTCATCCAAGATTCTGGAAGATGATTATTTTTTCTAATTGTTCTTCCCATAATTTCATATTCTTGAAATTTATTTTTCAAAAAGTCAACATGAAAATCTCCAACAACTAATATGTTCGGATTTGTCTCTAAAATTCTTTTAACAAAATAATTTTCTCTATCAATCAAATACCCTCGAATTATTCTATCTCTTGTTTTATTATCAACACTATTTTCATCTTTATTAACTACTCTTGAGATATCTTTAGAAATTTTGTTTATTAATTCACTATTATCAATTCCAACAAAATCAAGATTTAGTCCTTCTATTTCAGATTGTCTCATTAAATTCATCCAGTAATTATGTGTTGTATCATTAACATCTAAATCAGTTAATATTTTATTCAGATAATTATTACTTTTAACAATTGGAACTCTAAAATTTTTAAATACATGAACTAAACATTCTACAAGTTCAATACCAACTAAATCATTAGGTGCGCTGACAATTTTCAAAAGTTGAATTATGTCTCCTTCATTACCAACATCATGTTCAACACCAATAATATACTTCCTTGAATTCATTCCACACTCCACAATGCTTAATTTTTAAACCTTTCTAAGAATTAGTTATTTTCTTCTCCCTCACACTCACCTTCTTCACTTAAAAATTTTTTAACAAGTCTTGATGATTCTTTTTCATAGTTTAATCTACTCTTATAATAATCTCTTAAATTTAAAAAAAATCCGTTATTATTTTGAATCATTGGATAAATTCTATCATCACTAGTTTTAATAAACATATAATTTTCATCACCAATTCTTTTTTCAATAATATTTATTGGTTTTTTGTTTTCTCTTTCTAAACAACCACCAATATAAGCAGAACCAATAAGTAATAGACATGCTCCAGCCACTTTCAAATTCATTATATAGCCCTCTATTTCAATTTTTTTTAGTTTCTCTTCATTCATAATTATAGAAAAAGAAATTTTGCTTTTAAATATTTATATAAATTAAAAAATCAAAAAGTTTATAAACTATAGCTACTATAGTGGCTATAGAATAAAATGGAAATAACAACAATTCAACTAAGCAAAGAAACAAAAGAAAAGATTTCATCATTCGGGCTAAAGGGAGAAAGTTATGATGACATAATTAGAAGAGTATATTCTTTAGCAGTTAAAGAGCAATTAAGACAGTTCTTAATGTCTGATGAAGGATTTGTTCCAGTTAAAGATGCTTTAGAGAGGGCTAAAGCTAAATGGCAAAAGTAATCATTTCTGAAGAACTGGAAAATGAAATTAATAAAAAGTTTAAGAAAGAATCAATAGAAATATTTGAATTATTATATTCTTTAGAAGAAAATTCACATAAAGGAAAGTTAATTGGTAATGTTGGAGGAATTGTTATAAAAAAATTGAAATATAAATCTTTCAGATTTTATTTTATAACTGACGGATATAAATTAAAAATAATGGATGAATCAAAATTAGTTGATTTGTTAATAAAATTTGTAAGAATGTCAGATAAAAAAGACCAACAAGAAACAATTAATGAAATAAAACAAACATTATTAAACTTAGGTCCAAGATTTTTTGAATAAAAAATTTGTTATAAAGAATAATATTCTTAAGTAATTACTGGTTCTCACTCAAACCTTTTCTTGATCTGATTTTTCTAACAATCTCATTCTGAAGTTCAAAAGGCATCTTCTCAAATTGCTGATCAATCAAAGATGAAACTCCTCTACCTTCTGTTGCAGATCTTAAATCACTTGCCCATCCCAACATTTCAGATACAGGAATTTTTGCTTTAATTTGAACACCAGATTCATCTTGAGAAACATCAATTAACTGTCCTCTCTTGCTTGAAACTAATCTTGTAACAGCGCCCATATAATCTGATGGCGATTCAATCAAGTGAGTTTGCAATGGCTCAAATAAAACAATTCCAACCTGTTTCATTGAGTCAGAAATTGAATCTCTTACAGCAGGATAAACTTGTGCAGGACCTCTATGAATTGCATCTTCATGAAGTTTAATATCTGCAAGTCTCAATTTCATCTTCATACAAGGTTCTCTTGCAAGAGGACCAGCATCAATAACTTGTTCAAATGCATCAAGTATCAGTTCAATAACTTCAATCATATGAACTTCTCCTCTTGTATCATCCAAAAAAACATTTCCTTTATAGATATCCCTATAATTTCTTATTTCATCATTTGAGACTCCTAATTCTGAAAGTTTTTTAAACATGTTATCATCTCTTTTTTTATACCTTCTCTCAGCTAATTCTCCTCGTTTAATTGCCTCATAAACATTATCTTCAAGAGGTTCAACTGTAATAAAAAAAGAGTTGTGTTTGTTTGGTGATCTTCCCTCTGAAGCTTCAGATTTCTTAATTACTGTCTCTCTATAAACAACGATTGGTGAAGATGTTTTTATTTCCATACCTTTTTCAGTTACAATTCTATTTTCAATAATCTCTAAATGCAATTCACCCATACCTGAAATTAAATTTTCACCAGTTTCTTCATTAATCTCAATTCTTACACTAGGATCTTCTTTTCCAACTTTTCTTAATACTTCAACAAGTTTAGGTAAATCAGCTATTTTTTTTGGTTCAATTGCCTTCGTAATAACAGGTTCAAAAATATGTTTAATTTCTGAGAAAGGTGTTTGAGGTTTTATTGTAACAGTTTCTCCAACTTCTCCAACAATTCCTGCAATTGCTAAAACATTTCCTGCAGTTACAGTTTCAACTTGCTCTGGTTTGATTCCATTATAAACCAAAACTTGCTGAACTCTTTGGGTTTTCTTTTCATTATTCAGATAAACTTCCATTCCAGGAACCAAATTTCCGGAGAATAATCTTCCTGCAGAAATTTCTTTTCCAGATCTAGGATCAATAACAATTCTAGTTATTACAAATGCAGTTTCCCCATTTGGATCACAGTTTAATAATTGTTTTCCAAAATCACTTTCTAAATCTCCGTCCCAAATTTTAGGAATTCTATATTTTTGAGCTTCAACAGGGCTTGGGAGATGTTTTACAACCATATCAAGAACAACTTCATAAAGAGCTGCATTTTTCCATGTCCAGTCCTTTCTTTCTTGTTCATTCATTTCATACAGCTTAAAAATATCTTTAAAAGAAACACCTTTCTTTTTCATGAAAGGTAATGATAATGCCCAATTATCTCTTGCACTTCCAAATGCAACACCACCATCATTAATATCAACTTGCCATTTTTCTTTATATTCAGGTTCTGCAATTCTCTCAATTAATTTATTGAAATCTTTGTAAATCTTGATAAATCTTTCTTGCATCTGTTCAGGAGTGCATTTTAATTCTTTAATTAATCTGTCAACTTTATTAATAAAAAGCAAAGGTCTTACTCTTTCTCTAAGAGCTTGTTTTAAAACTGTTTCTGTTTGAGGCATTATCCCTTCACTAGCACAAACTAAAACAATTGTTCCATCAATAGCTCTCATAGCTCTTGTAACATTTCCAGAAAAATCAACATGTCCTGGAGTGTCAATTAAATTAATCAGATATTCTTCTCCCTGAAAATCATGAACCATAGAAACATTTGCAGCATCAACAGTCATTAATCTTTCTTGTTCATCTGAATGTTGCCATGTTGCCATACCCTCTTCAAGATCTCCAGCATTTTTTGCAGCCATCATACCTGCTGCAGCAAGAAGATTATCTGTAAAAGCTGTTTTACCATGATGAATATGTGCACTAGTAGCTATATTCCTAATATTTTTCTGATTACTAATAAGTCTTTCAATTTTATGTAATTTTTTTTCTTCTTGTGCCATTTTAATATGTAACTAATAATCTGATAAACTAAATGATAAAATATCACAAACATCAGATAATAACTTTTAACAAATATAGTTTAAAAAGCTTATGCTCAACAAAATTTAAGCTATATCAAAAGATCATATGTATAATAAAAATTCAATGAAAATTTTTATCTAAAAAAATTCAAATTTCCTCCCTAAATATGGGTTCGTCTAAATCAGAAAATTTGTTAATTTCATTTAAAAGCTCGAAAAGACTTAGTGGTTTTTTAGAACCAAGACCAATTACACCATCATAATATGCCTCCATAGTTTCATTAAATTCATAACCTATAGTTCCAATCTTATGATAAAAACTGACATTTGAACTATATCCAATATATTTTGTATCTGGAGAAACCTCCCTCATTACATCAACCTGTTTAAAATCTAAATGATGAATAATCACAACCCCAATTTGTTCAGTTTTTAAAATTTTTAAACAATCTTTAAGATTCCTAATTAATCTTGTTGCATAGTCATAATCTTTTAGATCATTCAAATAATATAATTCCAAACTTTTGTTGCATGATTCATCATCAAACAATATTGCCTTTTTCATACAATTAATTAAAAAAAACTATTTTTAAAACTATCTTTTTAAGACAATTAATATTGTCTTCTATATTTATCACCAAAAATTTTTCTTAGCTCTTTTTCAAAGTTTGATAATTCAGCTAAATCTTCTCTAATTTTTAATTTTACTCCATAACTTCCAATACTCTTTGTAAAAGATTCAAAATCGCTCGGACTAAATTCTTCAAGTGTTTTTGGAACAGCTATCCAAGAACCTAAACTAACCACTAAATTATAATCTAATTTTAAACGATCTTGATTTAAATTAAAGTTAACTTCATTAATAACATTTCTTCTGCAATTAATAATCTTAGCACCAGAAACCCTCTCTCCTGGAACAATCAAATAGTATTGGTATCTGCCAGAACTTGAAACTAATGGCAATTCACCTAGCATTAATCTTCTAGAATATTCTTCAATTAGTAGTTGTTCTTTTTTTATTTCAACCATTATTCTTAAATATAATTATAATTTTTAAACATTAAGGTATTTTATTTCCAATTAAAAAGTTATTTAAACTAAAGATAATTAAAATAAAAATGATATCTTTGTTCAATAATCTAATTTTAAATATACAAAATTCTGTTAGCCAGTTACCAAGTAATTATCAATTAATACTTGCATTGTTTTCTTATACTATTTTAACATTTTTTTATGCAATTTTTGTTTGGAAAGTTTCAAAACTTCTTGCAAAAATAGATATTTTAGATATAAATCTGAGTCAATACGGATCTCATAATACTTTTAAGGGTTTTTTAACATTTATCGAATATATAGTCTTAATGCCAATATTTGTTTTTATTTGGTTTACAATTCTTTCATTATTTTTAATGGTAATGTCAAAAAACCAAAGTTCATCACAAATACTTCTTATTTCAACAGGAATAGTTGCAGCAATAAGACTTTGTACTTATTATTCACAAGAATTAGGAGAAGAACTTGCAAAACTTCTTCCATTTACATTATTAGGAATATTCTTATTTGACCCATCATTTTTTTCAATTACAATTATAGTATCAAGATTTAAAGAAATACCTGAATTAATTACACTTATTCCAATTTATTTAATATTTATTTTTATTCTAGAAATCTTAATAAGAGGTATTTATATTGTAGCTGATTCTCTAGGCTTAATAAAAAAATAATTATTAAATTTATTTAACTTTGTAAAAATTAAAAAAGAACATTATAAATTTTATTTTTATTAAAATAAAGAATTATCTAGCACCATCAGCTTGTTTTTCAATTTCATTTCTTTTTCCGTAAGCAAAACCATCACCACTTTCATTTGAAGTAGCAATTAATTCATCTGCAAGAGCCTCGGCAATAGTTTTTTTCTTATTAAAAGATTTATCATAAGAACCATGAACAATATTTCTAAGTGCAATACTCACTCTTCTATATGGTGCACAATCAACTGCCTGAGGATATCTTGCTCCACCATATTGAATTGTAGTAATTTCATCCCTTGGTGCTGCTTTTTCAACAGCAGAAACTAAAACTTGAATTGGATTTTTACCTGTTTTTTCATTAATCAATTTAAATGCTTCAAGAACTATTGTGGCATTTTTATTATATTTTCCAGCAGACCAACTTGTACAAACTTTATGTTTTTTTCCTCTATGTCCTGGAACTCCTAAATAATTTATAAGTCTTTCAATTATGTTAACTTCTGTTTTTCCAAATCTTTGACCATTTCTTCCATGAGATTTTAAAAGAAGTTTGTAGTCAAGATTAATTACATTTTTCAATCCCAGATCTACAACAATAATATCATTTAAACTATATAATTTAAATATTTTATTTTCATCTGATTCTTTTCTGTTTTTTTCTTGAATTATTTCTTGTTCCATTTTATTTATTTTTATTATCTTCTTCCTTTCTCTATTTTTCCTTTTCTAAGTAATTGTAATGGTTGGTCATTGACTTTAATAACTTGAAATCTAACGCCTGGAATATCTCCTTTAGTTCTTCCTTGTTTTCCACCAATTCTCTCAATCAAAACTTCATCATGTTCATCAATAAATTTTTGTGCTAAGTTTCCGGGAATAAATGCTGTAACAAACTTTCCATTTTTAGTTAATTGAACTTTACAACATTTCCTCATAGCAGAATTTGGCTGTTTAGCCTCTTTTTGAACTTTTTCAACAACAAGTCCTTTTGCTTGACTAGCTCCTTCTAATGGATCTGCTTTTGCATATAAATCAAGTGTTTTAGACTTATATTTAGCATCTTTCCATCTAAACTTTTTTCTTCTATTCATTAATTTACGAGCATTCATTAATCCCATATTAACATCAATTCTCTGAGTAAAAAATGGTTTTTAAACTTTGCTAAAACTAAAATATAAAATATTTTTTAAAACATTAATTATTATACAAACATAATTAAATTATAAAAAATTAAAAAGAATATCTTTTATTATAACCTAGTAGATACATAAAGTATATAATCAAATGAGGTATATTTTTTACTATATATCTTTAAAAAGATTTTGTCCATTTAAAATGACAACAATCAAACTATCAAAGTTATCACTTATTTAAAATGAAAAGACTATCAAAAAAAATAATATCCACTGGTTTAGCTTCTGTATTTTCTATTTCAACTGTTTTATCATCACCTGGATGTGCAACCTATCATGAGATTTTTAGGTCTAATGAAAAGAAGAATACTCAACCAGTTGCAATTGCAGAAGGAGTTGATTATAATGTTGGAGGATTTAAACAGTCTCATCAATATAAAGTAGTAAATGATCGAGCTTATCTTCCAACAGATATTACACCACTTCAAACACTTGAAGAAATTATAGAAGTACCTCAGTTAAAAAAATATATTGTACCTGCAATTCATGGAGAATATGTTGATGATGGACAAGGGGGAATAATATTAACTTATCCTTGTACAACACCTTCTCCAGATTTAAATAATTTAATTAAACCTTACTTTCCAGATATTGAAATAGTAGCATTTTCAAACAGAAATGAACTTATCTTTCACGGAAAGAAAGAATCTTTTGGAAATAATTTTGATAGACTAACTCTTTTATTAAATCAGTTTGATAGATCTGCAAAACAAGTAAGAATAAGAACAAGAATAGTTGAATATTTTAATGATAATACTTATGATAGAGAACTAACACTTAAAATACTTAAAGAAGGAATGAATGTTCTTTCATTAAATCTTCCTAGTAATCCAGATATAAGTCAGTCTTTAATGACTGGTGGAAATTTTAATCCTATATTTAATGTTAATAACTATACTTTAGATGAATTTAGTGGTATTAAAACACCAACTGAATTTACTTATGAATCTGCAATAAAATTCCTTGATAGTCATGGAAAAACAGAGATTCTATCAGATACAGATATGTTAGTTTCAAATGGATCAAGTGCAACATTCAAAAACATGAATTCAATTCCTTATGCTGCATATCTTGTTGCAGGTACAACACCTATTGCAAGTGCAAACTATAAAGATGTTGGAACAGAAATTGGAATAACTCCATTCGCAAATGAAGAAGGATTTACAACAATAAAATTACTTAAGGCAAATTCTGGAGAACAAACAGGATATATTGGAACAGAACAAAGACCAACATTTCGGCAATCAGATTTTATAAGTGAAATGACTCTTAAAAATGGAGTAACTTATTTTATTGGGACATCTTTAAATACAAAATACAGATCTGTTGATAGAGGTATTCCTCTATTGAATAAGCTACCTTTAATAAAACATCTAGGAATGTCAAGATCAATTGAAAAAAACACCTCGGAGCTTATTTATTTTATGGAAGTTAATATTATTGATAAAAATGATTTAGTTGGAACTCAAAAAATATTAATAGAACCCCCAGTTAAACCAGAAAAAAAAGACCCAATAAGAGATTTATTATTACCTTAAATTTCTTATTGTGTTAAATTAATCCTTCTCATAATAATTCAGTTGAGCTATAACTTCAGAAGTTATATCTTTTGCATTGTTTATGACAGGGTCATTTTTTTCAACAACCAAATCATATCCTTTATTCATTGCAGTTCCAAATATAGCTGCATAAACACTTGCATCTCTATCAGTAACTACTCTATTGTATTTAGGGTCATTCTGTGCAGGAATTTCCTTTGTATACTTGCTATGCTCAGCTATTTTATTAAATTCAACATATGCTGGATTTGATTTTCCTTTGATGTCATTTCCATAATAAATTGTATCTGCAAAAACAGAGTACAATGGAGATGCAACTATCATTCCAGCAGTTAGTAATCTTGTTAACGATTTTCTCATGTTTATTTTTCTCCTTTTTTACTTTTAAAATTAACTTCAATAATATTAAAGTTTATATATTTTTCTTACTACTTAGAAGTTATAACATAAAAAACTATTAAAATTAGTTAAACAATCTTAATTTCCTTATCAAAATAGTCTTTAACTATTTTTTTCATTTCATCAAGTCTTGCCTTATTTCTTCCAATCAACATTGCTTTATTCTGTTGTCCAGCATTAATAATTAAAGTTTTATCTTCAATTTCAATACCCCTCATTTGATTAGGATAAATTATAGTTGAAATAAACTCTTCTGCATCCTCTACACCTTTTGGAGCAGGTACAACTTTAATTTTTTTATTTAATATAGTACTTATTTTTCTAATATTTTTTCCATTTTCTCCAATAGCCTTTGATAATTTTGATTCGGGAACAACAAAAATTACATTCGAATTATAAATAAAACAATGTTTTGGTGAAATATTACTTATTCTTGAAAATAAGTTAATATATCGCATAATTTGCATATCAATTGTTTTTATCATTTTAGAACTATTTTTTTACGGATTTTTTTACAGAGTCAACTTTAACAAGGGGACCAGTTATTTTAACAAATAAACCTGGTAATCCTGTTCCAATTGGAACTGGTTGATTTAATATTATATTTTCAATAACACTTAATAACTCATCTTTACTTCCCTTTATTGTAGCATTAACAAAATGTTTTATTGGTGTTTCAAAACTTGCCCTTGCCAATATACTACTTTTTCTTGCAATAATTCCCATCCTTGTCATACCTCTAATTTCACCATCTACAGTCATTGCATCAGCAACAAGTTTCAAATGTCTCTTATCAATATCTAAACCTTGTGAATTAATTACTTTAGTTATTTCATTGATAATTATTTGTCTTGCTGCTTCAATTCCGAAAACTTTTTCAATTTCGTAAATATCATTTGTTATTGTTTTGTCAATATTAACTCCTTTGAATTTTATTATTTCTTCAAGATTAGAACCATTTGTTAAAATAACATAATCTTTATCTCTTTTAACAATTAATATTTGTTTTATTTCCTTAATTCCAGAAATAACTGTTTCTTTCAATCTTTCTTTAAGTTTATACATCTCTTTGAAACCTAATTCAGGAGTATTGACTATAATAGAATCACCCTTTACATTAACCTTATAATTTGATTCAAGCTTTTCGGCAAGAGTATTTATTGAAATATGTATTTGTTTAAGTGCTTTATTATTTATTACAAATTCTATTTTTTTATCAGAAAAATGACTTTTAGCTTCAGATAAAACATCTTTAAGTTTCATTTCTTTTATTTTTTCAGCAAATATCTTAGCATTTTTTTCATCATTTAATTCCTTTTCAAGATGAATTTCCATAGCAGGAGTTGAAGGTGTTTTTCTTGCATCAAAAATTTCAATTAATCTTGGAAGACCTAAAGTTACCTGCATTTCTTGAACTCCTGCAAAATGAAATACATTAAGAACCATTTGTGTTGAAGATTCACCAAAACTTTGGGCTGTAACAACACCTATAGCTTCTCCAGGAGAAACCTGCTTATTCAAATGTAATCCTGCAACATCTAAACCATCATCTCCAAATTTAAACTGAATAATTTGACCCACAGCATCTCTAACAGTTCCATCATATTCAATTCTTAAATCTTGTAATGCATTTGCAAGTCTTCTGTATAAATAACCAGATTTAGGAGTTCTAAGTGCTGTATCCATAAGACCATCTCTTCCAGAAATTGCATTAAAGAAAAATTCATTTGGTTTTAATCCTTCCATATATGAAGAATAAATAAATCCTTTAGATTTAGGTGATAGATCTCCTTCTTTAAAACAAGATAATGTTCTCTTTGAGTAACCTAAATTAATTCTTTGAGCCCATAAAGACTGCTGTCCAACACAACAAGCAATTTGAATAATATTTAAAATATTACCTCCTGCACCCGAAAGTATCATATTATTAACTGGATTATCTTCAGGAAATTCATTTTTTACAACCTTACCTATTTTAGTTCTAATTTCATTAAGTGTTTGTAAAATTTTAATTTCTCTCGATTCTTCAGAAGTTTTCCCAGGAATTACTTCAAGAGTTTCAGATTTATAATCCTCAATTATTTGCTGTGATTTTTCCTCACCTTCTTTAATAATTTCTTGAGTCAATTTTTTTGTTTTTTCATTAACATTAAGATCTTCAAGAGATATTGTAAATCCTCTTCTTGAAAGATAATCAGTACCAAGACTAAAAGCTTTTTTTATTGTTTCCATAGTTTTTTCTCTTCCAATTTCATTATCAATTATTTTGATTATTTTATCATTTTCAACACCAAAAACATATTCACTTGTTAAATCATTTTTTTCAATCATATCTGAAACTTGTTTACTAACTTTTGGGAAAATATTCAAAAAAACATTTTTTCCATCAATTATTTTTTTATCAATTATTTTTTGAACACCTGAATTAAACAACAACTGTTCTGCTTCTTTACCAGATATATTTGAATTTCCAAGTAAAAAATTTCCAGTAACTGCATCAAAAATTGTTCCAATAAGATTTATATTATTCTTAGGACTCATCAAATTATTGTTAACATTAAGAAGTATTCTTGCCTCTGCTCTTGCTTCCTCAGTTTGTGGAACATGAATATTCATTTCATCTCCATCAAAATCAGCATTGTATGGGAAATCTACAGCTGGATGAAGTCTAAAAGTTCTATAAGGAAGTATCTTTACATAATGTGCCATTAAACTTCCTCTATGAAGGCTTGGATGTCTATTAAAAAGAACAATATCTCCATCTTGTAAATGTCTTTCAACAAAATAACCTGGTTTTATTTCTTCAATTATCTCTTGTTTTAAATCATTAGTAATTTTTTTTCTTCTTCCATCAGGTCTTACAATATAATTTGCGCCAGGATAACCTTCATTTAAAATTAATTTTTTAAGATATTCAAGATTTAAAGTTGTAACTTCTTCATTAACAGTAAGCACTTGTGCAATTTCTTTAGGGACACCAACTTCATTTATTTGAAGAGAAGGATCTGGAGAAATAACTGTTCTTGAAGAAAAATTAACTCTTTTTCCAGCAAGATTATGTCTTATTCTTCCTTCTTTTCCTTTGATTCTTTCAGTTATTGTTTTTAATGGTTGTCCACTTCTATGTCTAGCAGGTGGAATTCTTGTAATTGTATTATCAAAAAAAGTAGTAACATGATATTGTAATAAATCCCATAAATCATCAATAATAACTTCTGGTGCTCCAGCATTAAGATTTTCCCAAAGTCTTTGATTAGATCTAATAATATCTCCTAATTTATGAGTAAGATCATCTTCACTTCTTTCTCCAGACTCTAAAGTAATACTTGGTCTAACAGTTACTGGTGGAACTAACAAAGCAGTTAAAACAGCCCATTCTGGCCTAAATGTTTTTGGATTAACACCAACTAGATTACAATCACTATCTGAAATTCTTGATAGAATTTCTCTTATTTCTGGAGGGAATATTCTTTTTTTACCAATAACAAAACTTGTTGGTTTTTCAACTCTAATTTTTTCCTGAACATTTTTACAATAAGGGCACTTTTTTGCATCTTTTGATTTTTTTAATCTTTGAGGAGCATTTAATTTTTTTATATTTTCTTCATCTAATAAAATTCTCCCACAATCCTTACAAAAACTTCTTAAAAAAGTGTAAATTATTGGAACATATTTAACATGAATAACTGGTCTTGCAAGTTCAATACTTCCTGGATGTCCAAGACACTCTTTTAACCTTCCACCACATGTTCTACATCTTACTCCTGGATCAATTGCTCCAAGTCTTAAATCCATTAAACCACCATCAACTGGATAACCATCCATATCATACAACTCAGGTGTAATTATTTTTGCACAACTAATTTTTTTAATCTGATCAGGATTAAGTAAGCTAAATCTTAAAGCTTTAACTTGTTTTTTTGTTGGCATTTTTTGTTTTTTAAGGAAGGTAGCGCGGTAGGAAACCGTTGGTGTCCTGTGCTTTTACTCTTCATATTTATTTTTTAATTCGAATTCAGTATTAACATGCATTCCTAAAAGTTCTTCTGCTAATAATTTAAAAGCATAAGATACTTCAACATCTTCAATTTCAGTACTATTACATACTGGACAATAAGTTTTATTTCTTAGAGTATCTTTAATTCCTAAGTTTCCACACTTTGAACAAACATGTATTATAACTTTATCTGAATCATATCTTTCTTTTAACAATAAAGATGCTCCATGTGCAACTAATGCTTGTTGTTCCATTTCTCCAAGTCTTAATGCTCCTCCCCTAGCTCTTCCTTCAATCGGTTGTCTTGTAAGAAGTGCAACCTTACCTGAAGCTCTTGCATGCATTTTATTACTTACCATATACTTTAATTTCATATAATACATATTTCCAATATAAATTTTAGCTTTCATCATTTGTCCAGTTATTCCATTATACATTGTTTCTTTTCCATCATATCTAAAACCCATTTCTTCAAGCTGTTTTTCGAGATTTTCAATATCTCTCTTTTCAAATGAAGTTCCATTCATAATCTTTCCAGTCAAACAGCCAATTTTTCCACTAATTAATTCTAATAAGTATCCCACCGTCATTCTTCCAGGAATACCATGTGGATTAAAGATTACATCTGGTTTGATTCCTCTAGAAGTAAATGGAATATTTTCTTCAGGAACAATTGCACCAATAACTCCTTTCTGTCCATGAGCTGTTGAAAATTTATCTCCAAGTTCAGGTATTCTTGGATCTCTTGTTCTTACTTGAACAATTTTATTTCCTTCTTCATCAAGAGTAATAAAAACCCCATCAACAATTCCTTTTTCCTCTTGTCTTATTACTGAACTATTTTCTTTTTTTGCTTTTATACTAATGTCTTTTGCTTCAGATAAAAATTTAGGTGGTGAAACCTTTCCAATAACAACCTCTCCAGAACCTAAATTTGCCTCAGGATAAACTACACCATCATCTTCAAGATAACGATATGAATCTTCAGTTCTATATCCTGCAACGTCTTTTGTAGGTATGAGTATTTCATCTCTAAGTCCTCCAGCATAATTAAGTTCAACAGAAGTATATGGTCTAAAAAAAGTACTTCTTCCAAATCCTCTATCAACACTTGCTTTATTAACAACCAAAGCATCTTCCATATTATAACCTTGATAAGTCATTACAGCTACAACTAAATTTTGTCCAGAAGGATAAACATCTAATGCATCATAAACAAAACTTCTAACTATAGGTTGTTGAGGATAATGAAGAATACTTACATCTGTATCAACTCTACAAAGATAATTTGCAGCATAAAGTCCTAAACCCTGCTTTTGAGTTTTACTTCCTCTAATAAGTCTTGAAGACTGATCATGATTACCAAAACTTACAAGACTAGTTATTGGTCCAAGAAAAGCAACAGAATCAATTTCAAGATGTGTATGAGCTTCTGTTAAATCATTACTATTTAATGCAACAAAACAATTTTCTTCTTCAGATGCATCTAAATATTCAATTACTCCTTCTTTTATCAAATCACTCCACTTTAATTCATTCTTTGCAAGAGCCTCTAAATTTTGTTCAGTTAATTTAGGAACACCGTTATCTACAATTATTAATGGCCGTAATACTCTTCCTGTATCACTAAATATTGAAATAATATCCAGTTCTTTATTATATCTTATACTAATTTCTTGAGGTAATTTACCTGATCTTCTTAAAGACTTAAAATCACTAACAAACTTATTATTATTATCGACACTTCCAATAAACATACCATTTAAAAAAACATCAAACCTCAAAAATTCTTTACTAACACCTATTTTTTCAAGTTCTTTTAAAAGATCATTTTCTTCAATATTAATCCTTGTTGATATTTTAGCCATTATAGCAAGATTTTTTCTAAGACCAATTTCTGTTCCTTCAGGAGTTTCCACAGGACAAAACCTTCCAAAATGAGTTGGATGCAATGTTCTTGCTAAAAAATTAGTTTGTTCTTCAGATAAAGTACTTGAAACTTTCTGAAGTTGAGAAAGTATAGAAAGATAATTCGTTTTATCCATATTTTGAGTAATACCTTTCTTCTCTCCAGTCCAACTACCTGTTGCAATAGCTGATTTAACTCTATGTGAAAATAAAGTAGATTTTGCAATTGTTTTAAGACTATAAAATTTTTTTCTTTTGATTGTTTTTTGTAATGAATATTTAATATCTCTAACAAAAATATTTAAATTAACTCTAAACAAATCAGATAACAAATCACCTGAAAGTCTAACTCTTTTATTAGCATAATGGTCTTTATCAATTTTTAATTCTCTATTTTCTTTAAATATCAAAAATTGTTTTATTAATTTACATATTGTAACAGCTTTGTCAACTCTATTTTCTTTTTTTGTTCCAACATGAGGTAATAAATAAGAATCAATTCTTTGTTTTATTCTGTCTAAAATCTCTTTTTTTGTTCCTTGTACATTTGTTTTTTCTGCAATCATCATCATTGCATCTTCATTTGAAGCAACTTTAGCAAATTCATAAAGATTTACAATAACACTATCTGTTTCTTTTCCAATATGCTTTGCAATATCTGCTTCTTTAGTTAATCCAAGAGATTTAAGTAAAAGTATTGCAGGTATGTTCTTAAATCGACTAAAAGAAACTTCTAAAATACCATCAGTAGATTCAGTTATAGTAATTGGTATTCTATAAGCTCCTCTTGAAGAAAAAAGTCTTAGCATAAGCCTGTCTTTTGAATTATTTTCAACAAATGGTTGATTAGCTGCAAGATCTTCAGTCATTATCATAATTCTCTCATTACCATTAACAATAAAATAACCCCCTAAATCTAATGGATCCATATAACTTTCTTCTAATTCTTCTTTTGACATACCACTTAAATTACACACATTACTTTTTACCATAACAGGTATTCTTCCTATCTCAACTTCTTGTGTTTCAACCTGTCCCTCTTGTTTAATTGAAATTTCTAAAAAAATTGGTGCTGAATAAGTTAAATTTCTTATCCTTGCTTCTGCAGGAGTTAATGGATTAGTAGCTCCATCAGATTCTATAATGTTTGGTTTTTCAATTCTTATCTTACCAAGCTTAATTTCAATTTCATCATTTTCAATATTTTCAGAAATATCATCAACAATTTCCTGCATTCTTTTTTCAATAAAATTATTAAAAGAAATTAAATTAGACTCAACAAGAGAATTTTCAGCAAGATATTTACGAATAATTAAATGTTCATTTCCCAAATTTAACTTTAATCCTTCTACCATTATTAAACAACAACCCTGTAGTAAACATTAATTTTATCTTCTTCTTTTCTCTCAACCTTTATAATATCACCAATATTAACTCCTTGAGGTAAAGCAGTATCAGTAATTTTTATTTTAGGCAATTGAGTTTTAGAAATATTGAGTTTATTAATTAATTCATCTTCTTCTTTTTTACTTATTTTAGAATGTTTGGGTTGTAAGATGTGCATATATTTTAGTTAACTAATTTAATTTAAGGTATTTTTTATCGATAGTAAAAGGTATTAAATCCATTTACAACTTTGTAATACTAAATATTATCAAAAGTTGCCTTTTAAACCTTTCTATGCCACCTTCTAAGAACAACTTTTTTAGGTCTTAATATCAAACCAGTTATTATATAAATACTTTTAAATAAAATCAAACAGATAAATAAATGACTAAAAAAAATAAGATTAGTAATTCTTTAAGTTTTAATATTAGTAAAAACCGGAGAAATAGCTGTCCTGAAAAGGAAATTTATAATATTTGTTTAAATGCTCAGATTTCAACATTAAATAAAGGCTCTAAAACTATTGATCAGATTTTAGGGCATGAATTTAGTTCTTTACTAATCTCACCTTCTGGACAAATTGCCGAACCTATTTATTTAGAAACCCAATATAAAGACATTTATTATTCAGATGAAGATAATAAAAAAAGATGTTGTTTAATGAATTCCCAGGAATTTAGAGAAAGATTATCTGAAGCAGGTTGGATGATATTTTCAAAAGTTGAACAATTTAATGATTATGATCATAAAAAAATCGGGGGAATGAAAAAAAACTACAAAAGAACATTCAAATTATCTGATTTTATTAAAATACTTAAAATAATTAATAAATCACAAGAAAAAGATTATAGCCAAGCAATAAGTGATTTAAGTGAACTAACT
This sequence comes from Minisyncoccota bacterium, assembly GCA_035453125.1. Lineage (GTDB taxonomy): Archaea > Nanobdellota > Nanobdellia > Pacearchaeales > GW2011-AR1 > JACPLR01. The sequence goes on along the minus strand of DAOTCN010000001.1, from coordinate 223,654 downwards.
TTTCTAGGAGATGAATTAACGTTTGCATTCTCAGGACTAGAATATCATCCCTATGACTTTTTTCATTTACCTATTATCTATAAAGACAGACAATTAGGATTAAACTTAAGAGGAATTGATTCAATTTTAGAACCAGAAAGTCATAAGCACACTCTTACAAGAGAAGTTTCATTAGATTTTAATTTTCCATTTTATTCAGGAATTCCTTCTGAAATAAACAAGTCTCTTGTTGTAGATTTAATTAAAGAATATATTAAAAAACATAACTTACATGTTCCTGAAATTTCAACAGATATAACTAACGGAAAAATGAGATTATTATTAGCAAATAAAAATTATTTAGAAAGTATTCCAAATCCAGATACTCCAGCTTTCTTAGACCGAGCATTGAACTTAAAAGAATTTGCTGATTCTGTTATAGCAGAAGAACATATATCAATTAGGCTAGGTTATAATGACCTTTTGTCTAAAAGAAAAATTAAGTACGGTCTAGATTAGTATAACTTAAAAGTGATAACAAAACAAAACATTTAAATAGTCTTATTTTATTGATTGTTTATGCCAAATAGAGCTTATTCACACAAAATAGGACTTTTAGGAAAATTAATTAGTTGTAAACTATGTGGTAAAAGAGGAGCTGATAAAAAATTAATTGGTTTCTATAGATTTGGTGAAATAGATGCATATAGTATACATGAAGCATGTGTTGATAAGATATTAAAGGATTTTAATGGAGATATTCATAGTGAAGGATTCTATAAATACTGTAAATCTATAGGTGTTACAGAAGCAAAAGATGTTAAAAGAAAGGCAACAGATATTTATACAGTACTTGAATTTTTAGACCATATCAAACGTGAGGAAAAAAGGGAAAGAAAATATTTAAACGATTTACAAAAAAAGATTGATTCTATCTAAAATGGTACATTTATATACATCGAAAGGAAAAACAAAACTTCTCGGAAGACTTCATAAATGTACAATATGTGGTCACAGAAATACAGATATAGTATATTTAGCAACTTACAGTTCAGGCTCAGATTATACTTTTGTTCATTCTGATTGTGAAAAAAAGACTATTGAAGCTTATCAGAAAATGTATGATAACGAAAAAATGAGTTCTAGATTTTTTGAAAAACCTTCATTTATAGAAGATTGTAAATCTAGAGGTATTACTGACAAAGAAAAAATATATAAAAGAGGATCAAAAATTGAATACTTACTCAATCAAGTTTACTGCACAAGTGGACCTCAAATTAATTTTAATGAATTAAAAGAAGTTATGAAAAATCTTCACAAATAAAAAAGTTTTTTTTCTCAGTTTTATTTGTTCTATGCAAGTCAAGTTTTTACAAACTTAACTGATTCAAACCCTTTTTCGAATCAAACATGGCTTCGGGTTGCTAAAAATTTCAAAGAAATTTTGGCAACAAAATTCTCACGAATTTCTGTGATTCAAACTTCTAAATTAAAAGGAGGGTGATACTTTAGGGAAACTTGGTTCCCTAAGTATGGCTTCGAGGGGATTCGAACCCCCGACACCTGGCTTAAAAGGCCAGTGCTCTAACCAGGCTGAGCTACGAAGCCAGATTACATCCAAAAATCAAGGATATAATAACAATTTTCAAAAGTTATTTGTATTTAAAAACCTTTAGTGAAAAATATTTTCTATCCAGTATGTCCAAATCCACCAGAACCTCTATCACTCTTACTTAATTCATAAACTTCTTCAAATTGAGCATTTTCAATTTTATTAAAAACTCCTTGTGCAATTTTATCTCCAAGATTTATTTCAAAATCTTCTTCACCATGATTAATTAAAATAATTCCAAGTTCTCCCCTATATCCAGAATCAATAGTTCCTGGAGAATTAACAATAGATATTCCTTTTTTTAATGCTAAACCACTTCGAGGTCTTATCTGAAGTTCATATCCTTCGGGAATTTCAAAAGCCAATCCTGTTTCAATAAGACATCTCTCTCCAGGTTTTATCAAATATCTTTTTATCGAAGAAAAATCAACCCCAGCATCTCCTTTTTTTGCATAAAAAGGTAAAACTGCATTTTCATCAAGTTTCTTAATTTTAATTTTTTCCATTATTAATCCAAACTAAGCATTTTTCTTTTTGCAGCATTGTGTAAATCTTTATTATACTCTCTCATAGATAAAATATTTCCACAAAAATTTCCTTCAGTACACATTCCAACACTGCATTTTGGTTGTAAAAAATAGTCTAAGTCTGGAATAGCTTGAGCAATTAATTCTCTCTTTTTCCAAGAACTTGCTTTTCTTTCAGGTTCACAAGTATTACAAAGTCTCAAAGGTAATTCTAAGTCAATTAAATTTACAAGGTCGTAATTTTCTAAACTTCTTAGTCTAATATTTTTAGGAACAATAAATAAAGCATCTCTATCTTCAATTCCATTTTCAAGAAGTTTTCCATAAAACATTAATTGTCTTGCAGTATAATAAACATAAGGAATTGCTAATTCTGGACTTTTCTTTAATCTATCATCAATAATAATAAAATTCTCTATTTCTTTAAATGGTAACTCTTCATTTCTTTCACCTTTATGAGTTTTTTCAATTAATTCCCAAAAAGGTTTTATTCCTTCTAATGATCTTTCTGCAGCACTATAAACAGACTCAACATTTTGTCTTAAAGTTGAATGCCTTTTTTGTTCAGACCAAACTCTCCAAGAAATTGAATCAACAATTTTTATTCTGACCGCTTCATTATATTCTCCAACAAAATTTCTCATAGCCAGCATGCAATCCATTGATCTTTCAGACAATTTGTTAGGATCATCTACTTCTCTTGCAATTTGAAATATTTTTTTTAATTTTTCAAGACTTTTTTTAAAATCAACAGATATATTCAAGTCAAAATCATCTAATACTGGGTTAATATTCATGTTATTTATAATTCCTCTTTCTAAAGCATAATTTGGAAGTGAAGGATCTTTGAAAACATTATAATGAAGATAACCATCTCTAGGAACTTTTATTCTTTGTTTAAACATAACATCAATTCCAGATTCTTCAGCAATTCCTGGAAATAAATCTGCAAGATAATGCATTTCTTTAGGTAAAAATCTTCCATTTGAATTTTTATTATCTTGTTGAACCTCAAAGTCGAGTGTAGCCATTGTATCAAGAGGCATTACAATAAATAAATCAGCAGGACTATTATACGGAATAACTTTATTGAATGTTTCCACACCACCTAACTTTCCAAATTTTTCTTTACATTTTGAGCTAAATTCAAATAAATCTTTTGATATTGAAAGATATTCATCAAGTAAATCTTCTCTTTTTAGTAATGATTCTGGAACAGCAATTTCTTCAGAAGTTGTTTCTCTTCTTCTACTGCTTGTAACAAGTGACCTTGATGCAACAAATCCAGTTAATCCAGAATCAATCATTTTAGTTCCATTAATACCTAAAACAATTCCAGATAAACCACCGAGAGAATGACCTCTTCCAATTCCTGTAGCAATTTTTTTATGAATTGTTTCAACTAAACTCCCTTTTTCAGAATTATTTGTATCTTCAAAAATATTATTTTCAAGTTCTGAAAAATCCATTCCTTTTGAAACAAGAACCTGTGCATATGCAACTAATTCATCTCCACCCAAAAAATCTCGTCCATTGCTATCATAAAACATATTTTTTAATAATGGATGATTAATTTTTATTCTTGGCCAAAAACCAAGACTTTGTATTTTTAAATCATTATCACTCAAAAATTTTTGTCCTTTATATTCAATTGTCATTTTTATCCTCCACCACAACCACCTGTAGATGTCTTACAAGAAATACACTTCCAACAATTTCCATCAGATATCATAAGATTTCCACATTGACTGCATGTTTTTCCAGTTATTTTTCCTGAAAATTCTTCAAAGACTTGATCCTTTCCCCAAATTCTTGTTCTTTTAATTTTATCAATTGTTTTTCGAGTATCTAATTCTTCATCTTTCCAATAATTTGTTCCAGATATTTTCTGAATTGTTTCTTCAAGTGATGGAACTCCAGGATAAAATTTTTCACCAGCAACAGTAGGCATTAAATGTAATTTAGGAAGATTCTGATAAACTCTTAATTCAGAAGGTAAAGGTCTCATTTCAGGATCTTTTGAAACATTTGAAATATCACCAAGATAATGTGCTTTAATCCATTCACACAAAAATCCATCAATTCCTTTTGCATTTTTTATAAAAGGATGGTCAGTAAATCCTGATATTTGTGACTGACCTGCTCTGCTTAAAACTTCTAATGCTTCTTCAAGAGGAACACCATACTGAAGTTTTTCAGAAAACTGAATTGCTTCCAAATTCAATAAACGATTTACTTCACTTCCTCTTTCAAGAGAATCAACAAATATTTCTCCAAGTCTTCCATCTTCATATTCTCCAGTTCTTATAAATAATGAAATTCCCCCAAGCTTTACTTTTTGAGTAAGACCTTTTCTTACTTTTGGCAAATGTTCCCTTTCACCCCTCTTAAGAATTTCAAAACTACTTTTCTTTTTAGTCTTAAGTGGTTGTGAAGCTTTACTGCCATCACGATATATTGCAAGTGCCTTTACACCTAATTTCCAACCTTGATAAAACATATCACCAATTTCTTCAACACTTGTATTTGCTGGACAATTTATTGTTTTTGAAATTGCACCAGACAGATAAGGCTGAATTGCTCCAAGCATTTTAATATGTCCCATCGGACTTATTGCTCTAGTTCCAATTCCTGCCTGAGATGCACAATCAAAAACAGAAAGATGTTCTTCTTTTAATTTTTTACATCCTTCAACACTTTCATTTTGATCAATATATTTAATAATTTCTTCAACACTTTTTTTATCATAACCTAAATTTTCTAAAGCAAGAGGAACAGTATTATTAACTATCTTCATCATTCCACCACCTGCAAGCTCTTTGTAAACTTTTAAACCATAAGCAGGTTCACATCCAGTTGTATCACAACCCATCATAAATCCGATTGTTCCAGTAGGTGCAAGTAAAGTTACTTGTGAATTTCTAAATCCAAATTTCTTGCCTCTTTCAACAACTTCATCCCACTTTTTATTTGCAGAATCAACAATTTTTTCCAAACCATTTTTTTTAGGTAAATGTTTTGAGGCTTTTCTATGCATCTCTATAACATCTAACATAGGTTCTTTGTTTTTTTCATATTCTTGAAATGCTCCTAATTTTTCTGCAATTTTTGTTGATTGAAGATATGCTTCAGCAGTCATCAAAGAAGTTACAGCTGATGCAAAATCTCTTGATTCCTCAGAATCATAAGCTAATCCAAGAGACATAATATATGCTCCAAGATTTGCATAACCTAAACCAAGAGGTCTAAATATATGACTATTCCATGCAATTTCTTTTGTAGGATAAGATGCTTGTGAAACTAAAACATCTTGAGCAGTAATATATAAATCAACTGCTTTTGAAAATGAATCAACATCAAAACTTCCATCATTTTTTCTAAATTTCATTAAATTTAATGATGCTAAATTACACGCTGAATTATTCAAAAACATATACTCTGAACAAGGATTTGACGCCCATATTTCTCCAGAATTTTTACAAGTGTGCCATTTATTTATTATAGAATGATTTTGTATTCCTGGATCTCCACAGTTATAAGTTGCAAAGGCCATCATCTCTAAAAGTTTTGATGCAGGTTCTTCTCTAAGAACTTTATTGCCAATGACTCCTCTTATTTGATACATCTTATTGTTTTCATAAGCATTCCAAAATTCATCATCAGTTCTTATTGAAATATTAACATTCTGAGCTCTTAAATCCTGAATTGTATGTGATTCCCAATTTCCAGGAGAACCTGCTTCAATTAAGACTCTTGCTTTTTCTTCTTCTTTATATTTATGTTTCAAAACTTCTAGCATATCTGGATGCCAAACACCCATACTTTGCATTGTTGCTGCTCTTCTTGTTTTGCCTCCAGACTTAATTACTCTAGCACATGAATCTTCAACATCCATAAATCGAACTGCACCAGATGCAACTCCTCCACCAGATACTGGTTCTCCAGTAGATCTTACATGACTCCAATCTCCACCAATTCCAGAACCACCTTTAAAAATTCTGGATGCAGTTACAGCACCAACATTAATCATGCTTTCAATTGAATCTTCTGGTGAAACAATAAAACATGCAGATACTTGAGGATTATCATAATAATTTTCAACTTGCCTTAAATTTCCATCAGGATCAACAAAATAGTTTTGTTCTTTTTGATTAATTCCATAATTTCCAAGTCCTAAATTAAACCAAACAGGAGAATTAAATGCACCATACTGTCCAATTGTTGCAGCAACAAGTTCATTTTCTAATTCTTTTGCATTATTATCATCAAAATACTTTTGATTAACTGCCCAATTTCTAATAGTACTTCCAACTCTTCTTGCAAGCTGTCTCAAATCAATCTCTCTTCCAGTTTCAGGAACACCCTCTTTTCTAAAATATTTTGTTGCAACAGTATTTGCTGAATTAACTGACCAATTTTCAGGAAATATTGCATCATGAACAACCTCGATAACTTTTCCAGAATCATCAGATATTTGAACATCACGTGGTAAGAATTTTGCAACTACTCCATCTTCATAAGGATTTCCAGATTTTGAAAAATATTTTTTAATCATGATTTAACCTCGTTCAAAACATCTTTAAAATCATCAATATCTTCAAAGTCTCTATAAACTGATGCAAATCTTATATACGCAACCTTGTCTAATTTTTTTAATTTTTTCATAATAGCCTCACCAATTTTTTTAGTTTCAATTTCTTTCTCATTGTTTATTATATTTTCTTCAATTTCTTTAACAATTGTTTCAACTTGATCATGACTTATATCTCGTTTCTCACAAGCTTTTATAATTCCTAAAAAAATTTTATCTCTATTAAATAACTCTCTTCTACCATCTTTTTTAATAACATATCTTTCAACAGGATCAACTTTTTCATAAGTTGTAAATCTTTTACCGCATTTCAAACACTCTCTCCTTCTTCTTGTCGTTGAATCACCTGACTCTCTCTTATCCGTTACTTTTGTTTCATCATTCTGACAAAAAGGACATATCATAGTATAAATTTAAACAAATTCAAAGCAAAAGAGAAAAGCATCATATACAAGATATTGTATATTAAATAATCTCACCTACTTTTTATTGTATGTTTCAAAGAATTAAAAATATACTACTATTTAAACATTTTTGTTGTTAAGAATATAAATTATTTCAAATCAGTCTTATACAACAATCAAATTCCTTAAAAATTTAATGAAAATAAGTTATATGAAAAATTTAAACTACTCTTAAAATATTAGAATACTTTCTTTTTTCTTAAAAGTTTTGCAAGATAATAAGCACTTCCAAACATAACAACACCAGGTAAAAATGCAATTCCTAATGCTGGAACTAACAAACTAGTTCCAACAGCTCCAACAGTTCCAGCTCCAAGTGATTCGAGAACTTCAACAACTTCTGGAACAGATTTTTCAACATTTTTTTGAAGAGCATCAATCTGCATTACCATTTTTCCATTTCTCATAATTCTTATCTTTCTATCTTCTTCAGAAATAATAACTGATGTATTTCCATTATAAGATGCAGAATATCCAGCACTATGCCTTGTTCCAAAATTCTTAAATGCTCTCTTGCTTTTTATCATTACACCATAAGCTGTAACAACTCCTGTTTTATCAAGAATAACTGCACCATCCATTAAAGCAAGTGACTCTAATAGCTTTGGATTATTCAATGCATTAAATGGAGGTACCTGTTGTTTTATCAAAGGTCTATATTCAACACTTCCAATTACAAATAAAGCTCCTTCTCCTCTTTTTGCAATTCTTAATCCAACTTGAATTAATAATTCTTCAAGTTTCTTAAGATTTTTATCCTCTTTACTTTCACTTTTCTTTTTTTCAGCCATTTTAATAAAATATTAACATTAATAACTATTTAATTTTTATTACTACAAATTAATAAAACAATCAAATGTTTATAAGTTTTGCGATGATGAACTACTTAAATAAAATTAATCAAAAATGTCTAAAAATTAATCAAATAAGATTTATAAATGATATTGATTATATCTCAAATAAACTCTTGAAATTTTTTTCAATTTGCTTTTCAATATCTTTTAATCTCATCTTTTTTATCTCGGCAATTTTTTGATAGCTAACAATTACATTTGCAGGTTCATTATCTCTTAATTTATCTGGATGCAAAAATGGAGAATCAGTTTCACAAAACAATTTTTCAATAGGTATCTTCTCAACAACTAGCTGAAAATGCTGTGAGTTTTTAATGCTTGTTGGAATACTAAAATACCAGCCATTATCAAATATTCTCTGAACTAGTTTCATACTTCCAGAAAAACAATGCATTATTACTTTTGGTTTTTTATCAGACTTATTAAATTTTTCAAGAATTTCTATCGCTTCTAATTCAGCTTTTCTCGAATGAACAATTATTGGAATATTCAGTTCAATTGAAAGTTTAATCCATTCTTCAAATATTTCCTTTTGCTTCTCCCAGTTATCTAAATCTTCTTTAAAATCAAGTCCAACTTCCCCAATAGCAATCACTTTTTTATTTTTATGAAGTTTTCTTATTTTTTCTCTAAAATCTGAAAGTTGTTTATCAGTATATTGCAAACATTCTATTGGAAATATTCCCATTGCAGCTCTAACTTCAGGATATTTTTCACAGAACTCGAGAGTTCTTTCATTATTTTCAAAATTGTTTCCATTATTAATTATAATTCCAACTCCTTTCTCCCGAGCTCTTTCCATAATTGCTTCAACTTGCTCATCATTATATCTGTCTATATGGCAGTGTACATCAATATAGGTCATTTTAACAAAACATTAACACAATGTTCAATATAATTAAAAAAATAATCAGATTATAAAACTAACTAATTTACAATCAATTTTCCGTCACCAAGTCCTTTATTGCACTTAAAAGAATAAGTTCCTCTTTGTGTTGGTGTGAATATTATTAGTTTAGATGGATCTTTTGAATAAAGCTCAAGACCTAATTCTTCAACTGTAAAATATCTATAACATCCCCTTACACTATTATCAAGAGTTATTTCAACTGGCTGATCTTTTTTAACAACAAGTATACTTGGATAATAATTTCCATTTTTAACACTCATGTTAATTTTCTGAACAAAAACTTCATCATTATTAATAATTGAAGGATTTAAAACAGAACTTCCTTGAACAGCTTGTAAAGAATCTGTCTTTGATTGAAGTATAAGAATAGTTGTAAATATTAATGCAGAGACTACGAATATAATTGCAACAATAATAATTTTGATTGATTTATCAGCCATTTTTCAATAATTAATCCAGAGTTTTAGATGTTTATAAGTTTAACGGAAATAATTTTCATAAAAATATTTATTAAAATAAATTTTAAGAACTTAAAGCTCGAAGAATATTTTCAATTTCAGCTGCATGTCTTTTTTCATCTTTTGCAGCATTTCTAAAAAATTCTGCAGCTGAAGACAAACCTTCTTCTTTTGCAACTTCTGCAGCTTTTTTATAAAAATTATCTTGCTTCAATTCATCTTTCAAAGCAATTCTCAAATGTTTCAGTGTCTCTTTTACTTTTGTATGATTCATAGAATAGATTATTCAAACATTTGAAGTTTAAATAGTTTATGAAAAACTATAAAACTATATTCTCAAGAATAAAATTATTTAAAAATGAGTATTCCATTAAAAAATTATGAAAAAGTATGTGATAACTTCTGAATCTGTTACAGAAGGGCATCCAGATAAGGTATGTGACCAGATTTCAGATGCAATTTTAGATAATTTGCTTGCTCAAGATCCTGAATCAAGAGTTGCAATTGAATGTTTAACAACAATTGGAAGTGTTCATATTGCTGGAGAAGTTACAACAAGAGGTTTTTTAGATGCACAAAGAATAGCTAGGCAAGTTTTAAAAGAAATTGGATATACTAATCCAAAATTCGGATTAGATTATGAAGATGCCGGAATTTGGGTAGCAATACACTCACAAAGCCCAGACATTTCTCAAGGTGTTTCAGAAGGTCAAGGAGAAGATAAAGAACAAGGAGCTGGAGATCAGGGAATGATGTATGGTTATGCTTCTAATGAAACTCCTGAACTAATGCCACTGCCAATAATTCTTGCACATAAACTAACAAAAAAATTAGCTGAAGTTAGAAAATCAAACTTAATTCCAAATCTTGGTCCAGATGGTAAATCTCAAGTTTCTATTGAGTATGAAGATAACAAACCAAAAAGATTAACAGCAGTTGTAATTGCACAACAACATACAGACTCAATTAGTGAAGAGCAATTAAGAAAAGAAATTTTAGAAAAAGTAATAATGCCTGTTTGTAAAAATTGGATGGACTCAAATACAAAAATACATATTAATGCTACAGGAAGATTTGTTGTTGGTGGTCCTGAAGGAGATACAGGAGTTACTGGAAGAAAAATAATTGTTGATACTTATGGTGGAGTTGGAAGACATGGTGGAGGTGCATTTTCAGGAAAAGATCCATCCAAAGTTGATAGAAGTGGAGCATATGCAGCAAGATATATTGCAAAAAATATTGTTGCTGCTGGACTTGCAGATAAATGCGAAGTTCAGTTGAGTTATGCAATAGGTATTTCAAAACCAACATCAATAACAATAGATTGTTTTAATACAAACAAAATTTCAGAAGAGCAGATTTCAAGATTAGTTTATGATAATTTTAATTTAACTCCAAAAGGAATAATTGAATCTCTAAATCTAAGAAGACCACTTTATAAAAAAACAGCTTCATATGGTCACTTTGGAAGAAATGATTCTGATTTTCCTTGGGAAGCTACAGACAAAGCAAATCTCTTAAGAGAAAAAGCTCAGTAAAAAAGTCAAGTAATCAATCTTCATTTTTATTCCTCAAATTTTATTCTTCATTTTTAACTTTTCATTTCTAATTCATCTTCTAAAAATCTATAAACTAAATTTACTTTAATTACAAGTAAGCTTAAGCTCCCATAGTTTAACCTGGATAGAACGCAAGGTTGCGGTCCTTGTAATCGAAGTTCAAATCCTCGTGGGGGCGTACGACTCTAAAAACCATAAAAGGCGCAAATTTATATAGTAGGAACTATTATTCTTTGCATGGCAATATTGGAAGACCAGCATGATAAAGACCTTGAATTTATGTACAAATATAACGAGCAGATTAAAAGTAAACTTGATTCTATAAAAAACAATAATAAAATTCTTGATGTAAACAAAAAACACATATTGAACTTCTATAGATTTCTTGAAGCAGAAGGAAAGAAGCCAGCAAGAAGACTTGCATACTTACAAAGAATAACTCCTGTGGCAGAAATAGCAAAAAAGGATTTAGAGAAAATAAAAGACAGGAAAGAAGTAGAGGGTATCATGCGAGAAATTTACACTAGGAATTATGCTGACTGGACAATTAAGGGCATCATTGTTGCAATAAAATATTTTTATAGATGGTTAAGAGGGACTGATGATGGAATTTATCCAGAAGAAGTTAGATGGATAAAAATGACAAGAGAAATAAGAAATAAAAGAGAAACAACCTCTAACGATATAATTTTACGAGAGGAAAATGAAAAAACTATTCAAGCAGCAACAAATCAAAGAGACAGAGCAATAATATGTTATTTGTATTACTCAGGTATAAGGTTAAAAGAATTTGTAAGGACTAGAAACGGCGATGTAAGATTTGATGATGAGGGACATTATGTTATTGTAAACATAACTCATGGAAAAAAGAAAGAAAGTACAAGAGAGTTAATTCTCAAAGAACCTTATTTCTTAATGAAATCTTATTTTGAATTGCACCCTTTAAAAAATGTTAAAGAAGCTCCGTTTTGGCTTCATTCTGGAAAAGATATAACTAAAGAAGAAGATTCTTCAAAATTGTTTAACTATGCATTATCTGGAAGAAGAGTTGAAAAATTATCTATGGAATTAATGAAGAAAGCAGGAGTTAAAAAAAGATTCAATCCGCACAACTACAGACATTCTCGTGCAACATATCTTTCAACCAGATTATCCCCTATAGTTTTCAATAAATTTTTTGGGTGGAAAGGTAGCGATATGTGGGAAACATATACTCATTTAAGTGAGACTGTATTGAAAAATGAGATGAGGAAATTCTATGGTGATAAACCACAAGAAGAATTACCTGAAACTCTTCAATGTAAAAATTGTGGATTGAATAATAGAGGCACATTAGATATTTGTGAGAGATGTCAATATCCATTAACAAAAGCTGCTATTAATAAAGGAGTCAATACAAGAAGTGGAAAAAGGAATATGAATCTTTTATTGAATAAACTTATTGAGACACCTGAGTTCAAAAAAGCAATGGCGAGAATGATATTAGATGAAGGTTATTTACCTTTACTTGAGAGAATAGCTAAACACGAAAAAGATTTAGTTTAAATGGCAAAAAGGGACAAGGAGAGGGAGCTCCCTGCCCCAAAATGGCTAGAGAGAAAGCTAACTCTCCTTACTGCCACTACTTTCTGCAATTACGGACTGTGATTTTTGCCTTTGTTTTGAATCAAATTTGCAAATAAACATTAATTCAGAATTTTGCTTTTCAATTTTACATTTCATATCAAATTCATCTTCCATTCAATTTGTTAGAACAGCAAATAAAGAGATTATTGCTGAAATTCCACCTCCTGCGATTATTTTTTTAGCTTCAAATGCCGCTGCACCGCCACCTATCGCTAAACCTACAAATATTAACAGCATGCACATAAACCATGCTTCAAAATAATCAAATATCTTGTCCCCCATCTTTCTCCCTCTTATTGCATCTCGGCAATTCAGAATTGTCTTGGCAAGCTTCTTTGTAAAATCTTTTTATTGCATCAGAATAACTTTCAGAGCTTGATACTTTCATCTTGCTCAAAATCTTTTTTGCTTCACCATCAACTTTAATGTCTTTTCTTGTGTCCATTATGTATGAAAGTAGTCATACATTATAAGTCTTGTAAAGCATTTTGTAATACATTAAAAAAAGGCAAGCCCTAGGAAGTGTTAGTCATATCTTCGGTAATTTGGGTAGGTTTTTGACCCACCCTTTTATTTTCTATCCAAGTATGAGATTTTTTACAAGATTCGCAATAAACTGATTTAAAATCATAATCATTAGAGTAATCCAGATAATAAGAAACCATTTTATCAAATATCTCTTTTGTAACCTCAAAATCTTTGTCATCAAATAAACGATGATGTTTAGTACATAGAGTTATGGCTTCTTTTTCATAATTCTTTTGAGTTTTATTAAAAGGGATTATATGTGCAAACTCTAAATTCTCCTTTTCCTCACAGATAATACATTGATTGCCGTCTCTTTCAAATACCTTTTTTCTTTCTTGATACAAATCTTTAAAACGATTTTTCTTAATGTTATCAGTCCTATTCTTATCCCATTCATCTAAATACTCTTTTGTGACTAAACCCAGTTTAACTAATTGAAAAACCACTGCTCTTTCTGTTCTATAGGGACAAGATTCTCCATTACTCTTGAATTTTCTTAATTCATTAATCTTATCAGCCATATATTGAAAAGAATATCCTTCAGAATAATATCTCTTTAGATAATTCAATTCAATGGGGTGCCATTGAAAATTTTTACTCCAATCAAAGCTCATTTTCTTCTTTCCTAATATGTACCGAGATTGTGGGGGTTCCATCTTCTTCATACTCCCCATGATAATCTTTACAATGCCCATGGTAAGGATATTTAAATTTGAATCTTTTCTTTAGATTAGATATATCTTGAGAACCAAGTTTACTAAACATTTTTACACCAGGAATATGAGAAACAAAAATTGTCTTTTCTGGATTTTTTATCTCATTATCTAACTTTTCTATCATTCCTTTAATTAAGGGAAATTCATAAATCCCAGAGTCATCATCTGTGTGAATCCCTGTAAGATATAGGTCTTTTTTTAATTTAATAATCTCAAAATTATGTGGAATCCTTAAACCTTTTAATGAATGTATTTCGCTCAGAATAGGAATAAATCTTTCATTATATAAATTACTCCATGAAAAAAGAGAATCGTGATTCCCAGAAAATAAAACAACTGGAATACCCATTTTAAAACAATCATTCATAAATGACTTAAAATATTTTAATTCTTCTGAATACTCTTTGGAAAGCTTCTCTGAAACATCATTCCCAACATAATATCTTGCAAGGTCATATTCATCAATCTTTTTCTTTGAATACTTTTTCTTAATTTTTTTAACATCATAAAACATTTCAAAGGCAGTTTGGCTTTCTTGAAAAATTTTATAAGAAGAATCTAAAGTGCTGAACCCTGAAAGAATGTCCCCAATTAAAACTACTGCCTTAAAATTCTTCTTTTTTATATCATCTATGAGTGATTTCTTAATTTTTGATGTGAAATGTTCAATATCTGAAATAAAAAGAATCTCGTTTTGGTCAATTTCTTTGTCTTCTAAAAGTTCCGAATCGTATTCCATTTTTGCCAGGTTATATTGAATATTTCTATTCGTTTTTCTTCCTTCCTATATGCTTTCCCAGATTTTTAGCTTTTTCCATTCCAGATTTTACTTTTTCTGATTTAATGCGACTATCCCATTCTGCAAACATCAATAACATAGCAGACTGTGCCCAACCTTTAGAACTCGTTACTTCAATCTCGCCTTCTCTCAAAGAGATGACATGAACATCTAGTTCTCCTAATTCTTTAAGCCATTGTAGTCCTAAAGAAAGATTTCTGCTAAATCTTGTCAAATCTTCAATGTAAATTGTTTTAATATAATGTCTTCTACAATCGTTAAGAAGTTGCTTAAATGCTAATCTTTGATTAAGGTCATCTGTAAAAGCGCTCTTTCCATCATCTAAATATGTTTTAAATTTAATCCCTTTATTTGTTAAAGGGTCGCCAAGTATTTTATTTTGCCTTTCTATATCTTGCCTTCTTCCACCATCTGCTTTCTTTTTATCATCTGAGACTCGGCAATAAATTGCAGTTGAGATTATTTCTTCAACCATTATACCTCCTAATTATTGGTCTAGGTTTTATTATAGAATTAATTTGAGGTTTTAGCACTTTATCAAAATCAATAATATCGCTTGCATGAATGTGAAAAGTTTTGGCATTGAATAACCTAGCAAACTCTTTCAAATCTTCAGCATTACTTTGAATTTGAGGTATATTGAAATTCTTTGAACTTTCAATTTCCATACCTATAGTAATCATTTTTTTATGAAAACAACCCAAATCAATTGCATGAAGATTGCCATTTCTTGGGACTGGAAATTCTTTTCTACATTTATATCTAAACCGTTCCTCCAAAATATTCTTATGATATTCTACTGAATTATTTTGTGTTTTTGCCATCTTATTTCATCTTGTTTATGATATATTTAATTTTGTTTAAATTTCTTGTTTTAATTTTTAATAGATTTTTAGGCATTCCGTTAACCCTTAATGTATCTTTCTTAATAGAAACCACTCCCCTATTTTTCAAAGCTCTTACTGCAGTATGAACTTGTTTTATTTTTAGATGGGTATTCCTAGATATGTCTTTAATTTCATGCTCTCTTTCTGTATAATTCCACAAATAGTCAAGCACTAATTCCTGATTTGTAACTTTTTTATCCATTTTCCCCTAATTAACTGAAAATATCCTCCTCTTTTTGTTTTATTCCCAGACTTTCCCAAAGCTTTTCCCATGCTTCCTGTCTGGAAAGGTTCAATCTCTTCCTTAATCTATCGCTTTGAACTTTACATTTCTCACAACCTTTAGAACCATAATACTTTGGCAAGCCACAGACACATTTTTCAGACTTTATATAATCGTTCGTGTAAGGGTCAATATCAACAATTTTTTCCTTAAACTCGTTTTCATTATCTTGCTCTTGGTTTTTCAATTTCTTTTTTTCTTGAACCAATTGAATTAAAAAGTCAATATCTTTTCCTTTAAGACTTGGGTCAAGTTCAAATTCAGAAATTATGAAATTTTTAAAGTTTGTTTTGATTTGAATAGCTTCGTTTTCAGCTTTTTGTGATTTCTCAAATAGCTGTTTATTTATCTGCTCAAGCTGTTCAATCTTTTGAGATGGAGACCTGACAAGAATCCTTAACTTCTTTATTTCATCAGCTAAACTATTGATTGTTCTTTGATTATCTTGATTAATTTTTTCTAATTGTTCCGATTTATGAAGCATATTTTCAAAACCTTGAAAAGCCAATTCAAAAGCATCTTGCGCACCATATCTTTCAGTAAGATAAGGTGCACTACTTTCTAGTATCCTTTTAACAATCTCTCTTCCTTTTTGTAATTCCTTTTGATAGCTTCTCTTTCTAAATAGATGGTCATACTCTCTTCTTTCCTTTTCAGTTAATTTCCTTTCCCAAAGTGGAAGGTTATATTCCTGATTAAACTCTACTACCTTTTCTTTTTTCCAAAACATTTTGACTCCTTAAGCTTCAAGAGATTCTTTCTCTTGTTTGTGATTATTTACTTCAATTTCCTGCACGAACACAGGATTTGAAATAATATAGTAGGTGTTTCCGTCTTTTGATTTTTTTTGAAATGCGGTTTGCATAACTGGAATATTCTTTCCATCAACAAAGACATCACCAACCTTGATTTTCAATATTTTCTGTTTCATCTTCTGCTGACCCTCCTTTCAATTCATCTTGTTTTAGAGTAAGGTATACATTGCCAAGATTGCTTACTTTTGGCGAAGCTACAAAAACTTTATCTTCGTTAACATTATCTTGGTCTTTACTTTTTTGTCCCCATTTAAGATTATCAGAAATTCTTACATACCTGTTTTTATTAATATAAAATCTGGTCCTTGCCCCTTTTTTTGTCAAACAATTTTTATTAATGCACACCCTAGTTTGTTGCTCAGAATGAATAACCATTGAAGATTTACATTTTGGACATTGAATTTCCCAAAAAAATAAATTACTTCTTTTAGAGAAATTTAATTGCCATAAGGCAGGGCTAATTCCTTTTCTTTCAACATATTCTAATTTTCTCAATTTTTTTAAACAATTATAAGTTGTCTTAATGTTTAGTTGAGTAAATTTTGCTATTCTATATGCCTTAATTGCTTCATCTTTCCATTTATGTAAATATTTCAATATTTTTCTGTCATTCTCTGTTAATTTTTCCCATTTATCCATTTTTACCCCCTAGTTTTTCAAATTGTGTAATAATGTATGTGCTTTTGTATGTAGTTTTGTTATAGAATTTGACATACAGATACAAATTCGCTTTTGGCAGAGAAGTAACAGGACTCTCGTATATAATTGTAATAAATCTTGTGTAACTTTGTATGTAAGTATGTATGTAATAATGTAACTTATCTATATAGTATATAGTATAGTTATCTAAAAAAATTAAGTAAGTAGTATTGATGCAAGCAACCTGCAACTGCTTTTTTAGTGCTTTGTCAAATTCCATAGCAGTTTTACTTACATTTTTACATAACATCTTTTTCCTCCTTAAAGATAACTGCACTATCTGTGTCCAGGGATTTTGCAATCTTCACCTTTATCTCTAAAGGGCATTCCCATAAACCCCAAGAAATATAATACCAGTACTGCCGAGAAAGTCCTATTTTGTTATAGAAATCTGATTCACTTTGTCCAGATGCTTTAATCAGGGTCTGAAGTCTTTCTTTTAATAGCTTGTTTTTACATTTCTTAACCTCGTGGGTAATAAAAACCTCATTAGGCATAGTATTTTCCATATTAACAGGAATCTCCTTCTATATCCCTTTGTTTTGCAATTATTTTTTTATACAATTCAGGATTGAGTACTTGCATTTCTCGTAATTGTTTATAGCACTCTTCAAGAATATCCTGGGCCCATTTTCCCTCATTCACTATAACTTGTTGTTGCATTTTTCAAATAACTCCTTCGCCATTTGGCGACCATCTTGATTTTGTAATTGAACTATAGAATTTGCCTGGATAATCTTCTCAGCCAGCTGTATACCAGCATATCTCATAAAACTAGATAACGACATAGATGAGAACAAAGGATTTGTTCGCATTAATTCTATTGCTTTCATCAACTTTTCTTCTTCTGCATCTGATGTTACAGTTACTATCCTATTCCTTTTGTTTTCTTTTACCATCTTTTTTTACCTCACAAAGAATTTGATTAAGTTTATCTAATACAAGGGGCTCTGCTTGAAGTCTTTCTCTAATAAATTCGCTTTGAGTTTTTCCCTCACATTCAGCCCTTTTCTTTATACTTTCTAAAATGCCTTTTTCTATTCGTAAAGTTGTTATTTGCTTAACCATCGTATTTTATATGTTTATCAACATACATAATTCAATTGTAATACAGCTTTATAAATATTGCTATATCTGGTTATAGATACCAAATTCGGTATGTCGGCAGATTTATAAAGTTCATAAAATTATGATTGCTATGAACAAGCAAGAACTTTTAGAAAAAAGGTACATAGTTCGTCTATTAGGCTTGATATTAGAAGGTGGAAAGAGTAATAAAGAAATTGCTGAGAAGTTAGGAAAAGGAACTTCTACAATTCATTTACAACTTGAATATCTTGAAGCACAAAAAATAATTTATAAAGAACCAATTAAGAACGACCCTCACAACAGAAAAGAGTACTGGATAAATGGAGAAAAACTTTCAGAACTATTTCTAAAATATATCGGTGATAGGAGGGATATAAAGGGAGTTCTGAAATTTAAAAATAATCTTTGGATTATTTTATCTCTTAATTGGATTATTTCTGCTCATCTACACAAAGAAGATGTTGTTGAGACATCTTTAAAACAAATTTTTGAAAAGACATATGAGTACTTTTTAATTAATAGTAAAGATATGAAAATAGATAAAGATAGATTTTCTAAATTGATGAAACATTATACTGGAGAAGATAAGGAATCAACTGAAAAAGAATTTAAACTATTTTTAGAAAATTTATATAAAAATGCAGAGAGCATCTAAAAATTACTTATCAATCTCTTTTCTAAACTGTCTGTGAATCTCAATTAATCTTGCTTCAGGTATTGGCGTTCTTAATGAAGGAATTGAACAATCAGACATCAAATAATTGGGATTAGTGATTAATCCATTGCTTCTGCAATAATGATGAAAATCTGTTCCTGGGAATGGAGTTATAAATGATGAATATGTGTGAAACACTTTTCCTTGCTTAACTATTGATGCGTACCTGTTTAAACTTTGTCTTAACTGCTCTTCAGTTTCCCAAGGGTAGCCGACCATTAAAGATGCCCAAACAGGAATACCTGCTTCATAAGTTTTAGAAATAGCTTCTTCAATCATTTCAGGAGTTGTTCCTTTATGTAATCTCATTAAGGTATCTTCGTTCATTGATTCAACTCCAAAAAATAAACCATTACAACCAGAATCTCTTAACATTTGTAAGTCAATTCTATTTTTTGTTACATCATCAACTCTTGCAAATACCCTATATTGAATTTTATCTTGTAGTCCTCTGTCTTTAATTCCTTGGCAAATTTCTGAAACTCTTTGTGTATCAAAGGTAAATAACTCATCAGCAAAAAAGAAGTGAGTCCTTCCATGATTTATATATCTATCTTCCATCTCGTCCAAAACTCTTTTTGCAGAATTAGCTGAAACCTTCCCAGGATTTGAAACAGGAGTAGCACAATAACTACATTTAAATCTACAACCTCTTCCAGTGTGCATATATTCTAAATCATTTGATTCGTCAATAGAACAATATTTATCATAGGGCAAATCGCTTCTGTCTGGTATTGGTAGTTCATCTAAATTTTGAACTCTTGGAACTTGCACAGTATATTCCCATTTTCCATTATGTTTAAAGAGTATTCCAGGAATACTTCTTTCCGAAACTTTTGAAGCTAATCCATTAACTAGATTTAAAAGTGGTTTTTCACCTTCAAAGGGTATAAAATAATCAATTCCCTCTCTTGAACAAGATTCCTCAAAAAACCCAGGTTCATATCTTTGGTCTTCTGCAAAGCTTCCAGTTATATGCTCGCCACCAAAAACTGTTTTTAATTTTGGATTAATTTGCTTTAAATTCTGAGCTAAATTTACACCATCATCAAAAACACAACTCATTGTTGAAAATCCTGCAATGTCAGGATTATACTCTGAGACTTTCTTGACTAATTCAGATTCAGATTCATCAACCTGATGAAAAACTCTAGTCTCGTGTCCGTTTTGCGCTAGGTAAGATTTTAAATAACATACTCCCAGAGGAGGTCTTGCTACAGTTTTCATTCCTTCCATTTCTTTTCTTCCTCCAGGAACAATTAATGCAATTCTCATATCTGGTTCTCCAACGATTTAGTAAAAACAGCAACAAATCTCTTGTAGTAGTCATTATCAAAAAATTCAATGGAATAAGGAATTTCTATAGAATTTAAAATTTCAATTATTTCCTTTTCGCTATAAGATTCTAAAATAGATTCCCTTTCATTTTCTATATAAAACGGAACATCATTCCCACCAACTAATTTTTTTCGCTTTTCTAGTCTATTATTTAATTCCCTCTGAACAGCAGGTCTAATTTGGTCGGATATTATTAAAGCTTTTTTTGAATTTCTATAAAGTGTCTTTACTAATTTTATTGGGTTATCAAAATGATGAAAAGCTAAATTACAAATAATTAGGTCTGCTTGTTTCTTTAAATCATAACCATTTTCATTTAAAAATTCAAAAGAGTATTTTTCTTTAGCTTTATCTATAAAATAAGGGTCTATATCAATTCCAGTCAATTTTATATCCGAAAATTTTTGATGTATTAGCTCAAGCAAATATCCATCACCGCACCCTATATCCATTAAATCTGCAGCGTTAGAATATCTTTTAATTGTCTTGAGTATAGGATTATACAACCAAGGCATTTTTCTGATAATTTGACTAAATTGACTTTTTTCCGTTTCAGACATCAAATTGTTTATCTGTCTTCTTTGAGTCTCTTTTGACTTTTTTACTAAATGATACCCTAATTGCCAAGACAATTGAATTTCATCAGGGCTTATTGTTATCGGAAAATGTTCAAATAAAATTTTTAAAAGAAGGTCTTCAGATATATCTAATCCCAGAAGATTCTTGATAAATAAAGCCATGTCTTCTCTTGTTTTAAATTTCCATGGCGTATACTTTAGTTTTGATTCTTCCAAGAACAATTTTGTCTGGTTTGCCAACTTTTCAACTTTTTCTTTGTCTAAAAATGGAAATTCGTGCCCAGTTATACAATACTTTCTTACTACTGTGTCAAAAAATTCCTGAGTTTTAGTATTATTGTAAACATCTGCAATTACAAATACTCCTTCAGGTGCTAAAACTCTATAAACTTCTTTGAAAGTTTCTCCCTTTTTAGTAATATGATGAAAACTAGCTAAAGAGATAATAATATCAAAAAAATCGTTTTCAAACGGAAGATTCTCACTACTCGCTTTTAGGTAAGTGATATTATCCTTTTTATGGAAGTTTGATAGCATAGAATTAGACTCGTCTACTGCATAAATCTCAGCTTCTTTGAATCTCTCAAAAAGATAGCTTGTTAAATATCCGTCTCCAGCTCCCAGGTCTAATATTCTAACATTAGGTTTTGAAATAAGGCAATCTAGGTTTAATTCTCTTAATTCAGAGTTTCTCGCATTAGGATATTCATTCATTGCCTTTGAATATCTTCTTGCTCTTTCTTGGTTAAATTCAATACTTTTCATAACTATGTAGTAGTTATAGATATATATTGAACTAACGAGACAAATTTGTAACAAAACGCAATATTTATATATTTAATATGCAAATAGTTAAATATGGAATTAGATTTAAAAAACAAAAAGATATTATCTGAACTTGAAATGAATGCTCGTATTAGCTATTCAGCCCTTGGAAAGAGGGTTGGATTATCCAAGCAAGTTGTAAAGTATAGAATTGAAAAGCTAGAATCCGAAAATATCATTCAAGGTTATAATGCTTTAGTAGATGTTGGAAGACTTGGAGAAACAATTTATGTTGTTTATTTTAAGTTAGTTCAGATTTCATCTTCTAAAGAAAAAGAATGGATTGATGAAATTGACAAGAATCCTAATGTTTTGGGTGTAGGTAAAAATGCAGGTCATTGGGATTTAACTATCGCTATTAGGTGTAAAAATAATCAAGAGCTTGATGATGTTATTAAAAAGATTACTTCTGGTAAATCTGAAAAAATTAAGGAGAAATTAATAACAAGTGAGATTGAAAGTGTTTATTTCAATACAAAATTATTACATGAAGGTAAAGTCTATGAAGCAAACACTTCAGAATTTCAGGAAGATTTAGAAATTGATGATAAAGATAAAAAAATTATTCATCTTTTATCTGAAAACTGTAGAACTAGTTTATTGGAACTTTCTGAAAAAATAAATATGTCTCCTAATGGAATAAAGAATAAAATAAAAAGTTTGGAGAAAAAGAAGATTATCATTGGCTATAAAACAAAACTTAATTACGAAAAGCTCGGTTATTTGCATTTTAGAGTGTTCTTACATCTGAGCAAGTTTACAAAAGAACTCTACAATAATATTAAGTCGTTTTTAAAATCAAAGGGCAGTACAGAAAGCGTCTCAAGGTATATTGGGTACGCAGATGTTGACTTCAGATGTTATTCTAAAACAATAGAAGAATTTTATAGTCTTCTTTCTGAGATTAGAGATAATTTTCTTCAGAATATTATAGAGATAGATTCAATGCCAATATTTAGATGGGAAAGAATAAGCTACTATTCCAAGAAATAGTAATAAAAATGATTGAAAGTTCAAGTTTAAAAAGTTCATTATCCTGTCTTAATAAGAAAAGAGGTTAAAATGAAAATAATAAAAGCTAAAATTAAAGATGCCGAAGAAATATCAAAATTAAGATTAAATACTATAAAGAATATAGTCAGTAAAAGCTATGGTAAAAAATGGACAAATAAACTAATAGAATGGAATTCTGTTGAGCATATAAAAAATCACATTAAAAATAGAGATACTTTTTGTATGGTTGAAAAAAATAAAATCCTTGGGTGTATAGATTTAGAAGGAGAAAAATTAGGTGGATTATATATCAAATATAATCTTATAGGCAAGGGGATTGGTAAAAAGTTATTACTTTTTTTAGAAGATTATGCAAGAAAAAAGAAGTTAAAAAGATTATATCTTTTTTCAACTAAAAATGCTCTTAACTTTTATAAAAAATTTGGATACAAATTGATAGAAAAGAAAGCCGTGGAAATAGATGGAGTTAAAAATATAGATTTAATTATGGAGAAAAGATTATGAAAATAAGAAAATTGTTCAAAGGAATAAAACCTGATAAGTATTCATTAAAATTAGAATATGATAAAAGTTCAAAAGGGCGACCTGCATGGATTAAAGTTAAGGGATTGCCTGATGATGTGCAGTTTATTCGTATACATTTAGGAAGGAAAGGAATAGGTGGAAAAAGAATCCAGACTTATAGAACATATTTGATTGATGGACTTTTTTTACCAATAGATTATACAAATGGAGAAATGGCAAAGTTTTATGATAAGTTTTCAGAAGTATATGATTATTCAATAAAAACAAAAGGAAAGGGTGTTGCAGGTCAGAATCTTATTGCCGCTAATTTTTTACTTAATAAATTGAAGAAGTATATAGATAAAGGTGAAATGTTAGATTTAGGGGCAGGTACTGGTCTGATAACCGAATTATTTGTTAAAGAAGGATTTTATCCAGCGACATTAGTTGATTACTCAAAGGGAATGCTTGAAAAAGCGAAAACAAGAAAAGGACTTAAAGGTTGTAAATTTATTCAAGCAGATATTAGGAATCTAAACTTAAATAAAAAATATGATTTGATATTAAGTTTCTTTTCATTTGGCTCTGATAGTTATTTCAGTAGTGAGGAATTAGATAAAATTTTAGGAATAGCAAAGAAACATTTGAAGCATAATGGGATTTTTGCAGTTCTTGGACATACCTCTGTAGATAAATTTGGAAAATACTTTAAAAAACTTGATTCAGGAATTTATGATTTAAGTACAAGAAATAAGTTTTATACAGATTATTTTATAGGCAGAGCAAAATAATCATTATACTTATACTCCAAACTCTTGCACAATTTTGCCTATTTATTTATAAAGAATTTTCTTGTTTTTGCGAATCTAAACACTCGTTCTCGTGGGGGCGTTGAAATCTTATTTAGTAATTTTCAAGAAAAGATTATTGTTATTGAATCATTCCAAATCTCTTATTTTTTTCTGTATTCTTTATGAAATTTTGTAAACTTTTTTTGAAGGCATTCATACTATGTTTTCTTTGGCTTTCAATATAACCTATACGTACTCTTTTGTATCCTTCTGAAAATTTTTGAAAGTTTTTCCAGGCTTGTTTATTATTTTTTATTTCTTCTAGTATGTCTGATGCAATTACAAAAACTTCTTCTTTGTCTTTATCAAAAACATGTGAAATTGATTTAAGTCCAATAGGAGTCATTTTTTTATTTTTAATAAGTCTACGAACACGTTCTTTATTCATTTCAGAAAGAACGCTATTAGCTCTTCTTGGAGTAAATCTTTGAGCAAATCTTTCTTCATCTATATTTTTTATAGTGCTATCAATCCAACCATAACAAATTGCTTCTTCAACAGCATCATTATAAAGAATTCTTGGTTTTCCAGAATCCTTTCGATAATAAATAAGCCAAATCTCTTTTTCTTTATGAGAATTTTTAACAAGCCATTTATGCCAATCTTTTCTCTTAGTAACATAAATTGTTTTTCCTATATCCATAATAAAAGATTAAAAAGATAATATATAAAATATTCTTACAATAACAAAAATAATACTAAATAAAAAAGTGTAACATTTAAGATAATTTATAAAATTAAATCATAGTTAAGATTAATATTTACTATTCCTTGCGATATTCTAAATAAGAATAAATTATACAAATTATTGAGCTTATAATAACTGGAGCTAAAACAAACCAAAGGAGATATTCAGGAAAAAATATTCCAAAAATAGTGATTATCCCTGATGTAATAAAAAGCTTGCTTCCTAATCTATGTGTTTTCTCCCATACTTTATCATTATTTATTGTCCAAGCAGTACGAATTCCAATAAACCAGTTCCTTTTGATTTTTTTAAACATTATCCCAATATAAATAAAAAGAATTCCTATTGCAGGTATCAAACTTAAATTCATATTAATCTTAATTCCGAAATTCCAAAAAATTGTTAATAAATAAATGTAGAACATAAATAAAGTTATGACTAAAATAAAAGAGCTATACTGATTTTTAAATTTCACATAATTCTTTTTTAAGGGATCTATTTTAGGCAGCAAAAGAAAAAGCAAAAATATAATTATAGAAATAAAGGGCAAAAGAAAAATTCCAAAAAATTTAGACATGTATCCATTAACTTCTCCATGAGAATCCCAATGACTAGCTATTTTATCTGGAAAATATTGATATGAAATAATTCCTATTAAAAATGATAAAACAATTATTATAGCAGTAATAATTTTTATTTTATCCATATAATTAGAATATTTTTAAGTTTAAATATTTAGTTAATTTAGCGTAAATCTAAAATATTACAAAAAATCAAAATATTTATATAAATAAGGATTATACAAAAATCATGAAAAAAATAATAAGCCGTGCTTTTATTGATGCAATTTTAACTGCAGTTTATATAATATTAATAGCATCGTTTATGTTTTCTCTCCAAAATTTAGCTCCAAAAGAAGACACAATATTTGCCATAGCTTCAGTGCTTCTGCTATTTGTATGCTCTGCAGCTATTACTGGATTCTTAGTTTTTGGGAAGCCGGCAATGTTATTTATAGATGGAAAAAAGAAAGAAGCAGTTTTATTATTAGGATATACTTTAGTATTCTTATTCCTAATAACTATAATCTTTTTTATTTCATTAATATCATATAATTTATTTAATTGAGTAATCTTAATTTCCAAAAAACTATATACTTTATACTGAAAATGTTTAAGAAGCATCAAAAATATATTTGATATATGGCTGGAATAATTGGAGTAGTTTCAGGTGATAATTGCACTAAAGACTTGTATCTTGGAATTTTTTATTTGCAACATAGAGCTCAAAATTACTGTGGTATGCAGTTATTTGATGGTAAATATTTTGATGGAAATACTCATAGAGGACTTCTAAAACAACAATTTACTAAAGAAGTATTGAAAAACTATAACGGAAAATTTGGGATTGGAGCTGTTTCAATAAATAGACAGCCTCTTTCAGAATTCTCTTCATCAAAAGGCCATTCATTTGCATATGATGGAAACCTTATCAACAGCGAAGAGTTAAAATTAAGACTTATACAAGAAGGCGAATGCTTTTCAGGATATCAAAACCCAGAAGATGTAAATGATACTGCACTTCTTTCAAGAATAATTGCTCGAGAAAAAAATTTTGAGAAAGGAATAGAATCATTAGTAAATCTTATTCAAGGAGATTTTTCAGTTGTTTGTTTAAAAAAAGAAGGTGTCTATGCTGCAAGAGGATGGGGAAGAAAACCTTTAATTCTAGGAAAAAAAGATGGAAGTTATGCTGTCTCTTCTGAAAGCAATTCATTTGTTAATACTGGTTTTGATATTGTAAGAGATGTTGAACCTGGTGAAACAGTATTATTAACTCCTGATGGAATAAACAGTATTCAAAAATTAAATCTTGAACCAATAAAGTTAGGTACATTTGAGTGGATTTATACAGCACATCCTGCTTCAGTAATCGATGGAAAAAATGTTGCGGAAGTAAGAACAAAACTTGGTGGAGCACTTGCAAAAAGATTTAATATTGATGCTGATTTTGTGTCTCCTTTTCCAAACTCTGGAAGATGGCATGCTTTAGGATATTCACATTATTCTAAAATACCTTATCTAGAAGCTTTTATAAGATATGATTATTCTGACAGAAGTTATACTCCTCTTGAGCAAAGCTCAAGAGAAGAAGAAGCAAAAACAAAACTTATCCCAATTGAAGAATTTATCAAAGAAAGAAGACTTATAATAGTTGATGATAGTATTGTTCGAGGAAATCAAACAGAAAATCAAGTCAAAAGACTAAGAAAGTTTGGTGCTAAAGAAGTTCATATTATGATTGCTTGCCCACCACTTATGCATGCATGTAAATATGGAAAATCAACAAAAAAAGATGAAGATTGTATAGCTCGTAGAATGTCTCTTGAAAATTTAAGAAAAAAATTAGATGCTGATAGTTTAAATTATGCAACAATTGAAGACTTAGAAGAAGCAACAGGTTATTCAAAAGATAGATTATGTTTAGAATGTTGGGATTGTTAATAAAATAAGTTTAAATTTACTTATACTCAATTTCTTTTAGAAGTTTAAATCCAGAAGATTTTAAAGTATCAACAGATATTTTCTCTCCACTTGCAGCTTTCTCAAAGTCTTCTGCAATTCGATTATACATCTTTAACTTAAACTGATTATACTCTTTTTCTTCCTCAGCTATTTTAACTGCCTCTTCAACTCTTGGAAGCAATTTCTGATAAAATTCTGGAACTGCTTTAAATTCAAATCTTTTTCCATTCCAAACATGTGTAAAAATAAAACCCATTGATTCACTGTGAGCTAAATCAAATTCACCTTCTTTTAGCTTAATTTCGGGATAAATTGGCATCCAATCTCTTACTTCAAGTATATTATATGGTTCTTTAACTTCAGGAATAGGTCCAGGAATCCACCAAAATCCTGCTCCACTAAATGATTTATAGAATTGTGCTGTTCTTTTTTTACTTGAAACAACAAGATTCCCAAAAGCAAAACCAGAACCATATGCTCCCCACTCAAATCCCAAAACAAGGTCCTCAATACCATCGTTATCAAAATCAACTTTATCTACACTTGTAAATCCATAAAAACTATTTTTATCTATAGGCAACCAAAGATCATCACCATTTAAATCAGAAGAATTCAATCTATTTTTTCCAAAATTAATAACCATTTCATTGTTAACTTTAACATTTAAATCCATATCACCAACCATTTCTTCAAAGTCCATTGTTTTATGTTCTTTAATAACCATGACTGGCATACTTAATGCAAAAAATCTTGAACTAACTTTTTTTAAAAATTCTCTTCTTTTCATAATCTTACTAATTTATACTACCTTTTTAATAATTTATATATTTTTTAAAAGAATAGAAAGAAGCAGTTTTATTATTAGGATATAGTCTTGTAAGATTATTTATTATAACTCTTATACACTTTATTTTTTTAATAGCTTACAATAATTCAATTTAACTTCTCATTAAATATCTTAATATTTTGTGCAACATATTTTGCACCTTTTAATCCAACTTCTTTATCGAGAATAACATTAACTGGAGTTTGGTTTACCCATTCTCTATGTGTTGCTCCGTTATCAAATTCTTCCATAAATGATTGCCATATTCTTGAGTCAATTACTTCAGATCCTTGTTTTGTTTCAATATTTTTTCTCATAATTCCTCCAGCAATATACAACCCACCAATTGCTTTTTCATGAACAGCAACATTACGGCAAGCTCTTCCATAAATTCTGTTAAAAAATTCGTCTGTTTCACTAAAAACACTATCCGGATATTTTTTTGCAAGTCTTGAAATAGCTTCTGATTTATCTTTTATGTCTTCAAATTCTCTGATAGCTTCATCAGGAATAAAACAATCTCCAGTAACAATATTTCTTGCAAGAAGATAATCAAATACTTGCTTTGTTCCCCTTCCTGAAAGAACAGATTCAGAATGAGGGATTCTTCCACCATAATACTGTAGACTCAAATATGTTGCAATTTCTATCTCTTTTTTATTTCTCGGATTAATTGGCAAATCTTTATGCCCTCCTTCTGAAGATTTAGGTTTATATCTTCCACCACTAAAAAATAATCTGCCTTCACCTAAACCTGTTCCAGCACCAATAACACCAATGTTTTCTTTATCAACTTCATTTCCATAAAATCCATTTAAATGTAGCAGTGGTAATAGTTTCAACTCATGTACTCCAGATAAATAACCTGAAATTCCTTCTGAAACACCTTCAAAATCATTCATTATAAGAGCATCAATACCCCAATAATCATTTATATTTAAAGAAAAAGGAGCATTTGTCATCTTACCGAATTTTCCATCTGTTGGACAAGCTGCAGCAAATACCATTCGAGTAATGTCTTGAAATTTAATTCCTGACTTTCTAATTGAATCCTCCAAAACTTCTCTCTTAAAATCATAAATTTCTTGTCCATTATAACTAAACTGTTTAACTAAGCCATTACCAAAAATTTCAATTAAAACATTTGTTGCTGAAACATCACCAACAAGATAAATATCAATTTTTTTATTTTTCATAAAGAATAAAAAAAGAGTTATTTTATTAATATTTTCACAATACTTTATATAGGATATATTGAAACTAATTCAATCAGATTTATTTTAATTCTCAAAATTAATTAATTCCTACACTATTAATTAGAAATTCAATGAATATAAATGCAATATAAATAAAAATAAGCAATAATCCTTCGAATTTATTAATCGACTTATCAGATTTCATAAAAACAATAGCAAATACTCCTGCCAAAAACATTGCAGTTCCAGTTGTATATATATTTATGGGATTATAACTAAACGGAGATATTAATGCAACTGTTCCTAAAATAATTGTTGCATCTGTAACAACTGTTCCAAGAATATCACCTAATGCAAGATCATCATGATTTCTTCTCACTGCTTTAATTGAAAATATTAATTCTGGAAGACAAGTTCCAATTGCAATAATTGTTAAACCAATAAGAACAGATGGAAGTTTTGCGTCATTTGCAAAGTTTACTGCAAACTTAACAGTAAAAAATGCACTTAATAATATAGCTCCTAAACTAAAAAACAAAAACAATAAAGTTTTAATAAAAGGATATTTTTTAGTATGATTAAATTTTTTATGAAATTTATTACTTGCAGAGTAAATTCTAAAAAAGAATAAAGAACCTAGTAAAATTAAGATAATACCATCTTTTCTTGAAAGAATTCCATCAAACCCAAGTATAAGTGGAAATATAAGAAGTGTTAAATAAAAAAAACTGTCTCTCAAAATTTTACTTTTAACTTTTACACCATTTCTCGATGCAAATAAAGCTACAATTCCAAAAACTAATGTTAAATCAGCTACATTTGACCCAAGTAATGTTCCAAGTCCTAGTTCTGGTTCTCCTTTAAATGCAGATATAACTGAAATAATTGCTTCTGGAAGAACAGATATTAATGCAATAATAAAAAAGCTTACAACAAATTCAGGAAATTTAAAAATTTTTGCAAGTCTTGAAGAAAATTTAATTGCATATTCTGCTGACTTAATTAAGACTATAAGAAATACCCCAAATAAAATTAAATTAATAATTATCATATTACCTCTATTTATACAATAAAAGTATTTATTAAAGTTTATAAATTCATTTTTTTTATAAATTTAATGAAAAAGCAAATTTTAATTCCAAATTTAATTAAAGAGAGTATTATTATCCTATTAGGAATATTTATTGCAGGATTCGGCCTTAAAAGTTTTTTAATCCCTAATGGTTTTATTGATGGAGGAGTAACAGGTATTTCTCTTATTATTTCATTCATAACCCCTCTATCTATCTCATTATTAATTTTCATACTAAATATCCCCTTCATGATATTAGCAAGAAAACAAGTAGGTAATATATTTGCCATTAAAACTTGTTTGGCTATTTTAATTCTTGCATTATGTTTAATTTTTATTGAATATCCTGTAGTAACTTCTGATAAATTGCTTGTTGCAGTATTTGGGGGATTTTTAGTTGGAGGAGGAGTTGGATTAGTAATGAGGGGCGGAGGTGTTTTAGATGGAACTGAAGTTCTTTCAGTTTATTTAAATAAAAAAATAGGATTAAGTATTGGAGAAATTATATTTGGAATAAACATAATAATCTTTTCATTTGCAGCATTATTACTTGGAATTGAATCTGCACTTTATTCAGTACTTACATACTTAGCAGCATCTAAAACAGTTGATTTTTTCATACAAGGAGTTGAAGAATACATTGGTATGACAATAATATCAAACAAAAGTGAGGAAATAAGAAAAAAATTAATAAATGATCTTAAAAAAGGAGTAACAATATATCGAGGAAAAAAAGGTTTTCTAGACTCATCCAACAAAGAAATAGACATATTATTTACTTTTTTAACAAGATTAGAAACTACAAAAATAAAACAAGAGATAATAAGTATTGATCCAAATGCAGTTATAATTGAAGAAGGAATAAAAGATGTTAAGGGTGGAATAATAAAAAAGAGACCATTACACTAATTTTTTAAAAGTTTTATAAACTTCTTCTAATGAAACAGCTCTTATCGCTTCATTATTCAATCCAGTTTTATAAAAATATTTTTCACAAAAAGGACTAACAACTTTTGTAAGTCTTCCATAATCATGAATTTCATTTGCAGATGTACAATTAAATATAGTTACTATTTTTTTATTCAAAGCTAAAGCTAAATGCATACCTAAAGTATCACCACAAATAACTATCTCACAATTATTAATATCATCAATATGCTCCCTAACAGTCTGTTTTAATCCTAAAAAATCAACAGCATATCCTTCAAGTTCTAACTTATCTTTTAAATCATCATAAAATGCCCAACCTTTATTTTTCCAAATTCCAGTAACTTCTTTTATTAGTCCAATTTTTCCTTTTATTTTTTTAGAAGGTATACCTAAATCATATTCTTGTTCATCCCATAAACCGCCAACCATTTCAATTAAAATTTGAGGATAAGATTTACAGTTCATCATCTTAAGTTTATCAGCATTTTCTTTTCCAAATTTACTAGAAAGGGACATATCAAACCAATATCTACTTTCAGGAGTATAATCAATTTCTCCATTTGAATTATAATAAATACCAATCAATTTTTCATATTTCAGATTTTTAACAATATTCAAAGCTTCTGATTCTTCATTTAAACTTATCAACAAATCAAATTTATGTTTTAATAATTCTTCCAAATCAGATTCATTATCAAAAAAAAAGGTTTTTTTAATTTTCTTTGAGTTTAGAACATCTTTACACTTTTTTTTTGTTAACCAATAATTTTCTCCATTTAATTGTCTTAATAGTACAGTAGTTCTCACAACATCACCCAATGGACCTAGATTAACAATTAAATTTTTCACAAATATCAAAATAATTATTTACTTATAAAATAAATCAACATTAATACAGATATTATGTAAGCAATAAATATTTAAAAAGCATTAAAAATAAATTAAACTATTAAAAATGAGAGAAAGACCTGAAGAACCTAGAAAAGAGTGGAAAGATAAATACAACTCTTTTAATTCTGATAAAGGATTAACCTATTTCGAAAGCCATTACAAACCAATTGCAGAATGGTGGGAAGGCAATAATAATTTACCTGCACCAATTGAACTCTCTCTTGATCCAGCTCATGTTTGTAATTACCAATGTGGGCACTGCAATGCTCAAAGATATCTTGTTATAAATCCTGATGAAGTTCCAACAGATAGAAAAATAATGACTAAAGAACATCTTAGAAATTTGATAGATTTTATGAGTGACTGGGGAGTAAGGGGAGTATGTCTTGGCGGTGGTGGTGAACCTTTAATGAATAAGAATGTATGGGAATTACCTTCTTATATTGCTAAAAAAGGAATGAAGTCATCATATGCAACAAATGGAAGTTTAATAAATGAAAAAATTGCTGAAGAGATGATGAATTGTAGATGGGTTGGAGTATCATTAGACTCTGGAACAAAAGAAGTTTTTAAAAAAGTACACAATATCGACATGTTTGATAAAGTAATAAAAAATTTAGAATTAATAATAAGAAAAAAAGAAGAAACTAAATCAAAAATAGATATTGCTTATAAGTTCCTAATAAGACCGGATAATTGGCAAGATATTTATACTGCTTGTAAACTTGCTAAAGAAATAGGTGTAAGAGATTTTCATGCAAGACCTGCCGATCTAGAAAGAAAAGATTACAAATCTGTAATAAAATTAAATTATGACCTTGATGAAATTCACGATCTTTTTAGAAAATGTCATGATCTAGAAAAGAATGATAAATTCAGAGTATTTACTATAATGCATAAATTTGATCCAGAATTTAAAGTCAAACACGGATTTAGTAGATGTTGTTCATCACCTTTAATGATTCAAGTATGCTCTAATGGGGGAGTATATGTTTGTGCAGATCATAGACTTGAAGAAAGATTCAAGTTATGTGATCATTATCCTCACATTGATAAAATAAGTGAATTATGGGGTAGTGAAAAACACAGAGATATATTAAAATCAATTAATGTAAATAAAGAATGTGGTCGTTGCACATATGGAGTTTATGCAATTCAATGTGAAAAATTAGCTATAGAAAATGATGAACCAGACCCAATGTGTTTAGACTTTCCCTAATATAACAACAAAAGTTAAGAATATAAATATTTAATAATAACATTCTAAAATTAAAATTATGTCAAAAAATTTAGATTTATTACTTGTTAATTCTGGAGGATCTAAAAAAAGAGTTTATCAAGAGTTAAGTGAAGACTATTCTGCAATTGAACCACCATTTTGGAGTGCATTAACTGCTGGATTTATTCAGAATAGGGGTTATGATGTAAATATTTTAGATGCTAATGCAAAAAATCTTAGTTTTAATGAAACTGCTAAAGAAATTGAGAATATTAATCCTAAATTAGTTAATATTGTTGTTTATGGACAACATCCCTCTGCATCAACTCAACTAATGAGTAGTGTTGGAGATTTATGTAAAACTATCAAAGAAATAAATTCTGAAAGAAAAATAATTTTAACTGGTTTACATCCCTCTGCATTACCTAAAAGAACAATAACTGAAGAGTCATGTGATTATGTCGCTGAAGGAGAGGGTTTTCACACATTAATTGGACTTCTTGAAAATAACAGACTAAATAAAATACCAGGATTATGGTATAAAGAAAGTGGAGAAATAAAATCAAATTCTCGAGCTCAAAATATAAAAAATTTAACTGAAGAATTGGGTAATGTTGCTTGGGATTTATTGGATTTAGACAAAGGAATATATAAAGCACATAACTGGCAATGTTTAGATAATTTTAATGAAAGAAAAAATTATGCATCACTTTCAACATCTCTTGGCTGTCCTTTTCAATGTGATTTTTGTTCAATATGGAAAACTTATGGAGAACGAGGAGTTAGATACTGGAATCCTAAATGGGTTGTAGATCAAATAGAATACCTCTTTGAAGAAAAAAATGTTAAAACATTTAAGATAATCGACGAAATGTTTTTATTAAAACCAAGCCATTATAAAGAAATATCAAACAAACTTATTGAAAGAGGATTAGGAGACAAAATAAATATCTGGGCATATGCAAGAGTTGATACAACAAAAGAAAATGATCTTGAATTAATTAGAAAAGCTGGATTCAAATGGTTATGTTTTGGATTTGAATCTGGAAATAATGAAATAATTAAAGAAGTCAATAAAGGACAATTCACTAAAGAAGATATGAAAAGACTAAGTGATAAAGTAAAAAGTTTCGATATAAATATTCTCGGAAATTATATGTTTGGATTTCCAAATGATAATCTTGAAACAATGCAAGAAACTCTAGATTTAGCAATAGATCAAAATTGTGAATTTGTTAATCTTTACTGTGCAATTGCATGGCCAGGTTCAAAATTGTATGAAGAAACATTAAATAAGGGAATAAGAACTCCAAAATCCTGGTCAGACTTTGCCCAACATTCATATGGTTTTATTCCACTACCTACAAAAAATATCTCTTCAGAGAAAGTATTAAAATTCAGAGATGATGCATTCCAAAAATATTTCACAAATAATAATTACTTAAATATGATTGAAAAAAAATTTGGAATAGAAGCTAAAAGACATATAGAAAAAATGAGTCAATTTAAACTAAAAAGAGAGATATTTAGAGATTAATTAATATTAACAATCTTTTAACAATATAAAACTTTAAAAACAGTTAAGTTAAATTAATATAATGAAAAAAGAAGACGAAAGAGATTTAAAAGAAAAAGCTAATGAAATAAGAAAAGATACACTAGAAATGTGTATTAAAGCAAAAACAGGTCATGTAACATCTTCAATGTCTTGTGCAGAAATACTAACAGTATTATATCCTGGAAAAATATTAAACTATGATTCTAAAAATCCTAATTGGGATGAAAGAGATAGATTTATACTAAGTAAAGGACAGGCAAGTCCAATTCTTTATGCTACCCTCTCAAATGTTGGATTTTTTCCAAAATACTGGTTAGACAAATTCTGTTGTAGTGATGGAAAATTCGGAGTTCATTTACAATGTGATGTTCCAGGAGTCGAATTCACAACGGGTTCTTTAGGTCATGGACTTGCATTAAGCGCAGGTGTAGCATTAAATGCAAAAATTGATAATAAAAAGTATAAAACATTTGTTTTACTTGGAGATGCTGAATGCTATGAAGGATCAATTTGGGAATCAGCAATGTTTATAGGACATCACAATCTAAACAATTTAGTTTCAATTATTGATAGAAACGGTTACGGTGTTTTGTGTAAAACTGAAAACGCAGTTAAATTAGATCCTATTGATGAAAAATTCAAAGCATTTGGATGGGACACTAAAACAATAAATGGTCACTCTATAAAAGAAGTTTATGAAATACTTAATGATTTCAAACAAAAAAAAAGAAGTAAACCTTTAGCAATAATTGCAAATACTACTAAAGGAGAAGGAATAAAATGTATGCAAGAAGCAAAATATCATGGATTAGCACCTACAGGAAATCTTATAGATATTGCTAGAAAAGATCTAGATGAATATTCAAGGAGTAAATAAATGATAAGTAATAAAACAATGAGAGATGCCTTTTGGGATAGATTATATGAATTTGCAAAAGATGATAAAAAAGTAATATTAGTTTGTGCAGATATGGGAGCTCCAGCATTAGACAAATGGCGAAAAGATTTAACAAACCAATATTTTAATGTAGGAATTGCAGAACATAATATGTTAGGAATTGCATCTGGACTAGCAAAAGAGGGTAAAAATGTTTATACTTATGCTATAGCCCCATTTATTACATCAAGAGCACATGAATTTGCAAAATTAAACGGCGGTCTTATGAAATTACCTATTAAAATTGTGGGTGTCGGTGCTGGATTTAGTTATGATGACTCGGGTCCAACTCATCACACAACAGAAGATATTTCAATAATGAGGGCAATACCTAACTTAGTAGTTTTAAGTCCATCAGATAGTATAATAGCTGAGAAATTCGCAGAAATAAGTTACTGTTCAAAAGAACCAATTTATTTAAGATTAGACAGACAAATCCAACCAAATATTTATAACATTAATAATAAAGCTGATTACTATAAAAAAGGATTTTGTGAAATATCTCCTGGAGAAAATACAGCAATAGTATCAACAGGAAATATGGTTCATACTGCATTAAATGTAAGAAAAGAATTGTTATCTAAAGGAAAAAATATTGGAGTAATTGATTTATACAGATTAAGCCCCATTAATAATGAGTTTAAAGAAGTATTAAAAAATTATAAAAATATTGTTTCACTAGAAGAACATGTATTAAATGGTGGCTTAGGAAGTATAATCTCTGAAACAATCACTGACAATGAAATAAAAGTTAATCTAAAAAGAATTGGTTTAACTGATTATATTTATTGTTATGGAGGAAGAGAGAATATTCAAAAAGTTTGTGGTATCGATAAAAATTCGGTAATAAAAACAATTAACTCTTTATAAACTGAAGGATTGTAAGCAAACTTGGATTATTTATCCTCATAATATTTCTCATTTTTAAATATTACATTAAATAATCTTTTCTGATATTTTTGATTTATAAAATAATTATTATAAATTGCTTTTAATATAAACATCTTTCCCTGTAATGATTCAAATATCAGTTTATAAAGATATAAGCTAAATAAAATCTTTCTTTGAAATATTAAGCTTGACAAGTCTTGTAAGAACTTTAGCTCAATAGGATTTGTTATCAAATTGGAATATTTTTTATCAAAATTTTTAAATTGAACAAGTGAAAGATTAACAAAAGCAGTATTTTCTTCATTAATTAATAATACTTCCTTTCCTTTTGATAAATTAATGAATAAATTAATATTATGTATAAAAAAATCAGTTCTAACCATCATAAGATTAAGATTTAAAAACTTAGAAAATTTTTTCTTACCTAAATATTTAAACAAATCATAAGAGTTAACACTTGCATAAACACCTATATTTGAAGAATAAAAATTAAACTTACAATAACTAATTGGTTTATTAGTTTTACATAAAGAATATGCTTGAATTTTGTTTTTGTACTTTGAAAATTTAACATTATCACTATAAAACGAAACATAATCAAAATCTTTAACAAGTGAAATTAACTTATTTGAATTATAATTAAGTTTATTTATATTAAGATTAATCACTTTTTTGTTAATATTAAATCCATCATTCTTAAACTCATTGTTTATAATTTTATTAAAAAATTCATTCAATTCTTTTGAAAAATCATAATCTTTAATAACTCTTTTATAACCTCTTTCAGCAATTTGTTCTCTTTCTTTCTCATTTTTTAAGTAATACTTAACTTTTTTTAATAAATCTTCATTATCTTTAAACAAAACTAACTCTTTTCCTATATCAAAGAATCTATCAGCATTAGGAAATTCTTGAGATAGCAAAAAAGATTTACATCCAGAAATTTCAAATACTCTACCCTTCATATGATTTTTTCTTTGGTAATTCAGAGAAAAAGAAATATTAATTTTTGTTTTATTTATAACCTTAACTAAATCTTCATTACTCAAAGAACCACCATAAAAATTCTTAAATTTTGGATAATTTGACCAACCAGAACCAAATATCCTAACATTAATACCATGATCTATCAAGTATTCTAATTTTTCCATTCTGTCACTTTTTGGTGTTCCTATAAAAGTTACATCATACTCTTTTTTTAAATTAAGGTTATCAAAAGTTTTCCTATTAATTCCACATGTAAAAAAAACATTTTTTATTCCATTATCTAAGTAAGTTTCTTGAGTAAGCTGAGGAAAAACCAAACAATAATCAATAATAGGATAATAATATCTTGAAAATCTATCAAATAAAGAATCATCATCACCAAAAAAGTTTATTAACTTCGTTTTTGGGCAAATCTCTTTTATCTTAAATAAAGTGTTTAAACTAAATTCATCATATATCAACCAAATAAAAACAAAATCTGGCTGTTCTTTTCTAATAACTTCTAAAAAATTTAAATTCATTTGATCTCTTCCAAAAATTGCTATTTCTTTTTTAGGATCAAAAATAACTACTTCTCCAAATATATTCTTCAAAGGAGAATAAAAATATTGATATGCTCCGAAGAATTTATCTTCAGCAGCCCAAGGGGCAAATAATAGCTTTTTATCATTAAAAAATTCAAGATAATTTTCCTTACTCACTAATTTTTTTGCTTTTTTAATCCTATTTTTAACCATAGATGCAGTATTTTAAATATATTTAAAAGATTTTATATGCTAATTTATTTCATACCAACTATTTTCTCAGTGGTCTCAAATAATAAGACAACAATAATACCTGACAAAAGAATCATACCCCAATCTTTTAAACCAAGAGGATCAAATTTAAAAATATCATTCAGATATGGAACATAAATAGTTAACAATAAAAATGCTAAAGCTCCTGTAAACACATAAATTAAAGCTTTATTCTTTAATTTAATAACAGAAAATACAGATTCTTTCCAAGATAAATTAGAAAGTATAAGTCCAAGATTACCAATTATTAATGTTGAAAAGGCAATTGCTCTTGAAGTAAATTCAGTTTTACCCATAAAAACAGATAACTTAAACAATATTGCAGTTAAAATAAGGATAATAATTCCCTGTAAAGCACTTAAAATTATTGTTTTTTTATTGAATATTCTTTCTTTAGGATTCCTAGGTTTTCTATTCATGATATTTTTTTCCTCATTTACAGCTTCAAAAACTATTGAACATGTTGGATCAATTATTAATTCAAGAAAAACAATATGTGCTGGGAGTAAAATAAGAGGCCAACCAAAAATCAAGGCTAACAAAGTTATTCCTGCAATTGGAAAATGAACTGCAAACAAATATCCCATCGCCTTCCTAATGTTATCAAATATCCTTCTTCCGGTTTTTACACCTTCAACAATTGAAGAAAAGTCATCATCTAAAATAACCATTCCTGAAGCTTCTCTTGCTACATCTGTACCTCTCATCCCCATAGCAATTCCAACATGTGCTGATTTCAAAGCTGGTGCATCATTAACACCATCTCCAGTCATTACAACAATTTCTCCTTTTGCTTTCAATGCAGCAACAATTCTTAGTTTTTGTTCTGGAACAACTCTTGCAAATATGCATACATTTGAAATTCTTTTTTTCAATTCACTATCTTTCATTTTATCAAGTTCTTCACCAGTTATTACATCACATTTTACCAATCCAATTTGTAAGCCAATATTTTTTGCAGTTACTGGATAATCTCCAGTTATCATCATTACTTTTATTCCAGCATTATAACATTCTTTTATTGCAGAAGCAACACCTGGTCTAATTGGATCTTCAAAACCAATAAGTCCGATAAATCTATAATTAAACATATCAACTTTATCTTCATGATCTAAATTTTTTATACTTGATTTTGCAACACCTATTACTCTCAAACCTTCAGAAGCCATTTTTTCTACTTCTTTTAATAGTTTTGTTTTCTCTGAAGAATTTAAATGACATAAACTAAAAATTGATTCTGGAGCCCCTTTAGTTGCAACAAAAATTTCTTTTTTATCAGACTCCCATACACTAGAAGTTGCAAGTATTTCTTTTGTTAGTGGAAATTCTTTTATTAATTTCAAAGAAGAAAAATTATGTTCAAACTTTACTTCTTTACTTAAATTTTTAATTGCTTTTTCCATAGGGTCAAAAGGATCTTTTTGACTAGCTAGAATACTCGTTTCAATCAGTTCATGAAAAGAATCATCTAATTTACTCTTTGATAAATCAAGAGTTTTAGAATTTGAATAAATTTTTTTAATAGTCATTCTATTTAAAGTCAAAGTTCCAGTTTTATCTACGCAAAGAACAGTAGCAGAACCAAGTGATTGTATCGCATGTTGTCTTCTTGCTAATACTTTTTTCTTTGACATTCTCCAAGCACCTAAAGCTAAAAATACAGTTAATACAACAGGAAATTCTTCAGGTAAAACAGACATTGCAAGAGTCAACCCAGTTAATAACCCATGTAACCACCCATCTCTCGTTAAAGCATAAATAACAACAACTAAACCACATAAAAATAACCCCCATATAGCAAAATATTTTACAATACTAGCTACTTCTTTTTGTAAAGGTGTTTTTTCTACAGTTAAAACTTTCAAAGACTTTCCTATTTTACCCATTTCTGTATTCATTCCAGTTCTTATAACTTCAGCAATACATGTACCACTTACAACAAGTGTTCCGGAATAAATAAAAGGTAAATCTTCTCCACCAGGTGAGCTTATTTTTGAGGTATCTCTTGATTCTGTTTTTCTTACTGGAACTGATTCACCAGTTAACAAAGATTCATCAACTTTCATATTACTACAAGAAAGTATTATAGCATCAGCAGGAACTCTTTCACCTTCAGATAAAATCAAAATATCTCCCCTCACAACTTCTCTTCCAGCAATTCTCTTTTTTTCTCCATTTCTTATTACAACTGCTCTCGGACTTGACAAATCTCTCAATGCTTCAAGAGTCTTTTCAGTTTTATTTTCTTGGTAAACTGTTATTGTAACTATAATGACCACACAAGATAGTAAAATTATCGCCTCTTTATTATCACCTAAAAAAAGATAAATAATTCCTGAAGCAATCAAAAGAAAAAACATAGGTTCTTTCAATACTTTAATTAATAATAAAAAAAATCCATCTCTTTTAGAACTTTCAATTTCATTATAGCCATCGCTTTTTATTCTCCTAACTACCTCTTTTTCAGTCAACCCTTTTATTCTATCCTGTTCTAAATCTAAAACCATAATTCAGTTAGATAATTAACATTTATAAGTTTTTAGAAATAATATAGATTTTAAAAAAGATATATTTAAAAAATACGGTTTATTTAAGATTTAATGAAAAAAAAATTGGTGATAGTAGTTATAAACTTATTATTTATAATTAATTTTGCTAATGCTATATGTGATATTAATGCAACATTAATAAATCAAGATCCATATCCTGCAATACCTGGAGAATATGTTAAGCTATTATTTCAGATATCAGGTGTAGAAAATAGTTTATGTAAGGGTGCAAAATTTGAGTTATTAGAAGAATATCCCCTTATTTTTGATCCAAATATACAAAATAAATTTGAGATTAATTCATCTACATACACTTATGATTATAATAGTTATCTTATGGTTCCCTATAAAGTAAGAATTGACAAAGAAGCTATAAACGGAAATAATCCTATAACAACAATCCTTACTTCAAATAATAATCAGATATCTATACTAAATAAATTCAATCTAGAAATAAAAGACGTTAAAACAAATTTTGAAGTTTATATAAAAAATTATAACTCTGAAACAAGTATAATAACTTTTGAAGTCTTAAACATAGGAAAAAATAATGTAGAAGCAGTTACAATTGAGATACCTCAACAAGATTCAATTTCTGTTAAAGGATCAAGATCAA
Source organism: Minisyncoccota bacterium (assembly GCA_035453125.1). Classification (GTDB taxonomy): domain Archaea; phylum Nanobdellota; class Nanobdellia; order Pacearchaeales; family GW2011-AR1; genus JACPLR01. Next base: position 181,751 of record DAOTCN010000001.1, on the reverse strand, counting down.
ATATAATTGGTGATTTAGATATTAATGAATATTCTACAGGTGATTTTGAGGTAATACCTAATTCTAATAAGTTTAACATTAAAATAAAATATAATGATGCTATTCAAATAAGAAGAGAACAAACATATGAAGTTACATATGAAAAAGAATTATTTGAAAGCAGAAAGAATGATAAAAAATCAACACCATGGACAATGTATTTTGCTATTCTAATTTTATTAATTATTGTAATTGGTTTATATTTAAAAAGAAAAATAAAAATAAAAAGAAAATTATTCAAATCTTAAACTATCAACTGCTTTTAATTTGCTTGCTTTAATTGCAGGCAAAATACCTGAGATTATTCCAGTAAATGTTGCAAATACTATTGCTCCTGCGAATAAAACAAAAGAATAATGAGGTTTTAAAAATCCATAACCATAAAACAAAAGAACTGATTTTGCTGTTTCAGATAATATTACGCCAACAAAAACACCAATACAGCCTGCAATAAAACCTAAAAATCCAGATTCAAACAAAAATATCCCAAGTATATCCTGATTTCTTGCACCAACTGCTTTCATAATACCAATCTCTTTATATCTTTCAATAACCGAAGTTATCATAGTATTTGCTGTATTAATTGTAGAAACAAAAACCGAAATTAAAGCAATAAAAATAATAAACCATATAATTATATCCAAAACTGAAGTATAAGTATCTAATAATTCTTCAAATGAAGCAACAAAAAAATCTTCCTTTCCTTCTTCCAATTCTCTTGAATCTCTAATTTTTTTCTCAACCCGACTTATTACAGTATCCATCTGAGTTTTATCTACTTTAGCAATTATCCAAGAAAATTTATTCGTACTATTTGGATACATTTCTTTGAAAGTATCATCAATAACATAAATCGAAGAATCATCTTGAGGATTTCCAAGAGATTCATAAAAACCAATAACTCTTAAATCAACGCCTTGAACGTTTATTTTATCATTTAATTCATATTTTTTAGGAAAAATAATATCTTCAACCATGTAATTATAACCTAAAACAACTTTATTTTTATCTCCACTACTCAATTTTCTTCCAGATACAATTTTAAGATTACTCATTTCTTCAATTAAATTCTTTTTTGAATCAATACCCATCATCCAAACATATCTCTTAATCCTATCTTGTTTTATTTCAGCAGATTTCATATAAATTGGTGAAGCAACATAAACTCCTGCTGTTCTTTCAACTGCATTTAAATCTTTTTGAGAAAAACTAATAGTATCATCTAAACCTGCAACTCCTGAACCTTTTGTTTGTATAACAATTTTATCAACTGCTGAACTTGATGTTATAGAATCAATATAATCATAAAGGCCCCAACCAAAACTTACAAATAAAAAAATAGTTGTTATTCCAACAAAAATAGAAATTATTGTTAGAAAACTTCTTGATTTTCTAGAATTTAAATTTCTTAATGAATATTTTATTAAATCTAAATTAATCATCCTCTTAATACCTCCACAGGATTTTGTTTAGCTGCATTCAAAGCAGGAAGAATACCTGCAATAGAACCAATTAAAAAACTTCCAAACAATGCAGAAATAATAAGTAATAAATCAAGTGTAGGTTTGATACTAGCTCCAAGATAATTATTAATTACAAATATTCCAATATAACCTATAATTTTACCCATAATAACTCCTGCTAAACCACCAATCAAACCTAATAATCCTGATTCAATAAAAAATAAATAAAAGATATGGGAATTTTTAGCACCAACTGCTTTCATAATACCTATTTCTTTTCTTCTCTCTAAAACTGAAACAGTCATTGTATTAACAATACCAATAACACCAACAACTATTGAAATAGATGCAATTATAATAATAAAAATTTGAATTCCTGATAAAATTTGATTAACTGTTTTAAGTGTAGATTCTGGAGTTGATATTTCAAAATCCTCTTCACCTGCTTTAACATCCCTTCTCTCTCTTAATAATTTTTCAATACTCAATTTTACATCTTCAACAGAATAACCTTCTTTTACTTTAACAGAAACAATATCCACTGATTCATCAACATTAATCAAATTCCTTAAGTCTGATTCATCAATAAAAACCACTCTATCAAGAATAAAACTTCCTTGTTTTTTAATAATTCCAGCAACCTTGAAATTCTTTCCATTTATAACTAATGTATCTCCAACAAGAATAGCTTTATCAAATCCACTTTTAGTTTGATCTGAGAAATCATAACCCAAAAGAACTTTTCCAGTTTCAGTATCATCTAAAAGCTTACCTTGATAAACTTCTATATTCCTAAGTTCATAAGCATAATCTCTATTAGTACCTGAATCAATAGAAGAACTATACCCTACAACTAATTTTTTATTATATTCAATCTTCACCGGTCTAATCAATGAAGACAAAGAAACTTCGACCATACTAATCTTTCCAATTGCTTCTGCATCATCTTTTGTTAATGGTTTAACAACTCCTGAACCTGGAGGTCCAAAACCGCTAATTCCTCCTGCTTGAACACTGATTAATTGTGTTGAACTAACTCCAAACTGAGATATAACTGCTGCTTTAATTCCTGAACTTAAAGATATTAAAACAACAACTGAAAAAATTCCAATAAATATACCTAATAAAGTAAGCCAACTTCTTATACCTCTTTTTCTGAGATTTCTAAAAGACAATGCAAAATAATCACGTATCATATAAAAGCATAGAAACAGTATTTATAATTCTTTTTCATAATTTTAAATCAAAAAAGGCTCTGTCTGGAGTCAAATAATAAATAATTAAAGATTAATTATTTTTTGGTTTTATTATTGGAACTCTGAACAGAACCAATAAAACTAAACATTTTTAAATACTAGAATATATAGATTGTAAAATATATTATAAGGAGGTTTAAATGTTAGATAAAGTATGTTGTTGGCATAAAAATCCAATTAATACATTATTGCACTTAATTGCATTAATCTTAATCTTATATGGTGCAAGTATGTATAATATGGGATTGGTTATTGCAGCTGTAATTCTTGTTATTATTGGACACTTAGTTCAATGGATATCAAGAAAAAGAACAATGAATTTTTTAATGGCAAAGCCAACAAAGAAAAAAAAGAAAAGATAGTTTTTATTTTTTTATTTTTTTATTTTGATTAAATTTTAAAGTTATTTATAAGTTGATAAAGTAAATTTCTGAGATAGAAAAAAAGATTATGTGTAACCCAGAGACATATGTCCTTAGAGAGCACAAAAAGATTAAAACAGTTAAATTTATAAATAAGTAATAATTTATTGAATTATGAATTGGTTATATTGGGGAATACCTTTAATCATTGCAGTATTTATTGTAATTATACTTATTTATTATTATAATAAATTTGTTTTAAAGGGGAATAGAATAGATAATTCTTTAGCACAAATTGATGTTCAATTAAAAAGGAGATCTGACTTAATACCTAACTTAATTGAAACAGTTAAAGGATATGCAAAACATGAAAAAGCAATAATGGAAGAAGTTACAAATGCAAGAAAAGCTTTAATGTCTGCAAAAGATCTTCCAGCAAAAGTTAAAGCTGATACTCAATTAGAAAATGCTCTTAAAACAGTATTTGCTTTAGCTGAAAATTATCCACAATTAAAAGCAAATGAAAATTTTATAGAATTACAAAGAGAACTTTCATCAACTGAAGATAAAGTCGCATATTCAAGGCAATATTATAATGATACAATCCTTGACTTTAACAATTCAATAAAAGTTTTCCCAGGAAAAATGTTTGCATCATTATTCGGTGTAAAAGAAAGACCATTCATAGAAATAACTGCTGAAGAAAGAAAACCTGTTAAAGTTAAATTTGATTAATTCTTGTAGGATTAAAAAAATGGTGAATATTTGGGACCCAGATTATGAGTTTAATCCAAACAATAATCATTATTTATGGGAATCTAAATTAGTTAACATGAACTGGAAAGAATTCAGAACAATGTATAATTCCCTACAGGAAGTTGTAAAAGAAGAGTTTGATAAATATCTATGGAATGTTAAAGCAATGGAAATTACCGAAGAAACAAGAAAAAAGATTGAATTTATTCAAGAAGCTGAAAATGCTACTTCAAAGAATTCAATAAAATTTAGTGCTGCAGCTTAATCAAAAATTCATCTTTCTAAACTTTTATAAACTTCTAAAAAGTATCTAAAACATGGTAGAAAGAATAATATTTCATGATCAAATTAACAGAAACAAACGAAACTCTGTAATTCTAATTATTTCCATATTTATTGTACTTATATTAATTGGTTATATTATAAGTATCATAATGGATCCAAGCTATTTCTTTTTGATAATGATAATTTCAATAATAATCTCAATAACTTATATTTGGGTAGGATATTATTATTCAGACCGTATTGCACTCGCCTCTGTAAATGCTCATCCTGCAAATTCCCAAGAACATAGAGGTTTAATTAATTCAGTTGAATCAATGTCTCTTGCATCCGGTCTTCCAATACCTAAAGTTTATGTAATGAAAGACAGTCAAATTAATGCATTTGCAACAGGAAGAAATCCCAAAAATGCAGTTATTTGTGTAACAACTGGTGCAATTGAAAAACTAAATAAACAAGAATTAGAAGGAGTCATTGCTCATGAAATGAGCCATATTGCTAATTTTGATATTAGATTTATGACTCTTACAGCAGTTTTAGTTGGAATGATTGCAATTGTCTCTCAAATGTTCTTAAGAAGTTTGTGGCTTGGTGGAAGAGATAATGATAGTAACAGTAAAGGAAATGTTATACTTCTTATAATTGGAATTGTTCTTGCAATTTTAGCTCCAATTCTTGTTCAACTTGTTCAACTTGCAATCTCTCGTAAAAGAGAATATACTGCAGATGCAACAGCAGTCAAATTCATGCGTACACCAACAGGTCTTGCAAATGCTCTAAGAAAGATCAAAGAAGAAAATGAACCTAAAAAAGAAAAGAATATTAACAAAGCTGTTGCTCCATTATTCATAAGTAACCCATTCAGCAAAGAAAATGTTGAAAATATGTTCTCTACTCATCCACCAATTTCAAAAAGAATTGCTGTTCTAGAAAGAATGTAAGTAAAAAATATTTTCAAAATATTTATGAAATATAAAACATATATCCAAGCACTTGCATTTGAAGAAATAATCAGATCTGCATATGAAACATTACATGTAGAATGTCAGGGAGTATTATTTGGAATTCAAAAAGAAAATAAAGATAATTTAGTTTGGATCGTTGAATCAGCACATCCAATACAACTTGTAAAAAGATACAACAAAAAAACTGAACCATTAATTGGTTCAGAAAGAGGTTTATGTAGTTTAATAACTGAAAAAATAGGTGATTTCCATTTACATCCCTCACAAAAGAATAACCCTGGAAGAATGGCATTGTCTAAAACAGATATAAATGGATTAAAAGAAAACTCGCCAGGAATAGAAATTCTTCTTGCACTTAAACATGTTAAAACAAGAAAAAAACTAAAAGAAAAACCTCTTTTAATTTCAGGTTATCTTTGTGAAGATAATCAAACATATAACATTAATATGGGAGTTTATCATTATGATGATTTTGATAAAAGAATAAGAAGATGTGAAATTATTGTTTCAAAAAAAATGCGTAGTTTAATAAATTAATTTTTATGCTCAATTTTATAAACTTCTTCATATATATGATTATATGAAAACAAAATGTGCTATTTTATTTAGTGGTGGAAAAGATTCTTGTTATGCAGCATATCTTGCTAAAAAATCTGGAAAAGAATTAACTTGTCTTGTTTCAATTTTATCTGAGAATAAAGAAAGTTACATGTTCCATACTCCATCAATTTCAAAAACAAAATTTCAATCACAAATAATGAATCTACCCTTAATAGTACAAAAAACAAAAGGAAAAAAAGAACAAGAACTAAAAGACCTTAAAATAGCAATAAAAAAAGCAAAAGAAAAATATAAGATAAATTGCATTATTACTGGTGCTTTATACTCAATATACCAAGCCTCACGAATTCAAAAAATATGTGATGAACTTAATTTAGAGTGTTTTAATCCTCTTTGGCAAAAGAATCAGATAAGTTATCTTGAGGAACTAATAAAAAATAAATTTGAAGTAATTATAACTGGTGTTGCTGCTTATCCCCTTGATAGATCCTGGCTTGGAAGAAAAATTGACAGTAAATTTATTGAAGATGTAAAAAAACTTCAGGATAAATACAAAATAAATCCTGCAGGAGAAGGTGGTGAATTTGAAACATTTGTTCTAAACTGCCCGCTATTTAAAAGAAAAATAAAAATAATCTCTTTCAAAGACTTTGGTGAGAAAAACAGCTGGACTCGTGAAATTGAAGTCGAGTAAATTAATTCTATAACAAATAAAAAATAAATGAATAACTTTATAAAGTAAGATATAACCTTCATTTCATGATATCACTAAGAATGAATCAAATGATGATGCTTGAACAAAGACAAAGTATGAGTCTTGTTCAAAGAATAGACTTAGCAAAAATGATGGAAGTTCCAGACGAAGTAATAAACTTAGTTATTGGAGCAATAACTTATAATCCAAATTCTGTTGAGGAAATATTAAAACAAAGAAAAATGCCAAAAGGTAATGGTGGAAACAACCCAGATAGTGCAAATAATGTTCAAGCAGTATATTCTGAACTAAGTCCATCATCAAAAGGAGATAATCCTTCTAAAAAAACTGGTGGATTAATTGGATCACCAAATTTAGACTGTTTTTATAGAAATGTTGAAGGCAGAATTGTTGCTTTGACTCCAGATGTAACTTACATTGGAAGAGAATTAAAGCTACCTGAAATTGTTTTTTCAGATCACATAGTCGGAACAACACAATTAGTTCAGATACAACTTGAAGAGTCAGAATTCCCAGAAACAACAAAACTGATAAAAGCAATAAGAAAATTTGATTCTTGGAAAAGAGGTGCTTTAAGAGGAGTTTATGTAGCAATTGCTGAAGAACAAAGAGTATTCTTTGAGCAATTAGATAAAACAAAATTAACAGTCTATAATCAAAACAATTTAGCTTCAAGAATGGGATATCATGAATCAACAGTATCAAGAATACTAAATAATCTTTGGGTAGAAGCAAGAAGCATTGAAGGAGATAAAAAAACAGTATATGCGAAAGATCTTTTAGTTTCAAAAGACCATTTCAAAAGATTTCAATGGGTTAAGCAAATAAATAGCTTATTAGAAGAAGAACTCAGAAGAGGAAAAGCACTGTCAGACCAAGAATTAACTAATAACGTCCGTGGAATTGCAAGAAGAACAGTTACAAAATATAGAACAGATTCAGATATACCTAACCATAAGGAAAGAAATGATTCCTATGAATCTGGAAACTTAACAGAACCTTATCAAATTGTGGACTGGTAAACTATTTAATTATGTTTTTCTTTATCTATTTATGATCCTAATAATATCAACATGCAAAGATAGTCTTCATGAACTAGAATTTGTAAAACCAATTGAAGATATTCTAAAAGTTAACAATATTCAATTTTTGACAATAAGTTATAAAAATATTTCAGATAAATATCTAAGTAATACTGATAAAATAATAATCTCTGGTACAAGTTTAGCAGATAATGCTTTCTTAGAAAAAGAAAACATAAAAAAATTTGATTTTGTAAAAAATTATGACAAACCAATGTTAGGAATATGTGCCGGCGCACATATAGTTGGTTTAAAATTTGGTGGAACCTTAAAAAAACAAAAGCAAATAGGTCTAATTGATGTGAATTTTAAAAAAGAATTTTTAGGCTTATCAGGAAATCAAGAAGTATATAATCTTCACGGGCTTTATTCAAAATTAAATAATAATTTCGAGATATTTGCCTTTAATAAGTGTCCCCAAGCATTCAAACATAAAACTAAAGAAATTTATGGTGTTTTATTTCATCCAGAGGTTCGTCAAAAAGAGCTAATAAAAAACTTCTCAGATCTATAAAACTAGCCGATTATTGTAATTACTTTAAAGTTACAGCAAATAGAAAGGTTTATAAAGTAGCATTTTATGCTACCAGGTATGAAAAAGAAGCTAAAAATCAGCATATCTGTAAATGAACAAACACTTGAAAGAATAGATGAAATTATAGAAAAAGGTCAGTTCAGAAATCGTTCTCATGCTTTTGAATATTCTCTACATCAAATACTCAATGATTCTAATCTAAATATAAACAATAAGGTGAACTAAAATGGCTGTTGTAAAAAAAACAGATTATTATCCCAATGAAATAGAAGATGAAAATTTATCTCAAGAAGAGATAGATTTTATTAAAACAAAAGGATATGAACCAATAAAAAGACTTGGAGAAGGAAGAACAAGAAGTGCAGTTTTAGCTAAAAAAACAAGTGGAGAAGCTGGAGAAATACAAACACTTGTTGTTCTAAAACCCGAAAAAAGAAATATAAATGGATCAGTTAATGCTGAAATCAATGTTGCTAAGGGTTATCTAAATAGACATGAAGCAGATATTGCGCATGAAGTTCAAAGCCCTTATATCGCAAGAACTGTTGATACATTTAGACTTCCAGATGGTAAAAGAATTAATACAGAAGAATATCATGAAGAAACAGATCTAGAAACAATTGTAAATTCTGTCGGACCATTACAAGGTGAAAGAGCAAAGAAATTTGCAACACAGTTATTTGAAGCAATTTCAGTATTACATTCAAGAGGATATGTTCACAGAGATATAAGTCCAGCAAATGTATTAATATTGCCTGATGGAGGCATTGGTTCAAACCCTTGATTAAATTTCTTTACTGTACCTTCTAAATCTCCATAAAATCCACTTATTTTTACTAATGTTATTGGTTGCATTTAAACTTATCAAAAAAGCTATTTAAAAACATTTCTAAAGACTAAATTTAAATACTTTTATTTACATTAGATATAATATAAGTTAACAAACATAATAAAAAGAGTAAGTAAAATGAAGAAAACAGATTTAGCAATAATTGGAGCAGGAGTTGCAGGATTCTCTGCAGCAATTTATGGGAGAAGATTTGGATTAGATGTTACTATATTTGACCCATTTGACGGCGGAACAATAACAAAAACAGATTTTATTGAAAACTACCCAGGATTTAAATCAATTCTTGGTCAAGAACTTTCTGAAAAAATGAAAGAGCAAGCTTTAAGTTACAAACCAAATTTTATTCATTCATATGTCTCAAAAATTGAAAAAAAAGACAAATTTTTTGTAATATCCACTGAAAAAGAAAAGTTTGAATCAAAAACAATAATACTTGCTACCGGAACAAAATGGAAAAAACTAGGAATTCCGGGTGAAAATGAACTAATGAATAAAGGAGTTCACTACTGTGCAACATGTGATGCTTTCTTCTATAAAGAAAAAATAGTAGCAGTTGTTGGTAGTGGAAACAGCACTGCTAAAGATGCTTTAGTATTAGCAAATACTGCAAAAAAAGTATACATAATAACCAGAAGAGATGAAATTCATCCCGAACCGATAAATCTTAAAAGAGTAAAAGAAAACAAAAAAATTGAAACTATAAACAATACAAATATAAAAGAAATAATTGGTGATAAAAAGCTTAAAAAAATAATTCTTGACAGAAAATTTAATGGTTCAAATGAACTTGAATTAGATGGTTTATTTATCGATATTGGGAGATCACCAATAACAGAAATAGTTGAATCAATAGGTGTAAAAATGAATAAAAATAAAGAGATTATAACTGATAAAGTTTGTCAAACAAATATTCCTGGTTTTTTTGCAGCAGGAGATGTTACAGACATTCCATTTAAACAAGTAGTAATAGCTGCGTCAGAAGGTTCAATAGCTGCTCAATCAGCTTATGAATTCATAACAAAGAATCACTCAGCAACTTACGAATAAAGTTAATTTGATTATTATTTTTAGATTTATTTTCTTCCAGACTTTTTTGACTTAAAAGATTTTTTAACTTGATTAGAATCTTCTTTCAAATAATCATTCATTTTTTCAGGCATTATATATTCTTCGTTAGGTTTATCTCCAACCAAAAGCTTAATTTCTTTTATAAAATTCAATTTTTTTTTAATAGTATTATCAAGTCTATCAAGTTCCTCTTTTGAAAAATAAATTATTCCAGATACTCCTTCACCTTTAAAACAAACAGAAATTTTTTCATTACCAATGTTCATAATGTCTTCATCAACAAAAAGTTCTTTTATATGGGCTTTTCCTTCAATCCTTTCAACACTACTTCCTTTCGACTGTTTTATTTTTATCTCCATAAAAAATCCTAATAAAACAGGTATTTAAAGATATATATTTAAAATTGAAAAATAAAACAAAACCAAAATATTTATATAGTATTTTACTTAACAATAGTTAAGTAAATTAAATAAAAATTAATTAAAATGATTTACACCCTACCAAAGCTTGATTTTGAATATAATAATCTAGAACCATATATGGACAAAGAAACAGTTATAACTCATTATACAAAACATCATCAAACTTACACTGACAAATTAAATACTGCATTAAAAAATTTAGAAGTTTCAGATTTTGAAATTACAACTCTACTTTCAAATACAAATCTCATTCCTGAAAATATAAGAACTACTGTAATAAATAATGGTGGGGGTTATATAAATCATAATTTCTTCTGGAAAATTTTAGGAAAAAACAATAAAAATAAGTTAGAACCTGAAGGAAAGTTAAAATCGGATATTAAAAAAACATTTGGTAGTTTTGAAGAATTTAAAGAAAAATTTTCAGAAGCAGCATTAAATCATTTCGGAAGTGGCTGGGCTTGGTTAATTATTGATTTAAAAGAAAAAAACAAACTAAGAATAATAACAACTTCCAACCAAATATCTCCAATAAGTGAAAATATGATTCCTATATTAACAATAGATATTTGGGAGCATGCATACTACTTAAAATATAAAAACAAAAGAGTTGATTTTATTTCAGCTTTTTGGAATATAATAAACTGGACCAAAGTTGAAGAAATATATGAAAATGCCACAAGCTAAAAACAACTAGATCAATGAAAAATAAAACAAAAGAACAAAAGAAAATAACAAAGAAAACACTTATTTCAGAGCTAATGAATGTTCCACCAAAAAAACTTGAAAAAGTTTATTTAATTCTAATGACTGCAGGCTTAGGCTGTGTCGGTTGTAGTGCAGCAGCATTTGAAACAATAGAACAGGGTTGTCAAGCACATGGAATGAGTGAAAAAGAGATAGATAATATTGTTTCAAAATTAAATAAAGCAATAAAAGATTAATATATTCATTTTTCCTAGATTATTTATGAAAAAATTTCCTAAACTAAAATCAAAAGCAGTTCTAGCACCAATGTCTGGAGTAACAGATATAGCATTCAGAGATTTATGCAAAAAGTATGGAGCTGGCTTAACATACACTGAATTTGTTAGTAGTAATGCAATAAACCAAAAAAATAAAAAAACAACTGAAATGTTAAAAATAAGTAAAAAAGAAAAACCTTCTGCTGTACAAATATTTGGTAGTAATGAAACTGAAATAATAAATGCTGCAAAATTTCTCGAAAAAAATACTGAATTTAATATAATTGATTTAAACTGTGGTTGTCCTGCTAACAAGATATTAAAATGTGGTGCTGGAAGTGAATTACTCAAAGATCCAAACAAAATTGCAAGAATAATAAAACAATTATCATCACAAATAAAAAGACCAATAACTCTCAAAGTAAGACTAGGGATAAATAAAAAAAATATTAATATAGAAAAAATAGCAAAATTAGCTGAAAAAAACGGTGCAGTCGCAATAACAATTCATGGAAGAACACAAAAACAAGGATACTCCGGAAATGCTGACTGGAAATTAATAAAACAAATAAAAAAACAAATAAAAATACCAGTTATAGGTAATGGTGACATAACAAATCCTGAAATTTTCAAAAAAAGACTTAAAGAATCAAAAGTTGATTACATAATGATTGGTAGAGCAGCAATAGGTAATCCTTATATTTTCAAGCAAATAAATGACTATCTAAAAACCGGTAGGTATAATCAAAACCATAATAAAATTAATGATCTTCAAGATTATATCATTTTATCAAAAAAATACAAAATACCTTTCAATAATGTAAAACAGCAATCAATATACTTCACAAAAGGCCTAAAAAATAGTTCTCAACTGAGAAATCAACTATCTAGAACAAAAAACATTGAAGAGATTAATAATCTCCTAAACCAGCTTAGAAAGATTTAAAAGTTATTAATTCAAAAGAAATAATAAATACAAATTATAAATAAAAAAGTTAAAATGTATAACTTAGAACTTGACAAAATCGTTAAAGAAATAAAAAAATTAAAAGCAAAAAGAGTTCTAATTCAGCTTCCAGATGGTTTAAAACCAAATGCTGAACAAATTGTTGATTATATTCAAAAGAGTACAAATTCAAAAGTCCAAGTATTTGTCTGGCTTGGAACATGTTTTGGTGGATGTGATATTCCTTCTAATCTAAATATAATAAATATTGACCTTATTGTACAATTTGGCCATAATAAATTCGACAAAGAATCTTGGTAAAAAAACTAAAATCAAAAAAATGACAAAAACAATATTTATTGATGCAAAATATTCTGAAGAAATAGGATTAACAAATGAAGTTTTAAATTACTTAAAATCAAATAATATCAAATCGGTTAGTTTATTTGCAAGTGTTCAATTTCTAAATTTAGAAACTATAAAAAAACAGCTTAAATCAGAAAAAATTTCAATAAAAACAACAAAGGCAAAAAGAACTAATAAAGAGATTCAAGTATTGGGGTGTAATGTTTATGAAGATTCATTCAAAACGAATATAATAAAAAATTCAGATGCAATACTTTACATTGGAGATGGCCTTTTTCATCCAAAAGCTATACTAATAAGTCAAATCAATACTCAAAACAAAAAGAAAATAATCCAATTTAATCCAGTTTCAAAACAATTCAGAATAATCAATGAAGAATTTATAGAAACAGAAGAAAAAAGAATACAGGCAAATTTAAGAAAATTTATTAATTCAAATAAAATCGGAATAATTGTTTCAACTAAACCTGGACAAAATTTTATGAATCTTTCTTTAAAACTGAAAGAAGATCTTGAAAAAAAAGGTAAAAAGGTATTTATTTTTGTATCAGATACAATTGATTTAAATGATTTAGAAAACTTCAGTTTCATTGAATCTTGGGTTAATAGTGCTTGCCCAAGAATTGCAATAGATAACTTGACAAATAAAAAAATAATAAACATAAAAGAAGCATTTAATCCTACAAAATTTATTTCAAATTAGATAATAAAAAGAATGAATAATTCACTCTTTCTCAACACAATAATACTTAAAAAGAAAAAGAATTTGAATAATTTATGGTAAAAAGAGCTTTAAAATTAATAACAATAATAGTCTTATTAGCAGTTTCAATTCAGTTTATTTCTTCTTATTGTACTGAAGAATGGAGTTGTGGTAGCTGGAGCAGTTGTATCTCCGGAGAAAGATTTAGAGAATGTGCTGATTTAAATCATTGTGGAACAACTTTATTCAAACCATCTGAAATTAAAGATTGTGATTGTTATCATAGATATTATTGTGATGAATGTAACTGTGATGATTCTAATGACTGTGATGATTCTAATGATCATTATGGATATTTCGAAGACAAATATGTTGATGCAATCGAAGAACTTCAATATCAACAAATTCAACAAGCAAATGCAAAACAATCTCCTAAAATTATAATAATAAATTCTCAACCAGAACCAGAGATAAATAAACCTTTAAGAGAAAATAGAATTATTTCAAACATATTAGATAACAACTTTTGGACACTAATGTTAATAATCGCAGTATGTTTGATATTGCTTGTCCTCATATTAATACTTCTTGTTTTAGCTCTAAAAAGATAAATAAAAACTATCTAAAAAAACCAAGCATCTTAATTGCTTTCATAATGTCTTCATTTACTTTTTCAATGGTTTGCTCACCATTTATTCTTATTGTATTATAATGTCTAAGAAGTGGTTGAGTATCTTTAAAATAAATTTCAAGCCTTTTTTTTATTGCTTCTTCATTATCATCATCTCTTTTCAATAGTTTTCCACCACATTTATCACAAACACCTTCTTTTTTAGGCTTAATCTCTTGAACATAAATATTATAATTTGTTGTGCATTTAGAACAAAATCTTCTTCCATTTATTCTTCTTACAACTTCTTCATTTGAAACTTCAATACTAAACATAGCATCAATTTTCACTATTTTATCAAGTTCATTTGCTTGTCCTATGTTTCTTGGAAATCCATCTAAAATAAAACCATTCTCACAATTATTACTATCTAATTTTTGTTTTAAAATATTTAAAACAATACAATCAGGAACTAATTGTCCGGAATTCATATATTCATCAACCTTCTCTTTCATACTACCTGATAAGTTTCTCAATAAATCTCCAGTAGATATATGACAAAGATTAAATTTTTCTGCAACAATTTTTGCCTGAGTTCCTTTTCCACTTCCCTGAGGTCCAACAAAAATATAATTATGTACCATATTTTATGTTAATAAAAGAAAAAATCTATTTTTAAATTATTGTATATTATTTAATTTTTAAAAAACTAAAAAATTAATTTTACAAAAAACTAAAAAAATGGTTTATTTTTGATACCTAAAATTCTTAAATTAATTTTTATACCTAAAAAGCAACTGCTATTATGTAAATTTCTTAAAAATTAAAAAGTAATAAAAGTAAGCTTTTTAAGTCAAAAAAACATAGAATATTATGCAAAATAAAAGTATCTATCTTATAATGATTATTATTTTTCTTTTAATCATTGGAACAATTGTATTTATAATAAGAAGTAATGAGGATACTTGGATAAGAGATGAAAAGGGTGTTTGGATAACTCATGGTAATCCTTATGAAAAACCAGATAATGTAAAAAAACAGCAAGAAGCAATTATAAAAGCTCAAGAAATGTATAATCAAGAAAAAAGTAATGGAGTAATATTCACGAGCCAATGTCTTGGAACAACAGGAATTTACGCAGTAGACATTGTAAATGTACCAAGGACTTATGAAGATGATCTTAAAGAAAATCAGTGTGAAGACTATATTGAAAAAAGAGTTACTAATTTTATTGAATTATCTCAAAACGGTTCATTAGTCAGAGTATTCTAATTATAATCTGATAAAAATTAAATAATTGAATTTTATTACATATTTTTTTAACACTCAAAAATAGTTATTTTATCATTTTAAAAATATAATTTTTAAGATTAATATTACATTAAAATTCAAATCGAAAACTTTAAATACTTAACAATAGTTAAGTATTTATGAGTTCTAAGATAATCTACCTTGACAATGCAGCAACAACTAAAGTTGATGATAAAGTTATAAAAGAAATGCTACCTTTTTTTTCAGAAAGATATGGAAATGCTTCATCAATTCATAAAAAAGGAATTGAAGCAAAAGAAACTCTTGAAAAATCAAGAAAAATAATAGCTGATTCAATAAATGCTCTTCCTGAAGAAATACTATTCACCTCTGGAGGAACAGAATCAAACAATCTTGCAATAAAAGGTCTAGCATTGCAGGATTTGAATAAAAAACATATAATCACAACAAAAATTGAGCATGATTGTATATTAAATACATGTAAATTACTAGAACAGCAAGGTTATAAAATAACATACTTAGATGTTGATGAAAAAGGTTTTGCTGATTTAAATCAGTTAAAAAATTCAATAACAACCAATACATTATTAGTTTCAGTTATTCATGGAAACAATGAAATTGGAACAATACAAGATATAGAATCAATCGGAAAGATATGTCAAGAAAAAAATGTTTATTTTCACACAGATGCCTGCCAAAGTTATACAAAAACTGAAATTGATGTTAAAAAACAAAATATCAGTCTAATGAGTTTAAATGCCCATAAAATTCACGGTCCAAAAGGTGTTGGGGCACTTTTTATTAAAAAAGGAATTAAACTAACTCCAATCCAACATGGTGGAGGTCAAGAAAAAAATAAAAGAAGTGGAACAGAAAACATTCCAGGAATAGTTGGTTTTGCAAAATCAGTTGTAATTGCTCAAAAAAACAAAAAAAGTATCAAAGAAATAACAAAAATGCGTGATTATTTAATAAATAAAATATTAGAAATAAAAGGAACTCAATTAAATGGACCTTTAGGAACTAAAAGAATTTGTAATAATGTAAATGTTTCCTTTTCAGGAATTGAAGGTGAATCCATAGTCATTATGCTTAGTGAAAAAGGAATTTGTGTTTCAACAGGAAGTGCATGTTCATCAAAAAATCTTGATCCAAGTCATGTAATAATGGCTCTTGAAAATAATTCTGAAAGAGCTCATGGATCAATAAGATTCACAATATCAAAATATACAAAAAAATCAGACATAGATTATACTATTAAAGAGTTAAATTCAGCAGTAAATCGTTTAAGAAAATTTTCGCCATTAACTCATAAATTGAATTAAAAATATATTAATCTAAACAAAAACAAAAACAAAAAAAAATGTACTCAAAAAAAGTAATGCAAAGGTTCACAAAACCAAAATTTGCAAAAGAAATGAAAGATGCTGATGCAATTGGAGAAGTTGGAAATGTAAAATGTGGAGATATAATGAGGGTTTATATCAAAGTAAAAAACAAAAAGATCTCAGATATTAGTTTTATGACTTATGGTTGTGTTGCAGCAATTGCATCTTCAGATTACTTATGTGAAATTGCAAAGAACAAAACTCTTGAGCAAGCAAAAAAAATTACAAGCAAAGATGTAATAAAAAAAATGGGTGATGTTCCCATTATAAAAATTCACTGTTCCGTTTTAGCTCAAGATGCTCTTAAAAAGGCAATTGAACAATATGAATCTAAACTAAAATAAACCGGAGGAAAAAATAATGAAATGTAAATGTTGCCCAATATGTGGCTGTGGATGTAATAAGAAAAAAGTAAAAAAGTAAGTAAAAATGAAAAATAAAAACGTAGGTTTGTTAATTATTGGAATTTCAGTTATAATTGGAATTATAATCTATTTGTTTAATTCTGGTTTAACAAATGTAGTAATTTCTTCATGCAGTCATGGTTCATCTTGTGGTATGTATGACACTATAAAAATACAAACATATGTTTCAATATTTCTTGTTATTATAATAATAATTATAGGTTTGGTAATAATGTTCACAAAAGAAGAAAAAGAAATAATTACTAAAATAAAAACATTAAAAACAAAAGAACCTGAAACAAAAAAACAATCAATAGATATTTTGGATTTAAACTCTGATGAAAAAAATATACTTAAAATAATAAACGAGTCTGAAGGAACAATATTTCAAAGCGAAATTGTTGAAAAGTCTAAACTTAATAAAGTTAAAGTTACAAGAATACTTGATCGTCTTGAGGGAAAACAAATAATTGAAAGAAAAAGAAGAGGAATGACAAATATTGTTATTCTAAAAAACAGATAAGATGATAAATTTAATTTTACTATTTATAGCAATTTTAGGTTTTTTAGTTTATTTTACATTTATGACTATTAAATTTACAAGACATATTAAGATAACCAAAAGAATTGCTTGGTTACATATTTTTGCTTCAATTATAGCTTTAATTTCATTTATACCTTTATTAATATATAATTTCAATATAAACTTGTTTTCAATATTTTTTGTATTAATCATTTTCTTTTCAATAATACTTTTGTATGAATCGTCAACAAAATTAAAAAGTCAGACAATTGTCCCAAAAAATAAGCTAATAATTAAAGGAATATACAAATACATAAGAAATCCTATGTATCTTGGAATAATTTTAGCAGCATACAGTTGTTTTTTTATTTCATTTTCATATTATATTTTATCTTATGCAATTATAACAAATGCTTTATTTTTAATCATAATAAAAACTGAAGAAAAAGATTTAATTAAAAGATTTGGTAAAAATTATATTAATTACAAATCCAAAGTTTCTTCTCTAATTCCAATAAAACATATGTAATCATATTGAAACTAGTTTCAAACAAGCGCTTAAAAGCTGTTTCAAACACAAAATTCTATGAAAAACAAACCTAAATCAAAACAGGAGGACAAAATGAACATGTGGATAATTGCAGGAATTATTGTTAGCTTGGTAATTGTTGCAGGTATAACTGTAATGGCTATTCAAAACCAAACAACAAACAATAGCTCAACAGCACCAACAACAGGTTGTGAAAAATGTAATGGAAAATGCACTGCAGAAAGTGGTTGTGGGCAAGCAGCTTGTGGAGCAACTCAAGGCAAAACTTGTGGTTGTAAAGGTTAAACAATAAAACAATTTAATTTATTTTTAAATTTTTATAATTAATAAGTTTAAATCTTAAAAATAGGTGTTATCATTTCCCTTGTAGAAACGGTAACTTTGCAATTAAGATCCTTTCTTTCTTTTAATATCTTAAAAGTATTTAAAGCAATTTCAGGTGTATTATTTATTTTACTCAAGTGTGAAAGCATTACATGTTTTAAATGCTGACTTCCATGTTCTAAAACACATAATGCTGCTTGCATATTTGAAAGATGTCCTCTATCACTTCCAACTAATTTTTTAAGTGGCCAGGGATATGGACCATTATCAAGCATATTTCTATCATGATTAGATTCTAAACACAAAAAATCGGAATCAGAAACATTTGAGATTATGTTATCACAACCATATCCTGCATCAGTTATAATAGATATCTTTTTATTATTAACAACTGAATAAGAAACTGGATCAGCTGCTCCATGAGATTTTGAAAATGCTGTAACTTCCATTCCTTTTATTTTAAGAGTTTCATTATTCCTTATAATATTAATCAACTCTGGATTTGAACATAAAAAGCCATTAAAAACAGTGCCTTTTGTTGCAAATATTGGAACATTAAATTTCCTTGCAAAAACATCACTTCCTTTTACATGATCTGAATGTTCATGTGTTATAAAAATACCTTCAATATCTTCAGGATCTTTTTTTATTAAATTAAGTCTTTCAACAATCTGTTTTGCACTTATTCCAGCATCAATTAAAATTGAACACTTATCATTAGCAACATAAAAACAATTTCCTGATGATCCTGACGCAAGTGCACAAATTTCCATTTTTCTCTTTTTTAATTATTTATTATTAGCAGCAATAAAACTTATCCAACTGTTTTCCTTCATCAATCTTACCAAAAGGATTCCCATACTCCTTAACTTTATTTATCATTAATTTAACTTCTTCGGGTTCAATACCCTCTTTGATTAATTTTTCTCTTAGTTTTTTAATCAAATCAGAAAGATCAATCATTGCTGGACAATTTTCCTTGCACATCTTGCAACCTGTACAATAAAAAGCTCCGTTTTCAAAAGAAGATTTTTTTCCTTCAGAAAAATAAGAGGAAATAACTCCTTTTGCTCCACTAAAATAATTTGATCCATATTTTTTAAGTAACTGATGAAAAACAGGACAAAAATCAAGGCATGCACCACAATTAATACAATAAAGCAATTCTTTAAATTCAGAATTAAGTATCTCACTCCTACCATTATCAATCAAAATTAAATAAAGTTCTTTAGCACCTTGAGCGCCTGTTAAAATTTTATTTTGAATGTCTGCAGTCTTGCTTGGTCCAGAAATTATATTAACATACATAGGATAAGGTTGTCCTGTTCCATAATTTGCAGCACATTTAACAACATGTAAAGCATCTTCACGATTAGGAACTATCTTTTCAAATCCAGCAATAATTATATGCTTTTCAGGAAATCTAGAAACCAAAGAAATATTGCCCTCATTTTCAAGAATAATTACACTTCCATCTGCACTTATTACATTAGCTCCAGTTATTCCAACTTTAGCATCCATAATCTTATTTCTAACATATTTTCGTACATATTTAAGTATCTCTTCAGGATTAGGTTTAAGATTTAACTTCAATTTTTTATTAATACATTCAGAAATTTTTTCAGGACTTAAATGAAATGATGGTAAAACTGGATGAATTTCATCTTCTCCACAAAGATCACATATAAAATCACCAAGATCAGTTTCAATAACTTCTTTATTCTTTAAAAATTCTTTTAAATTAACCTCATTAAAAGTATTAGACTTTGATTTAACAATAATCTGAGCATCACCTATTATCTCTTTAATTATCTTTTTAACACTTTCAGTATTTTTAGCCTCAAAAACTTTAACTCCATTTTTAGTTAAATTTTCAATTGCTTGTACTTTTAATTTAGTTATATTATTTATTGAATCTTCCTTAATTTTTCTTAATTTTTCTTTTTGAATTCTCTCATTATCCTCATTAAATAAAGCATCTCTTCTTTCCTTATAAGAATACATAATTGGCAAGATTTTATTAGTTATATTTTTATTCTTATTTATTTCATTTAAAATTTCTTTATTTTCCATTTTTAAAACTCCATATTTTCAACAATAAACTGTCCGAATTCCTTTACATCTATTTTATTATCCTTTTCTTTTAAATGTAAATAACACATACTACAAGGCGTTACTAAAACACTTGCTCCTGTTTCCTCAGCCATTTTAATTCTTTCTTTTGCAATAGAACTACTTAAGCTAGGATAATTTGTTTTAACTCCAGCACCAGCACCACAACAATAAGAATAATTTCTTGAAAGCTTCATTTCCCTTAATTCAGAACATATTAATTTTATAACATTTCTTGGTTCATCATAAATTTCGCAGTATCTTCCTAAATGACAAGGATCGTGATAAGTAACAACTAATTTATTCTTCTTAAGTTTCAATTTACCTTTTTCAATTGCATTAAAAATAGTTACTGTAGCATTTTCAACATCAATATCCCACTTTGGAACAAGATCTTTATACTCTTTTAAGAACATTTCATAACAAGAAGGACAAGAAGTAATAATTTTAGTTATTCCATGATCTTTGAATATTTTAAAATTCTTCTCAGCGAGTTCTTTTGCCTCTTTTTTATGTCCAGAATTTGAAATAGGCTTTCCACAACAAAATTCAAAATCTTTCAACATAATAAAATCAATACCTATATAATTGAATATTTTCTTATAGTTTTCAACAATTTCTTTTGATGCAAATTTTGCAAGACATCCAGGATAATATAATGTATTTCCTTTAGTTACTTTAATTCTTTTAAATAATCTACTTAATTGAGCCATTTTAAATAACTCCTAACAACATTAAAGCTCCAAGAACAATCATTGCTACTCCCATAACAAGTCTCAACCATTTTCTCTTGTCACTTCTCCATTGTTCTATTGTTTCAGGTGGAAGTCCCTTATAAACTATAAAAAGAATTACAAATAATGGTAAAACAAATATGAAGTTGTATAATATCAGGTATGGAATTCCCTGCAAAACAGTCATTTTATCACTTAACAAACCGAGTATTGCAAGATATGGGCCACCGGTACAAGGTAACTCAAAAAGACTGACTAAAAATCCAAGAATTATTGTTGCAGGAATAGTTGATTTATGAATATATTTTTCAATCAAAGGTTTCTTTGATTCAGGAATAGCTAAACTAAAACCCTTACCATACCAAAAAAAATCTTTAATATTAATAACTCCTGCAAATATTGCAATAATTGCTGCAATATTAAAAACTATTCGAGTAACCCCTGCTTTTTGTACAATTGCAAAAAGACCAAAACCTGAGATAAAATAAACTAAAAATACAACTGAAATATAAATCAAGCCTATTTTTAAAATTCTTCTTTTAGAACCAAGAGTCATCAAATAAACTAAAAGAAATATCAAAACCGAAAAAGCACAAGGATTTATACTATCAATTAAAGCTGCTCCAATAACAACTGAAATTCTTAAATTATCATTACTTCTTGGAGAAATTTCATGAGGATTACTAGGTTCAACTTTTACATATTCTTGAGGACAAATTGGCTTATTAATTAAAAAGAACTGTATGCTTTCTTCTAAATTATTCTTTATTGAATTATCACCAATATATGCTCTATCTCCAATAAAAACTGCAGGTATTCCTTCATTTTTTATTTTATATCTTTCAACAAAATCACCAAACATTATTTGATTTGTAGAATTAAAATAAATTTCAAAAGATTTAATACTTACATTTGAGTATTTCTGTTGCATCGATTCAATAAATGGCTCAATTTTAGCACAATGTGGACATCCATTTCCATAAAAAAAATAAATACAGACTCCTTCATCACTACCTGAACCATAACTTAAAACATTCTCAACTGATTTATTTGAAAAACATGATGGAACCTCAACACTACTTGTACTACAAGTATCTTCTATATTTACATTTGATACTGAATCTAAAGCATAAGAACTAGTTATAACTAAAAAAAATATTACAAAAATTAAATGTATTTTTTTAATCATTTTTGTTATTAAAATATACTAAAATCAACTATTTATAAAGATAAAAGATTATTTATAAACTATTTGTTTTATACAATTCTATTTAGAAAAAATTAAAATCAAAAAATCTGGAGTATAGAACATTCTAAAGGATGTGATTTGTTTAGGATTAATCAAAGACTAGTTTTAGTAATCTTCTTTTGAAGGATATAACTGATTTACTAGACAATCTCCAGTATTCCCTGAACAAGTACTAGATTCTTTTAAGGTATCAACTAAGGCATAAGCTCCGAAAGCAATAAGTCCAATAACTCCTCCACTAAGATAAATAGTAGTTCCACCACTACAACAACCTTTAGCTTCTTGAGGAAGTCTTCTTTCAAGACTTGTAGATTTCAAATGTTTCATAAAATTCCTAAAAAAGGCTTACTTTTAAATATTCATATTGCCTAAAATATAGGTTAAAAATTACTTGAAATTATTATGAAACTGCTACAAGAAAAACAAAAAAGAATTATTCTATAACTTTAGGTGTAAATTCAAATTTTCTAAGTAGCCTTAAATATTTTTTAGGGATTTTATGGTTATTAATTAATAAATGAGCTACATTATATAATCCTGTTTCCTCCAATATTCTAACTATCTCTTCTGGTTTTGGATATCTTAAATCATCAAATATATCATTATAATCTTCTAAAATAATGTGTGATGTGAGAAATTTTGTTTTTTCCTGAATCAAAAGAACATCTATTAATTTTTCATCAAAACTACTAACAATTCCCTCAATTGGCCGAAAATCTAATCCATAATCATTCAAATAATCTCTTCTCATATTTGATAATCCTAATAAATCTCCTCGGCCCCTATTTGCAATTGAAGGAACTACAAAACCGTCAGGATGAGAATGCAAAGAGAACAAAAAATAAGATAATTTGCCATCATTATGCTCTGATCCAAAATCCCATAATCCTGAACCCATAACGTTATTTTCCTGACCTTCTCCAGTATCTCCAATAATAAATTGATCACTATAAATCTCTTTAAGAATTGCAAATGCTTTCTCATTTACATACTCGGGATTACCTAATTCCTTAAGGTTATCTCTAAATTTTGAACTAGAGATTATACTAAATAAACCTTCAGCAGTTACAGGATATATATTTTTATTCATATTTTTAAGTTTTATATGTTCACTTATAAAGTTTTCTATTTACAACTGCTGAATAGAAACTATTATTTTTCTATAAAACCTTCTTTTTTCTTTCTTCTTGTATATAAAAAAAACAAAGAGTAAATTAATGCAAGTAATAAATAGTTAACAACTAAAAAATAAGTTGATGACCAAGCTATACCTTGAAAGGTCCAATTAGAAATTGGCCAAAAAATAGGTGTTTGATATAACACATTGTTATGAGTTGGTATATCAATAAAAATATGTAATAACCATCCCAACATTACCCAAACAAATTTACGATAAAATAAAGATATAATAAAGAATACTAATAAAAATACAATTAAACTATGACTAAAACCATAAAGAAGATGTGAAACATCAAAGAGAGGTAAACTTTTTGAAACTGGCTCATCTGAACGAAAGATTGAATCAAAAAGATAATAACCGGTCATACTAATCCTCCCAGAAAAAAGGTTAATTATAACAAATAAAAACTGAATGGTGAAAGCAAATAAATCTGGAAAAAGTCCCCAAAAAATAGCCATACTTATGTTTAACCTTTTCTTTATATTATTTTTTTGATTAACAAAAATAGCTAAAATTCCTGTCCACAAAGTATGTGCAAAAATATCCATTATTCTTAATTATCTCCTTTATAATTATTCAAAATACTCTTAAAAAGCTTGTGATTTTTAATTCCAGAACTAAAAATTAGGCTCCTCCAAAATCAACAATACAGAAAATTGGCCATTTTAATTTTTCACGGCCCTTCAATTCCGGAAGTTCAACTACGAATGCACATTCTAAAATATTTCCGCCAATCTTCTCAATCAATTTTCCAGCAGCTGCACAAGTTCCACCAGTTGCAATCAAGTCATCAACCAATAATATATTTTGCCCAGGTTTAACAGCATCTTTATGAATTTCAATAGAATCTTTTCCATATTCCAAATCATATTCCTCACGAACAGTTTCAGCAGGGAGTTTTCCTTTTTTCCTAACTAAAACAACTCCTTTTTTCAAACGAATAGCAAGTGCTGAAGCAATTACAAATCCCCTACTTTCTATTCCCGCAATTAAATCAATTTTTTTATTTTTATATCTATTTTCAAGAACCTTAATTGTTCTCTCAAAACCTTCAGCATCCTTTAATAAAGTTGTAATATCTCTAAACATAATTCCTTGCTTAGGCCAATTTGGAACTGTCCTTATCTTGCGTTTTATGAAATCTTCATCATCATTTGAAACTTTTTCTAAAATATTAATAATTAATTTCTTCATTTTTTCAGAATTTTCTCCAAATATTTTTAGTATAGCATCCCATGTAACTGCCTCTTCATCATGCTTCCAAGAATCATAATCAGTGGACATTGCAATTGCTGCATAATTCATCTTAAGTTCATTTGCCAAGATAGCTTCAGGAGCAATAGACATATTAACTACATCTGCTCCAAAAATTCTATACATTTTAGACTCAGCTCTTGTAGAAAATCTTGGTCCTTCAATTGTAATAACTGTACCTGTTTTATGAAAAGGAATATTAAGATCCTCACAAGAAGAAATTATTTTCTTTCTCAAAAAATCAGAAAAAGGATCTGCCATTGAAGTATGTCTTGCACCATCTTCAAAACTTTCAAAATAAGTTGTTCTTCTTTGGTTTGTAAAATTAATAAACTGGTCCAAAACAACAAAATCTCCTCTTTTAATTTCTTCTTTTAATGAGCCAACAGCAGAAGTTGCAATAACATGAGTGCATCCTAAATATTTCAAGGCATAAAGATTAGCTCGATAATTAACCTGTGATGGAGGAATCTCGTGTTTTTTTCCATGTCTTGATATAATAAAAACATCTATATCAAAAATTTTGCCGCATGTTATCTTTGAAGAAGGCTTGCCATAAGGAGTATTTACGTCTCTTTCTTCATAATTTTGCAACAATCCTGGATTATCAAGCCCGCTTCCACCAATAATTCCAAGTTTAAGCACCATAAAACATCACCATATATTTAAACATAAAAGTTAATTTAAATAAATTATTTTATTGGATTATATAATTAATTATCACACAATAACAATCTGACCAAAAATAGTTTTAGCAGAATTTAACAGATTATTTACAATTTCTTCTTCTCTTTTTTCAAATTTTTCAATCTTTAATCTTTCAGATTCAATTTGATTTTTATTTGAATTTAATTGTACATCAATATTTCTAATACCTTCTTCAAAAAGTTTTATTTGTTTTTCAATCTTATGCTCTTTATTTTTCTCTTTTATAGCCCTATTTAATTTTACAAACTTTGTAAAATCTTCACTGATGTCTATATATAAAACATCATTAACTATTTTTACAATTTCTTGATTTTCATCAGAATCCAAAGCTTTAATAAAATTTTCCTGATAATCTCTTAACAACATACTTTTTTTAGGATCTTTATGGAAATATTTAATTAAAAATCTTAAATTAACTTTATCTTTTAATCTTAGAATATCTTTATTAAAATTATTAATCTCAGATTTTAACATTTCTCTTTCTCTTTTATATTCTTCAAACTCCTTTGAACTTTTAAAAGAGTTAAAATTATTCTCAAGAGTTTCTTTTTCTTCAATTAGTTCTTCATTTTTAGAATTAATCTCTTTAAAATTTTCTTTTAATATTTCTAATGTTGTTGAAAAACTATCAAGTTCTTTAATATTCTTTTCTAAAAAATCTAATTTTTTTTCTTTATCAAAAAGATCATTATTTTCGGTTATAAGTTCATTAATTTTTTTAAAGAATTCTTTTATTGAATCCTTTGTCTTAACTAACTCATTTCCAATCAATATCGTCGCTTTTTCATATTGTTTTTTTGAATTTTTTTCAAAAATATCCACTAAATTCTGAATTCTTATTATAATAAATTTTATATCTAAAGTAGTGTCTATATTTTTTAGTTCGTCAATAAATCTTTCAGTATTATTAATATAAAAACTAAGATTCTCTTTAACAACAAGTTTTAGTTTTTCATCTTCATTTTTTTCAGTTAAATCAACATTTTGTAATTCTTTTTTATTATTTTCAAGTTCTTTTATTAAAATTTCTAAATAATTTAATAATATTAATTTAAGATTATTGTTTCTATCTTTAACTTTACTTCTTTCATTTTTAATTTCTTGTTTTAAATCAGAAATAGTAAACTCTCTTTTATTTACTATACTTTCACTGTTTTCTTCTATTTTATTATAATTTTTATTACTATTAAATACTTTTTTAAAAAAGTCAAATATTCTCATAAAAGTAAAAATAATAACTAGTATTAAAACTTATTTCACTAAATTAATGTTATTAAAAATAACAATAATAATTAAAAAGTCAAAAAATATAGAATTTTATGAATAATAGTAATATTTATAGATGTGAAAAATGTAAAGATACAGGTATGATTAAAGATCAATCGGGTACACATACTTGTTGGGATTGTTTAATATCTGGTCGTTTAGACAACCATTCTAAAAAACTTCCAGATACAAATATAAAATTATAATACATTTAAATTATAAATACCTTTTAGAAAATTCATATCTTATTCTACTTTGAACCTTGTCTATTCCAGATTCATAGTTTATTAAAACACACCTGTCTAAATTATTTTTTGCAACTCTTCTAAATCCCTCAGCAACAAGCCTATGAAAACCAAAATTTTCAAGATTAAACCTATTTTTTTCATAGTTATTATTACAAAAATTTTTTAGATATTCTTCGTTAACATTAATGATAAATGTTAAATCAGGATGTATGTTTAATGATGAAAAATTATTAAGCTGATCAACTATCTTTAAATTAATTGCCTTACCATAACCTTGATAAGCAATTGTAGAATCAAAAAATCTGTCACAAATAACACTTTTATTTTCTTTTAATGAAGGTTTTAATAAAAATTCGACAAATTGTGCTCTCGCTGCTTCAAAAAGAAGAAGTTCAGTTCTATTACTTATTTTAAGATTTGGATTGAGAACAATCTCTCTAATTTTTTCAGAAACATCAACTCCTCCCGGTTCTCTTGTTAAAATAGCTTCACCACAATTCTGTATAAACCAATCATAAAAAAGTTTTGATTGTGTTGTTTTTCCAACACCACTACATCCTTCAAATGTTATAAAAAGAGGTTTTTTAGTTTGCATAAAAAATATTAAATAAAAATGTTTAAAAAAATATATGTATAGAATAATAACTAACTTTTCATCTCAATTTTAATATTAACACTTCTAGGAATATTAAGTCTCATAATAGAATGTAAAACTTTATCATTAGAAGGTAAATCAATTATTCTTTTATGAATTCTCATTTCAAATCTATCAAATGTTGCAGAACCACTACCACACGGAGATTTTCTCGTAGTAACTTTTAATCTTTTTGTTGGTAAAGGTATCGGACCTTTAGCATTAACTCCTGCTTTTGATGCAATATCTCTGATTAGATTAGATATTTCATTCAGTTGAGTTATGTCAACACTGCTTAGTTTTATTCTCACAATTGCCATTTTATCTAACAAACGATTAAACGCTTAAACACTTAGGGTTCTCCTATACTACCATTCAATTATAGATAGTATACTCTCACTAAGTATAATACTTATGGTAAAACTTGCTTTAAAAACCTTTTTATTGTTTTTTACCAAGTTTTACGAAAAACACAATATAAAAAAGCGGGCAGCCAACGCCGCGTGTCAGCTGCCCAATCACCTCAGCCATGTGAGGTGATGAAAATCATAAAAATAAACACAATATAAAAGTATGTTTTTAGCTATTTTTTAAGTTTATTTTTTAAATCTATAAAAACAAGGATAAATATCAGCTTTAGTTGTAAGACCAGAATATAATTTAAGAGTCATTTCTTCAGCTAAATTATCATCACCCTCAACAAATATCTGAATTTTAGTTCCAACAGCAGCTCCAAGAGTTAAAAGAGACATTATACTCTTAGCATTTACTTTATTACCTTCGTATTCTAAAAAAATATCTCTCGCATAATTCAAAGATTCTTTACTTATTAAACAACAAGGTCTTGCACACAAACCTAAATTAAGACCTACAATTGCTTCAGTAATTGTATATCCATCTTCAACTTTTAATTGAGGTTTTTCAACATTTATTCTTTCAAATCTATCAGATTCCATAAAATTTGTATAAACTAAATGTTTATAAAGTTTTTTAATCCTAAAAACCAAAATATTTATGATATAATTATTTACTTAATTTTTTGAGAAACACACAAAGATAGCTTTTTGAATACCTCAAAAAAGAGTTTTCAATTTTTCTCAAATTAAAGGTAACAAATTTTTTAGGACTAAAAATAAACAAAAATTTATCAAAAACTTCTTAAAAACCTTTAAATAATAAGTCAGCTATAATTTAACATGCTAGACATAAATCTTTTAAGAGAAAATCCAGAAGTTGTAAAAAAAAATCAAACAAAAGCAGGAAAAGATCCCAAACAAGTAGATATTGCTCTTGAACTCGATAAAGAATGGAGAATTTGTAAAAAAGAGGCAGATAATTTAAGAGCAAAAAGAAACAAAGTTTCTCAAGAAGTAAACCTTGCAAAAAAAGCAAATGACAAACATCTTCTAGAAAAACTATTAAAAGAAGCAAAAGAAATTCCTCAAAAAATACTTGACATAGAAGCAAAAGAAGAAAGACTAAAATCAGAAATGGACAAAATGCTTTCTTCAATGCCGAATATTATCTCATCAAAAACCCCAATTGGAAAAGACTCATCAGAAAATGTTGAAATAAAAAAGGGAGGAAAAATACCTAAATTTAATTTTCCTATAAAAAATCATGTTGAACTAGCAGAATCACTTAAAATAGCAGACTTTGATTCTTCAGCAAGAACCTCTGGAAACGGATTTTATTATATAAAAAATGAACTTGCCTATCTAAATCAAGCATTAATAAGATTTACAATTGATTTCATGAAAAGCAAAGGTTATGAATACATTGAAACCCCTTTAATGATAAAAAAAGAATTATTAGCTGCTTCAGGAGATTCACAAAGTTTTGCAAGCTCAATTTATGAAGTTAAAGACACAGATTTAGCAATGATCGGAACAGCAGAGCATTCTTTGTTAGCGATTCACACTGGAAAAACATTTCAAGAAAACGAACTTCCGAAAAAATATTTCTCTTATTCCATGTGTTTCAGACAAGAAATAGGAAGTCATGGAATAAATGAAAAAGGACTATGGAGAACACACCAATTCAATAAAGTTGAGCAATTTATTTTCTGTCTTCCAGAAGAATCTGAAAAATTCTATGATGAACTTTCAAAAAATTCAGAAGAAATACTAAAAGCATTAGAACTTCCATATAGAATTATAGAAATTTGCACAGGAGACTTAGCTACCTGGAAACATAGAAGTGCAGATTTAGAAGTTTGGAGACCAACAATAAAAGAATATGGAGAAGTAATGTCTCTATCAAACTGCACAGACTATCAAGCAAGAAAATTAAACATTAAAGTGATAAGAAAAAATGGAGAAAAACAAGTTGTTCATACACTAAATGATACTGCATTAGCAACTTCAAGAATACTAGTAACTATTCTAGAAAACAATCAACAAAAAGATGGTTCAATAAAAATTCCAAAAGCATTATGGAAATATACTGGATTTAAAGAAATAAAACAAAAAATTATTAAAGATAATAACGAAAAAAACAATAAAATAAAAAAGAAGAGTTAATTAAAAAAAGGTGTAACTAATTTTAATGGAAAGGAAAAAAATAAAATCAATAATAAAAAATATAACTTTATTTTTATTCATATTAGTTCCTATAACGTTTTTTATTATATTTATAAGATCAGATTTTAACATTAGTTCATTTTTAAATTATTTTAAAACATTAGAAAGTTCACTTGGAATAATTCTTTTTTTGTTTACAATAATCAGTGCATCAATAGGTTTTCCATCATTAATCCCTTTAATAATCTCAGCTTTGTTATTAGATTATCTTTCAGCAGTTATTGTAACTTATATTGGACTAGTTACTGGTTCAGTTATATGCTTTATTTTTATAAGATTTTTAGGAAAAGAATTTGTAGACTCAAAAATGATTAAAATGAATTCTATAAATAGATATAAGTCAAGAATTGAAAGTAATGGTTTTACATCAATTCTTTTAATAAGACTAATAATATTAATACCTTTTGAACTTGTAAATTTTGCTTCGGGTTTATCTAAAATAAAACTAAAAGATTATGTTTTAGCAACTTCAATAGGATTATTACCTGGAATATTAATATCAATTTATTTTATAAAAAGTCTTAATTCTATTGGTTCGTTTGAATCAATAATTGCATCCATAGCTCTTAGTCTTATAATAATTATTCCGCTAATATCTAAAAAAATAAGAAAATATCTGAAACTTGATTTTAAGGACAAATTATATAAATTAGATAAAACTATATAAAAAATGATAAATATTGTAAAAAATAGATATTTGGACTCTTTGCTTAAGTTATTTCTTTTATCAGCAATAATTCACGTAATTTTAATTCTGATTTACACTTTAATTTCTGGAGATTATCAAACAATTAACTTCTTTAATATTCTTGATATAGATTTATTTATACCCTTAATTAAATCAAGTAATTTAATTTTTATTATTGCAAGTATTACAATGATAGCAATCTATTTAATAATATTTTTATTATTTTCAAAAAATAAAAAATAATTTAATTTTTATCTAAAAATTCTTCAATAGATTTAGTAAGATCATTAAAACAATTAAGAACAATTATATGATTTGCTTTATCAAACATCACAAGTTTAGATCCTTTAATCATCTGAGACATATCTAATGAATCTTTTAATGGAAAAATTGTATCTTTTTTTCCATGAACAATTAAAACAGGAAAATTAATTTTTTTCAAGGTTTTCTTACCATTAAACTTATATGATTCAATTGTAGAAATAATAACACTTTTAAGACCTGTATTTTTAATATCTGCTTTCATTCTTCTTAGATTCCAATCGCCAGTATTTTTATATTTTGAATAGTCTAAATGTCTACCTATCTTTTCATTATACGGAACTATCCAATTAACTGGTTTCAACATAGAAATAACAAATTTAGTTATTTTTCTTTTTGAAGGATTATAACTTGGGCTTATAAAAACAGCTGATTCAACAAATTTAGGATACTTTTCTATAAAATCAATTGCAACCAAAACACCCATTGAATGACTTACTAAAATAGCTTGATTAATTTTAAGATATTTCAAAAGATAAAATAAGTCTTCAGCAAATTTATTAAGTTTATATTCTTCTTTAACTTTAGGCCTAAATGATTTGCCATGACCTCTTAAATCAAAAGAGATCACATTAAATTTTTTTTCAAAATGTTTTTCATAGTTTATCCAAGCGGAAGAACTACCACTAAGACCATGAATAAAAACAATAGTTCTTCTTTTTATATCAATTTTATTAGTCTTATAGAAAATTTTTCTCTTCTTTCTGAAATAATACTCTTCCATATTAACTAGAATAAATTTTTTCTAGATCACACACGCTTTTATTTATATCATATTTTTTTATAATTCTCAAACTTGCATCACTCATTTTTTTTAATAACTTTTCATCCAACAATAATTTCAAAAGTTTATCTGCAAGATCTTTATAATCTTTTGGTTTGAACAAGAATCCATTATCTTCAACAAAAAATCTAGAAGCGCTTTCAGGAGAATTAGCAATTACTATTGGTTTTCCACAAGCCATTGCTTCTAAAACAACCATTCCTTCAAGTTCAGCCATAGAAGGCAGCACAAAAATATCACTTGCATTTAATGCCATAATTAAATCTTCATCAGAAACTCTTCCAAAAAGAGTAACATATTTTTCAACTTTAAGTTCTTTTATTAAATTTTTTAATTCATCATACATATAACCACCACCAACAATATCTACATGAAAATTATTATATTTTTCAATAATATAAGGTACTGATTTTATAAGTGTTTCAACACTCTTTTCAGGATGAAGTCTTCCAACAAAAATTATTCTTTTATCTTTCTTAGATAACTTATATTTTTCTATAAATTTTAAAAAATTAATTTTCTTAAATTTAGTTAAATCAACACCATTACTAATTACTTTTGTTTTTAAATTAGAATCATATCTTTTTATAAGACTTTCAGCAAATTTAGATGGACAAAGAATAATATCTCCTTTTTTATAAATCCAAATTAAATATTTATAAAACAAATCATTTATAAACTTAATTTGCAAAAATTTTGGTGCATGTAAAAATACGTTTTCTGGTTGAGCATGAGAATGAGTTACTACCTTAATACTTAAAGATTTTGCAGCCTTGATTGCAGCAAGAGTTAAAGGAGTTGGCAAAGTTACATGAACAACATTTATATCTTCTTTTTTAATAATTTTTTTAATCGTTCTTGAAGAAGGAATAGCAAAAGCAATTCTCTTTTCAAATTTTGGAACGCAAAAAGCAGGAGATGCTCTATAAACTTTTATTCCATTATAATATTCAATCTTTTTTGTTTTAGGATATTTTGCAGCAAGAATGATTACTTTATGTCCTTTCTTATGTAAAAGTTCAGCAAATCTTAAAGTTGAAATAAAGGAACCTCCAGTTTGTTGAATTATTGCATCACAAACGAGAAGTATATTCAGTTTTTTCATATAAATATGAAGAATTTCCCCTTTTTATTTTTACCCCTCCATGTAAATTATAGCTAATAACCGGCTTTTTACTATCACCAAAATATATTCTATAAATTCCATAATAAAGATATTTAACAAATATACTTAACCTGCCCTCTGTTTTGAATTTTCTCATATCTCCCATAACATAACTTGATAATAAAACTCTAAACTTTCCAACCTTTGAACATTTCTTAGCAAAATGATGATCTTCAGAAATAGGTAAATTTTCATCAAATCCTTTTACACGTTCAAAAACATTTTTTCTAACAATTATACAATATCCTCCAGCATGAGGTGAAATATATTGAAGTACCAAAGTTAATATACTATAAATCAAATAAAGCATTCTATCAACAACTCTATTTTCAATTGGAATATAAAAACAACTTGCACAAGACAGTCTTCTTCTTTTAAACTCCTCAAAAGATTTTTTCAAAAAATCTTTTGGAATAATTCCATCTGCATCCAAAAACATTAAAACATCTCCACTTGCTACTCTTGCACCACTATTTCTCCCAACACTTGGTAAACCACCATCAATAACTTTACAACCATAAAATCTTGCAATTTCACGAGTGTTATCTGTTGAACTCGCATCTGAAACAATTATTTCATAATCTTTAAAATTCTGCTTTTTAATAGAATTCAAAAGCTTAGGAAGGTATTTTTCCTCATTTTTTGTTATAATAACTATACTTATCATGTTATAAAAAAGAAAAGATGATTTATAAGCATTTAAACAATTTAAAACAGATTAATTTATCATAACTTTTCCTGAATAGTTCCGTCTTCATTCTCACCTTCAACAAGCTTTGTAACATCTCCAACTTTATCTCCTTCTTTCAAATTTATCACTCTAACGCCTTGAGTTGCTCTACCCATAACCCTTATTGATTTTATAGGAGTTCTTATTACAATTCCTTTCTTTGTTGTTACAACAATCGTATCTCTTTCTTCAACTGCAATTGTTCTAATAACCTTTCCAGTTTTATCTGTAACTTTAACATTGATTACACCTTTTCCTGCTCTTCCAGTTAATCTATAATCTTCAATTTCACTTCTTTTTCCATATCCTTTTTCAGTAACAGTCATAATTGTTTCTTTTGTTTTTTCAATAGGAACAACCTCCATACTCACAACATAATCTTTTTCAAGTTTAATTCCAGCAACACCATAACTTGCTCTTCCCATTGATCTTACTTCATCTGAATTAAATCTAATTGCCTGTCCTTCTGCAGTCATAAGCATTACTTCTTGTTTTTCTGAAATAACTCTTACATCAACAACACTATCTGAATTGTCCAAAGGAAGATTAATTATTCTTATACCTCCAGATCTTGGCTTTGCAAATAATTTCAAATCAATTTTTTTAACTTGTCCATTCTTTGTAACCATAAACAAATATCCTTTAAAATCTTTAACTGAGATAATATTTGTAACAAAATCATCTTTAATATTCAATAGATTAATGACTGCTTGTCCTTTTCCATATCTTTGCGTTTCAGGAACTTTATAAGCTTTAAGCCAAAACATTCTTCCTCGTTTAGTAAATAATAATAAATAATCATGTGTTGAACAACTAATTATTTGTTTTACAAAATCATCAGTTGAAAGTTCAGTTCCAATAATTCCTTTTCCGCCTCTTTTTTGCTCATGATAAGCTTTGAAAGGCATTCTTTTTATATAACCTTTATCAGTTACTGTAATAACAGCATCTTCTTTACTTACAAGGTCTTTTTCTTCAAATTCCTTTACTGTTTCAAGTATTGTAGTTTTTCTTTCATCACCATAATTTTTCTTTATCTCATTTAACTCTTTCTTAATTATTTTCAAAATTTCTTTTTCATCGCCAAGTATTTTTTTCAATTCAAAAATTAGTTCATTCAAATCAGTCTCTTCTTTTTTCAATTTTTCAAGTTCAAGAGAAGTTAACTGTTGTAATCTTATCTCAAGAATAGCTTGAGCTTGTTTTTGTGAAAGACCGTATTTAGTTTGTAAAGCTTGTGAAGCTTCTGCAGTTGCTTTTGATTTTTTAATTAAATGAATTATTTCATCAATATTCTTCTGTGCAATTAATAACCCTAAAACAATATGAAGTCTATCCTCTGCTTTATTCAAATCAAATTCAGATCTTTTCCTTATAACTTTTCTTCTATGATTAACATAACATTCTATAAGTTGTTTCAAATTCAATAATTTAGGCTGACCATTAACTAAAGCAAGCATAATTGCATCAAACCGGTCTTGTAATCTTGTAAACTTAAATAGTCTATTTAATGTAAATTTAGGATCAGATTCTTTTCGTAATTCAATAACAACTCTTACTTTTCCCTTTGCAGATTCATCTCTTATATCTGAAATATCTGGAAGTTTTTTATCTTTTACAAGATTAGCAATATCTTCAATAAGTGTTGCTTTATTAACCATATAAGGAATCTCAGAAATGATTATTTTTGGTTTATTCCCCGAGTCATCAATCTTTGTTCTTCCTCTAACAACCATCTTTCCTCTTCCAGTTAGATACATATTTTTCATTTCACCAGAAACATAACCGCCTGTTGGAAAATCAGGAGCTTTAACAATTTTAATCAATTCTTCAATTTTAACTTCAGGATCTTCAATATATCTTATAATAGCATCACAAACATCTGTTAAATTATGTGGAGGCATATTTGTAGCCATACCAACAGCAATTCCTGATGCTCCATTAATTAACAAATTAGGAACTTTACCTGGAAGTAATTCAGGTTCATCAAGAGTATTATCAAAATTAGAAAGCATTTTTACAGTTTTCTTTTCAATATCTTCTAATAATTCTTCAGAAATTTTTTCCATTTTAGCTTCAGTATACCTCATAGCTGCTGGAGGATCACCATCCATTGAATTATGAACAAAAACTCCAGAGGCAAGAGCAAAATTATGTGTCTTATCTATTGTTATATCATAAACATCAACAAACTCATGTAATAGTTCAGTTGAAACAACTTTATGATTACCGTTAATTTCACATAAAATTAAATTTTTATCATTCTCAAAATACTTCTTAACTCCTAAATCCCAAGAGGTAAAGCTTTTTGTACCAAAAACTTCTTTTCTAACTTTTTCAAAATTTTCTTGATTTAATTCTAAATTATTTTTTAATAAATAATCACAAATTTTAACAAACTTTTTCTTTCCAGTTAAATTTGTTTCTCTTTTCTTATTATTTGTAACAATTTTATCATGAAACAACTGCTTATATTCAGGAATTTGCCATAATCTTTTCATAGTTATTGAAGCAGTTTTACTTATTTCTTCAACTCTTTCAGGATGTTCTTTCAAGTATGTTTTATTTACTTCACTTAAAGTTAAAGTCATTTCATTTCTATATTCTTCATTTTTCCAGTTTGCAAAATTTCTCTGACTCATTCTTTTAGAATAAATTTCTCTATTTTCTGGATTATCCCAAAACTTTTTTCTTCCTTCATCTAGTTTAAATCTATATTCTGGATCAATTTTATGCTTAGTAGAAATAAAATCATAATGTGTTTGCCAATGATCCTTCCAGTTCATTCTTCGGATATTATCAGGATTATTATTTAACTTATTAAAATTCACATGATGTCTTACTCTTCCTGCAGAATTTGTATAAACTCCATTGTTTATATTCCACTCATCAGACAAAATATGAACAAAATTCCATGAATCAGAATTTGGCTGTAAAACCATTGTATAACCAATAGCTTTTGAATCATCTTGTTTTGTAGAAAGTCTAAAATAAGCCGGCATTAAAGAATCTCCAGATTCTAATTCATTAGCTTCTTTATAACTTCCATCTTTTAACATAAACTTATGATTAAGTGTACATTTTATCTCTTCACCATTATCTAAAATAACTTTCATAATCTCTGCATTTTCTCTTGTTAATCTTGGATTTTTTATTTCAGCTATCTTTATTTTCCCATCATCAACAGTAAATGTAAAATTTCTCTTTCCTTGTTGATGTTCTTCAATTAATTCTGAAAAAGATAAATCTCTTCCACTAACAAGTTTAACTTTTGTATCTGCTGTAAAACAACCAAAATTTCCTTGACCTTTAACTAAAGGATATCTTAAAGAAAATGGTTGAGCCATTCTAACTAAAGAATCATAAACAGCAACATCTCCATGAGGATGATATTTACCAAGAACATCTCCAACAATTCTTGCAGATTTTTTTGTTGGTTTATTAGCTTGAAGTCCAATCTCATTCATTGCCCACAAAATTCTTCTATGAACTGGTTTCAAACCATCTTCAGCAGCAGGCAAAGCTCTTGCAACAATAACACTCATTGCATAATTAATATAAGCCTTTCTCATTTCACCAGATATTTCAGCTTCAACTAACTCTTTTGCTTCAATATTTTTCTTAAGTTTTTCTCTTCGTTGTTCAGCTTCTGATTTTTCTTCTGGTGTCATTTTTGTTTAAGTTAATAAGAGAAAGTAGTGCGGTAAGAAACCGCAGGTGTCATTCACTAAAGATCTAACTCAGCCTCCTTACTATTTTCTTCAATGAATCTTCTTCTTGGTTCAACTGAATCACCCATTAAGATACTAAATGTTTCATCAGCTTCAATTGCATCTTCAACAAAAACTTGTTTTAATATTCTTGTTTTAGGATTCATTGTTGTATCCCATAATTGTTCATCATTCATTTCACCAAGACCTTTAAATCTATTAACTTCATTCTTTCCACTAAGTTTATCTAAAGTCTTCTTCAATTCTTCATCTGAATAAACATAATAATCTTGTTGTCCTTTTCTTATTTTAAATAAAGGAGCAACAGCAACAAAAATATGTCCTGATTCAATTAACTGAGGCATATATCTATAAAAGAAAGTTAATAATAAAGTCTTAATATGTTGTCCATCAACATCTGCATCAGCCATAACAATTATCTTATGGTATCTCAATTTATCAATATCAAAAGCTTCTCCAACTCCTGTTCCAATTGCAGTTACTAAATTTGCAATTTGTTCAGACGAAAGTGCCTTAACTGAATTCGATTTTTCAACATTCAAAATTTTTCCTCTTAATGGAAGAATTGCTTGAAACTCTTTATCTCTTGCACCTTTAGCAGTTCCACCTGCACTTTCTCCCTCTACGAGATACAACTCTGTTTCTTCTCTTTTTTTGCTAGAACAATCAGCTAATTTTCCAGGAAGTCCACCCATACCTAATGCATTTTTTCTTCTAACAAGCTCTTTTGCTTTCTGTGCAGCCTGTCTCGCTTTAAGTGCAGCACTTGCTTTTTGACCAATCTTGCTAGCAATTGAAGGATTTTCTTCAAAAAATTCTGTAAGAGCAGTTGAAACAACTGAATCAACTAAACCTTTAATTTCTGAATTTCCAAGTTTTGTTTTTGTCTGTCCTTCAAACTGAGGTTCTTTTAATCTTAAAGAAATAATTGCAGTTAATCCTTCTCTAACATCATCTCCTTCTAATTTTTCTCCATTTTTTAAAATTCCTTTTTTGGTTGCATAATCATTTATTGCTCTTGTTAACGCTGTTTTAAAACCTGAAACATGAGTTCCACCTTCAATAGTATTAATAGTATTTACAAAACCAAAAATATTTTCAGTATAACCTTCATTATATTCAAAAGAAACTTCAACAACAGTATCTTCGGCAGATTTTTTAAAATATACTGGTTTATGTAAAGAATTTCTTGCTCGATCTAACCATTTAACAAATTCTATTAAACCACCAGCATAATGAAATTCTTCTTTTTTATCAGAATTTTCATCAGTAAAAATTATTTTAAGACCTGCATTCAAAAAACATATTTCTCTAAATCTAGTCATAAGAGTATTAAAATCAAACTTAGTAACAGAAAAAATTGTTTCATCAGGTAAAAAAGTTACTTTTGTTCCAGTCAAGGCTTTCTCACAACTTCCAATAACCTTTACAGAATCGAGCGGATTTCCGATTTGGTAGCTCTGAGCATGAATTTTTCCATCTTTCTTAACCTCTACAGTCATTTTCTTAGAAAGTGCAGCCACAACTGAAATACCAACACCATGAAGGCCTCCAGAAACAGCATAAGCCTTTCTATCAAACTTTCCTCCAGCATGAAGCTTAGTAACAATAATTTCCATAGCAGGTTTTTTATAAATTGGATGAATATCTACAGGCATACCTCTTCCATTATCTTCAACAGTCACACTACCATCTTTATTTAAACTAACTCTTATAGTTGAACAAATTCCTGCTAAACACTCATCAACAGAATTATCAACAATCTCATAAACCAAATGATGTAAACCTTCTTTTCCAGTACTTCCAATATACATTGCAGGTCTTTTTCTTACACCTTCAAGACCTTCAAGAACTTTGATACTTGATGCATCATAATTATCTTTTTCTTGTGCCATGTTAAAATTATGCAGAAAGAGGAATAATTTAGTTTTTACTTAATTTTCACCCTCTTACTACTTACAAAAAGGCAAACTTGCTTTAAAAAGCTTTCTATGTCAAAAACAGCATTTTCCGTCGATAAAATGCTAAAGAATAACGTCGAGAATTAAAATTTATTGTTCTTCAACTTTTTCAGGTTTGTGTTTTTTGTCTTCTTTAATTATCCAATTTCTTTTCTCTGATTTTCTTCCCATATCAAAGTTTTTCTTACACTTTCCAGAACAAAAGTATAAAATATCTCCATTTGACAATACAAAAGTCAATCCTCTTGGAATATCATAATGCCTTTTACAATATGAACATGCAGGCATTATTTGTTCCCTCCTAAATCTATAAAACTTTTATAAAAATGAATTTCATGAGAATTTTGTCCAGCAGGATTAATACAAGGAGTATAACCTAAATTTCCTAATGCATTTCTAACACTCTTAATATCTAAAGAATTATCCTCCAATATAAGTGTATTAACCCTCAAAGTACCAGTTAAAATAGCATCTTCAAATTTTTCAACTACTCTTTGATATTTTTTACCTGGCGAAATATTATAATCTCTTACAAAGTTTACTTGATAACCTTTTCCTTTAATTAAATCTGAATAAACATCAAATCCTGAATTTCTAAGATAATTAGTTATCATACCTGAAATCTCATGATTACATTCACAATAAAAACTCCCCGAATTTAAAACATCTTCACATAATTCTAAAATAGGTTTATAACCTTTTTTTGGTCTTGGCATTGATTTTACCATTTTATGTATATGCTCCTCTTGTAACTTTGCTCTTTATTTTTCTTGCTTCAACTTCAGTTTCTCTTAACATTAAAACATCTCTTAATCGAATAGGTCCTTTTACATTTCTTCTCATTGATCTTCCTTTATTTCTTCCTTCCATAACTTTAACTTTAACTTGAGTAATTTCTCCTCTAAATCCTGTTCTTCCAATTATTTCTTCAACTACTCCTGGAACTGCTTCTCCAGATGTAATTGTAAATACTTTTTTCTTTTGCTGTTGTTGTTCTTGTTTTGGTGGCATTTTAATTAAATCAAATAAAGTTTAATGATTTATTTCAAAGCAGCAATATCTTTTTCAGCATCCCCTGATGTAATAATTGCTACAGATGAACAAGCTACTGGAAGTCCTGCAGAAATCCCTAATTTTTGTTTATTATCAACTTCACCATATTTTATTCCTTTTTCCTTACAAAGAATAGACAAATGATGAATAATCTCCTTAGGTGAAACATCAGATGCAACAACTACAAGTTTAGCTGTTCCTCTTTCGATTGCTTTTGTAACTTCATTAGTTCCTTTTTCGATTTTTCCGGTTTTTCTTGCTTTTTCAACAATTGTATAGAAGTCCATTTGGCCTCCGTATATTTATTTAATACCTCATCGGTAAAATTTATTACAAAAGTAGCTTTATAAATCTTTCTTATAAACTAAGCACCTATAAATTTCAAAAGATGAAAAACTAAAAATGCTGGCCAGACAATTGCTTTCAAAATTCCAAGAACACCAACCCAAAAACTTGTTGCATTTGAAACATAGTAAATCAATGCTCCAACAAAACCAAGTCCATAAAGTGCTCCACCGCAACCTGCTGCTTTGCATCCATGACCACAATTACTCTCTACATTTTTATTCTTTTTTTTACAAAATACCATATATACTTAAGAAATAATTAGTTTAAATTAATTTCTATCTAAATATTTATATAATAAAAACAATATAAAAAAATATGGAATATATTCCAGAACAAAGAATAAGCGAAGCATTTGAATATGCAGAATCAACAAAAAATAAGTATCATAGATTTGATAAACTTCTTGAAAAAAGGATAAAAAAGTTATTAGCTCAAGGAAAAATAACCGTGCATGAAAACATTTTAGAGGTAATAAATCATAGAAATGCAAATAAAAATAACTATCCAAATTTAAGTTTTATAGACATATTTGTTTACAGAAGCACAATTATAAATAACTTAAGTGGTATAGAAGAAACAATTAATTCAACTGAAGACCATTTTGTTAAATTTCTATATAAAAAATGCAAACAATTGGGTGAGTTAACTACTGATGCAAATAATTTTGCAATAAACCAATTAATTAATAATCAAAGAAGAAAAGATTTAGAAGCTTGGTTAAAAGTGAAAGATATTCCGTTACGT
This sequence comes from Minisyncoccota bacterium, assembly GCA_035453125.1. Lineage (GTDB taxonomy): Archaea > Nanobdellota > Nanobdellia > Pacearchaeales > GW2011-AR1 > JACPLR01. The sequence goes on along the minus strand of DAOTCN010000001.1, from coordinate 139,852 downwards.
TAGTCAAATCTCATCAACATAAACAACTTCAGCTAATCCTTTTTCTATAATTTTTCTTCTAAACTTTTCAGCTTTTTCTTTTTTCGTAATTCGATAAAGTAAATATTTATCTGTTCCGTAACCTTTTTCAGTCATATCAGTTAATAACTCACGTTCATTTAAAGTTATTAATTCTAAAATGGTCATTGTAACACGAGAAAGCATACTAAAATTTTCTAAAGATCCATCATATTCAATAGAAACTTGATAAGCCATCAAATTCATTAAAATAAGTTATATTTAAAGATAATTATATTTTTAATTCCATTTAACATCCAATCTTTAAAATCTTTTTAATTCTCTAAGATTTTTAGGCCACGAAGTTACCTCCAAGTAACTTTGATGTGATCAGTTCTTTGCCTTGGATTTATGTCAAGTTTGTCAGCTTCTTTTCCAGAAAATTTTATTCCAGACTTAAATTGTATTTCTCCAAGATAAGCAATCATTGCACCATTATCAACAAGCAAAGAATTTGGAGGAACAAAAAACTTGCATCCTCTTTCCTCACACATTATTCTACACATCTCTTGAAGTCTTTTATTGCATGCAACCCCTCCTCCAAGCAACAACTCTTTTTTCCCAGTATGTGCAAGTGCTCTCTCACTTGCTTCAACAAGCATTGCAAATGCAGTTTCTTGAAGTGAATAAGAAAGATCCTCAATTGTAGCTTGTTTTCTTTCAAATAGTTGTCTTAATTTAGTTAACATTCCAGAAAAAGCAACATCCATTCCTTTAATCGAATACGGAAGCTCAATGTATTTTTCAGAATTTGATTTCAAAGCAAGTTCAGCAACTTTTGGTCCTCCTGGAAAACCTAATCCAGTATATCTTGCAAATGTATCAATAAAATTTCCAATACCAATATCTAATGTTTCTCCAAATACTCTATATTTTTCAGATGCATAAGCAATTATTTGTGTGTTTGCTCCAGAAGCATATAACATTACTGGATCTTTTGCACCAGTAATTCTTCCAATTTCAAGATGAGCAACGCAATGATTTACTGGAACAAGAGGAATATTATTTTCTTTAGAAATTTTCTTTGCAAATCTTAAACCAACAAGCAAACATGGAGCAAGACCTGGTGCCTGAGAAAATGCAATTGCATTAACATTTTCAAAACTCATTCCACATTCATCAAAAGCTTTTTTCAAAAGTAATTTACAAAATTTTTCATGATGCTTTGCAGACTCAACAGGAATTATTCCTCCTTTTTCGGTTGTATAAGTTTCTTTAACATTAGCTAAAATTTTACCATCTTTTACAATTCCAATTCCAAATGTATGTGCTGTTGATTCAATACCTAATATTACTGACATAAATAATCAATAGAAATATATTTTTTAAAACTATTTCAAAAAATTATCATTTAACAAATTTTAGTAACTACTCATTAATAATAACAACCGAAAAGTTTATAAACTACTCTAATCCTAAAAAATTATGGCAATTAATTTAAAATATAATCAAGTAAAAAAAGAAGCAACATGTTATGGTTGTGGTAACTCCCTTAACAATACACTACATCATGAAATTATTTATACTTTAAGTGCAGGATTAAAACCAATCTCAAACAAAGTTTATACTCATTCAAATTCTGGATGTTTAACAAAAGCTAATGAGAGAATTGACGTAGAAAAAGGAGAAATGTTAGAAAAAAAGGTTTCTGTAAAAAATTTACATCTATTTGAAATAAATGATTAAATAAAAAATAAATAGAAATAGTAAATAAAAAATATTTAAAAAATAAAGTTTAAAGAGAATTTATCTCTTTTTCTTTTTTCTTCCGCCTCTAGCCATTTTTGCTTCACATACATTTCCTTTACCATCAACATAGTAAAGATATCCTGGCTTTCTTTTAACAGCGTTTTTTACTAATACAGTTCCCATGATTACCTCCTTTTTTATTAAGATTATATATATTATAGATGGTTTTCCTTTTTAAACCTTTCTCCGACGATAAGATTAACTAATTCATTGCATTTTCTGTTAATAGGAATTTCAATAATTTTTGTGAATTTATAATTTGAAATTTCTCTGACAGAAAAAGGTTTTATAATCTTCCATTCCAGGACGTTATTTTCATTATCTAACCATAAACAAACAAACTCAAAAAAAACAAAAAAAGAATGAATTGAAATTCTTTTTCCAGTTTCAAACAATAAAACATTAGATTTCTCTTTTCTTCTAAACATTAAACCAGAAAATTTACTAAAAAAATTTGTTTTTTTAATACTATTAAGAATTATTCTCTTACCACCAAGACTTATTTCTATTTTCATTGTTAAAAGTATTAGTAAAATTCGAATTATTTAAATTAGACTTTGAATTCAGAAACTGTTTGTACATTACATTTATATTTTTGTCACAAACCCAATCATGATGTTTAAATCCACCCCCAAACGAAAAGGGAATATGCATAAGTTCATGGATTATAACTTTAGTTTGTTCTTCATAAGACATTTTATCAAATCTTTCTGAAATAAATTCAAGAGCATAATGAGCTTCACATCCAATTGTCTTTTGCATTAGCTTTCCAATTGTATGGCATCTTGCAATCGTTCTTCTTGCACCACTTCCTTTACTTCTAAAACATTTCACTCTATCAAGTTTTACATGTGGAAACAAAACTTTTGAAATTTCTTCTGCTCTTATTTGTAATTCTGAATCAAATTGATATTTTATTGCCATTTTTACCTCTTTTAATTAAACATCAATATAAACAATTAAATTAATTAATCTACAAGAACACTAAACAAGTTGAAAAACTTTATCTTCAGCTTCAGAACCACCAATTAACTCAATTCTATTCATTGGATGCCCTAAATATCTTGAAAGCATCTCAACAACTTCTTTATTTATTTCTTCATTTGTTTTTCCACCAACTCTTACAAGAAATCTTCCAGATCCAAAATTTTCAATACTTCTTTTCATATCTCCTCTTCTTACTCTAATATTTATTATCCTAACCATCTTGTCTCTTTTTTATTAATTTTAATTAACTGCAATTTCAATCAGTTTAATCTTGTTTCTCAAACCAGATTTGATTTTTATACTTTTTTGTTCTACATTATAGTATTTTGCAAGTGTTTTTATAACTGCAATATTTGCTTTGTTATCTTCAGGAGCTTCTTTTACAGAAACAACAACATATTCTCCATCAGTTTCAACACTTTGCTTTTTTGAATTTGGCTTTGCTTTTACTTTTATTAACATTTTAATTTTTATAATATTCTCTAATAATTATTTTAAACATAAGATTTATCTCAAATAAAAGATTAAAAGATTTTACCTTATTAAAATATCTATATTTTAAATTTAATCTCTTAAATCGAAAATTAGAAATTCTATCTCGTTAGAATTTCTATACCATCCCGATGCTTTAACTTATGATCTTTACCAACAGCTTGTTTTGTCCTAACATCAACTGCTTTAACAAAATTATTTCCAATATCTGTATGAAGTTTAAATGCAAAATCCAAAGCAGTTGTTCCTGGTGGAACTAAAAAACAATCTGGAAGAATATTTCCTTTACTATCTGCAAGTTTGTGAACTCCTGCTGGAAAAACAGCAAAATATCCAAGTAAATCAAAAACAGCTTTGTTCAAAATATCCTGAACACCTGTAGAACCATAAACCTCTAAAACGTTTTTCTTAATTGTATCCAAAGCTTCTTTTTGTTTCTCATTCAATTCTTTAATTATTTTAAACTCTTTATCTCCAGGAATATAATCAATCATTCCAGCCTTACTTGCTTCTCTTAATGCAAGTTCAGAATCAGAACTACAAGGAGTTATTATTAAATCAATATATTCTTCTTTTAATTTTTCTAAGTTTTCTTTAGAATGAGGCCTATCAATTTTATTTGCAGCAATTATCATTGGTTTTGTATGATGTCTTAACTCATGTGAAAATTCCATTAGTTGTTCATCTGTCCAATTTGCTGGTTTTGAAACATCATAACCCAGCTTCAAAATAACTTTCTTAACATCTTCTTCATGAACATTCAATCCGGAAAATTGCTTTGCAATAGCTAAAGCAAAATTTTCATTAGTGCTTTGAACTGTTCTTGAAAATGTTTTCCAAACTTTTTTTAATATTCCAGTATACCACAAATCAAGTTCATTTTCAAGCATTTCAACATCTTGTACAGGATTATAATTTGAAGTTGTTTTTCCTTCTTCATCAGTCTCTCCAGAAACATCAACAATTTGTATAAAAACATCTGCCTGCCTCAAATCATCTAAAAACTGATTTCCAAGTCCTTTTCCCTCACTAGCACCTTTAACAAGACCTGCAACATCCATTAAATCAACTGGAACAAATCTTTGATGATTAACACAATATCCTGCACGAGGCATACATTGAGTATTTAATTCTTTATCAATGCAATCAATTTTAACATAAGCCATACCATGATTAGGTTTTATTGTTGCAAAGGGGTAATTTGCAATAAGAACATTTGCAAGAGTTGCTGCTTTAAAAAATGTCGATTTACCAACATTAGGCTTTCCAACTAAACCAATTAACATAAAAACTTAAAATATAATTCATTTAAATAATTTAGTATACTGCTATATTTTATAAAAAAGAAAAAAAGAAAAAGAAAGACTAATTGTTAATCAATGTCACTTAGATCTACAGGAAAATCAACATCCTCTTCAACATCCAGATCTTTCATATCAAGATCTGAATCTTCATCAAAATCTTCCTCATAGTCAATGTTTTTATTTGCCATTTATTTTCTGACTTACAACCTCTTTATTCAAAGTTAATTCTTTTAAATATATCATCTTTTTAAATGTTCTTATTATAAAAAAGATATCATGAAAAATAATCATGAAAAAATTAAAGTTCATAATCCTAAATATATTGAGTTACTTTAAGATTAATAAAACAAATAATTTAAAAACAAACAAAGGGTATATTTACATAAAAAAAGAGAAAACAAAATGCTATTTAATCAATATATAACAAATCCTTATATACGAGCTTTAATAATTGGGGGAGGTCTTTTATTATTAATTATTTTAATAACTAAAATTTTAAGTAGAATAATTAGAATAAAAAATAAGAAGAAAGAATATTATCAAAAATCTAAATTAAGACGTTTTATTCTTCCAATTATGATTTTGATATTTATGTTTATAATACAGGTTTCAATAAATGAATTATCAACAGTTTTAACAGAATTTAGCAGTACAGTTAATAAATTAATTTATTCAATTTCATTTATCACGATAAATTATTTATTATTCATTACACTAGATCTATTTGTATTAAATTGGTGGAAAAGAATAACTGAAAAAACAAATACAAGTATCGATGATAATCTAATGTCTATACTTCATGGAATTATTCAAATTTCTTTAATTGGAATAAGCATTATTTTTATTTTACATATTTGGGGAATAGAAGTTGGTCCAATCCTTGCAGGTTTAGGAATTGCTGGTTTAGCTGTTGCACTTGCACTTCAACCAACTTTAGATAACATATTTTCAGGTATATCTATAGTAATGGACAAAACAATCAAAGAAGGAGATTTAGTATACATAGACAATAAAGAAGCAAGAATTATCAAAATTGGTTTAAGAAGTACAAAGATAAGAACATCAAATGAAGAAACAATAATAATTCCAAATAATAAAATAGCTAATAATCAAATCACAAATGCATCACTACCTGAACCAATAATCAGAATAGTTATCCCCTTTAATGTTGGATATGGTTCAGAAATTGAAAAAGTTAAAAAGATAGTAATAAAAGAACTTATATCAATAAAAGGATCATTAAAAACACATCAACCTTTTGTTAGATTTATGGAAATGGATGAATCATATCTAAAGTTTAAAGGTTATTTTTATATTAATTTTAGTCATCTAAAAAATAAAAGTGATGCAATAGATGAAGCAAATACAAAAATTTATAATGCATTAATACAAAATAACATTCAGATACCTTTCCCACAATTAGATGTTCATTTTAAAAACAAAATATAAAAAATAATTAAGTGTACTACATTCTAATCAATACTAATTTTATGATTAAATAAAAAATAATATTTTAATTATAAAGTAGTAATAAACACTTATAAAGTAGAAAACATAATAATATAAATAAGCTGACTAGGACATTTCGGTTGTCCTGAAAAGGATGCTGGCATACAAGCCTCTGTCAGGTATTCAGCTATTAATAATGACGACTGGACTATAACTCGTCTTACGAAACCTATACCTGTTAAGCTTCCATATGTAGCGAAGAGATAACCTTTAAAGCTGTTGGTAGGTTAAGATTGATGTCAACCCCTGCTTGAGGAACTTCTTCACCGAGTCCAGATGTCAGCAATATTTAATCCTTAAATTAAAAAAGAGGTCAATAATGAAAAGTAAAAAAAGAGAGCAGATTAAATTCAAGAATAAAAAAAGAAAGGTTATTAATGGAAGAAATCCGAGTAAAAAATCAAAAGATTCTAAAATTGCAAAACTGAAAAAAATTGCAAAACTGAAAAAAGCAAGAGAAGAAAAAGCAAAAAGTAAAAGATTAATTCCTCGAGTTCTAAAAAAATTAAAGATTAGAAAATAAGAAAAAATAGTTTTCATAATTATAGTTAAACTACAAAATTTTAATATTTATCTAGAAAGTATATATCCCCGCACCCAGAGTTGAACTGGGGATCTCCCGGGATCTGCTAAATCCTAACGGATTTATTCTAATCAGGTTTCATTTTATTTCCAAAACGGAAAATCCACCCTAGACAATTGTCTACAGCCAGGCGCTCTAACCACTGAGCTATGCGGGGTTAAAAATTAAAGAACTTAATTGTTTTTAAATATATTCATAAAAGAAAAATCAAAAAACCTAGAATGTATCGCACAAGAAATGATTTTGATTCTTTTAGAATCAATTATTTAGTTACTTTTTGTTCCTTCTTGTAAAATCAAAAACAGAAACACGGTATTTATTGGCTAATTCATTAGCCCTATAATATGCTCTCTGATATAATTTTTTTTCACCTTCTTCCTTATTATCAGCAACAGCAAAAATATGCTTATTATTTTTATCACAATTACCGTTTAGACTTGATTCCTCAAAAAGTTCACAAATATAATTTTTCTTAGAATTTAATTCATAAATATTATATGAAGAAGTAAATACAAAACCTTCCTGTAAAGGTTTCCCATTTTCATCAAGAACCCAAACACTAAATGAATTTGTTGGTGAGCAACAAGGTGCTTTTTCAATTTCAATAATATTAATCAAACTTGCATTTTTTTTATTTATCATAAAAAGTAATCTTATACCTTAGTATATAAGCTTTGCTTTTAAGCAAAGTTTAAATAGTTACCGATTCAAGAAAAGTTTATGATTGAAAACAAACCAAAAAAAATATTAAGAAATACTTTAGAATCAATAACCTTAGCAGGAATAATTTTCTCATCTTCTTGTTTTAGTGGATGCAGAACAATACCTCTAGGATCATATCCTGAAGAAGCATGGATTAAAGATGAATACAATTTAACAAATAATAAAGAAACAAATTTTTTTAGAAGTAGAGTAAATAGTTATAACTTTAAGTTGTCAGAAAAAGATAAAATAAGCGTATTAAAAAGATATACTAGAATAAATAAAAGTAGTTTAATAAAAGAAGAAATAGAATATTTTAATGATTTTAACAAATATTTAAAAGAGAATAATGGACTTTCAAAAAAAGAAATGAAATGGATTCATAAAAATTATAGTTTTATAAGTCAAGATTCTGATCCAAAAAAATGGCCAGTAAATGACAAAATTTTCATAATGCAAGAGATTTATAGAGTTAAATATGGTAAAAAAATAAAAGAGGAAAGTGCATTATCGTACAAAGATTCATTTACACCTTAACAGCTTAACCAAGCTTAATCACCAATAAAAATAACTATTATTAAGTAACAACAAATAGAAAGATTTAAATACATAATCTACTTAAGATAATCATGGAAAAAGAAATATCAAGAAGGGGATTTTTGAAAGAGTTTGGAATTGGTGCTGGTGCTGGTTTATCTGCACTTGTTCTTAACAGCTGTGCTACTTTGAATAATAAAGTGAATAATGCTCAAGAAATGACTGAAAAGCAAAGAAAAGCTTACAAAGAATACAGACAAAAATACGGAAGACTTGATGAATCCAATTTAACAGCTGAACAAATAAAATGTCTTAAAGCCTTCAACGATTATGCAAGAACAGAAGGTTTAAGTGAACATGACATAAAATGGGCAAGTGAAAACTATCCTTTTATTAAATTAGATAATCTAGAGATAAAAGACAAAGTTTTCTTAATGGAAAGAGCTTATGAAATTTTTGACTCAATCGTTTTTTTCTAAATAATTCTTTTAACTTTTTGGTTTTCCGCAATAAGGAGTATCATCTTCAGGATTATACTCACAAGTACTACCTGGAAGACAACAGATTCTAATATCTTTAGGACCTTTAGGATTAATACTTGTACAAGCAAAAGGTATGTCAGAAGGACATGACTTATCATCTTTAGCCTGACAAAAAGGAACGCCCGAAATAGAATTGCATTCTTGATCAGGTTTACAACAGACTTTTGGTTGGCCATCAGCTACAACTCCGCAAGGATTTTCACATTCAGTTAAGGGTGCACAGGTTCCTATCTTTCTATCTCCAAGAGGTGTTTCTAAAATAGCATAAGAACAAGTCTGATCACTTCTACAACAGACTGGTTTTCTCGAATTACTATCGGGAGTATTAGCAAGACTTGGATCAGGATCACATCGAACTGGTTTTTCTGGAGGACAAATAGTTATATTGTCTGTACAGAAATTATATGATCCTAAAGGACCATAAGAGATACAATTTTGATAATCATAACAGCAACGGTTATCACAACATTCTGTCCCGATTCTACAACACTTCTTTTTACCAAGTATTCCAGAAGAACATGATTGATAGTTGACTTTATCATCACAACAGCCCTTTTCATACAATTTCTCCAAAGCTTTTGCATCAAGAGTATATTTTGAAACAGCTTCACTCAAACTCTTTTCTTTTTCATCTGCAACACAAATATAATCAGATTCATCATCAAAATCTCCATCTCTATTTTTATCATTTATTTCACAATGCATTTCTGGACAAGCTAAACCTAAACAAGGATCACCAAACTTTTCACCATTTGCACAAATCTTATCTTTAAAAGCACACTTATTTCTACTTACTAACATATCTACTCTAATCACTCCATTAACTCCATCATAATCAATTTGTTTTTCATTTCTAACAATCTCTTGATTACATTTTTGACATGTTTCTACAGTAGTCATATAGTAAGCTCTTGCAACACGATCGAGTTGAAAACTATTCCTAAAATCAACCTCATAATATAACCTAGCACATACTAATCCTTCTGAAATATCACAATAATTACTTAATAAACAATGAGAATTTTCTTTAGCTATTTTTTCCCAAACAGCTAATTCATAACCATGGAAGCAACCAGGAGGATTAAGCACTGAAAGATTAATATAAAAATGACCTGAAGTAGAGGGGGAATAAGGAAGTCCAACAACCAATTCCTCACCAAAATAAGTTCCTCCATGATCATTTATATAATCAATAATAGGAGAAGTGGTACCACAAAAAGTAGAATATATCTTTTTTTCAACTACATCTCCAACTTTATATGAACTAACAAAAAATAAAGTTAAAACTAAGAAAAAAACAAAAACCAATATCTTTAATGAATTTTTCATTTTAAGAAAACGAAGCTCCTAATACAGATATTGCATCAGAAAAATCCTTAATCATAAATACTTTGTCACAATTTGTTAAGCTTTTCACATTCATCCAAGGATATTTTTCTACAATAAATAATTTAATTTCATCAGACAACTCAAATTCACTATTAAACAAATTCAAATATTCTTGTTGTTCAGTAGTTAATTGAGAATTTTTGCAAGTTAAATAAAACTCATTTGGTGGCAATCTTCCGCTTCCTTCTAAGTAATCTTTAGAAACAGAATATTTTCCATCAGCGCTTGTATAAACCAAATTCCCATTATACCATAAAACATTTTTATTCAAGGCAAAGTCATAATATCCTGCTTGAGGATATTTATCTGGAAGCATCAAATTAAAAATTGATCTTTCAGACCAAGAACCATTTGAGATATTATAAACATAAAGTTTAGTTGTAATTCCATACTTATCAGGATTTGTCTTTCCAAACAAATAAACTTCCTTACCAGTTAGTTCACTATAAAATCCGACTTTTGGTATAAAATCTGCACTAAATTTCTCAGAACCTTCTGAAAAAATATCCTCAGTTCTATCATACCACAAATTAACATTAGGATTATAAACTAATAAATGAACTTGATTATCTATTAAACCAAATAAATTAACTCTACCAACATTATTAGTATCATAAAAATGATATCCCGTTAAAATCTCAAAATTTTTAGGCAATACTCCACATTTTGAAGTATCACACCATTGTTTTAAGATAGAATTATAATCTGTTCCAGACAATAAATTAGTTCTATCATACCATCCCTTAACACTCAATAAAGAACTTGGATTATAAATAAAAAACTTCATTTTATCATTAACTTTTGCCCACAAATGAATTCTTCCACCATCAGTTGAAGGATAATAATAACTTACTATAGGAGTAATACTTCTTGGTAAAAGACCAGACTCATTAGTATATTCATTAAACCACCTTGATGTTTTTTCATCAAGATAATCTCCTTTCATAGTCTCATCAGTAATTTCTACCCATTTATCATAATTCCACTGATAAACAAAATATCTTCCAGTATCTGTAAAAATACCTATCTCTTTCATAATAATTGGTTTTGCAACATAACTTGAAGCAATATTTTCCAAATAAACATTCCAATAATTCAAACAAGATTGAAATTCATAAATGCTAATACTTCTTTCCCTGTAATCCATTGCACATTTTTTTAATTTATCAATATTTTTTTCTTTTCCAGGATTTGATTCTTTCCAAAAAGTAACACAACCTTCAGTTGAAGCTTCATTAACATTTCCATAAGCAAACATAGATAAACATAAATTAACCGAAGTATCATTTACACACTTAAAATTATCAATTCTTCCACATTTATTAAAACTTAAATTAATAACATTACCTAAAATACCAAAATTAGCAATAATTAGTATTAACAAAGTAATTAAACTAAAAAGAATTATAAAAATAATGCTTATTCTCCTATCTTTTTTCATTTAGTATAAAATAAACAATAGTTTAAATAATTTATCACGAATTAGGTTAATAGTCTTTTTTTGGTTCATTAATAAAAAAAACTCTGTTTGAATTAATCTCTTTAGGTTTTCCTTCTTTTTCAAATAAAACAGTAACTGGTGGAAGTTCAAACTTTCCAACAACATTAATTTTTGAATAAAAAATATAACTAAAAACTCTTTCTTCACCTTCAGAAAGACGGTCTAAAGTCCATTCAAGCCTTCCATTCTCCCTTATAATTGGTTTTGGATCTCCGAAATTTTCATATAATTTAGCAATAGCTGGTATCCTATCAAATATCTTAATATGTTCAATAAATTTTCTTGTTTTAACTGAAATAGTTACTTTTAATGCAAAATCATTTGATTTTGTTTTAACAAATCCTACTCTTTTTTTAACAATTACATCTTGTCTAAACAAAAGTTTAACAAGAATACTAATAATTATCATAAGAATTAAAATTATAAAAGGAAAAATAAAATTTGTTTTTATATTAACCTTCAAAGATTGATTTGGTCTAAGTTCTTTCTGCCATGAATAATAAACAAATAATCCTTTTCTTTCAACTCTATCTGGTTCAGAAGAAAAGGTTGTAAAAAATCTAGAAATTATATTTTTTTTAATGCTAATATCTGCAACAGACATTATATTTCCTTCATTTAATTTTTCAATGCTTAATTCCTGAATAATAAAACCCTTTGAAAATTCTTTAACTGAAAGTCCTGATTTTTCAAGCAATTTAACAGGTACTTTAAAACTATTTGTCTGTCCATTAACTGTAAAAAACAGCTCAACATTATATTCACCTGCTAATAACTCTTTCATCTTTTCTTGATCTAATGGAAAAATTATTTCTTTTTTTTCATAAGGTTTCAAATTTAAGATTTCTTTTTTAGAATCAGAAAAAACAGAATTAATCATTAAATTTATATTAGAATAATTAATATTTTCCAAACTTTGAATATATATCTTTCCAAAATTAGATTGAGGATTTATATTTTCAGATTCAATTTCAAAAGCATTATTTAAATTGACAAGCTTAATTATTAATTTATCAATTTTATAAAAATCTTCAGGATTTTGAATATTTCTTATATAAACTGGCATAGAAATATATCCTACATTATTTCTCATAAAATCAAATGCATAAAATTTAACATTAATATTTTTTGATGCACCTTTACTTAAAGTAAAATTATCTGGTTCTATCCTAAATCTCTCATATGTAAAAAACTGAAGTGTTACATCAGAATCGTTATTTTTAACATAAAAATCAAAAACAGCTGGTTCATCATAATTATTTATTATAGAAACAGAATCAGGTTTAAAATTTGCTTCAATATTTAAAGCAGAAACAAAACTTACAATTAAAAGTAACAAAAAAAACATAAAAATAACTCTTTTTTGATATTTCATTAATTGAAGTAACAAGAGAGATATATAAATATTATGTTAAAAATTTACCCTTCTATTATGATAAAAAGAAAAGCTATTTTTTAGCTTCTAAAACTAAAAAAGCCTTAAGTTGCTCTGCAAGCTCATTTAAGTCCTTATCAAGCTTAATTTCATATTGTTTTATCCTACCTTCAATTACAAATTTATCATATGTACCTCTTAAGAATTTCATAGCAGGTGAAGAATCCCACTGACTACCCCAATCTTTTACAAGTACAGCAGTTATCTTAACTTCAAAACTTCCATTATTCATTTTCACTTTCCTACCATCTTTCTCAACTTCAACTGTTTTCATACCAACAATTCTCCAGTTAAGTTTTAAAGTATTTTTAAAATAATCTGAAATTTTTTTAGATGCCTGCCATTCAATTTCAACTTTCTTAGAATCTCCACCGACTTCTTCAACATATTTTTTTTCTTCAACCCAATAATCTTCATCAACTAACCATCTATAAATAAATGAATAAGTTTCTTTAAAATCAAAAAGACCATTATATTTTACTTTTGTTTCAGTAATCTTATCTTTTTCTGCCATAAAATACCTCTTAATTAATAATAAAACTAATAAAAAAGAGATATTTAAACTTTATCTTAATAATAAAATCAATCTTAAATATAATATCATTAAAAATCTGGTTGGATAATGTGGGAATACGAATGACTTGTATTCCTCAATTTGTTAAAAGTGTAATGGTAAAGGATTATTAAAGTTTAATATAATTGACATTTTGTGCTACTATTTTATAAAGTTAATTACAATTTCATATTCTAATCATAATCCTGCAAATAATTTCTTCCAGAATTAGATTGTTTTTTACTATTTGCAGCAATAACATCATCAATTCTTAAGATCATAATAGCTACTTCAGATGCTGAGTTTATTGCTTGAGTTTTAACTTTCAAAGGTTCAATTATTCCTGCTAAAAAAGTGTCCTCTATTTTTCCATTAAAAAGATTTAAACCAAAATTTTTTTTGCCATTATCATGACAAGATTTCATTTCAGTAATAACATCAATTGGATCCATTCCTGCATTTTCAGAAAGAGTTATTGGTATAAATTCAAGGGAAGAAGCAAACTCTTCAACAGCTAATTGTTCTCTTCCAGAAAGAGATTGAGAAAACTCCCTTAACTTCTTTGCAAGTTCAATCTCAATAGCACCACCACCAGCAACAATCATCCCATCTCTAAGTACAGCACTAACATCTCCCAATCCATCTTTTACAGCTCTTTCAGTTTCATCAAGAACATGTTCAGAACCACCGCGAATCAAAATAGTAACTGCTTTTGGATTTAAACATCCTCGAACATAAGTCATTAAATTACTTCCTTCATTTACTTCTTCAACGCTTTTTGCACTTCCTAAATCATCACTGCTCAATTCATTTAAATTACTAACTATTTTTGCACCAGTTGCCTTAGACAGTTTTTCCATATCACTCTTTGAAACTCTTCTACAAGCATATATATTTGCCTTTGTCAAAAAATATTGTGCAACATCATCAATACCTTTTTGACAAAAAATAACATTTGCTCCAGTCTTTTTAATTTTATTAACTATCTCTCTTAACATAATCTCTTCAGATTCAACAAAACTCTGTAATTCTTCAGGACTTGAAATGCTTAATTTAGTTTCAATTTCTGGATTTTTTAATTCAATTGGAAAATCAACTAAAGAGATACGTGCATTTTCAACAATCTTCGGCATATCAATGTTAATTTTTTCTATATCTAAAACAATTCCAGAAACCAGCTCACTATCTTTAATACTATCTCCCTGAATTTTTTCAATTTTAATATTATTTAAATCAATTTTCCCGTAATCTTCTACTAGTTTAACTGCATTAACAACAATATCTGAAAATTTTTCTTTTACACCTTCAATACTTTTTCCAGTCATAGAGGTTATTGCTAATTGTTTAAGTGCAATATCATCTTCTGTTGTAACTCTTGATGCAATATCATTAAGTATTTGAATTGATTTTTCAGAGGCAATTTGATAACCTTTTGTTATTATTGTTGGATGTATTTTTTTATCTAAAAGTTTTTCAGCATTTTCCAACAATTTTCCGGCAAGCATAACTGCAGTAGTAGTTCCATCACCAACTTCTTTTTCCTGAGTCTTTGCAATTTCAACCATCATTTTTGCAGCAGGATGTTCAACATCCATTTCCTCAAGAATAGTAACTCCATCATTTGTAACAATAACATTACCTGTAGAATCGACAAGCATCTTATCCATACCTTTCGGTCCAAGAGTTGTTTTAACAGTATCTGCAACTATTCTCGCAGCTAGAATATTATTTCTTTGAGCATCCTGACCTAACATTCTTTGAACATTTTCAGGTAAAACATATACTTGTTTATTATCAGCCATCTTTATTAAAAATAACCTCTAAAAATTTGAATAAAAGTCAATTTTTAAGCATTTATGTAGTAAAATAAATAACCAAAAAACAATTTCATAACTTATATAAACTTAAGAAACTTAACTAAATAATGGAAAATCGTATAAGAGTAGGTGATGTAATGACCCGTAAATTTGCATCTACAGATCCTGATTCAAATATTTTAGATTGTGCCAAAAAAATGATAAAAAATAGAGTAGGAAGCCTTGTTTTAAAAAAAGGAGAGGAACTAAAAGGTATTATAACTGAAAAAGATATTATTTGGGCACTTACAAAAAAACCAAAAAATTGTGATTTTGAAAAAATAACTGCAAAAGAAGTAGCAACAAAAAAAGTATATACAATAAAACCAGAATCTTCTTTAAAAGAAGCTCTCCAAAAAATGAACAAGCACAAAATCAGAAGAATGCCGGTTATTTCAAACAAATATATAATAGGATATATCACACTGAAAGATATTGTAAAATTTATTCCAGAAATATTTGATTCTAATAGGGAATATGAAAAAATAAGAGAAGAATACGAAAAAATTCAAAGAAGTGACTTTGCAAAGAAAGGAATTTTTATTGAATCTCCATGCGAAGAATGTGGTAATTTTGATATTCTTGAATTAGTAGATGGTAGAAATTTATGTGAATCTTGTAAAGATGAAATGTAATCTCCTGTAAACTAAAGATAACAAAAGATATTTAAGCAAAAATAAATATTAGTTAATATGAAAAAAAATAAAAGAAGGGGTATAACTGTAGTTTTAAGTGGAGGTGGTGCAAAGGGTCTTGCACATATTGGTGTTCTAGAAATTCTTGATGAAAATAAAATACCTATTAAAAAAATTGTTGGAACAAGTGCAGGTGCACTTATTGGTGGAATGTATTGTGCAGGTAAATTAAATGAAGCAAAAGAGATGTTTTTAAATCTAAAGAAAAAAGATGTTTTTAAAATGCTTTTTTCTCTTCCAAGCTATCATTATATGTTTAATTCAAGAAGAGTTGATGAAAAACTAAAAGATTTTACTAAAGATCTAAATATAGAAGATCTTAAAACAGATTTTATTGCAGTTGGATTTAATTTATCAGAACAAAAAAAGATCATATTTAACAAAGGCAGTTTATTTAATGCAATAAGATCTAGCATTTCAATACCTGGTTTTTTTGAACCATTTAAACTAGGAGAATCATTAATTGTTGATGGGGGAGTTTCAGATATACTTCCAGTGAGTATTGCAAGAAAATATGACAAAAAAGGAAAAATAATTGCTGTAAATGTTGAAGCTAATCACACAAAAGAATTAAAAAATTTTAGTTTTTTTAATGTTGCAAATTATTCAAATTATTTTCAAAACAGTCTTCTTTCAAAATTTCAAGAAGAGGGTGCAGATGTAGTAATAAGACCTCACGTAAAAGTAAGTACTTTTGATTTTTATGAAGCAAAACATTTAATTGCAGAAGGAAGAAGATCTGCTAAAAGAGCTCTTCCAAAAATCAGAGAGATTCTTAAAAAGCAAGAATAAATATGCGCCGCCTGGGAATTGAACCCAGTTCACCTCGTCTTTGCGTTTCTTACATTTTAACACCTCAAGGGAGATGTCGTAAGAAGAACCGTAGGTTCTTTTTACTTGGCAACGAGATATTCTACCGGTAAACTAGCAGCGCATGATATAGAAACCATAAAAGTACATTATTTAAAAATTCTCCTAATTGAATTTCAAGTCAAATATGACTCAATAAATTTTTATTTGCTTATTTTTTTATTATTTTCTGATTCTTCAATCTTAAGTTTTGCAGATCTATAAAATTCATATAACACTGAAGAAATGTTTGTAATCAATCCTATACCACAAAAAGCAGCTCCAAACAAATTTTCAGTATTGACTATATTATCATAAAAACATAAACCACAACCCAAACCACAACCAAATGATGCCACAAGACCAAGACTCATAGGTAAGAAATGGTATTTTAGTTTTTCTTCTCTATCTAAAAAAGGTTCATCACATGATCTTGCAAATGATGCAACAAAAAGAGGCACATATAAATATTTACTAGCCTTTAAAGTAGTCATTCCCTATATCCTCCAGCCAATTCCAGCTAAGTTTTCTTTGATCTCTTTTTCTAATTTATCAGACTCTTTGAATTGCTCTGCGAGTTCTATTGTAAGCCTTTTCATTTTTTCATTAAAGACTTCTGGATCTTCTTCCACTTCTTCAGATCCAACATATCTTCCAGCAGTAAGAACATGTCCATGCTTTCTTATTTCATCTAACTTAACAGACTTGCATAATCCAATAACATCTTCATACTTTCCACCTTCTCCTCTCCAAGCATGATAAATTGAAGAAATCTTTTTTACATCTTCATCAGTAAGATCTCTATGTCTTCTATCAATCATACTTCCTAATTTTCTTGCATCAATAAACAAAACTTCTCCTTCCCTATTTCTAAATTTATGATTTTTCTTGTCTTTTGAAATAAACCATAAACAAGCAGGAATTTGAGTATTATAAAACAACTGTGAAGGCATCGCAATAATACAATCAACTAAATCAGCTTCAATAATGTTTTTTCTTATTTCTCCCTCTCCACCATTATTTGAAGATAAAGAACCGTTAGCTAGAACAAAACCTGCCATTCCATGTGGTGCTAAATGGTGTATAAAATGTTGAACCCATGCGAAGTTAGCATTTCCAGTTGGAGGCACTCTATATTTCCATCTTATGTCTTCTTTTAATTGT
This sequence comes from Minisyncoccota bacterium, assembly GCA_035453125.1. Taxonomy (GTDB): domain Archaea; phylum Nanobdellota; class Nanobdellia; order Pacearchaeales; family GW2011-AR1; genus JACPLR01. The sequence continues at coordinate 121,948 of DAOTCN010000001.1, read as the reverse complement.
TCACCTTTCCAGTCTGAATCATTAAATGGAGGATTAGCAATAATAAAATCTGCTTTAAGATCTCTATGTTCATCATTCAAAAAACTTCCTTCATTATTCCATTTTATAAAAGAAGAATCAATACCCCTAATTGCTAAATTCATCTTGCATAATTTCCAAGTAGTTGGATTACTTTCTTGTCCAAAAATAGAAATATCATTTAACCTTCCAGAGTGACTTTGAACAAATTTTTCACTTTGAACAAACATTCCACCTGATCCGCAACACGGATCAAAAACTCTTCCTTTATAAGGTTCAATCATTTGAACAAGAAGTTTAACAATACATCTAGGAGTATAAAACTGTCCACCTTTTTTTCCTTCAGCATCTGCAAATTGTCCTAAAAAATATTCATACACTCTTCCAAGTATATCTTTACTTCTACTTTCATTGTCTCCCAAAGCTATTGATCCTATGAGATCAATTAGTTCACCTAATCTCTGTTTATCTAAAGCAGGACGAGCATAGTCTTTTGGAAGAACTCCTTTTAATGAAGGATTATCCTTTTCAATAGCATCCATTGCATCATCAATAAATTTTCCGATTACTGGTTGTTTAGCATTCTTTTGTAAACGATCCCATCTAGATTCTTTAGGAACCCAAAAGACATTTCTTGCTTTATATTCATCTACATCTTCAGGATCACCTTAGGGGTCTTTTGCTATTTCTTCATAAACTTCTTTGAAAGCATCTGAAATATATTTTAGAAATATTAAACCTAAGACTACATGTTTATATTCGGAAGCATCCCTATTGCTTCTCATCTTATCAGCAGCAACCCAAAGCTTCTGTTCAAACCCTAAGTCACCTTTATTGTTTATTGACATATCTATCCTAAGATATTGGTTATTAATAACCTTTTGCAAATAATATACCCCCTACATTTTAAGATATTTTTACAAAGGAAAGAGGACCAAAAAAACTAAACAAATTAACATGTGTTTATTTGGTTTTCATCATTATTAATTTTGTTTTGAAATGGTGTCCCAAAAATAGTGTTTAATACATATAGAGAAAATCAATGGGGGTAAACTTATAGGGGAATGTATATACAATACTCATATGTATCATACATAAAAGAGCGGGATATAAAAACACAAGGATCTCTTCTTTTTCATGACAAATAATCCTAGATATTCAAAACAAGTATATTATGGTAAGGACTTTGAGAAAGAAATGGAGCTTTTTAATAAGTCAATCAAAAAAGATTCAAGATTTACAGATAAAGTAAAACATGAAGACCAAGGACGTTTTAGTTTAGCAATTAGATTGCTTATTCATAATTATCTAGTAAAAAGATTGGAAAGACTTAAACAAGAACAGGAAGCAGAAGCAAATCAACCTGAAGCAGAACAATCAACTAATCAAGGGCAAGAGTAATTTCTAAGTAATGAAGAAGATTCAAATACAAGTGACGATCTTTGTCCTAGATGAAAATAATTCTAACAGTCAAAACTGATAAAAAGAAATCAACAGCAAAAGAGTTTAACAAAACTGTTGATTTAATTATGATATTAGATGAATTACTTCACAAAAATCTTAAGGGATATAAGTCTAAAGGTATTGCTCTTAGTGATGGAACTAAGGTTGTTTATTGGAAGAAATAATTGTTTAATAAATATAGATATAAAATATAATAATAAGTGTCCTGTAAACAACAACTGAGTTATTCCGAGGAAGCGACCATTGTCATTGTCAAGGTTGTTCCTGCCATTAGCATTAGACCTGTTCTCGAGCCTGTTGACATACCAAGCCCCAGAGCATAGCTCTTCCACTTAACTTTCTCACCACCATTTCACAACATTAGGTGTTATGGTTGTATTTTATGACAACTATGTTGCCGTCGTGGAAGTGCGTATAACCCAGCTTCTCATGTTTCCACGGTTGCCAGGACTTAGAACTATATTAAATCGATTATAAAAAGATTGTTGTACAATCTTTAACTTTCATTTCTTGCGAAATTTCAAGTAAAAATATTTGTATAGAATTGTAAAAATAAAATAATTAAAGTCTTGATATTAAAGACTTAACATCACTAATAGATTCTGGTCTTACTACTGAATCAATTTGTTCTAATTGTTTTTGTGCTTTTTGAACATCTGCAACTGTATATAATCTTACACTTAAAGCACCCTTACCCGGCGCACTAAGCGCCTCCGGCGCTATACCGAGGAAGCGACCATTGTCATCGCCAAGGAGGTACCTGCCATTAGCATTAGACCCGTCCTCGAGCCTGTTGACACACCAAGCCCTTAATTTTGGAGCTTCTCCAGCTGAATCTGGATAAATTCCCATTATTCTTATGTCATCAACATCAGAACCTTGAGCAAATCTATCTCTATATTCTGTAAAAGCCCAATCAGCATAATCGTCAAGTAATGCCTTATCTTCTCTTGTTAAAACTTTCCAAACTGGATGAGCTTTAACTTCTTTTATTGAAAGACCCTCATTAACTTTCTCAAGTTTTCCTTTCTTAAACTCAACACCATCTAAAGCTCTATAAGCATCTTCTGTTAAGACTAATGCTCCATTAGTTAACTGACTTTTAGGATTAATTTCTCTTAATGTTTGAGAATCAAGAACAACTTTAACTCTGCCATCTGGATGATATGCAATAGCATCACCAGTGTCAAAATAATTATCATGATAAGCAGTTCTAACATCAGCATCAGAATTTCTAACATCTAATCTTCTTTGCAATAATTGAGCAACATTCATAGGAACTCTTCTGTCAGCTACTAATAGAGGCATTTGAGCCACATTCTGACCATAAAATTCTCTATATACTTCTCTTTCTGGATTTAATTTTAATGCCATACTAAATCAATAAATAAGCTATTTATAAACCTTTCGGTTAGTTACTACTTAGTAATTACAATATGTGTAAATACTTTCTTTTAGACTTAATACTTGCCATTACACAAGCTATTTCATCATAAGTTATTGAATTATCTTTTATTCTCTTTTTAATATCCCTTAATCTCTCTTTTGGACTATAAATTTTATTGAAAATCTTACGTGCTTTTTCATTATCAATAACTTGCCATATAGATAATTGCTTATGTTCAATTAAATTAGCTAAATGACCCCAGACAGTTGATTCTTTTATTCTCTGCTTAATTGCAATTTCTTTTATAGATAATCCTTTTTTATAATTGAATAATGTTCTTTGAACCGCAAATTGTAATTCACTTTCACTAACTTTCTTAATGTAATTAATATAATTCTTTTTGTTATGAACAAATAATTTATTTCCATAAGAAAAACATTTGTTAAATATTCTGATTAAATACTTTCTATACTTATAGGTATTTGCATGAGAACAATAAGCTAACCAGCCCTCTAAAGATTCGAGAACTTTTTCTCTGCTTAACAACTCAGCATCAAACAATATTCTAAGCTTATTTAATCTTCTCTCAAGATTCTTCAAATTGCTTGATCTTATAAGTTTATGATAAAAGAATATTCTAAATCCTAAAAAGTTTATTCCACTGCTTAATCTTAAAATATGGGATTTACTTGGATGCAATTCAATTTTTAGTCTTTCTTTCAAAAAATTATTAATCTCAATTTTCCATTCTTCAAGCTGTTGTTTAGAATTATGCATAATTACAAAGTCATCAACATAACGAATATAATATTTGACTCTTAACTTATGTTTTACAAATTGGTCTAATTCATTAAGATACAGATTAGCGAAAAATTGCGATGTTAAATTTCCTAATGGCATACCTTTTTCTTTGTGGCTTACAGCAAGTATCTTTTTTATAAGCCAAATAACTTTTTCATCCTTAATTTTTCTTCTTATTATTCCTATTAATATATCATGGTCTATTTCTTCAAAATAGTGTTTGATGTCAGCTTTCAGTACATAACATTCTCTAGTATTATTTCTTGATACTTTTCTTTTGAACTTGTCAAATCGTTCTATTGCCTTTAAAGTTCCTTTGCCTATTTGATTTGCATGAGAATCATAAATAAAACTCTTTTCAAGTATTGGTACAATTATACTGCATAAGGCATGATTAACAACTCTATCTCTATAAGCAGACTTGCTTATTTTTCTTGTTTTTGGGTCTCCTAAAATAAAATTCTTTAACGGGCAAGGTTCATAAGTCTGATTTACAAGTTCTTTATTTAGCTTCTCTAAGTTCTCTTTAAGATTCTTTTGAAATCTTTTTACATATCTTCTTTTAGTTTTTCCTTTTCTGGCTTTATCAAAAGCGAGAAATAAATTATTAATATCACAAAGTTTATCATAAAGCGTTTCTTCCATTTTTATAGTTAGAAAGAAGATTAAGAAAGATAATGCTTTGAAAGAGTAGGATATTTATTTACATTTACAAGTAGCATATTCTCTTGTTGAGGTTTGTCTATAAGTAATATTGCAATTTAATCCCAAGTCATTTATTTGTGTTAGATGATTATCTTGTGCATAACCACAAATCATTGTCTTTCTATCACTAGTACTTAGATATTTGAAATAATTTGGTAAAGAACCATTTTGGATTACTATTGATTTATTTTCTAATACAACAACTCTTTCAGTTAATTTATTCAAACCAAAACCAATTTCATCTAAAGAAACTAAAGCACGATTAATGAATTCTTTCCATGACTCAAGAAGCGATACTCTTGCAGTGATATTTGTTTGATTTGCTTCTAAGGATGAAATTCTTTGATTTATATTTGTCAAATTATAAATTGTGATATTATAAGAATAACTCCCATTACCTATTGGAGAAGAATTTGTTGCTAAAACAAAACTAACATTATTTCTCCATAAAGTTAGATTAGTAATTTGTTCGGTTTGACTAGATTGAGTTGTTTCAATATTTTTAAGTTTAATATTTTGTTGAAAGTCTTGTAGAGAATTATTAACCTCAAATAAAAATAGGTTTATTGAACTAAAATCTGGGAGATCGTCGCTTATTACTTTACAATAATTTATATTTGAATTTCTTCTACAATTAGAGTCTAGTTTAAGATTAGATGAAATTTGACCTAGTAAAATTATGCCATTATTTTTCTCTTTACATGTAATAAATCCATTAAACCTAAGTTTTTTGTTTCCAAACATTGCAGATATGCCTTCATTATAATATCCTGTGAATTCACAATCGTACTTTTCATTATTATTGAAATAGTAAAGAGAACCATAATATCCTCCATCAGTGGTAGTGCTGGTGTCCAAATAAATACTAGCTCCTTCAGTATTAAGACTATTATTAACTTCTATACTAAATGAACTCAGGTCTGAAGAAAAAGAGTAAAAATTATCGTTAGTGTTAATAAATCCGATTTCTTTATCTCTACTAAAAAAAGCACTTGCATTTTCAATCATAAAAATTATTAAGAATAGTCCAATGAATAAATATGCCATAAGTAACCTCTTTTTTATTTGTTTCATTTTTGTTAGTTTGTTAACATCTTTTTTATAAAGATTATGCCTTCTTTGTTGGTGTCCAATCATATGTATTTTGATTTTGAGCACTATAAAACACTAAGTCATAAATTGTTTCGCAATCACAATCAACCCATTTTAGTTTCTGATTACCATTATTACTGCCACATTGAGCATCCCCATAATTTTCACTTTCAGAATTAATTTGGCAAATGTAATTCTTCCTACTAGATAATCCATTATATGATTTACAATTAAACTCATTTGAGAACATATTATTACAAATTTCAGTTGAATCTATAGACTCTGGACCCAGTGCTGAAATTTTAAAATGAAGTTTTTCAGGGAGCCGTTTTGAGTCTAATATGTACAAAATTAAAACTAATAATAAACAAAATCATGATTATTCCTATTACAACTTTCAAACTCTTTTTCATTGTAATATACTGTATATTACTCTATTTATTAATCTTTCTGTAATATAAAGTATATTATGGTAACTAACAAGGAGATAATAGAAAGATCTGTAAAACAGCTTAATACCTATGGAAACGGGATCGGAGTTTTAGTAACTAGAGAAGGAAAAGCCATTGGATTGAAAAGTGGGAGCAAAGTACAGGTAAGTGCAGTAAAGGTTGGGAATAAGAAGTACATGGTAATTGAGAAGTTTCCATTGATAGAAGAGTAAAAATAGATATTAAGACAATTAACCTTAATACGATTGTTAATCTTTTTTATTGGATTTTTTATTATATAAGTATTTAACAAACTTGAATCCAGCATTTCTAAATGAATTGTTTAAAATGTGAAAAAGAAGTTTCTGAGGGTTCTAAGTTTTGTAATAATTGTGGTTCTGAAATTAAAGAAAAACCCATACACACAGGGTTTGACGATACTATGAAAATGTGTGCAAAATCTTGGTATATTTTAGGTTATATGCATGGAATAAATAGAAATGATAAAAAGTCTTTAGAAGAATTTGAGGATTTAGTAAAAAGAGCAGATGTAAGTTTATATGAATGGTATAAGGAAGTAGTACAATATTGGGAAGACCGGGCTATTGGTGATGATGAAGAACTCAAAGAAAAAATTCGACTTAAACGAACTGGCATTTCAGAAACTAAAAGAGTGCAGAAAAAGAAATAATATAATCTCTTTTCCTAATGTTTGGGTTAAGCTATGCACTCATTTTGGCATTAAAAAATCTGATTGTTGGAAGCTATTAAGCGACTTTGAAAAAGAGGGGAAAATTGAGCTTATTACTTGTCATGGAGTAAAGATAAAAAAGTAAAAAGAGAGTAAATTCTAAATATGTTAGTTTTATTAGTTTATTATGGGAGATGATAAACTAGAAAAGACAGAAGAAATAATTAAAAAATGGGCTAAAGAAATAGCTGAAAAAGAAAGTTATGCCAATATAAAAATAAAATTTTGTAGTCTTTATATCTCTAGTAAAAAATCGGTTCGTGGAAATTGCAATGTAGAAAAGAATAAAATAAACTTCAATAGAGTTCTTATTCCTTTATGCGTCTTTTATTTTGAAAATTACAAAGAAGAAATATGGGAAATTATATTACATGAGATTGCACATTTAAAGAAATTAGAGGATTCTAATAAACTTACATTTTATAAATCAAGTGATTTAAAAGAAGGGGAATATATTGATTGGCATCATCATATTTCTTTTTGGAAATATCTAAGAAAATTAAGGGAAAAATATGATAAAGACAAAGAGCAGTTTTATAAAGAGTTACAGGATGTTATAGCAAGTTAATTTAGATAAGCTTTAAAAGTGATAAGTTTATTAATATTTCATAGGTTATTAAATAATCTATATGGCCCTATAAGCTAGTGGTTAGACTGGCTCGTTTACAAGAAAGATTAGTCTTAAAAAACATGACAAATCCTTTCTAAAAGCCGAGCATGCACCAGTTCGATTCTGGTTAGGGCCATTAAAGTGTAAAGACTTATCACTCAAAATAGAACAAAAAGGGTCTTATTTTTTACACCGAGGATACACCAATTCGATTACCTGAGCACACCTCTTGTGCGAATGGTTACCAAAAATCTGATTTTTGAGTACTGGTTAGGGCCATTTAAATATTCTAAAATCGAACTGTCAAAAAATTTTATTATTTTTATGGTTCTTGATCACTCAGAAAATTAAAGAAACTAAAAAAGATTAAGTTTTATTCAGGATTCTTTCAAGATATCTTCTCACTTCATCAGATGAGTGATTTACACTACAATCTGAACAATCCCAAACTTTTCCTTCAGGCAAATTAGGATGAAAAGTAAATTTTCCTTGAATACTATTTATTTTACACCCACCAACTAAATTTGACGATTCATAATTTGGGCATGCACATAAAAAACAATTAAGATCATCAACTTCTGGATGACATGAAACTCCTTGTGAATAATAAGGGCACTTGTCGGAATATTTCTTGCTTCTAACTCTAAAAGATATTTCTTCCAAAATTTTTGAAATATTTTCAGAACTAAAATCTACTCCAGCCTCTTTCAGCTCTTCTAATATACTTTTTCTGTAATAATTCTCCCAATCTTTAAGAAAATTCATAAATCAAAAGACTTATGTTAATTATTAAACATTTATATTAAAAATAGAATTAATCTTTAGGATAAGGCTTAAAAGTTATTTCGGGAACTTGTTTTATAACTGCATTTTCAAAATCAGCTAAATTATTTCCAGAACAAGAATAAAATTTATACATTCCATTTTCATATCTTAATTCAAGTGATTTTTTTTCTCCTCCAAGACTAACTGTTCCCCTGTCATTAACATCAATTTTAAAATATTCATCACTGAAATTTAAAATATTAAAAAATTTCTTGTCAGAATGAGAATATATTCTGATTCCACTTGTGTCTAGATAATTTCCTTCAGAGTCAGAAATTCCTATAAGTGGATTTTGAGTTCCAACTAAAAAATTTCCATCAGGACTTAAATTAAAATAATCGTTTCCACGATACAAAAAAGTTTTTTCACCACTCTTGAGATCATTTCTATAGTATCCATTTTCTTTTTCAATAACAATAACTCTACCATCAGAATTCATACCTGAAAAAAGAGCATTGTTTTGTTCATGAACAACTTCGAATTTATCTGTGTCAATTAAATACATATGTGAATTTTCAAGGGAACCTGAGTAAACAACAGCAACATTTCCGTTGCTTGACATGTTAAATCCTGACATAAAATCATCACCTGTAAAAAAGGCAGTTTCCCATTTTTTTCCTTCATTAGGGCAAATTATTGTTTTTCTTTTTTTGTTAAAATCTGCAAAAACAAGTGCTCTAACATTCCATTCCCAGTCATCTTCAGATTGAACTGCAGAAAGATAAGCACAAAGACCATTATCTCCAATTCCAGCTAATCTTAATTCCGGAAAATTACCAATCAATTTTTTATCTTCTTTTGTCAAAGTATAAACTTGTCTATTTTTATTATCTATAAACAAAGCACTTCCAACTTCTGGCAATGCTTCCTTTAAATAAATTGTTTCACCCCCTTTATCAAAAGATTCATCAATTCTCCAATTACCATTTCTTGAAACATTTATGAAATCTATTAAATCTAAAGAATCAAAAAGACCTTCTTTATCAAAAACACTACAAACTTTATCAGTAACATTTTCAGGATTCCATTCAAATTGTTTCATGTTATAATTAGGTATATCTGCAACACTTTTTTTTCCATCTGAAAAAGCATTAAAATTTCCAACAATTTCTACAAGACTAGTAGTTGCAACTCCTAACTTTAAAAAGTCTCTTCTTGATAACTGCTTAAATGAAATGCTCATTAATTTGTAATAAAATACTTATTTATAAGTTTAATTATACAATAGTTAAATCAAAAAAGTTTATTTCATTACATCACAAAGAGTATAAAATTTTTAATGATTAATAACTTATTTATTACAAACCTTTTGAATATTAAATTTAAAGTATTCTTAATTTAATAATTAAAAATAAAAAATTATCTAAATATAATTCAGACTTTTACTCAAGTTTATATACTCCTTATCATTTTATTACTTATTATGAAAAAAGAGAAGATTAATTCTGCAATTAAAATATTTGTTATTATTGCAATATTTATAATAACCTCTTATATTGCACAGTCCGAATCTGAGCTATTAAAAAGTTATATTAAAGACAGTTTCATAGGAATGATTATCTATATTTTTATTTTAATTGTTTTTAGTATTATTGCACCAATAAATGAAATTGTTTTAATGCCAATAGCAACTGCAAGTTGGGGTTGGTTTATAGCAGGGATACTTACTTTAACTGGATGGACAATTGGATCAGCAGCAGTATTTTTTTTATCAAGAAAGTTCGGAGTTCCAATTATCAAAAAATTCATTCCTATTTCAAAAATGCATAAATATGAAAAGTTTATGCCAAAAGAACATTTGTTTATAGGAATAATCTTTTTAAGATTAGCCATTCCCATTGATTTAGTTAGTTATGCAATAGGATTATTTACTAATATAAAATTTTGGCCTTATTTTTTTGCAACAATCATAGGATTTATGCCATTAGCTTTTTTTATTGCATATATTGGAACACTACCAGTATATATACAGGTAATTAGTATAATAATTCTCATAATAATTATTTTTGTTGGATTCTTCTCAATTAAATATCGAAAAAAACAAATAGCTAAACATTTATAATTAAAGAAAATGCTAAAGAAAAATCAAAAAATTTTACATATACTAAATTCTAAACGATTTGTTTTTTGCTTCATAAAAAATACACACAACTAACATAATATTAATTTTTAGGTTTAAAAAGATAATTTTAAATAAATAATAGTTAAAAGTCATTTAAGAAAACATATTTCTAAGTAAACAATAATTTAAAAAGAAATTATTTATCTAAAAATAATGAATCGAAGACAATTCCTTTTAAGTTCAGCAATTAACTCTTTTGGGATTATTTGCTCAAGCTCATATTCACAAAATTCTCAAATTTTTGCATGGAATCATATTAGAGACTGGAATAAAGAAGAATTTAATAAATACTCTCAGTGGGTTGAAAATATTTACAACTTTAAAAGAAACGGAACTAGCTCTCAAAAAGGAGCAAAGTTGGGAAGAATTATTGATGATAACGAAATGAATTTATTAAATAATCCTGATTTTCTTAGGGATGGAAATCCACAAATATCAAGCAGTGAAATGAATTTAATGACTACATGTTCTCATTGTGGAAGTTTTCCAATGTTATTATTTTTATACTACTCAGCAAGAAGAGGATTACCTGCAATTGTTTCAAAAATAAAAATGGAAAGAGGAGGAGATATAAGATACTCCTATGGAAATCATCCAATCGGACATGTAAAAAGCATGCCATTTAGTGGAAGTTTTGGAGATTTTATTTTATCATCAATGGAAGGTGTTGGTGGAGGATACAATTTTGTTTCAGGTAATTTCAGAACTTCTCCTGAACTTGAAGGAACAGATTCACTTCCAATAAAAATATCAAGAGAATTTGTAAAACCTGGAACAATGGCTTACAATGCAAATGGCCATTGCTTAGTTGTTGGAAAGGTTGATGACTCTGGCGAAGTTCATTTCCTTGACTCTCATCCAGATCACTCAATAACTTTCAATCAAACACTTTCAGCAATACAATCAGTTAACTCATCTTCAGATCACAAAAAATGGAATGATGGCTTAAAGATTATTAGATTAGCAAGAGTAAGAAAGGGTCAAGCAATTCATTTTACAAACAGTGAAATGAGTGAATATGGTTTTTCACTTGACCAATATGAATCAAAAATATCAGACTATGAATCCTTTGTAAGAAACAGATTAAGAATCGGAACAGAAAAACCAATTGAATATCTAAATAGTAGTATAACAGAACTCGGAGAAATGATGAAAGAAAGAGCAAAATTTGTCAATGAAGGTTGGAGAGATGTTTTAACAAATGGTTCTATAGTTTTTCCAAATGATTCTACAGAAGCAAATATATATCAAGCAGATGGAAGATGGGAAACTTGGAGTTCTCCTTCTTCAGATGTTGATAGAAAAAATAAATACAACAGCATCGGAAAAAGACTTGAAGCAATGGTTTCTGGATATCCTTCATCACCTGCTTTTGATTATGAAGGATTTACATCAAAAGAACAACTTATTGATGCAATAAAACAAACAAAAGAAAAATTATTTTCAGAGCAAAAAATTATCTATACAAATTCAAGCGGTATTGAATTCGCACTAACTTTAAATGATGTTGAAAAAAGATTATTTGATATGTCATTTGATCCAAATCATGCTCCTGAACTAAGATGGGGAGCACCTGAAACAAGCAAAGAAAGAGAAGGAATGAAAATAATTAACACTCCTCTAAGAACAGGAGAAACTTTGCCTGCATTAAAAATATACGAACTTGAAAGAGGATTAAGATATTACCCAGAAAGACAGGCAACACCAAGTTCTTTGAATCCAGCAAATAATCCAAAAGAGCCTCCATTTAAACCAATAACTGAAAGATTCTAAAAATCAAAAAAGCTGATTCTTTATTAAAAAGAGCTAATAATTAGTTAACAATAAATATCTCACGGAAGAACTAACTTAAATCTATCTTTATCCAAAAAATAAGGAATTACTTTTCTCAAAGAAAATGGTCTGTCATGTGTAAGAACGATATCACCGTCTTTAGCACTTGCACAATAACTCATTATCCTATCTCCACTTAGTGGTTTTTTCCTTGAATAATATCGCCAATCGTTTGTATCTGTGTCCCAACCTTGAATAATATATCCTCTATCAACAAGTTCATCTTTAACTCTGCTGCTCTCTGCTCCACCAGGAAATCTAAAAAACTTTTGTTTTTGTTTAACTCCAACTTCTTCATATGCTTGGTTAATCAGTTCTTCTGTTCTCTCAATCTGTCTAACAGCTGAACTAAATGAGATTTTTGTAAAATCAGGATGAGAATAAGAATGATTTCCAATTGCATGCCCATTGAATATAGCTTTTTTAGTTAAGTCCATTCCACGAGATGAATTCATACACTCTCCAATTTCATAAAATATTACTGGATTTTCTGTTCCAAGAGTTTCTAAAATATCTCCCATAGAATTTAAAGGTCCGTCATCAATTGTAAGAATTATTTTTTTAATGCTCTCGCTTTTTTCTTGTACATTTTCCTCTCCAAAACCTGCAGATGAGAGTGCAAATGCTGAAACACCCATCAATGACTTTTTTAAGAATCTTCTTCGATCCATTAAAACCTTAAAATTAAACTTATTTTAAAGGTTTATTTTGTTTATTAGTTATTTTTATAATACAATTAATCCAATATATACATTAATTATATAATAATACCAAAAAGAATTTAAACAACTTTTATTATGAGAAAATATGTCATACAAAGTTTTGATTAATGATGGAATGGATAAAGAAGGATTAAACATATTTGAAAAAGAAAACATTCAGTATATAAACGAATATAGAGAAGGTAATAATCTTCTTGAAACAATTGGTGAGTTTGATGCCTTTCTTGTAAGAAGTAAAACAAAAGTTACAAAAGAGATAATTGAAGCTGGTACAAATGGAAAATTAAGAATTATTGGCAGAGGAGGAGTTGGTGTAGACAATATTGATGTTAAATCTGCAAGTGAACATGGAATTGTTGTAAAATTTGCACCAAATAGAGTTACAAATGCAACAGCAGAACATACAATTGGTTTATTATTTTCTATTGCAAGAAAAATACCTCAATCAGATTTTTCATTAAAATCAGGATTTTGGAAAAAGAAATCATTATCTGGAATAGAACTTGAAGGAAAAACTTTAGGATTAATTGGATGTGGGAGAATTGGTCAAAGAGTTGCTGAAAAAGCAAGAGCTCTTGGAATGAATGTTATTGGTTATGACTCAAATATTAGTTACCTAAAAGAAAACTTCCCAGATTCAGTAATAGAATATACTGATTTAGACAATCTTTTAACTGAATCAAATGTAATTTCTCTTCATACTGGCGGAAAACAGCAGATAATTGGTGAAAATGAACTTTCTAAAATGAAAGAAAATGCTATTTTAATAAATGCTTCAAGAGGAAATAATGTTAATGAAGAGGCATTGTATAAAGCACTTTCAAGCAAAAAACTTTATGGTGCTGCAATAGACTCATACAAAAATGAACCAAAAAACGAAGATCAAGAAACAACAGAATCAATGAAAAAATTAGCGACACTTGAAAATGTTGTTATGACTTCACATTTAGGTGCTTCTACAAACGAAGGTCAAAGAAAAACATCAATTGAACTTGCAAGAGTTACAGCTGATTATTTATTAAATGGAAGTTATTCAAACAGTGTTAATACAATAAAACCTTCAGAAGAATTAAGTTCAATATACACTATATGTATTTATCATAAAGATATTCCTGGAATGTTTGGACAAATGACTCAAATACTAGGGAATAATGGAATAAACATTCGAGATATGAAGTCTGAACAAATTGCAGAAAATGGAAAAGTAATAACAAACTGTCTTGTTCATCAACAAGTTAATGAAGAAACATTAAGAAGATTAAGAAGTATAATTGGTGTTCAAAGAGTTTTGTTTAGTTAATTACAAATATCTAATTCCTGATATATATCTTATAGTATCATACAATCAAAAAATAGTATCAAAAGTTAATTTTATTTTTAAAGAGCAATAACCTATGAAATTAATGAAAAAGAGGGTTATAGGAAACAAAGTAACATTTTTACTATTTTTAATAGTGACTGTTATTAGCTTTGCACAAGCTGCAACAATTATAACAACTGACTTGTTTGGAAATCCCAAAACAGATTATTCTCCAAATGAATTTGTTTATATTAGTGGAAGTGAATTTTTACCAAATTCATTAATAATCACAAAGATAACTCGACCTGATCTAACAATTGATACTATTTTTTCAGTTTCAGATTCAAATAGAAAATTTTTTGCAATTTACAATTTAAATGGAATAAAAGGAAATTATAATGTTATTTCAACAGATGGAAGAAACACAGCAACAATTTTATTCACAGATGCTGCAATTTGGACAACAAAAAATAATTGTGATTCTCAAAATCAAGATGTAAATAAATATTCTATTAATGAAATAGTTTACATCAATGGAGATGGATTTTCATCAGGAACATATAACTGGACAATAGTTGGAAAACCTGGTGGTGCTTCATGTGATCCAAATGAAATTGTTGCTTCTGGAACAAGAATTATTAATTCTTCTGAATCATTTTGTATAGCAGCTTATAATATCTCTTCAGACGATTGTGGAGAATATCAAGTTAAATTTGATGTAAAAGGAGATAATTATCGAGTCATTCCCTCTGGATGCTCAAGTGATAGTGATTGTGGAATTGAAAGTTCTGAATTAATGTGTTCTGGAATTAATGTAATAAACATGACAATAACTCCTGATTGTATTTTCGAACGTGAAAGATGCATCTCAGAAAAATGTCTGCCACCAATAGGGAGATGTATTTTTACAAGCTCAAATACAACAATAAAAACATGTAACTTATCTTCATCAGTTTACTCTTGTTCGAACAATGATATAATTAGAGTTACAACAACTCAAGGTTGCTCAAATGGAGAATGTTATAACATAACTGGATCTCCTGATTTAACAATAGACTGTGGAAATAGTTTTTCACAACTAGTATGTATTGGACTAGACGTATATAATCAGTCAACTGAAATGGGCTGTGATAATGCTCAGTGTTTTAGTAATAATAATAGCCTGTTTTTAAAAAATTGTGGAAGTCCAAATTCAGAAATAACTTGTCAAGGAAATAAGGTTATAAATATAACAACAATTCCTAGCTGTATTAGTGGTAGTTGTTTTTCAGAAAATATCACTCAAATAATCGAATACTGTTTAAATGATTGTGAAGATGGAGAATGTACACCAGATGAATGTGATGATGAAGATAATGATGGTGTTTGTGACAATGAAGATGAATGTCCAGACACTGAACCAAACGAACCTGTTGATGAAAATGGATGTTCAAACCCTCAATTTTGTTCGCTTCAAGATGACTGCGGAATGGGTTGTGAAAGTGCAGACTGGAAAAACAATGAAGAAAAAATAGAAAACCCTCATGACTGTATTACTGTTATTATAGCAAATGAAGGAACTTTAGAACCAATGTGTGCTGGAACAACTTGTGCAAATTAATATTAAATAAACATCATAAAATTCTTAAAAATGACGGATAAAGATCAAAACTACTTTCGTGAATATATCAATTTTGATAAAGTAAAGGCAGAAGGACCAACAATAAGAACATATATTAGAAATAAATTATTTCAAATTTTATCTGAAGAAAAATACCCTGATGAATTTTTAGCAAAAAAATTAGGAACAACTGTTGAAGATGTTAGAAAGTATAAAAGTGGAGAACTTCCAATTACAAAAGATCAACTAAAACGATTATTCTGGTTAGATTCAAAAAATCTTTCAGTAAACATTTTTATTCCCGTAAAAGAAATAACATATGGTGATGTTTGTATAATTGAAGGATTACCAAGATATTCTGGAGAAACTGAAAAATGTGGTATTTGGGGAGGTAAAGGACGTCCAACTCAAGAACAAATAGATAATGGAAGGCGATATGCAACATCTGTTTTAATATCTCTTCAACTCTTGGATTATCTTGATAGAAATCCAGATATTGATTTTTAGGAAATATTTTATTTAATAAGCATAAACTTAAAAATAACTTATTAATTAGTTATTTATAGACTTAAAATATAATGAAGTATCTTAAGTTCCAATAAAAAGTGATTGTACAATAGTCAAAAGAGAATGAAAATTAAAAAAATAGTATTATTAATTGTTTTAATCATTTTGTCTTTAGCTATAATATTATTCATTATTAGACTTTTTTCTCCAAAACATTTAGATGATTTGCATCCAAATATTCCTTGTAGTAAAGATTTAATTAAAAAATCAGATTATCTTGCAGTAATACCATTATTTGAAAATGAAAGTATTAAAAATTATCCTGAATGGTGTAGTTACATTAATCAATTCAATAAAAGCTTAGTTATGCATGGAGTTTATCATACATATAATGAATTTAATACAAAAAGAGAGATAGAGTATATTCAAGTAGGTAAAGAAGAATTCAAAAAATGTTTTGGATTTGATGCCACAGAATTTAAAGCACCTCAACTAGAACTCTCAAAGAAAAATAAAAATATACTAAAAAATGAATTTAATTTTAAAGTTCACACAATTTTTACCCAAATTTTTCATAAAGTATACCACTGTAATGATTCTGGAATTATATCTAATAAAATTACTGACTGGATATAATATGTTAAATAACAAATAATAAGATTTATTAAATCAAAAAAGTATATTTAAATATGAAAGGTGATAAATTTTGGTTAATTATATTTTTAGTTGGATTAAGCATAATTAGCCTAAGCATTATTGTTGGAATTAAAAATTTTACTGGCCAAGTTATAAATGATTCTGAATTAATAATAATTGATCAAAATATATCTCCAGAACAAAATATCACTCCAGAACAAAACGAGTCTCAAATTCTTAATGAATCATTAAACAATGAAACAGAAATTATTACTCCTGAAATTTTTCTAACAAAATTTACTCC
Source organism: Minisyncoccota bacterium (assembly GCA_035453125.1). GTDB lineage: Archaea > Nanobdellota > Nanobdellia > Pacearchaeales > GW2011-AR1 > JACPLR01. The sequence continues at coordinate 104,840 of DAOTCN010000001.1, read as the reverse complement.
AACTAACTTTGAAATAGGAGAATCTCAATTTAGTCTCCAAATTCAAAATAAAAAAAATGAAACAATAAACGATATTTTTGCAGTTATAACGGGTAATGGATTTTCAACATATGATATTATTTCTATAGAAAGTTTAGCTCCTAATGAAAAAGGATATATTCTAATATTTGGAAATTTTAATACACCAGGTAATGTTACATTAGCAATAAAAATAAGACAATACACCTTCTATCAGAATGTAACTGTAAACTCCGCTCAAAGTGAAATAAATGAAAATGAAGAAAACAAAGAGATATTAAAAGAACTTTCTTCAAAATTATACATTTTAAAAGAAAACTATACTTACCTTGAAGAGGAGATAAATAATAAAAAAGATGATTATGATACCTCGGGTATAAATACTAATGAATTAAAAGGATATATAAGGAAGGCGGAAGCAGCAATTATTTCTGAAGATATTGAAAATGCAAAAGTAAACATTATTCTTGCAAATGACGAACTATTATATCAAAAAAACAAATTAGAAAAGGCAGAGGAAGCAAGTAAAGTTAAAAGATTGAAAGATTATTTAGTCACTTTCTCAGCAATTGCAGGTGCAATAATAACACTTTTTGCCTTATTTGAATTATTAAAAAGAAAAAGTAAAGAAACAGTTAGCACAGTAAAAATAATAAAAGAAAAAAAATTTAGCAAAAAACCAATTAATAAAAAAAGAAAAAAATAATTAATCAAATTATAATTGATTAACTTTATATATCCTTAGTTTTATAAACTATAAACTATTGAATAAAAGTAAGATTAAAATAAATAAAAATGGCTGAAGAAAAACAAGTAAAAGATTTACATTCAGAAATTGTAGACAATAAAAAATATGTTTCGAAAGATTTAATGCCTGAAATATCTGAAAGTGTTAAAAAAGAGATTGAAAAAAGAAAAAATGAACTAAATAAAGTAAAAGATATGATTATCAAAAAATACCCTTTTACAATATCAGTAAGTTTACTTCCTCCTCAATCAATCCCTAAAATCGAAGAAGAAGAGGATATTCCTGAATCTGAAAAAAATGAAAAAAGAGAACATGTTTTAGTTCTAATTCCAGAAGAACAATTCAAGAATATAGAAAAGATAAAAAAAGAATTAATTGAAAAAACAAAAGACATAAAACCAAAATTATGGTTACATATAATAACTCCTGTTGATATATGGAATTTCGGAATGGATTCGAGATATGAACTAGTATCAGCAATTGCTCTTTCTTATCCTTTGTATGATAAAGGATTACTTGGAGCATTAAGAGTTGCAGAAGTACACAAAAATTTAGTAATAAGGAAATTTGAAAAATATGTTTCAAGTTATGTAATTGCAGGTTCTTTAGTAAGAGGTACAGCAACAAAAACCTCTGACGTTGATGTTTTTATAATTATTGATGATACTGATGTAAAAAGAATGCCTCGATTAGAATTAAGAGAAAAGTTAAGGAGTATTATCTATAAATATCTTGCAGATGCAGCTGCAATATCTGGTGCAAAAAATAAATTAGAACCACAAATTTATCTTTTAACAGATTTCTGGGAAGCTGTTAAAGATGCACATCCTGTTATGTTTACATTTATTAGAGATGGAGTTCCACTATATGATAGAGGAACATTCATCCCTTGGAAACTTCTTCTAAAGATGGGTAAAATCAAGCCATCTCCTGAAGCAATTGATATTTTTATGTCAATGGGAGATAAAGTTGAGAAAACAGCAAAAAGAAGATTATTAGATATTGTTATAAATGATATATATTGGGGAGCAATAACACCTGCACAAGCTTTATTAATGCTTTATGGTCTTCCTCCACCAGTTCCAAAAGATACTGCACAAATCTTTCAAGAAACATTTGTAAACAAAGAAAAAATACTTGAAAAAAAGTATGCAGATATTCTCGATAAAATAATAAAAATATACAAAGGGTACGAACATGGGAAAGTAACAGAAATAAAAGGTTCAGAAATAGATGAATTAATAATTGAAATAGAAGATTTTATTAAAAGAATGAAAAAACTAAGAGAACAAATTGAAAAAGTAAGTCAGAAAAAGACAATTGAACAAATTGAAAAAGATGTTTTCCAAATTCTTGAAAATTTATTTGGTAAAAAGTCTAAGAAAGAATTAATTGAACTGTTCAACAAAGAACTTGTTAAAAAAGGAAAAATGCCAGTAAAAATGCTTGAAATGTTAAAAAACATTGAAAAAGCCATAACTGAATTTAAGTCAGGAAAAATAAAAAAGAATGATATTGAAAATGCAAGAAAAAATGCAACATTATTAATTAATCAATTAATTGATTATGGACAAAGATGTGATTTAGTCACAATAGACAAATCAAGAATGCAAATACTTTATGGTTCTTCAAACAATAAACAACAAGCTGAAATAATTTTTACTGAAAAAGAGTCTTTCTTAGTTATTGGGACAACAATAAAAAAGATAACAAATAAGCTTGAAAATTCAGATATTGAATCTTTAAACAAAGCAATATCTGAACAAAAAGGAAAAGTTCAGCTTAAATTCAGTGGAAAACTCTTTGAAATTCTGAAAAAAGAGCTCGGAGATTTTGAAATAGTTATATAAACATAGTGAAAAAGATTTAAAAAACATAAATAGTTAGATTTTTAAACATATTTTTTGTGGTAGAATAATGACAAACAAAGGAAAAGTTATACAATTTAGACAAGGAAGACATACAGTTACTGAAAAGCATTTTATCCTTGACTTTGGATTCAAAACTAGAGCTGAAGCAGAAAAATCAATAGGTAAAGAAGTTACATGGACTTCTCCAGGTGTTAAAAAGAAAGTTATAACCGGTAAAATATCTGGTGCTCATGGAAACAAAGGACTTGTAAGAGCTATATTTGAAAAAGGTCTTCCAGGTCAAGCATTAACAACTGAGGTGGAGATGAAATAAAATGGCAAGTTTAAGAAAAGCTGGAGCTTATTCAAAAAGATATGCAAGACCTTATACTAGAAAATCTAAAAGAAAATCAAAGAATTTTATAAAAGCTGTTCCTGTACAAAAAATAAATAAATTTAATATGGGAAAAATGAAGCTTTATGAAGAAAGAAAATTTGACACAGTAATAAAAGTAGCAACAACAGAAAAAGTTCAAATAAGAGATAATGCACTTGAAGCAGCAAGACAATATATTTCAAGGAATCTTGAAAATAAAATTCCTGGCCAGTATTATTTTGAAGTAAGAGTTTACCCGCACCATATTCTTAGAGAAAATAAAATGTTGACAGGAGCTGGAGCAGATAGAATGCAGACAGGTATGTCTGCATCATTTGGAAAAGCAATGGGAAGAGCAGCATTATTAAAACAAAACCAAGAAATATACTTAATTTCAACAAGTGGAGATAAACAAATAAAAATAATTAAAGATATTATAAATTCTGTAAAATCAAAACTCCCTTGCAAAACAAAGATTACCCAAGAAAAAATAAAAAACTGAAAATTTAAAATAAAATAACATTTAATAAAATGAATATTAAAACATTCTATATTGTTTTAAGTTTGTTCTCAATAATTTTGGGAGCATTCCTTTTAATTAATGCAGAGGTTAAAACACTTGGTGCAATTATTGGAATAAGAAACGTTTCACCTTCAATAAGCCTTATTTTTGGATTAACTTTTTTATTTTTAGGATTTGCTCTTTTTATAATTGAAAAAAGAATAAAAAGTAATTTATTATATAAAAAACATTAAATACACTACACTCTAAATAATACTGATTTTTGAGTATTAATTAAATTTTAATTGAACATTTCTTTTTTATTTCTTGGTTTATAATACTCACAAAAATCTAAAGAATCTTCTTGATTTAAAGATAAAATCTTATGTAATGCAGCAAGATTAATTGGATAATCATTATACTTACCAGAAATACTACATTTTTCATATTCAAAATAGTCATCGGAACTATAATAAGAATATGAACAATTTTTACATGACATTTTATTTATATTGTTTTTCATTTGTCAATTTAATTAATACTCAAATCATAGTTTTTTAATTTTTCTCTTGCAAAATAAGTTTGTCATACTATTATTTATTATAAGATCTAAAAACATTTTGTTCACCTAATTAATTTTTTAATTATTTATTCTATTGTCCTTATTAACTATTTTTTAAACTTTTATAATAAATAATAAAATAAATTTCAAGCCATAACAAACTTTATTAATGCTTACTTGTTTACCCTAAATATAAAACAAAATAAAGAGGAAAATGACAAGCGAATTTATTAGATGGTTTTCAGAACTTAATAAAAATTCTGGACCAATTGCAGGAGGTAAAGGTGCTAATCTTGGAGAAATGTATAATTCCAAATTCCCAGTTCCTCCAGGTTTTGCAATTACAACAAAAGCATACTATCATTTTATTGAAAAAGCAGGTATAAAAAACCAGATAAATGAAATTCTTGATTCAATCGATGTTGATAATACTGGAGAACTTGAAAAAGAATCAGAAAGTATTAGAAAGATAATAATAAGCTCTGAAATGCCTCAAGACCTTCAAAAAGAAATACTTGAAGCTTATGAAAATTTAAGTGTTGATAAAAAGACTCTTGAAGCTGCAAGCAAATATGCTTTGAGTATACTAAAAAACAGCAGTGAACCTGCATTTGTTGCTGTTCGTTCGAGTGCAACAACTGAAGATTTAGAAGGATCAAGCTTTGCTGGACAACAAGAAACTTTCTTAAATATAAAGGGAAATAAACAACTAATCGAAGCAGTTAAACGAGATTTTGCAAGTCTTTTTACAGCACGAGCAATCTACTATAGAAAAAAAAGAGGATTTGCAAATGAAAAATTCTCTCTTTCAGTAATTGTTCAAAAAATGATTAATGCAGACAAATCAGGAGTTATGTTTTCAAGAAATCCTGTAAAAAACAATAATAATGTTATGATTGAAGCTGTTTATGGATTAGGTGAGGGAATTGTTTCTGGAAAAATAAAACCAGATAATTATGAAGTTTCTCAAGATCTTGAAATTATTAATAAAAAAATAGCTGAAAAGAAAATTGCATTAGTAAGAGACTCTCAAGGTAATAATACTGAAGTTAAGCTTACTGCAACAAGAAGCAAGATGCAAGTTCTTGAAGACCATGAAATTAAAAGATTTGCCGATTATGGAATTAAACTTGAAAAACATTATGGAAAACCACAAGATATTGAATTTGCAGTTGAATCTGGAGAACTTTATATTTTACAAACAAGACCAATAACAACTGTTTCAATAGAATCAAAAGAAAAAGAGATACAAGGAGAAATACTTCTATCAGGTCTTGGAGCATCTCCAGGTGTTGCATCTGGACCTGTAAAAATTGTTCACACTCTTTCAGATCTTACCAAAGTTCAAAAAGGAGATGTCTTAGTTACTGAAATGACAAATCCGGATATGGTTGTAACCATGCAAAAATCTGCAGGAATTGTCACAGATGAAGGTGGAATTACAAGTCATGCAGCAATTGTAAGCCGTGAAATGGGAATTCCAGCTGTTGTAGGAACAGATTTTGCAACAAAACGACTAAAAGAGGGTCAAATTATCACAGTTGATGGATTTCAAGGCAAAGTATTTGAAGGAGAAGCAAAAACACAAAAAGTTGAAATAAAACCTATTGTAGAAACTAAAACAAAAATAAAAGTAATTGTTGACTTACCAAGTTTTGCTGAAAGAGCAGCACAAACAAAATGTGAAGCAGTTGGTCTTTTGAGATTAGAAGGAATAATTGCTGAATCTGGAAAACACCCAATAAAATTCTTAAAAGAAAATAAACTTCAAGACTACACAAAAATAATAGAAGAAGGTGTTGAAAAAATTTCTGAATATTTTAAAGAAGTATGGATAAGAGCATCGGACATAAGAACAGATGAATTCAGAAATCTAGAAGGTGCACCAAAAAATTTTGAGCTTAATCCAATGTTAGGAATGCATGGAATAAGATTTTCTTTAAAAAATCCTTCAATATTTAAAGCAGAACTACAAGCAATAAAAAACTGTGCTGAAAAAAATAAAGAAAAAATATTTGGAATAATGTTCCCTCAAATAATTTCTGTAGAAGAAGTTATATCTGCTAAAAAAGTGATTGAAAATATGAAAATGAATATGAAAAATATAAAAGTAGGAATAATGGTTGAAACTCCTGCAGCATGTGTTGTAATCAAAGACTTACTAAAACAAAAATTAGACTTTATTAGTTTAGGAACAAATGACCTTACTCAATATACACTTGCAATTGATCGTGGAAATGAAGATGTTCAATATTTATATAATGAAACAAACCCTGCTGTATTAAATTTAATTAAAAGAGTTTTAAGATCATGTGAAGAAATGGGAGTGGAATCAAGTATATGTGGCCAAGCAGGTTCAAATAAAGAAATGGTAAAATTTCTTATTCAAAATAACATATCAAGTATTTCTGTAAACGCAGATGCAGCTTACGATATCTCAAAGCTAATTTCTGAAATTGAAGAAAATGAAACTATTAAAAGAGAATATTCAGAAGACAATAATAAAAAAATATATGAAAATAAAAAAGAAATAGAAAGAGAAATGAATCGCGAAAATATTGAAGAGGCAATAGCAATTACAAATTTAAAATCTAATGAACAATCACTCAAAGAATTAATCTTTGAAAATTCAGACAAAACAAACAACTCAAAATACTCCAATAATAAAAAGATTCCAGAATATGTTGCTGATGAAATCTTATCTATTGAAAAATCATCAAATGAAGATAACAAAGAAATCTTGGATTCTCAAGTAAAAGACCTCTCTGAAGAAGAGTTAAATGAGATTATAGATATTTTCTAAATAAACAATAATTTTTGTTACTACTATATAGGTAACACAAACCGAAAGATTTAAATACTCTTAATATATTATAAAATTAATAAACATACTAAAAAAAGGAAAAATGACACTTGAAAATATAACTGAAGAATTAATGCAAGAAGCAATGAGATACGGTTTAGTTGATAATCTAAAAAAAAGATATGAAAAATCAAAAAAAGAAGGAGTTAATGTCTTAGACTGGAATGTTAATGAAGTTGAAATGCTTTTACCTATAGCTTATGGTGATCTAAGTGAAGATGAATTTAAACTATTAAGAAACTTACCTACAAGAGAACTTGATCCAACACTTTCAAAGGCAATAAAACCAGCATATGAAAGTTATACTCAAAATCTTGCAAAAATAGTTGAACCTGAATACAATTCAATGATTGATAATCTTAGTGGAGAATATTTGATTAAAATACTTATCGAAACACCTGCTGGAAATTTATCTAATAAAAATTATAAAGATATTATAAATTCTAAAAAAAGATCAGACAAAGTAAATAAAATAGCTGAAGAAGAGGATGTAAAAGGTTATATTAATTTCATAAAAGAAGGAAACGAAGCATTTGCAAAAGTTTTAACTAGAGTAAAGAATGAAAGAGAAATTAAAACACTTATAAAAGGAAGGGCAAATTATGAAATAAATAAGTACTTATCTTATTTTATAGATAAAGAAGGGCAAATTGACGAAAACAAAGTAAAAGAATATTTAAAGGCAGATATAAATTCACTTGAAAAAAAAGATAAAGATAAAGCTTATGCAACAATAGGTTATGAATTTGCAAAATATGTTCAAAATTCTACAAGATAATTAACTTATTCAATACTATCTCTTACAAGATTAACCATTACTGAAAGAAATTCTTCAGTTCTTTTTTGCCACATTTCTAAATCAGCACCATCAAGATCATTTATATCACCATGAATAATCTTTTTATAAAAAATATAAAGATCTCTAAAATAAGATACATATTTTATATCAAGTTGATTATTATCTACAAAATTTTCTTTTAACAATAAAGGAATATGTTCTGGTGAAGGTGGTTGAAGCTTAATAGACATAAGTGCAGCTTGAGCAGAATCAACCATTGACCAATAAAGTCCTTCAACAGCACTTATCTCAGCAAGTTTACTTCTTCTTATATGCTCTGGTGATCTCTGCAATGCAATATAAACTGCCTCAGGAGTTAATTTTATTCTTCCTTGTATTAATAAAGCTTTGAGTGGATTAAAAAATCCACCAATATCAATTAATGCTTCTCCATACCTTAAAATATTAAGAAGAACGGCATCTCCTTTTATTAAATCATCCCACCAAGTTGTTAATTTAATAGTATTAATATGTAATTCTTTTTTATAAGGATTTTTTTCTACAATTTTACCAAGTTCCTCTCTATACCAAGCAATTAATTCTTGATCCCATTGAATTGATGCATCATCAACTATAATTACAATATCAATATCTGAAGTTGAAACTGCTGATTTTTTTGCAGAAGAACCAAATAAAACAATTGCTTTAACAATCTTATCAAATTTTCTATAAACTTTAACTGCAAAATCCATTCCAATATCTCTATCTGTTTTTAAATCAATTGAAACAACTTTTTCTTTAACAAACTTTAATTTAGTTTTCTTTTTCACCATCTTTTTTACAAATTAACAAGTTAAATTTTATTTATAAATGTTGTCTTAAGCCATCGGAGTTCCGCTCATTCTAGATTTTCCACTTGTTTGCATTCGACCACCTAATTCTGAAGGAAGATTCGAAAAACCTGAACCCATATCGGAAAAATATCTATCTGGAAGCATTTCACCATAACCTGAAAAGTAATTTCCATAATTCATAGAACTATTCCAATAAGGCTCCATTTTCATAGCATAAACCGGTGAACTAAAAGCTTGCAAAGATTCAACTAACGGAGATGTTTTAAAATTTGACCACCAATCAAATGCCTCAATAACTTTTGCAGCCTTTTCTCCTTTCTCTCCCAATTCTTCCATAATTTTTTTCATTGGAACATTACCCATGCCCATAGGCAATTCACTATGTTCCATTCCAAAATTATCCGAAAGATGAACATGTTTTACAAAAGGAGCAATTTTTTTAGATTCTTTAACAACATCCTGTTCTCCATAACCAAATTTTCTTATCATATTTATATGTCCAACATCCCAAGTAGCTCCAATCATTTTCTCAGCAATTTTACTTGCTTCATCATCAGAAATTCCTTTTTCAGAAATTAATTTTTTAGCAAGTTTGTTTCTCGATTCTTCAATCAATTTCTTTAAATCTTCAGCTCTACTAATACCTTGGTTAGCTGGTGGATTTTCAATACTTATAATTGGTGAATTATCTTTAAATTTATTATAAACATCAAATGCAGCATTTGAAAACGTTTCAGATGATTTATCAATCGCAAATTCATTTAATGGTTTAAATATTTGAACATCTTTAATTTCACTCAAAACATTAACACCCTTACTTATAATAGAATTTAAAACAATTGGATCGCTTTCTTTTAATTTATAAAGATTTTCTTTAACAAAATTTCCAAAATCATTTAATTTCTTTAATTGTTCTTGGTTATTTTGATCTTTTGCACTTTTATAGGCCATTTCATATAATCCTTTAAGATCTTCATATGATCTTTTTAACATAAGAAGACCTTCATTTGATTTTCCTCCACCAATAAGAACTTGATAATCATACGGATTTTCTCTTTTAAGTTTTTCAGGATCAAGAGTTCCTTCTGAAATTGCCTGTCTTGTTTCTTCAGAAATTTCTGATAACTCTCTGCTCCTAATAATACGATCTTTTGCAATATCTGCATGATAAGCAAATGCATCAATAGATTCAACCCAATTTTTATTATTTAACTCTTCTAATTCTTTTTTTGGATCAAATTTATAAACTCCTTGTTCAGTTTCTCTTGGAAAAAACCTCTCTTGATCTTTAATTTCCGTTACACCTCTATTTTCATTAATAACAACTAATGATTTTGTTCTTTCTTCCTTACCTTCTTTTTCTTTTTGAAGCATCTCTGGAAGAGCTGCGCTTGAATGAAAAGTAACAACAATATTTCCTTCTGGATTTATCTCATGAGTTCTCATTAAAACTTCTTTAATTTCTCTCTCAGCATATTGTCTCTCACTTTCATTCCATTGTTGAGATCTGAGATTAACACCTGAAGGCTCAATAAGAGGACCATGAACACTTATATTTGCACCAACAAGTTTACTAACTCTTCTTAATTCCTCTAAATGTTGTTGTGGAATTTTATTAAAGTCTCCTCCCATCCCCTGCATAGCTAAAGCAGACATCTCAATATTCTTAACTCCTTGATTAAGTTTTTGAGATATTTCTCCTAACTGATTAGCAGTTCTAGCATCAGTAGATATACTTATATTACCTGTTCTAAGCCTATAACCATACTTCGGTTCAGAACTATTTAGTCCATAAGAACTTCCCATATAAAAATGATCACTATATCCCATAATACATCCTCTCAATTTAATATTTTTAGTAAGTTTAAAATGTATTTAAACATTATCTTTTAAGATTATTAAAATCACATTCACAAAAAATAATATTACCCATCTTGTAATTCTTTCCCTTCTATCCTCCTTAACTTCATCTAATCTAAAATAATTTTCTGGTTGTATTATTATAATATAATCTTTTTTAACATTTCTCTCTCCAAAATTCATAGTTTCAATTTTATCTTGCATCCAAAAAAATTGATTAAAATTGATTATTTTATCTTTTAAACCTACATTTGTATTAAAATTTATTCTATCAATCCTAAATTCATTTTGAAGATTTATATAAACGGATTCATTATGATTATCAATATTCTTATCTGAAACATAATCTGAATTGTTAATAAAAGAATATTTTTTATTACTCATTAAATCATTCATTACATTAAAATCTATTTCTTCTAATTTGATTATTTCATTATTAAAATCTTTTTTAGATGTATTAATTATAAAATTGTCTTTACCTTTTTCATTAAAAAGAAAATCATTTTTAACTTCTTGTTCAAGATTTTCATTAGGTCTTTCTTTTTTTACAATTTTAAATTTTTCTTTTAAATCACTATCAAAAAAATCAATTTTAACTAACTTAATACTAAAATCTTTTTTAATATTTTTAACAAATTTCTTCTTTATGGTCTTTTTAACCATAAAATAATAAGGATAAACTATTATTTATCTTTTTCTGTTTAAAAGGTAATTAACTTCTTTTTTCTTTAAATGAACTGCATAAAAAGTTATTAATAAAGATATAAAAACAAAAGCTAATCCAAACAAACTTCCAGAAACATCCGAATTATAACCTTCAGCAATTACATTTCCATTAATTTCTAAGTTTGAATTCAAAAAGATAACCATACCTGCAAAACCAAAAAGTATTGCAATTGCAAACGAAATTCTCCTCTTCTGTTTATACATAAAATATTAAGTTAGAGTAAGTTAATAAATATTTCTCAGCCTTTCCATAAGCATGCTATAAAACCTTAAATTATGCATTGTTGCTAATCTAACACTTTCTCTATTCTTTTCTTTAAACAATTTGTAAATATCTGATCTAGAATATTTAGTGCAGCATTCACAATCACAAAACTTAGAAATTAGTTTTTTATCTCCAATATAATTTGAATTCCTTATCCTAACATATTCGTAAAAGTTATTTCTCTCTTTTATCTTCTTCATTTTTCCAAAAATATTTTTCTTAAATGCATAAAGTCTATTATTTCTTGCTTCTCGTGTAGGAATTACACAGTCAAACATATTATAGCCTATGCTTACACAATAAAAAATATCCTCTGGCTTACCAACACCCATTGCATACTTTAGTTTATTTTCTGGCATTAACTCACAAGTATATTTCAAGATACTATGCAAAAACTTTCCATCTTCAGCAGGCCATCCACCAAAAGCATATCCATCAAATCCGATATCAATCAACTTATCAGCACACTTTTTTCTTAATTCTAAATTATTTCCTCCCTGAATAATCCCAAAAATAAATGGTTTATCCCCCTCTTCTATATTTTTAGTCAGTTTATCAAATTCCTTTCTGCATCGTTTCGCCCAATCAATTGTTCTCTTAACACTTATTTCTTGTTCTTCATTTGACATATCTGGATAAGTACAATCATCTAAGCACATAACAATATCACTCCCAATATCTAGTTGAAATTGAATGCATTTTTCAGGTGTTAACTCAACTTTTTTTCCATCAAGTAAAAAAACAGCTCCATCATCATTAATCTTCCCATTTTTTGAGTTAGTATGTATAATAGACATAACTTGAAAACCACCAGAATCAGAAATAATTATTTTATCATTTAAGTTCATAAAATTATGAATTCCACCACTCTGCTTTATTCCTTTATTTCCATGAATTAAATTTTCCTTAAACAAATGATAAGTGTTAACAACCAAACCATCAAGTTTGCACTTAACTAAATCTTCTGAATCATCAATTCCTTTTATTTTTCCAAAAGTTGCATCTGGCAAAAATGCAGGCAACTGCATTTTTCTACCCCGAATTTTAATTTCTTTCATAAATTAGAATAAAATGATACGGATTTAAAGTTTTCTTAAGCAATTTTATTGATGCATTCTAAAAACAGTCTAACATCTGGAATTAATTCTTCACTAATTGAATTAAAAACAAGTTCATCATTTATCTTGGTATACTGGTGAACAATAAAGTTCCTCATTCCTTTGGCCTCTTTCAATTTTTTATATAAATCATTAGAAATAATACTATTATTCAATAAAATCTCAAATACTTGATCCTCTTCTTCAGGAATACTCAGATTTCTTTCTTTAATTATAATAAAAGCTAAATCAATAATAGCTTCAACAATCTTTTCAAAACAACGTTCACATGCATCTTTTGTTTTACTATCATAAATATACTCATCCAAACTAGTAGGAATATATGAAGACAAGTTATCTAAATAAGATTCTATTTCTAAAATCTTACTCTCTTTTTTATTTTCTTTATTCATTTTTTATATAGCACTTTATGATTTTTTATAATTGAATTTTTAATTTTATCTGGAAGAACATTAAAAACTTGAATATCGATTGTTTTATCAAATTCCCCTAAAATACGCAATCTAAATTTTCCAGCTTCAAGATTATCAATTTCATCAAATTCAACTGCAATATCTATATCGGACCTAAATGTTCTCTCATTTTTAACAGATGAACCAAATAGATAGATTTTTTTTATTTTCTTCTCAAGTTTATCACTTAGTATCAATTCTTTAGCTTTCTCAATCCTTTCTTTAATAACACTTCCTTTTTTTAAATCAAGAGCATAACTGTATTTTGAGATTTCTTTAATAAAATCAAATTTTTTTCTTATATCTCTTGAAAGTCGGTTTTTTTCAGATTGAGTTAAATTAATACCAAGAAGTTGTTTTTCAATTATCTTTAGTTCCCTAACACCAAAAATCTTCCGAGTATTTTCATTTTTCTTAATAAACTGCAATAGGTTCATTTTTATAAATAACCATTATAATGGTTATAATAACCTAAATTAAGGTTATATTTAAATCTTTCCAAATCAGAGATAATATACTAATCTCAATATAACATCTCAAATCACAACTCTTAAAAAGCCCCAAATACTGTATAATTCATGGCATGGAAAACATACTTAATAATATACTTTGGTGCTAAAAACAAAAAGCCTTCTGAAGTTGGAAGGGCAATGGAAAAGCTTGGTTTTGAAGGAAAAATGGGTCCAGTTGACTTCATTTACACCTGGAAACAACAGCCAACAAAAGAGCAGATATTTGCCTTAGGCGACAAAATCTCAGACGCATTAAAAGACAGCGGAGCTGTCTTTAATTTAGATACACATGATTAGTTGAGTTTATCTCTTCGATTTTATCATTAATTCTTTCTTTCATAAATCACCTTTCCATTTTTATCAATCTCTTTTTTAATTTTGTCTGGAAGAGTATTATAAACCTGAATGTCAACCTTATCACTAACCCTTCCAGCAACATAAATTCTAAATTTTGTTGCCTCTTTCACATCAATCTCATTAAATTCAACTGCAATATCAATATCTGAACGAAAAATTCTTTCATTTGTTGCAGTAGATCCAAATAAATAAATTTTTTTAATCTTAGGCAAATAATTGCTATTAAGTATAAAATCTTTAGTATCATTAACTATCCATTTAATTTCAGAACCTTTCTTAAGTTTAAACTCTCTTGAAAATTTAGTTAATTCTTGTATAATCTCAAATTTTTTTCTTATATCTCTAGAAAGTCTTGTTTTCTCAGATTGTGTTAAATTAATTCCAAGAAGTTGTTTTTCAATTATCTCCAACTCTCGTTTACCAAATAATACTCTCATCTTCTCATCTTTTATAATTGAAATTAGGCCTGCCATGTTATAATATTATCATAATAATGTTAACTATTATCAGAATAGTGATATATTTAAATCTTCCTATATCTCAGTTGCTTCTCTTATTTTCATTTCAACTCTTTTTTCAATTTGAATGAAATAGGTTTAAACTTTATTTTCTTATATAAATTAAGTGCCTTATTATTAAAAGTTTCAACATCTAATATAATCTCTTTTTTATTTTTACTCTTTGCCCACTTTTCTGATTCTTTTATTAGTTTTATTGCAAATCCTTTTTTTCTAAAACTTTTCTTGACATATAGATCACTAATATATGCTGGAGAATCTTTTTTGTACTTTTCCATTCCAGGAATAAATAAAAGGACAAAAATATATCCAATTGCTTCTTTGTTTTCTTCTATTAAAAAAATAGCCCCATTTCCCGAACCAAGATCATTTTCAAAAATCTTTTTTTTAAATCTTTCGGTTTTGTTACTACTAACTAATAACACAAAGTACAATAGAATACTAACTTTAATTCCCCAAATACCTTAACATTCCTGGCCGAGGCTCATAAACTATACCTTGCTCAAGAGCTTTCTTTATTTCCTGATTTATCAAATCTGGAGAAGAGGAGTTTATTTCCATGATTATCTTCTCATAAGAAATTCCTTCTGGCTCAGCTTGTTTTATTTTTTCAAGAATTTGATCAGCCAACACAAGTATTTGTTCCTTGTCAATAACTTTAGGTGCTTCTTTTTCAAGTTCCAACTTTCTCACTAACAAGTATCTTGTATCTTTTGGTTTTATTATCTCAGGAGTAATATAAAGCTCTTCATTAAAAACTCTTAACAAACCAATTACCATAACTGTATCTCCTTGAGAAATTTCAGAAAACTTTAAAACATCATCTCCAAAAACTTTTATTCTTAATTGTCCAGAAGCATCATCAATTGTAAAACTAATATATTGCTTTTCAGCAGAATTATATTTATCAATAATATTTGCTACAATATTAACTCTTGAAATTTTTCTATCTCCAAGTTCAAGAAACATAAATCTTCCATTATCAACAATTGGTTTTCCTTTTAGTACATCTCCAATTCTTATTTTGTAAGCAGTTTGTCTTTTAAAATCAGCCATTTTCCTCTTTGTTTATAATATTCAATAAATTTTAAGCTTTTTAAGTGTTTATTTAATTAATAATATACAAATAATATTAATATACTAGTCTTAATCCTCGAGGAATAACTTCAAATTCAAACTCGCATCCTTCTCTTATAACAGTGCCATCTGTTTCAAGAAGAACTTCTTTAGGTGTAGTTATCGTAACTCTTTTTCCAGATTTATACTCTCCAACCCTGCATCCTCCAAATTTAGGATTTATTCTATACCTAAAACCAGTTGCAATACCATAAGCAGTATTTACAATTCCTCTGTCGCTAACACAATTAAGATGCAAGTTTCCATCAGTCATGTCTGCTTTTGGAACAACATTCAAACCATAACCATAACACGGAAATTTTGTTACAATAATCAATAAATTATCTGGAACTACAAATTTTTCATTATCAACACGAACAATTGTATCTAATCTTTCATATCCATTTCTGTAAATATCCCATGTAGCTTTTGCATATGCAACAAAACCATTATGCCCTTCTCTCTGCAATTCATCTCTTTTACTTAAAATATAAGAATCAATACCAACACTTGCAAACATTGCCTTAAGATTGTTATCGCATAAAACTAAATCAAGTTCGTGAACACTCCCTTTTGCAATTCTTTCAGCAGATCTTTTAATACTCAATGCACTATATCCAACACTATGTGGCATTGCATTTCCAGCTCCTAAAGGTAAAAATGCAAATGCTACATTACTATCACCAATATCAGAATTAATACCCTCATTAGAAGTCCCATCTCCACCACATAATCCAAGAACATCAACCTTTCCACTTTTTGCTAAATCACTAACACAACTTCTAAATTCTTCTGGTGATTTTGTATCTAAACCATAAAGTTCATTAACATTAAAAATTTCCATTGCAGGTCTCAATTTTTCTTTTTTCTCTTCAATATTCCGTGTCCCTGCTTTTGGATTCACAACAAGAGCATATCTTCTTTCCATATAAATACACTAAAAACTCCTCTTATAAAGATTATTGTAAGACTAATCTAAACTCAAACAAACTTTGATAGCTGAATTAACTTCATCCATAATAAAATTATTCAAACTGCTAATCTTCTTTAAAATTCTCTGTTTATCAATTGTTCTCATTTGATTTACTAAAACAGTTGAATCATTATTCAATAAAGAATCAGCTTTAGAGATAACAACATTTGTAGGATATTCTTTTTCATAAATTTTTGAAGTTATTGGTGCCACAATTGTTAAAGGGCTATATTTATTCAATAAATTATTTTGTATAACCAATGCTGGCCTAACTCTTCCTTGTTCACTTCCTTTGATTGGTTCAAAATTAACTATTAAAATATCACCCTTCTTTATATCTAAATTTCGATTATTCTTTTTGTTAAACAAATTAACTTTTGGAAGTTTCATTTTGATTATTATTCCATTCCCAGTCTAAATCCGAATCAACATTTTCCCACTCTTTATTTATCTTAATCATATCTTCAGCCATTACTTTACAACCTTCAATTATTAATTCTTCCTTTTCTCTCTTTGATCTTTGAGCTTCTTTCATTAGACTTAAAATAACTTCCTCATAAGTTTCTTTGTTTTTTTTCAGTCTATCAAGAGCTTTTTTTACATTTTCATTTAACTGAATTGTGGTTACCATATAACTATAGTTAAACTATAGTTTATATATTTTTTGTTTTTAGAACTCAACTTCCCAATCTCTGGATATAACCACTTCGTGGATGAAAAATATCACTTGATGCTGCAAGTTTATTCAAAATTTCTTCAAGTTCCAAAGGAGTTACTTTTCCTTCCATTTCTTTCTCAAGTTCTTCAGTAGGAATCATCTTTCCCATTCTTGATTCTAATCTAAATATTGCTTCTCTAACCTCATTGATCTTAGCCCTTTTTGAGGAAGTGACTCCTGAAACAATTTTATCAATATCAAAAGTTTTTGATTCATAATCATAACCGGCTTGCATAAGATAAAACTTCATTAAATTAATTGCTCTAATTGCATCTTCTTTTTCAACAACTTGAGATAATCTAGATTTTGCAGATGCTTCACTTAATCTAACTAATGCTTCTAACTGTCTTGCTGTTATTGGAATTGGTTTTAGCGGAGAATCAGATTGAGTAGGAGCATTTCTCAAAGATACATAAAAATTTCTTATTTCATTTGCAGCAGCATCTGAAAGTTTAGGAATAACTCTTTGTTTAGCATAAGCAATGTACTTTCTAAATAACTCTGGTTCAATTGGTCCCATAGACCCAGCATCTTGAAATTCAGAAAGAACATGCGAAGCAATTGCTTCATCTTTAGATTTATCTGGAAGATCTCTTAACATAAAAATAACATCAAACCTATTCAATAATGTTGGCTGAATATCTACTTGTTGAGCAATAGCTTGATAAGGATCAAAACGTCCAAATTTTGGATTTCCAGCAGCAAGAACAGTAGTTTCTGCCCTTAAGCTAGCTTGAACATTTGCTTTAGAAATTGTTACTGATTGCTGTTCCATCGCTTCATGCATGGAACTTCTATCTTGTTCATCCATCTTTTCAATTTCATCAATACACACAGTTCCTTTATGTGACAAGACCATTGCTCCTGCTTCCAAACTCCATCCTTTCAAAAATTCATCTCTAACAACCGTTGCAGTAAGTCCTGCACCAGAAGCAGATTTACCGACAACATATCTTCCTTTTGGTGCAACTTTAGAAATAAATTTTAAAATAACTGACTTAGCAACTCCTGGATCTCCAACAAGCAAAACATGAATGTCACCTCTTGTTACAGTTCCATCAACTTTTTGTTTTTTAACACCTCCAAACAATTGTAAAACCAAAGATTGTTTAACTTCACTATGTCCATAAATGCTTGGTGCAATACTTTCTGTAAGTTTTGTAAAAATAGCTGGATCAACTGACAATTCTTTTATTTGTAATTCATCTTCTTCAGAAATTTTTAAATCTTCATAATTTTCTTCAAGAGGAATAACATTATTAGCTTCAACAGCTAAATCAAATCTTGTTGTAACTCCACCAGTTGGTAATGGAACAGGAACTTCATTTAATATTCCTAAAACTCTAACTTTACTTCCAGGTGTTGTTCTCTCCTCCATTTTTGGTTCAACTAAATCTTCTTTAAGAAAAACATTCATCCTTCTTGGTTGTTCACCTCCAATAAGAGCATCAGGACTTTCTTCAAGTACAATCCTTTGAGCATCAACCATCTGTTTACTTACAAGTTTAAAAAAACCTTTTCTACCACAAGAACATCTTGTTGGTTCTTTAAACTTTCTGTCAAGTTGTAAAACAGAAATAATTGTTCCGCATGAAGGACATTCAAACCTTGCACTAACAACTTGAGGTCTAACATCACTTGCCTGTCTTACAATTCCCTCAATCCAAATAAATTTACTTAAATTTTTAGACCTTATATTTCTAATTTTTACATAACTGTCTTTTGGAAGATCACTAATTCTAATTTTTAAATTACTTTCAGGCCATTTTTCTTGTAAAGCGAGTTCAAGTGTTGATAATGATTCTTCAGGTTTATCAAGTAAATACTCAGAAAGTTGAGGTGAAAAACCAGACAAATCATTAAAATTAATAAATAAAACCCTTTCTGGAGATCTTATAGCTTCACCTACTTTTTTATTGTAAAATTCAAAGAAGTTCTTAGCTTCAACAATTATCTCCTCTATTTTTAACTTATCCATAACAAACAAAAACCCACTTCATTTATATTAATTTCTATCAGTAAATATACATAAAAATAGGCAAGTACAACTACAGAAAGACAAAAAATTACTTTTCAGCAAGTGCTTTCTTTATATTTGCATTAAGAATAACCATGCTTTCATCAAGCTGTTGTTTATTTTTAGTTCCTGTACAAACAAGTTTTCCATTACTAAACAATAAAAATGTTGCATTTGGTTCAATTAATTTATATACTAAACCTGGGAATTGTTCAGGTTCATATTCAGTATTTTCTAAGTTTAAAGCAAGATAATTAAGGTTTAACTTTAGATCAATACTTCCAGATGCAACAATATTTTGTACAGTAATTTTTGGTTTATCTGTAATTCTTACACCTATTTTTGCAAGTTGTTTAATTACTTGATTAATAACTTCTTTAACTTGAACAGTTGATTTTGTTCCAGTACAAACTAAATTTCCAGAAGAAAAAACTAAAACAGCAGATTTAGGTTTTTTAATTCTTAAAACAAGTCCCGGGAATTGTTCCGGGTTATATTCAGTATTAGTTTGAGTTCGAGCAAGTTTTGTCAAAGAAACTGGTTTTCCTAATGAAGCTGTAGCAACAATATTTTGTATTGAAAGATTTTTCTTCATAACCTTTATAAAGCCACTTTATTTATAAAGCTTTCGTTTTACAGTTTATAACTGATATATTATAAAAATATTATCTTATATTAAAACGATTATCTGTTTTATTCTTAGATAAAGTAGAATTAACTCCTACTCTTTGATTATTAAATGGCATAACTGGAAAATTTGTGCCTGAACTTTTTATTTGATTTCTTAAATTTGATTGATTTGGTTCTACTAATTTAGATCTTGATTCATTTTTTTTAAAAATAATTTTTTTGTTATTTTTATTTGATCTTTTAATTAAATTTAAAATAATGAAAAATATAACAAGGCAAATAAGAATTATTATAATTATAATAATTAATACCCAAATCCAGGACAAATCTTTTTCCTTTTTCTTTGGATCATCAGAATTACATTTTTGATAACAATCACCAATACATGAACTACAAGTCTCATCATCAGAACATTTTCCATCTCCACAATAAGAAAGTTCTTCTTCTATAGGTTCATCACAATCCTTTTTCTCAGTAGGCTTATATTTTGGTATTGTACATTTCATTGTATCAGTACATGTTCTTGTTCCACATTTATCCTGAGAATTTGACCAATCAGTACAAGACCAATTTGAGAAACAAGCTTTTAAACAGTTATTATTATTTAAATTACAAGTATATCCATTTGGACAATCGCTATCATTATTACATATAAGTCTTCCAGAAGTATCACCACCAGAAGTATCACCACCATTATCAACAGGATTATTTGAATCATCTAAACAATCACTAGGACAACTTTCTTTATTTTCAAAAAAATTACATTCTCCATTATTATTACAACTAAAACTACCAAAAAAATTTTTTATATTATCAAAAAGTGTTTGATTTCTAGAAACATATTTTCCCTGACATAATCCTTCAATACATTGATGATTCAAACACTCATAATGATTATCACAAATTTCACCACCTGCTTTCTGAGGATATAATAAAGAATCTATTCCACAATAAGCCATAGTTCCTGATAAATTTACAACTCTTCCGATATTAATACAACCATTTGAAGAGGGAATATAACACTCATTAGCCAAACACTCAGAAAAAACAAATGAAATATTAAATAAAAGAATAAAGAAATAAATAATGATTAAAAAAGTTTTATTCATTTTTAATCTTAGCTTTAAGAAGGACAAGTTCCAGCTGTATCATTTAAACCATAACAAGTTAAACAATTATTTTTAGATTCTTCTGATCCTCCAAAAGTAATTAACCAACACCAAATTCTTTGTAATAATGATCCTTGTGCTCTTACCTCACTCAAAAATTTCTCGCAATGACCTTCAACACACATATTAGAATCACATTGATAATCATTAAAACAGATTTCACCAGTATTTAATAGAGATTTATATGTTAATGTTTCAGGATCACAATATTTTTTTTCTGAACCAATTTTAACTCTTGTTCCAGCAGGAATTTTATTCACCCATCCAGATGATTCAATAGGATTACAACCTTCTCGAGCTTCTTGAGAATATGCAACACCTACTGGTTTCACTGAAAAAATATTTTCACCATCAACCATCTGATAAAGTTTACTTCCAACCCACAAGTCAGTAGCAAGTGCACTATTATCACTACCCAAATAATGATAATATCCTAGTGTTGGTTTTGCATCTTGAGGAATTCCTAATTTTTCTTTTATATCAGTCTTATTAATAAAAACTGGGCTAACATCATCCAACTCAACCCATAATTCACCATTTGCATCCCACAAACAACTTGAACGCCAATCTTCTTCATTTTCTAATATAACACCTTCAGGTGGAAAATAACCTCTTTCAGTATACCCAGTAATATATGGTTTAGCAGCAGAATTTAAACCCAAATCATCTAATGAGCTGTCTTCAGATTGATCATAAAGAATAAACTTACTATTAGCTTCAATAGTATATAATGCACCACTGCTATTAAATAGCAATACACCGTCGTCATTAAATGTTGAATAGCCTACAACTGGTTTAAAATCAGTAGGAAGACCATATTTAGAATCTTTTAAAGATGTAGCTTTATTAAAAGTTCCAATACTACTTACACTTGTTGATGTACTATCTAATACAAACAAATCACCATTTGCATCCCACAAATGTATTCTATCTTGAACATTACCGTAAGGAAAAACATAACCGACAATTGGTTTAAAATCACTAGGTAATCCTGCATTTTTCAAAAGATTTTTACCATTAATAAAATTCATTTTTCCAGAGGAATCAACACCAAAATAAAACATATTTCCTGTTGAATCAAACAACCAAACAGTATTTTCATTTCCGAATGAAGAATAAAATCCTACTCTTGGTTCAAATCCTTCAGGCAATAGATTATAATTAATTTTTAATGATTTAACAGCTTGTGAAGAAGGAACATTAATTAATTTATTTATTTCCTCTTGACTTAAAACTCTTTCATAAATTCTAATCTCATCTATACTTCCATCTAATATCTCTCCAGATAATTCACCATTAGCATAACTTCCAGCACCTATTCTAATAGGCATATTTACTTCATTTTCTAATCTATTTTTATTTATTATCTCAGATGACTTTAAAACTCCATCCACATAAACTTTTTTAGTTCCAGTACTTCCTTCAAAAGTCATAAGTATATTATACCATTTTCCTAGTTCAAGATTTCCTACAGGTAATTCTTCAACTGCACCCTCTCCAGAATTATCACCCCAAATATATCCAACAACACCTGCACCTAAATTTGTTTTAATAACTTTAATTCCATATGTCCCATATTTTTGAATGATTTCATATTTTTCTGTATCTGGAAAAGAATTTAATTTAACAAAAATAGACAAAGTTAGGTCAGTATTAAAAACACTATCACTTTCAATCATTTCTTCATTTTCATTAGTTATTAAATTTCCATTGCTGTCAACAAGAGGATTAGCTCCTAACCAATTAGTTCCTTCGCTCTTTAAAAAAGTATTTTCACCTTCTAAATTATAAGAACCACCAATAGCTCCTTGATTATCAAAAGTTAAACCATTACCTGAAGAAACACCGCTTGAAGTAGTAGCAAAAATTTTAACCGGAACTAATTTTGGATCAGAATCATAAACATCCAATTCAAGTCCAACATTACTATTAAAAGGTATATAAAGTTTTAATCCTTCTTCAACAATAGAAATATCACTTTCAAAAATATATCCTGCTATACCTTCATCAGTATATCCAAAATTAGCAACAGCATTATCTTTTTCAGCAGAATCTATTGTATAAAAATGATCTGTATTTCCATATAGTCTATACAATGGAACTGTTCCTGCAACTTGTGTTGAATAAATATATCCTGCTATACCTTCATCAGTATATCCAAAATTAGCAACAGCATTATC
>DAOTCN010000001.1:69390-81578 GCA_035453125.1 Minisyncoccota bacterium | reverse complement strand
TTTTTCAGCAGAATCTATTGTATAAAAATGATCTGCTCCATTATACAGTCTATAGAAAGGAAATTTATCTCCAGATATTCCTGTACCAGAATTATCACTAGAAATTTTAGATAAAATATAAACAATACTTGGATTATTTGAATCACTTTGATAAACATTTGGTCCATCACCACCACCAAAAGAGATATCACTACCTGTTGAACCAAGAGGACTATAATAAATTCCTCCACCACTAAAAGCAGTTAAAGATCCTGATTTATAATTAGTCATTAAAGAAACAGTTTGTCCAGGTCCATAAACTTTAGTTTTTTTAATAAGGCTAGTAGGATAAATATTATTAGTTTCAGTAACCCAATTAACTCCTTCAGTTGCTAATTCTGATTCCCAAATTGAACCATCATTAAATGCAACAAATAATTTATCTCCTTTAACTAATAAATTAATAACTTGAACATTATTATTTTGAGATGAATCATAAACTTTATGAGTATTCTCTTTTGAAGCTCTTAGTTCATTTCCTCCACCTCCAAGAGCTAATCCATCTGGACTATAATAAACTCCACCACCACTAAAAGCAGTTAACATTCCCCCCTTATATTCTACCATAGATGAAACCAAACCAACATAACCATAAACAACATCAGTACCTGAACCAACAAGATTATCAACATTCTTTGTATAATAGATAGTTCCATTGCTTAACTGAACCATAATTCCATCTTTATAATTAGCTAGATAAACTACACTTAGTCCTCTATTTTCACTTGATAAATAAACCCTTCTAGTTTTATCTTTATCATTAACTCTTCCACTTTCATTAGTTCCTAAATCTTTTCCATCTGGACTATAATAAACTCCACCACCACTAAAAGCAGTTAATATTCCATTATTAAAATAAATCATTTTAGTAACTCTTTGAGTCCAATTATATACCTTTTCTCCAAAAAGAAGTTTATTATTTTCAATATATGCAGAATAAATAGGGTATTCACTTCCGTTTACCAATTGAACCATTATATCACCAGATTTACCTGTAACTGATATAGATGAACTTCCTCCATCAGGTGTTGGAGTAGGTGTTGGAGTAGGTGTTGGAGTAGGTGTTGGAGTAGGTGTTGGAGTTACACTAGAACTTACACAAACTCCATTTGAACAAGTAGTTCCAGTAGGGCAATCATTTCCATACATCCATTGCAAACAACTAGCAGCAGAAACAAATGAACAAGTAGAAACTTTTCCACCATAACAACCTTTTGATCCTAAAATATCACAACCGCCTGCACGACATGAAGTAATTTCTAATTGTGATGAACAAACTCCTTTTGAACACTTAGTTCCAGAACTACAATCACGACTTACCCATTTTAAACAATAACCATTATATGAACTAGGACTATCAACTAACTCACATTTTTCATATTTTGTATCTGAATAACACCTAATTTCATTTTGATTAGTACAACCACTAGTTGAACATGAATTTACACAAATAACATTGTTTGCCAAATTAGCACATGTACGTGGTGATGCACATCCCTCAGGATTAAGATTTCCACAATTAGTTATTGTAGAACCACAAGTTCCAGTTGAAGGATTACAAACATTACCAGAAGAACAAGTACAACTTACTGATCCACCACAATTATTTGAAAAAGCTCCACATCTTGTAGGATAATCATCAGAACAAGTATAACAAACAGCACTAACAGAAACAACTAAAGAAATAATTAATAAAACAAAAGTTAATAAAAATAAAATATTTTTTTTACTCACACTCTTTTTCATTAAAAATTAAAATAAGCATTATTTATAAATGTTTTGTTAATTTAAAACAAAAAATATTATTTTTTTTGCTGGTATTCTTTTTTTATATCACTTAATGTATTTATCTCACTAACAGGTTTATCCTCGCGAAAAGCAATAACTCTTGGAAATCTTAATGCAAAACCCGAAGAATAAGTTGGAGATTTTTGAATTTCTTGATAAATAACTGAAACAACAATTTTTGGTTTAACTTTTACATCTTTCCCATTTGTTTCTAATATTAAAGGTTTAAGTAACTGAGTTAATTTATCAAAAGAAATACCTTCTTCAGATTTTTCTTTTATTCCAGTTCCTACTCTTCCAACTTCCAACAATTCATCATTTTCATCGTCGTGACAAGATAAAACAAAACTACTCATCCAACCAGCTCTTTTTCCAGTTCCATACTCAGCACCAACAATAACCAAATCTAAATCCCGATGTTCGGGTTTTAATTTAACCATATATCCTACTCTTGATCCTGGTTTGTAAATTCCATTCAAATTTTTTATCATAACTCCTTCTTGATTATTTTTAAGAGCTTCATCAAAAAATTCTTTTGCCTCTTCTTCAGAATCAGTAATTAATTGTTTCGCACAAATAATTTTATATGGAACATTCTTAACAACTTTTCTAATTAACTTTGTTCTTTCATTAAATGTTTTATTAAGCAAATTTTCATCATTATACATTAAAACATCAAAAACATTTACCTCTACTGGAAAATCTTTAACAATCTTTTCAATATCATACTTTCTTTTTATTCTCTGACTTATTGACTGAAATGGAAGATACTTATTAAATTTAGAACTATAACCAACAACTTCACAATCAAGAATAAATGATTTTCCAGAAACATTTTTCATTAAATTCTCAACAACATCTGGAAACTGTTTTGTAACATTTTCAAGACTTCGTGTAAATAATGAAATTTTTTCTTTTCCATTTTCTATTCCTTTACTTGCAATTATCCTAAATCCATCATATTTATATTCAAAGGCAGCAGGTCTTCCAACAGTTTCAAACCCTTCAGATATTGAAGAAACTTTTTGTGCAAGCATAGCTCTTATTGGAGTTCCAACATTTAAAGAAATATTTTCTAATTCTTTAATTCCTTTTTTTAAATGAGTAAATATTAAAACCATATCTGGATGAAGATCATAAGCAGATTGTATTTTTTCTGCAACCTCTTTTTTATTTTCAAATAAATTTGCTAATGCATCTCTTAATGTACTTTGTTGAATTCCAATTCTCAAATCAGAAAGCAAAATCCTTGTTATATACTTAGCTTCAATAGGTTGAGCATTTGAATAAAGGCCTGAAATTAAATCAATTTTTTTTCCAACAGTCCCTTTTCCTTCAAAAGTAGATATTTCTCGTATGTTATCCATTACTTTTTTAACAGTTAGAACAGAAGAAAACAAACTTGATTGTTTTTTCTTTAAGATTAATTTTTGAGCAACTTCTCCAAGATCACCCAATTTTTTCCATTCTCTAACAATTTTTTCTTCACTTTCTCCAGAAACCTTTGCAATTGCTTTTATTATTGTTTGATTACTTATACCTAATTCATTCTCAGTATAATCTGGAAAAACCTTTCCAAGAAGCAAATAAATAACTTCCTTATCTTCTATCAATATTTTTTTAATAAAATTTGAAAGAATATCTATTTTTTCAAGCCTCTTAGTTGTTCTAGAAATGTTTTCATACAAATCACATAATTCAGAATATTTCATGAATAATACAATTAAATATTGTATTTAAGATTTGCTAATTAATAATAAAATTTATTAATCTAAATTTTTCGAGCACAAAAAACTAATAAATTGTTTTATTTCAAACCTCTACCTTTTTTTGCAGAACTTGTTAATCCCCTATAAACTCTTTTTTTATTTTTAGGATTACATATCCAATTTATTGTTGGATCGTTTTTTATCTCAGGTCTTTGAGGATCAACCATAATAACTTCATAATATGCATAAATTCCATCTTTACCTATATTATAAGAATTAAGAACTTCAAGATTATGGTATTTTTTCTGTGCTCTTTGTTCTGCAATTGTTTGATAATTTATAGAAAGTGTTTTTTTAACTCTTAAATTTCCAACCTTTCTTCTTTTTTTAGGTCTTGGTCTTTGCTTTCCACCACGAATAATTTTAACTCTAGCAACAAAATAACCTTTTTTAGCTTTATATCCTAATGATCTTGCTCGATCAAGTCTTAAAGGTTTAGCAACTTCAACAACACTTTCCTCTTTCCTCCATTCAATCATTCTTTCCCTAAGTAATTTTATATCTGGCTTTTTCCATGCCTGCCCAATATAATGATACATTCCTTTTGCCATTTTAATAATAATTCTTCTACATAAAGTTGCTTTTTAAAGCTTTTCAAAACCAAAACCTTATAAATTATCTAAAACTCACATTTTAAATACATACGAGCCCGTAGCTCAGCCTGGTAGAGCACTGCTCTGATAACATTAAATCACAAGATTTTAAGGTGTTAGGAAATCACCGATTTCGGAAAGGCAGGGGTCCCAAGTTCAAATCCTGGCGGGCTCATGTATTTATATTTAACAAAAATATTCAAAGTATAATCATGCAAAAAAATAGAGATAAAAAAGAGATAAAAAAACTTTCAGAAGAAGATGAAAGAAAATTGTTTGCATTCATCTCAATTTTATTAAGTATATTTGGATTTTTAATTGCGTTTGTTTACAAACGAAATGATAAATATGTAATGTTTTATGCAAAACAAAGTTTAATTTTATTTATTTTATGTTTAATTGTTGCAACAATAGACAATCTATTTAAAATTATTCCGTTAATTGGAGATATTATTCATGGAATATTAATTATTCTCCTAATGATTATTTTTATATATGGAATTTTTTATTCTCTATCTGGAAAAATGAAAAAAATACCTTTTATCGGAAATATTTCAAAATTTATAAATTTGTAAAAGTATAAAAAGGATAATTACCTAAATCAAATATAGTATATTTGAAAATATTCATTGAAAGGAGGTAAAAATTGTATGACTAAAAATAAAAAAAGTCTAGAAAGAAAGGAAGCTTTGATAAGAATTCTTGTTTTAATTATCTCAGGAATAATTCTTGGATTATGGAAAGCTCTTATAATTTTTCTAGCATTTATACATTGGATTGTTGTGTTAATAAAAGGAAAAAGAAATAAGAAAGTAGCAATTTTCTGTGAATATTTTAACACAGAAATGTACAAATTTATAAGGTATTTAACTTTTGTATCAAACATGAAACCTTTCCCTTTCACAAAAGCTGAAAAACTTAGCAGATTTGAATAAATTTATCTTTAAATTTTTTATTTTTTTCTGATAGTTAGCTTTAAAAACTATTTTTTAATTAGTTTTAAATAGATTTTAAATTAATTTTATAAAATTAAAGTCTAATTGCTCCTATGGTGTAGAGGCCAAGCATAAAGCCCTTTCGAGGCTTTGACCCGGGTTCGAATCCCGGTGGGAGCATTAAATAACAAAATATAAACTTCAAACAAAATTGAATTTTAAAAATACTTCAAAAATAAGAAAAAAATCTCTTCAGTAATAATTCTTAAAGGTTAAATTTATAATCTTTAAGATATTTATTGAAATATGTCAAAAAAGAGAAATAAAAAAATTTGGAAATATTTAATAAAAATAATCTGGTTTATTATAAAACTTCCTTATTACTTTATTAAAATAACTTATTTAATAATAAAAAAATTAATTAAAGGAATATATTATTTAATTAAAAAAATATCTGAAATTATAAAGAAAAAAAGAATAAATAAAGAAAAAAAATCTAAAACTCCTAAATATGAAGAGTTTAAAGTATTAAAAAAAATTGAAGGCGATTATAATGATTTATTATATGATCTTTTAAAAAACGAAAGTAAAATAGGATTAATAATTGGTTCAAGAGGTTCTGGAAAAACAGCATTTGGAATGAAACTTTTAGAAAACATTTATGCAAAAAATAAAAAAAATTGTTTTGCAATTGGTTTTAACGAAAATGAATTACCTTCTTGGATAAAATCAATATCGAACATTTCTCAAATAGAGAATAATTCAATAATTTTAATTGATGAAAGTGGAATATTATTCAATTCCAGAAATGCTATGACAAATAGTAATAAATTATTAAGTAAATTAATTTTAATATCTCGTCATAAAAATTTAAGTATAATTTTTATTTCACAAAATTCTTCAAATTTAGAAATAAATGTGCTTAGACAAGCTGATTTTATTGCTCTAAAACAATCTTCTTTATTACAAAAAAATTTTGAAAGAAAAATAATTCAAAAAATATATGAAGAAACAGAAGATGAATTTAAAAAATACAAAAAAAACAAATATATAACTTATATATATTCAAACAATTTTAAAGGTTTTATATTAAACCCTCTTCCATCATTTTGGAAAGAAAGTTTAAGCAAATCATTTAAATAAAAAAGAATGATTTAGACAATAAAAGCAAAAATTTAAAAGTAAATAAGACATATAATTATAAGATGGAAAATTTTAAAGAACTTGATACTGAAAAAAAGGTTACTGAAAAAAAGATAACCCATGGAACTAATTTTCTTATAGCTTTCTTTAGTGGTGTTGGTTTAATCGTAGGAATAGTAATTCTAATTTGGATCTATAATCTAAATATTATTATTTCTTTAATTATTGCATGGATTGTAACAACAATTTATGCTGCAGTATTATTCTTTTTATTAAATCCTGGAATTTTAAAACAGATTGAAAAAACATCAGTTCATACTATAGAGAAACCAACATTTAATGAAGTGCCTGTTGAAAGAAAAATTTTCATTGATAGACCTGTTACTAAAGAAATGCCTGTTGAAAGAAAAATTTTCATTGATAGACCTGTTACTAAAGAAGTTTACATACCGATAAAAAAAGCAAAATTAGAAATACCTAAATATAATTTTATTGGTTCAACTGAAACCAAGATATATCATAAAAGAAATTGTAGACTTGGGAAATTAGTAAAGAAAAAATATAAATTGTCAAATAATTCAGAAAATTATTTTAAAAAGAAAGGATTTAAACCTTGTAAAGTTTGTATTACTAAAGAAAAAAAGGTTTAAAATAATTACAAATTTATTATTTAACTAAAATTATTTATTAATTTTTATTCTAAATAATTCTGAAATTTATATAAAAAATTAAATTGCGAAATAACATATTAGCTAAATAAATTAATATACAAAAATTTGAGTTTACCTCTTTATAAATTATGTAGTTTGTTTTAAAATTAATTAGTAATAAGATAAAATATTAATTAAATAGATAAAAAACAAGGCATAAAATTCCAACAAACCAACAATAAATTGAAAACAACCAAAATTTCTCTTTTTTAATAACATAATATAATAAATTTAAAAAAATAATACTTAAAATAAAACAAACAAAAAAGGGTAATAAAAGAGAGTATAATGAAAAATCAAATCCTTTATTAACACTCAAATAATCTTTTGCCTTAAGTAAAAAAGAACCAATAGATAATGGAATAAAAAGTAAGAAAGAAAATTTGGTTATTTTTTCTTTATTAATTCCGGAAAACATTCCTGCAGATATAGTCATACCACTTCTTGAAACTCCAGGAAACAAAGCTAAAACTTGAAAAAGACCAATAAGAATAGAATTATTAAAAGTAAAACTTTTATTTGATAAATGAACAAATTTAGTAAAAAAGAGGATTGTTCCAGTGAATAAAAAACCGAATGATAAAAACAATAAATTATTAAATGATCTTTCAACAATATCTTCAAAAAATAATCCGAAAATAGCTGCAGGTATTGTTGCTATAATTAAATAAAAAAGTAAAGGCCTATCTTCTTTTTTAAATCTTAAAATTTTAAATATTTCTTTTCTTGTAAATAATAAAACAGCAAATAAAGAAGCTAAATGCAAAAAAGTAATAAAAAAAAGATTTATTTCTCCAAAAAAAAAGGAAAATAATGCTAAATGTCCTGAACTTGAAACAGGAAGAAACTCTGTTAAAGCTTGTACAAACGCAAAAAATAATTCATTTAACATAAAAAAAGATAGACTAACAATATTTAAAATATCTCTTTTATTAAATAAATAGTTATAATGGTTCTAAAAATAGCTCATAGAGGTGCTAAAGGTTATGGGGAAGAAAATACAATTAATGCATTTAGAAAAGCATTAACAATGGATATTGATGCAATTGAACTGGATATTAGAAAATGTAAAACAGGTGAATTAATTGTTATACATGATGAAACAGTTGAGAGAACAACAAATGGAAGAGGATTAGTAACTGAAAAGACATTTAGTGAAATCAGAAAATTAAGAACAAAAGATAATCAATTTATACCAACATTACAAGAATCGCTTGATGTTATTGACAAAAAAACAAAGGTTGCAATTGAATTAAAAGTAAAAGATATTGCAGAACCAATATCTAGAATAATTAAAGATTATGTTAAAAACAAAGGATGGAATTATAATGATTTTATAATTTTCTCATTTCATAGAAAAGAACTTCATAAATTCCATTCATTAGTACCTGAAGTACCTATAGTACTCTTAATTTTATTTACAAAAATAAGTCATATGAAATTTGTTAAAAAAGAAAATGTTTTTGGATTTGGAATAAACTTTTCAAGAGTATCAAAAAGATTTATAAGAAAAGCACATGAAAGAAATATAAAAGTTTTCACATATACTCTTAATCAACCAAGAATAATAAAAAGAGCCAAAAAAATAGGTGTTGATGGAATAATATCTGACTATCCAGATAGAATATAAAAGAAAAACCAACAGGAAACTTTAAAAACACCCTTTAACGTTTATTAATCATGGTATTTAAAATTAATTTATCTGAAAAAAACGGAAAAACGTTTCATTTAGAGACAGAATCAGAAGAGTTAATTGGGAAAAAAATAGGAGAAAAAATACAAGGGAAAGAAATTAATTCAGATTTATCAGGGTATGAATTTGAGATAAAAGGAACATCAGACAAAGCAGGTTTTCCTGGAAAAAAGGATGTTCACGGACCTACATTAAAAAAAATTCTTCTAACTAAAGGTCCTTTCCTACATAAAATACCTCATAAAGGATTTAGAAGAAAAAAGATAGTTAGAGGAAATGAAATATCTTCCCATATTGTTCAAATTAACTTATTAGTTACAAAAAAGGGCTCAAAATCTCTTGAGGAGATTTTTCCAGATCAGTGTCAACCAAAAGAGTCTAAAAAAAAGGCTGAATAAATTCTTTTTAATATAATAAGTTCTAAATTAGACTGAAAGTTATACCTCTTTATTTTAAAAAAATGTTAATTATACTTATTTTAACTAATACAAAGTTTTTAAAAACCCTTTCTTCTACAGTTATTTATGATAAAACAAGAAATTAAAGAACAAGTAGACATATCAAAACTACCAATAATAAATATTGGTATGGTAGGTCATATTGATCATGGTAAAACAACACTATTAGCATCGCTTACTGGAAAATTTGCAGATACACATTCAGAAGAATTAAAGAGAGGTATTA
Organism: Minisyncoccota bacterium; assembly: GCA_035453125.1. Taxonomy (GTDB): domain Archaea; phylum Nanobdellota; class Nanobdellia; order Pacearchaeales; family GW2011-AR1; genus JACPLR01. Next base: position 72,224 of record DAOTCN010000001.1, on the reverse strand, counting down.
CAATAAAACTAGGATATGCAGACACAGTATTATACAAAGATTCTAATGGATATAACAATAAATCAGGAAATCCTCAAAAATATTTAACTTTTGTAGATGTTCCAGGACATGAAATGTTAATGGCAACAATGCTTTCTGGTGCAGCAATAATTGATGCAGCAATTTTATTAGTTGCGGCAAATGAAGGAATAAAACCTCAAACAAAAGAACACTTAATAGCACTTCAAGCAAAAAAAGTAGAACAAGTAATAATTGTTCAAAATAAAATAGACTTAGTAACAAAAGAAGAAGCAAGAGATAATTACAAAAAAATAAAAGATTTTGTCAAAGGTACAATAGCAGAAAACAGTCCAATTATTCCTGTTTCAGCTCAACATAAAATAAACATTGAAAAAATATTTGAGGCAATTAATGAAATAAAAATAATTGAAAGAAAAGAAAATGCAGATCCTGTATTCATAATTGCAAGAAGTTTTGATATTAACAGACCTGGAACACCTGCAAAAGAATTACATGGCGGAGTTATTGGAGGAACATTAAAACAAGGAATTTTAAGAGTTGGAGACAAAATTGAGATTAAACCGGGTTTATTAATAACTGAAAAAAATCAAAAAAATTATGAAACTGTAAAAACAAAGGTTATTTCTATGCAAAGAGGTAATTTTGAATTAATAACTGCAACACCTGGAGGAAGTCTTGCAATTGAAACAGAATTAGATATGAACATAACAAGAGCAGATAATCTTTCAGGTTGCATAGTTGGACTTGATAATAAACTACCTGAAATAAAAAATAAAATAAAAATCAAAGCTAGTTTATTTGAGAAAGTTATTGGGAGTGATAATGATCAACAAGTTGAAGCATTTAAACCCAGCGAACTCTTAATGTTAAGCATAAATACTTCAACAAGTGTAGGAAAAGTTCATTTTATAAAAGGAAATATTATTGATTTAGATTTAAACATACCTTTAGTTATTTTTAAAGAAGATAACGTTGGAATTGCTAGGAATTTTAATGGACATTGGAGACTTGTGGGATTTGGTGAAATAATTGAATAAACTAGTTAATTAAATAGTTCTATTCAACAACAGAATAATTTTTAAACCAAAGAAATTTAAATAGAATGTGAAAAAGATGTTAGATAAAAAGTTTTTATTTGCAGTATTAATCATTCTTCTGTTAGGATGTACTTTATTATATATAACTATTGTTAATCCTAAAATTCAAGGATATATGGTTCAAAAACAGATTCAAGCACAACAAACACTAATTAAGTCCATGATGATTGCTGCAAATCAACAAGGATACTTAACACTTCAAGATGGCAATAATACCGTAGTATTAATAAAATATGTTCCTCAACAACAAACTCCTCAACAAACCCCTCAACAAACACCTCAATAGTAAGTTCAACAAAAAATTTAACAATTAATTTTACTCAAAAATAATTCAAAACTAAAATATTGATTATATTACTTAACTTCTACTAAATTCTAAAAATTAATGTACTTCTTAAAATAGAAAACATTTAAAATACCAAATAACTATCAAATATATAAAAAATGAGAAAAGAGGTAATTTTAGGCCTATTAATTATAATTATAATAACAGCTGGAGCTTTCGCAGAAACAATTTCTTCTGAAATTTCAGAAGAAATATCAAACTATGTCACTTCTTTCGTAGAAAAAGAAGGAATTTATGAAAATCAAATAACAGGTATAAACGAAGTTAATACTGAAAGTCTTCCTAAAGAAATTGAAATAAATCAAATAGAAAAAAATAATATTGGAATCTATGAAGTTAATTTTACAGAAAATAATGAAACAAAAAATTTGTTTATTGTGACATACTCAACAAACAATCTTGATCAAACATCAAAATATATAATAAAAAACATGAATATTTGGACATTCGGATATCCTTCTGAATCTTCATCATCAGATTTCTTATACACTAGTGCAGGTGTTAAATCAAGTGAAACAATAGGTTATGTAATGATGCGACCAGGAAGTATAACCGGCATGTCAACAAGTATAGAAACTATGGGTGGAACTGGAAGTTTAAGCATTAAATTATATATAAACGGAAAAGAAACTGGATTTAATAATGACATATCTCCATTAGATACAAAGAAAATAGATTATGATATTCAATCCGAAGAAGTAATCTCTTATGAAGCAGGAGACATTATCTCTATTTATATCGAAAACAGCGGAAGTGTTAATTGGAAAAATGCTGTTGTTAGTATCGAAACAACAAGCTAATATAAAAATAAAATGGTAAACAAATCAAAAAAAAGTGTTATAATTACTTCAATAGGAATACTAGGTTTTTTCATATTACTAATTAGTTTTTTAGGTATAAGCAATGCATTAGACACTGATTTAAATGGAAAATCAATTTTAGAAATTAGAACAACTTACATTCCAAATAGCACACTAGTCGGTAACTTATCTCTTTCGTTAAAAGAAGGAGAATTAATCCCAAAAGATTCAAATATTTTAATATCTCTAAATGAAAAACAATATAATTACACACTCTCACAATTAACTGCTGAAACATTAATAAATGGAAATTATTATATTGAAGGAAAATCAATTTCAGGATCAGGTGAAGGATATGGAAAAAAAGGAATAAAAATAGAATATCCTAATGTAGAATTTATTATAAAAATAGTTAACAAAGAAAAACAAGAAAAAACAAATTCTGAAACAATTTTAGATAATTCATCAAGTACTAATGCTAATATAACCCCTATTGAAACAACACAAAATGATACAACAAATTCTGAAACAATTTTAGATAATTCATCAAGTACTAATGCTAATATAACC
>DAOTCN010000001.1:0-69290 GCA_035453125.1 Minisyncoccota bacterium | reverse complement strand
CCTATTGAAACAACACAAAATGATACAACAAATTCTGAAAGTCTACCAAAAGAATCGAATATTGAAAATGAAGAAATTTCAAAAATTCAAAATGAAACAAATGAAGAAAAAGTTGAAAAGATAAATTCTGAAGAAAAGTCTGAATTAGAAATTACAGAAGAAAAATTAGAAGAATCAAAAACTACCGAAGAAAGTAATGAAAAAAATTCTGACACTGTAGAAGTAACAATTGAATCAACAAACATTGAACCAATAACAATCAATGAAATTGGAGGTCTTAGTCAAAGCATTAGTACTAATAATGAATATAAAAAAGAAAATGAAATAAGTGGAATAGTCTCAAAAAATAAACCTTATACTTATGAACTTAACGAAGGTCAAACAGCAGAAATAATATCTTCTTCTCAACCAGTAAGCATTAAAATAGAAAATAATTTATTGGAAATAACAACTGAATATGAAATAGTTAATGAAGGATTTGGAGAAAGTTATTTGATAAATAATTATAATTTAATAAACTTAGATCTTTCTTCGTTGAATATTCTTGCTGAAGAAGGAAGTTTAACTGCATCAATTATTTATAATGAAACAGAAATAGCTTCAGTTTCAACAAGTTTAAGCGCTGAAGAGAATAACAAAGCAATTTTACTGAATGAGACAATCATACAAAATGAAACAAATTTACTGAATGAGACAATAAACAAAACTGAGAACAAAATTAATATAACTACAAACCTAACTGAATCTATAATAAAACAAGAAAACATTTTAACATACAAACTAACTGAAGAAGAAATTTTTTTAATTAAAGGAGAAACCGGGGAAACTGAAGTAAGTATTGTTAAATCAGAAAGAGTTAATGATCGTTTAATAATTAGATTTGAAATAGGTAAATACTGGATAGAAAAATCTTATAACTTTGAATCACCCACTAACCTAACAAAAAAACAAATAGAAATTGATAGTGCAAAATTTGTAAAAACTCTTGCAAATAATTTATTAAAAAAGCAATTAAAAAATCCTGTAGAAGCAAATGAATTATTAACAAAATATCCAATTGAAATTAACGTCTCAAAATTTGAAGATTTAAATAACAATGTAACAAAATCAGTAATTGAAAGTATTACCAATGAACAAAACGAATCTTTGATTATACTAGAAAAAAATAATCAAACCAGTGAAGAAAACAACTCTAAAGTTAGTGAAGAAAATACCTTAATTAACTCAAGTTAACTAATAATTTTAATAATATTTATATACTCTTTTTGAGATATTTCTATATATAATAAAAAGAGAATGAAAAAATTTAAGCAAGTCTTATTTCTGTTTATAGTAATGTTTACTTTAATAGAAATAACAATTATTGTTAGTTCATTTCAGGGTACTTCTTCAAGTTATACTCTAGATACAAAATCAGATACAGTTGCTAAAACATCTGACTCAATAAGTTTTACTCAAAGAATATCTGGAGGTATTCAAGCAGTCGCACAATATATAACTAACTTATTTTCTGGTAGATTTGGCATACTTGATGAAGAAGATAATACTAATATAACTGGTTGTATGAATTTAACAATATCTGGAAGAACGTATTATTTAAACAATGACGTAATGTCAAATTCAACTTGTTTTTATGTTAAAGCAAACGGAGTAACATTAAACTGCCAAGGATATAAGATTACATATGCAAACAAAACAACTGGCTATGCTATAACTTCTGACAAATATAACAATACTCTAATAAAAAATTGTTTGATTGAACAAGGAAATAAATCAAGAACAAGCTGTTATTCAATTTATTTTAGAAGAGGAAATAATCTAACAACAATAAACAATACAATAAACACTTATGGATCCACAATTACAACATCAAATAATTTTGGAATATATGTTAATTCTATGTCAAATAATTTGATAAAAGAAAATAATATCACTACAACTGGACAATATAGTTATAACATTTATATTTTCAATTCAAGCAATACAAACATAACCCAAAATAATTTAACATCGAATGGTAGATATGGTCATAATATAGTTATATCTCAACAAAAATCAGAATTAAATTCAATAACCGATAATGAAATAAAATCATTTAACAATAATACTCAGGGAATAAACATTAACGCATATTCTTCATCAAATGAAATTATAAACAATAATATAAATACAAAAGGATCATCAAGTTTTGGTATGTATTTAAGTTCCAATATAACATACTTAAAAATTTATTTAAACAATTTAACAATAGATGGAATTAATTCATATGGAGTTTACATAACAGTCAATTCAAAGAATAATAACATAACAAATAATAAAATAACTTCATTAAACACTGGAAGTCGCGGAATATATACAACTTCTAATTCCAACAAAAATCAAATTATTAATAACAGCATAAATTCATATAGCTATGCTTTAGTTATATCAAACTCAAATGAAAGCTTAGTTTACAATAATATTTTTAATACTACTGTAAGTAGGATTTATAGTATTTCAAATTTAACCAACTGGTTAAACACAACAAAAACACCCACAACAAATATAATTAATGGTAACTATCTTGGCGGAAACTATTGGTCAAATTCAATTAATACTGGTTTTTCACAAACTTGTCCTGATTCAGATAATGATGGTATATGCGATAAAAACCTTACATCAAATTCTTATAAATACAATGACTTTTTAGCTCTAACAACTACAGACAATACTGCTCCAAATATTACAATCTATTCACCAATAAACGGAAGTTATGTTAATGGAAGAGTTACAATAAAGGTTAATGCAAAAGATGATAGAATAATAAAAAACATACAATTCCAATATTCAAATTCAACTGTCAGCTGGACAAACCTTAGTGGATGTAACGGTACAAAAAAGTACTGTTATTGGTACTCAAATAGTTTCACACAAAATAGCGATTACTTCATCAAAGCAATAGCCTATGATGCAGCAAATAATTCAGGATATGATATTGTTAAATATACAATTGATCGATCAAAACCTATTATTTATTATCTTGAAGTAACCTACCCTAAAGATCAAAATAGTGTAAAAGATAATCAAAACATAACTTTAAATGCATCAGTTACTGATGCTCCTGAAATTGCATCAGGAATAAAATTTTCAACAGCCTATATAAAAAGTTTAAATCAAACTGATTGGACAAATATGACTTTAATAGAGGGTAATACCCACCCTCTTGAAAATAGTACTTGGGCAGTAATTAACCTAACAATTAATTCACTAAATTACTCTGGAATAAAATATGCAAATATTAGTGTTTACGATAATGCTACACCTTCAAATATAAGAACTGGAGATTTGTGGGAAGTACAAATAGATAATCAAGTACCAACCTATGATAGTCTAAATTCAACAAATTATTTATATAACAATAGTGAAGCAAATTTTTATATTAATTGTCAAGACAATTTTAATTTAAGTCATTACATTTTTTCAACAAATTATTCAGGTGATTGGATAAATAGTTCGTCAATTGAACTTGAAGGAACCAGTTATTATATTACACATACAACAATAGTTTATACTGGAAATTTCTCATATAAATTTTATATATTTGATGATGCTGGAAATATGAATGAAACTTTAACTGAAGATATAGAAATACTTGGTGAACCTCCAGAACCAACAATCTATTTAGTATATCCAGAAGATAATTCAATTATTATGAATACAACTTCAGTTGATTTATCTTATTATTACATTGCTTCTAATATGAGTAATTGTAGTCTTTATATTAATGGTAATCTAAGTGAGTTTAATACAGCACCATTACAAAATGTTATAGATACTTTTTCAAAAACACTAATAAATGGAAATTACAGTTGGTTTGTTTCATGCAATCAGATTGAAACAATTGATGAAGAGAATATAAGTGTAGATTATTTTAGTAATTCAAGAAGTTTTGAAATCAGATCGTGCACAGGTATTTGGATAATCTATGGTGATTGGTCTGAATGTAGTAGTGGCATTCAATCAAGAATAAAAACAGATACAGGAGGTTGTATTGATATAGAGAATCAAAGTTGTGGTGGTTCTGGTGGCGGAGGTGGAGGTGGAGGAGGTTGCACACCTAACTGCAATAATAAAGAATGTGGAGATAATAGTTGTAGTGGAAATTGTGGAAATTGTAATATTGGTTATGAATGTAAAGATTTTAAATGTGAAAAAATATGTTCATCAATTTGGGACTGTACTGAATGGTCAAACTGTTCATTTGGAAAAGAAAAAAGAAAATGTAATGATCTTAACAATTGTAATCAAACATTAGGAAAACCTGAAGAATTAAGAGTATGTGGTTGTATTGAAGATTGGTATTGTAAATGGTCTTCATGCAATGAAAAAGGTTATCAAAATGCAGAATATTGTGAGGACTTAAATAATTGTGGAACAATTGTGAATAAACCTAATGAAAGAATATGTAAATGTGAACCCGCTTATCAGTGTGATAAATGGTCAAATTGTGTTGTTAATTACAACATCCAAGATATTATTAAAGGAAAACCCACATTATCTGGTTTTCAAAGTAGAATATGTATTGATGTTAATCATTGTGAGAATAAATCAATAAAAACAGGTAATTGTAGCCTTCAATCTAAAATAAAAATAAAAACAGTTGAGTTATGTAATGATATGTACATTGAATTATATGACACTGAACAAAAAATTGTAGTTAGTAGAATAAGAGAATATTCAACTAATGATAATCGAAAAGTTGATATAAGATTAAGTGCATCTCAAAATTTAAGCAATTATTGTGATTATTGCTCAGATAAAATAAAAAATTATGATGAAGAGAAAATTGACTGTGGTGGTCCAAATTGTCCTCCATGTATTAACAAAGGAAATTATTTTGATTGGTTATTCTGGTTAAAATTAATTCTTTGGATAACTTTTTTAATTCTTACAATTAAGTATAAATTTGAAAAAAGAAAAATTGAACCTAAAAATAAACTGAATCTCTCTGTATAATTTTTGTTATTATAAACTTTGGTCCAACTACATCTGAATCTATTGCAGTAATTATTAAATTATCTACAATTGCTTTGAAAATACCTCCAATTCTTGGAATATTTGTCTGTTCAGAAAACTTATTAATTATAAAATCTATATCTTGAGAAGTTAAAGTAAGTTTAGTAATCATTCTTTTACCTCTTTTTTTAACATTAATAAATCTTCCAGGACCTGGACATTCTATACTAACAACATCTTTATCATTAACAAGTGATTGAATTCTCTTAAGATAAAAACCTTCAACATCTTGTTCATTAACTAAAGATTGATTTTGTAAAATTTGGGGTTTGAGTGATAAATTTGCATTGGGTAACATAATTGATTTACTTTTTAAAACAGAAATTGGAGGAAGTAAATTAATGGGTTTATAATTAGGATCATTATCCTCATTTTCTTTTATCATTGACATAAATTCGAATTTTTGTCTTACTTTCTTTTTATTTCCAGAATTAAAAATTAATTCTTTTACAAATTCTTTAAGAAAAAAATCAATCTTGTCATTATATTTGGGGTAGTCTATTTGGCCTGTTTTGTATTGAACCATTTTGTAAAGATTGTTGTTGATTTACTTGAGGGGTTTCACCAGTCTTTGTTTTTACTCTATTTTCCATAATCATTAAAACTTTTGCTATTGTTTTATTCTGATCCATTAACCTATCTAATTTTTCAATTAATTCTTTATCTTCCTTAGTTACAACAACTCCTGTATTTTTTTCAACAAAAGACTTTGCCGAAAGTTCAAATAAAGCAAGCAGTTTTGAAATATTAGTTGATAAAACATCAAATCTTTCAGCCATATTAGTCATAGTATGCTGTAATGTCACAAAATTTTCAATAAGCATTAAATCAATTTCTTCCTTAGAATATTTTTTAGATAATTTCTTAATTTCGTGTTCAGCTTTTTTTAGATCCTTACTTAAAGATTTATCATAAGATTTAGAATTTGTATTCTCTTCTTTTTTAGTGTCTATAAATGTGGGTAAATTAATTTCAAAATTAGTTGCTGGATTTACTCTTTTATTCATATTTTTTATAGTTGATTGCAATTTATAAACCTTTTTTAAATTAAAAATTACAATTTTAAATCACCTTTTTGCCAATCTCTTATTATTTGTATCGCAACTCTTCCTTCATCAACAATACCTCCTTTTTTCATAAAACCTTTCTTAATTCCTATTTCATTAAATAATTCTTCAGAATTATCAACTTCTTTTTCTATTTTATAAAATTCTTTTAACTTTTGATTTCCTTCAAATAATTTAATTATTTCAATTGCGACAATTTCAAGATTTTTTATTTTTTCAACATTTTTTGCAGCAATTAACGCAAGTCTTACTTCATCATGTTCATCTAAAGGAATTACTCCAGGACTATCAATTATTGAAAGATTTCCCGGACCATTAACCCATTGAGGACCATGAGTTGTTCCAGCACTTGCGGAAACCTGAACTTTCTTTTTAAGAACAAGAGAATTAATAATTGAAGACTTTCCAGTATTAGGATAACCAACAATACCAATTCTAAGATATTCTTGATCTTTTCCTAAAGCAAGTAAATAATTTCTTAATCTCTTTGTTCCAATTTTATTTTTTGAAGAAAAAATAAAACACTCTCCTTCTTTTTTTAATTTTTTAAAATTCTTATTTAACTGCCATTCAGAAACTAAATCAACTTTATTTAATATAAAAATCAATTTTTTTTCATTAAATTTATTTTCAAGTACTCTTTTTTCAATTTCTTTTTCCCTAGAAAGTTCAGGCATTCTTGCATCAAGAACTTCTAAAATAACATTACTATTTTCAATAATTTCTTTAATACTATCCCATCTAGGAATCATATTAGTATTTCCTCTAACAGGAGGTCTATTTGCTTTGAACGTTCTTTTATACATAATAACTAAAACATAACTTACATTATAAGCCTTTTCTTTAACCAAAAATTTTTAATAAAAACATAATTGCAATTCCTAACAAAAAGAAAATAAGTTGAAACCAAGAACCGCTAACAGAAACATGTTCACATAAATAACAGCATTCAGAACTATGCGACTGTTTATGATTATGTAATTCAGGAATTAAGTCACTACAAGCTATATAAATAAAATTTCCTGCAGCAAAAGGAAGAAAGTATAAAATAAGATTATCTTGATAATTTACAAAAATTAAGGCAATAAACAAACCAATAAATGCTGACAAAGAAATAAAAAAGTTAGCTAAAAGAGCCTTTTTCTTTGAATAACCACTATAAACCAATACTCCAAAATCACCTATTTCTTGAGGAATTTCATGAAAAATAACGGCAATAGTGGTTGCAATTCCTAAGGGTATTGAAACAAAATAACTAGCACACACAATAATTCCATCAATAAAATTATGAAATAAATCTCCAATTAAATTCATTTTAGAAAGATGATGTTTATGTTTATTTGAGGTAACATGATGACAATGTCTCCATCTTATAATTTTTTCAACAACAAATGAAAAAACAATACCTGCTAAAAGCCAAAAAGCCAAAAAAATATCAAAAGAATTATTAATTTCAACTGATTCAGGAATTAAATGAATAAAAACGTCTCCTAACAATGTTCCTGCTGAAAAGGCAATCATGTAGATTAAAAATTTTTCCAATTTTTCTGATTTAATTGAAAGAAAAAATATCCCTATTAAAGAAATTAAACTAATTACAAGTACACTAACAAAAGCATATAAAAATGATTCAAACATAAATTAAATAAAATAAGACAGTTTTTAAAACTATTTTTTAATTTTTTTCATTAACTTTTTCAATTTTCCTTCTTTAGCTATCTCTCTATTAATCCAATAACCAATAAAAATAACAATAACAAGTCCTGCAAGTGAAATCAAAAATCTAAAAATATTGTTTGCATTTGGCCAATAAGAAGTTGCTCCAAATATTAATGTTACAATTCCTGCAAGCATTATTCCCGCACCAATTGCTTCAAGTGAAAATAAAACAGCCCCAATAACAATTAAAACGACCCCTACAGGTATTGTAATCAAAAAAAGATTCTTAGAATATGATTTTTGAGCTTCATCAAATTCTTGCTGACATTCATAATAAAAATCACAATAACCGCTAACACCTGGAATAGCCATAGCCTCAAATTTTGCCGAATTTGCAAGAGAATTCCAATTTCCTCCGAGCTCTTCACACTTAGCAGATGTATTTATTTCAACTTGTGGAACACTTATTTTATCAACTTCACAATAATCATCCCAAACAGGAGTATCTCCATAAAATGCCTTTATCCCATAAATAGCAACAAAACTTGCAAGTATTGTTATTGCGAGTCCTAAAATAAGATTTTTCACCTTCATTTTTTATTTTTCCCGTTTTTCTTAAATTTACTTATAATCCAGCCAATTAACATACCCCACAAAACAAAACAAACTAAAGTACCTAAAGATATAATTAAAATTGAAAGAATTACCTTAGCGGTATCCAAGTATTTCATATATAACATAATTGGAAAACTTACATAAAGAATTATATTAGATATGACTGATGTAATAGTATTAGGATCATGTCCGCCATTTAGGTGTATAATTGATTGATTCAAGAAAAATAATATTATTAATAACAACCAAGCAATCCCGCCAATAATTCCTCCCTTCAACCAATAAGGCCAATTTTTCCACCCCATAATTATTATAATCAATTGCCTATTATAAACCTTTTTAAAAATAATTCTTAAGGGTGGGTGAGCAACTTCGCGAAAGATGAGATGAGAATGGATGAGCGAAGTTACGAATAGGTTGGGGTTTGTGGATGGTGGGCGAGGATTTTTAAACCTCTTATATATTATGATTATATGGCTTCAGCCATTGGTTGCTGGAGTCAAAAGAACCCGCAGGAGGTTTTTTTATGGAAAGCTATGAAAAAATGTTAGATGAAGCATATGAAAAGGTTAAGCTAGTAAAAACTGAATCAAAATTTGAAAGATTTGAAATACCTAAAGCAAATTCACAAGTAATTGGAAATAAAACAGTTATTAGCAATTTTCTTCAAATTACTTCATATTTAAGAAGAGATCCAATGCATTTAGCTAAATTTCTTTCAAAAGAACTTGCAGCATTCTCAAAAATAGAAAACGAAAGATTAGTACTTAATAGAAAAATTCAGACAAATCAAATAAATGAAAAGATTGCAATTTATAGTAATGAATTTGTAACATGTAAAGAATGTAAAAAACCAGATACAGAACTAATAAAACAAGATAATTTTATGTTTATACACTGTTTAGCTTGTGGTGCAAAACATTCTGTTAGAGCAAAAATATAAAAAATAATTTATTTTTAAATAAAAAAATAATTCCGATTAGTTTAAAAACACCCATTTCTATTAAGTTTATCGCAATAGCGAATAAAAAATAAATAAACAACAAGGAGGAATAAATGGTTGAAGCATACTGTGTTAAGTGTAAGAAAAAAGGTGAAATGAAAAATCCAGAAATTGTAAAAACTGCTAGAGGTGGATTCATGGCAAAAGGAAAATGTGCTTGTGGTACATCAATGTGTGCTATGATGTCTGCAGAAGTTGCAGAAAAAGCAATTAAATCTGGTGCTAAAAAAGCTTACTAAATTTATTTTTATAATAAAGCTTTTTAGCCTTTATTTTATAAAATATTATATGGACAAAACAAAATTAAATGAACCTTCTGAAGTAAAAGTTAGAGTCAGACTTCCAAGAAATAAAGAAATAATAGGTATTATAGATCAAAGAGTTGGAGGAAATAGGATGATTGTTAAGTGTGTTGATGGTAAAATAAGAAATTGTAGGATACCTGGAAGATTAAGAAGGAATTTATGGATTAGAGAAGGAGACATTGTAATAGTTGAACCTTGGGAATTTGACAATGAAAAAGGAGATATATTGTTCAAATATCACCCTAATGAAGTAAACTCACTAAAAGAGAAAGGATTATTAAAAGAACTGAATAATATATTATAATAATATTCAATATGACAAGAGTATTAGTAATTAAATCAGTAAGGAAAATTATTCAAAATAAAAATGAACTTGAAAAAAAGCTTAATATAAAAATTTCTCTAAAAAATCAAGAACTTTCAATATTTGGATCAGAATCAGATGAATTCTTTGCAGAACGAGTTATCCAAGCACTTGATTTTCCATTTACAATTGATGATGCTTTATTATTAAAAGATGAAAATTACATGTTTGAGATAATTAACATAAAAGACTACACACATAGAAAAGACATGACAACAATAAAAGCAAGAATAATTGGAACAAAAGGAAAAACAGTTGACTTACTTGAAGAACTATCAAATTCAATAATAACTATCAAAGACAATAATGTTGCAGTAATAGCTGAAGCAGATGATATTAAAGCAGCTGTTCAATCAATTATTTCACTAATTAGAGGAAGCAAACAAGGAAATGTTTATCAATATCTTGAGAAAGCAAGAGCAAGACATAAAAGAGATTTCTAATTAAACAAATATATTAAATTATCTAGTTAGATCATCAAGTTTACCAGAAAGTTCATAAGCAGCATAAAGAACATTACCTAAAATTGGATTTCTTCCACTAACCTCTTGTATATGTCTTTTTCTAGAATCAGTTAATTGTCTTCTTTCCTGAAATCTTCTTGAGTAATCTAAATCTCCTTCTTCAGGAACCCCTTCATAATAAAAAGTCTTTCTAACTCCGGATTGTGTATTGTTTTCCATAATTAACTAACAATATTCTCGCTTTTTAAGCTTATGGGATAAATATTAAAAAACTATTAGATAATTAGCTTTATAAATCCTCAAAACCCTTTTATGTAAGCTAAGCCTCGATAGCTCAGCAGGTAGAGCATACGGCTGTTAACCGTAGGGTCAGAGGTTCGAGTCCTCTTCGAGGCGTTTTTTATAACTTCTTAGTAATTATAAATATAAAAATTTATAAAGGGAGGATTTATTAAAAAATTATGAAAACAAAAGTAAAACAATATGTTGAATTTTTATTAGGAATTCATTCAAGCCCTAATTTAATAATGGAAGTTAAAGATAGATCTGAACCAAGAGAGTTTCCTTATGATTGCCTAGGATACAGATTCTTTGAAATATGTGAATCAGATTCTGAAGAAGTTTTAACTGGCAATAGAACAAATTTTTCTGGAAGGTATATTTTTGGTACACCTACTAATTTAGCTAAAATCAAAAAAGATAGAGATAATGATAATAGTATACTTATTGATAATATGGAGAGAAATGGATGGAATAGAGGAGTTATAACTCCATCAGGATATTATATTCCACTTAATAAAAAAGATAAAGTTATCCCTGAAGAAAGATTAGATGAAAAAGCAAATCGTTCTTTAGGTTACAAACTTGCTGAATTGCCTTGCAATAATCCTTATAATCAGAAATGCTAATGTTTAGTTTAAAACTTCCAAATACAATAAATTCAAACAATTTATCTTCGAGGCGTTTTTTTATAATATTTAAACTTTAAATGGGAAAAGATGAATTTGTGGAAAGACTGAAAGTTTATGATAGCTATTTAATAGAACAAATCTGAAATTTAGAAAATTAAGAGATAGAAGGAAAAATAAACCATGAAATATCAGAAGAAAGAATGAAACCTTATACTAATTCTAGACAAAATACTTCTTAAACTATTTCCAGATTTAATTGAAAAAACCAGAAAGAGATACGAGATCAATATTTGTATAATTAACCATTAAATTTTAATTCGTGAAAAGAATTAAAAACTTTATTTTACATATTAAATCATGAGTAAAAAGAGTGTAAAAGCAGCTGAAAAAAGAGAAAAAGATAAAAAGCAAAACTTACATCATGCACTTATCAAAATTCTTCTAAAATCTCCAGTAACTAATGTCAAATTTTATAATAACAAAATTTCACTTGATTTTTTTAATCATAAAATTGCAGACAGAATAACTATAAAAAAACAGCCACATATTGCAGAATGGAGTAGAAAAGAAAATGAAAGAAAAATAATTATTGATAAATATTTTAAAGAAAAAGCAAAGAAAAAATCATTCAAAGCTTTATGTATTCATGAAGCAATTGAAAGATTCTTGGTTAAAAAATATGGACTTAACACAGATAAAGAAGCACATGTTGTTGCAACACAAAAAGAAAAAGAATATTTAGAAAGTATTAAAGGAAACTGGAGAAGCCATGAAATGGAAGTATTCTGGGACTGGCATAAATTAGGGGAACAGTAATGGAATTTCAAAAAGAAGAAATTGATGGAACTAATTTATACTATTGGACATGGAAAGATAATTTTATCATGCCCTATGCTTGGTTAGAAAAAAAAGACCTAAAAAAACTGCCAGAACCTTGTTTAATTATAGAAATACATCCTGATTGTCCTATCGGTTTAAATACAAAAGAAATAGATGAATTCACAAATATAATAGAACTTCCAGATAGTTTTGAAAAAATAAAAATAAACAACGATTTAAGAAAAGATCTTAAAAGAGTTGAAAAAAAGAATGAAAATGTAAAAATAGTATATAATGAAAAAGATGCTCTTGAAAAAAGCAAAAAATGGTTCTTAGAAATATGGAAAGAAGATAAAGAACATTTTAAAAGAAGAATGAAAATATGGAAGGAAAAATGTTATACTCTCAGTGCATATCTAAACAATGAGTTAATAGCAGTACATATAGCTATGAAAGAAAAAGACACAATATATTATTGTGCCTGTTGGTGGAATAGAAAATATAAATCACTTTCAACACCTGTATTTTTGCTTAAAAAAGACATAGAACAAGCAATAAAAGATGGAATGAAGTACTATGATTTAGAAGTTGGAGATGAACCTTATAAAAAAAAGTGGGGTGTTATTGAAAGGCCAACAAAATACTATGCAGTTCTCACAAAAGAGCTCGCTGAACATCTCGAAATAGACAATTACACTGAAATAAAAGAAAATAAAAAAGTCAGATTAAAAAATAAATAAAAACGAAGTTTTAAATAATATATTATATTTAATAAAATATGAAATTAGATGATGCAATTGAAGAAAGAAGAAGTATAAGAAAGTTTCATACCAAAAGACCAAATTGGAAAGATATTATTGAGGCTGTTAATGCAGGTATTAAAGGCCCTTTAGCAGGAAATATTGGAAGTGTAAAATTTGTAATGGTTGACAATGAAGAAATAATAAATGAAATAAGTAATGCTTGTCAACAAAGTTTTGTTGGACAAGCTCAATATCTCTTAGTTGTATGCTCTGACACAACAAATGTTATAAAATCTTATGATGAAAGAGGAAAAATATACTGTCATCAACAAGCTGGTGCAGCAATAGAAAATGTTCTTCTAAAACTTGTTGATTTAGGTCTTGGAACTTGTTGGGTAGGCTTATTTGATGAAAGACTTGTAAAAAGAGCAATAAAAGCTACAGAAACAATAATAATTGAAGCAATTCTACCAATAGGATATCCAAATGATAATAGCCCAAAAAGAAGAAAACCCTTACTTGATAATTCCTTATTTTTTAACAATTACGGTAACAAACAGATGAAACCAAGAAAAAGAATTGAGGCATTATAAAGAAGTATTAAATCAATCATCATTCAAACCAAAACTTTCTGTAAACTCAGATATTAATCTATATTGGTTAAGATAATTAATTCCTTTATCAGTTATTAAATAAGTTTTTCCTTTTCCCAACTTTCCTTCTTTAATAAAATTTTTTGTTAAAAGTTCACTCAAATATTCATCCATCATTTGATAAGAAAGATTTGATTTATAAAGAATATGTGTTGGTTTTATTCTACCATTTTTTTGTCTTATAACTTCCAGTATATCTTTAATTATTTCAAGTCTATTTCTTTTTTTATCCATGTTTAAGTATAATAATTAATTGAGAAATTAATAATAAATAACCCATAAACTCCACAATATGTCCAAAAACATAATAAAGATAGTTGTTAGATGCAAGAATAAATTGTACATGACTAATAAAAAGTAATATAAAAGCAATCATGCTTAAAAAAGAGTTAAACTTTCTTTTCTTTAAATATTGCAAAAAATAGATTATAGCTAAATAAGCTAAAAATATTGAAGAGATTACATAAAAAGAAAGTCCTTTATTACAACTTAAATATATTGATACTAGACTGATAACTTCTAATAATGCAAAAAGTTTTAATTTATTTTTTTTAAAATGAGAACAAATAAGAGTAATAACACCTGTCACAAATAAAATTAGATGAGAATAAATAGCAAAAGTCCACCAAAAAACAATCTGTTCTAGATTAATTGATCCAACAGCTTGTGTATTATCTCTTAATAAACATAAATTGATAATTAACCAAATTACATATGAAACTGAAATCAGAAAAAAACCTGCCCCAAACCATTTAGATTCTTTTTGTTTTGATAAATTATAAACTTTAAATGAAAAATAAGATATTAACCCTGAAGCTATTGCAAATATAGCTTCAAAGATTATACTATAAATAAAAAACCAATGAGGTACAAGATATAAATGTGTCATAAATTGTTCACTTATTTTTGTTTTTTAAATCTTATGAAAAGGAACTATTTATCTTTTTTCTTTATCTATTTTTAACAATTGCTTTATAAGGCAATACATTAAATACTTTATCCTAAAAAAGGTAATAAAAACAAAAAAGGAGCAAAAAATGACACCAAAAACCCAGCACCAAAAAAACAAAAATAAGCTAACTAAGGAAGTTACTCATCTTCCTCCCCCAAATAAATAGCTATAGAAAATTCGTTTTACACATCTCAAAAACAAATTTAAACAAAATAAAACAACCTCAAACACAAATCAAAAATAGAGAGCACGCAGGAAGTTTATAACAAAACACACTCTTTTTTAATCCTGCGTGCTCGTACATAATTATTTTTTAAACAGTAAATCTAAGAATTGCACCAATTCCGCTTAAATTAAAAAACTGTTCTCCTTCACCTGTTTCTTTTGAAACAATTTCAATTGTTGTTCCCATTTGATCAGCTATTTGTGAAAGTTCTTTAATAATTTCTTTTGAAGTCTTTTCAGAAAAAATTAATACATCAACAGCACCTAATTTAAGTGCTTTTTTAACAGGTTCATAACCATAAGCTGCCTTATCTGGATTTTTTCCAAGAGTATTAAAAAATTTCTCAAGTATAATTTTTTCTTTAGTTATTTTTTGTTCTGCAAGAACATCTCTACTTGCTTCAACCAATAATTGTAATCCATGTTCATCAGCATAACCAATATCTTTAACAGCAATTACTTTATTTCTAAGAGCAGTTACTAACTGTCCTTCTTCCAAAAACTCTTCTTTTGTTGGAATTGGTCCCCCAACAAGAATTCCCTTTAACTTTGGCATATCAAAAAATAACTCTTTCATTGATTCTGCAACTCTTCTAAAAAATTCTTTTGCAAGTCCTTCAGTAATTCTATGAAAACGTTGAGATGAATTATGAACAATAATCCCATTTGCAATAAAATTATGATTCTTTGTTTCAATATCAACTGTCTGTGAAAATTCAATCTCTTCAATTTTATGAATTTTAACAGCAATTAAATTAGACAAATAAAACATTTCAAGTCGTTTCTTTAGATCTGAATCTTGTATTTTATCTAAAATATTCGTCTTAAAAACTTCTTTGCTTAACTGTTTTTTATTATTAAAAAAATCAGGACAATTAAACTGCCTAGTATTTAATCCTGAATTTCTAATTATTCTTGCAACATCCTTGCCATTAACTGCCAACTGCCGTACTTTATTCCGATTACTTCTAGATTTAATTAAATCAAAAATTTTTATTTGTTTTTCATTAGATGAAAAACCAATTAATTTTTCAAATTTCTTTAAAGACTCCAAGTCATCAATTGACAAAGTATAGCGATTGTTATTTGAATAAGGATTTCTTTTATTATCATAAACACTAATTGAAGAAATTATTCCTAATCTTAATAAAGCAAATTGTATTTGTCGTGTTAACTTTCCATTATTTATTCCAAATGCAACTCTTCCTTTTGAAACATAACCCTCTGCATCAAAAAAACCAGAAATAAATGAAGCCAAAACACTATCAGGAGACATAAGAACTATTGAAGGTATTTTTTGTTTTAATGTTTTATCCCATTCAGGAAAGATTTGTTTAAACAATTGAGAAATAATTCGGCTACCAACCCTAATTTGATAATATCCTTTATCTTCCCTAAATCTTATAACAGATTCAACTTTGAAATGATTGTCAATCAAATTTTTATAATAATCAGCAATTTCTTGCCTTTGCTCAGAAAAAGATATTCTATCAACCTCATAGTTCCCATCCCCAAGATAATAACCCATAATTTTGGCAATATTTTCATCAAATTTATTTGGAATATTAACTTTTTTCATATTAAATTCTTGTTTTATTTTAGGAGTAAAATTAATTTTTTGATAATCAAGATTTAAATTAATTTTTTCAGGCATTAATAAATAATCTCCGGGTTCAATATCAGAAAGTTGCTTTTCTTCAATTCCCTTTTCAGTTCTTACAAAAAAAGTATGTTCTTGAGATGATTTAATCTCAAATTTAGGATAACAAGTAGTTATTTTAAATAATTTTTTTGAATTTTCCCATTTAGCAATAACAGGTGTTTTTTCAGTTTCTTCAATATTAAAATTCTCCGAAATTAATATTAATGGATTATGAGCTTCTTTAATTTCAATTATTTCTCCATTATCTTTCATTATCAATGTGTCAGACGATAAACACTGTCCTCCAGCCCGAATTTTTCCAGGAACACCTGAAGTCATTTTCTGTAAAACTTTAATCTGAGTTCCTTCAAGCAAACCAATTGTTGCTTCTTTTCTTTCAATAACTAACAAACCATAAACTTCAGTAACATTAGTCATCTCTTTCAAAGGTTCAACAACAAAAGTCTGATCACACCTATAAGTTCTAACTTTTAAAGGTTGAGGCGGTTCAACTGCAAAAAACTCTATATTTGGAACACCTTCATCCTGAGAAGTATTTCCACAATAAATTGCAATACCATTAGTATATTTTTGAGGTCCTAATTTTAATTCTCTAACAACCTTTTCAATTGCATCAATAACATTATTTCTTGTTGTTCGTGACTTAATATTATTAGCAGTAGATCTCTCAGCTTCTAACTGACCAACAACAGCATTTACATTATAATCAGCTGGAATAAGCACTGAAACTAACTCAGTATGTCTTCCTTTAAAAGCTGAAACTTTTTCTATAAATTCTTGAAATTCAATTTCTTTTGCTGTTGTCATATTTATTTTTATTCTTTGAAAATGACTTTAAAAAATCTTGATTTTCTATTTGTCATAAAAAGATTTCACCATCAATTTAATATAAATTTAAGCTAAATAGGGTTAATAAAGATTAAGCTACAAAAAGTCAACATTAAAATTTCCTTGTTTTAATTCTTTTGCATTTGTAACTGATTTTAAATCATCAAGAACTTTTTCAAGAAATTTTGTATCTTCTTTTGAAATTGTTAGTATTATTTCAGTTTTCATTGATTTTTTAGCTTCTGATTTCTTTTGTCTAACAAGACCTATCAACTCAATTAGTTTACTCCAAACAACATCATCATTTTTTTGTTTCAATATTTTAAATTCTTCAGGCCATGTTTCAAGATGAACTGATTTTTCTCCCTCATTCTTTCTAAAATGAGTTTGATAAATTTCTTCAGTAATATAAGGAGTTATTGGAGCCATTAATTTTGTTATTGTTAACAAAGTATGATACAATGTATAATAAGCTGAATTTTTTTCTTCATCAGTTCCATTATAAACTCTATTCTTAACAATTTCTAGATAATTATCACAAAAAGTTGTCCAAAAAAAAGAGTCTGTTTCAAGTTTAGCCTTTGCATAATTATATTTTTCAAAAGACTCTGTTGAAATTTTTATTAGTTTATTCAGTTCATTTAATAGAATTCTATCAGTCTCGCACAATTTTGGTTGTTTTTTCTGATATTTTAAATTCATAAATACAAAATTTGAAGCATTAAGTATTTTTGTTGAAAACTTTTTCCCAGTTAAAACATCTTTTTCCTGATAATCCAAATCTTCTCCTAATTTTGAACTTGCAGCCCAGTATCTAATTGCATCTGCACTGTATTTTTCAATAACTTCTTGAGGAGAAATTACATTGCCTTTTGACTTTGACATTTTTTCTCCACCAAGTGTAACAAATCCAGAAATTGTAATTTCTTTCCAGGGTATTTCTTTTTCAATTAGATAAGATCTTACAATTGTATAAAATGCCCAAGTTCTAATGATATCATGTGCTTGAGGTCTTAAAGAATATGGAATTTTAACTTTGTTATTTACAAGAGAAGATGCTATTTGTGGGCTTATTGAAGATGTTGCCCAAGTATCAAGAACTTTTGTTTCTGGTTCTGTAAGACACTTACATTTTAAACACTTTTTCTCAGTCTGCATTGGATCAACTGGAAGTTCTTTTTCAGAAGGCAGGATAATCTCACCACATTGAGGACATTTCCAAACAGGTATTGGAATTCCAAAATGTCTATCTCTTGAAATACTCCAATCCCAATCAAGTCCATTAACCCAATTTTCATATCTCTTAAACATATATTCAGGATACCACTTAATTTTCTTTCCTTGTTCAATAAATTTCTTTTTCTTATCTAAAAGCTTAATAAACCACTGCTCTGTTGGAATAAATTCTATTTCAGTACCACATTTATCATGTATATTAACAATATGACTTATTTGTTTTTGTTCAGTTATTAAATCAGCTTCTTTCAAATTCTCAAGAATCTTTTTTCTTGCTTCTTTTATCTTCATGCCTTTATAATTTCCAATATTCAATGTTCCATTTGAATTAAAAACAATTTTTGGTTTTAATTTATGTCTATTAATAGCATCAACATCGAACTTGTCTCCATAAGAACAAATCATCAAAACACCAGTTCCTTTATCAATTTCAGCTGATTCATCTTCAAGAATTGGAACTTCAAAATTAAAAAGGGGAATTTTTGCTTTTTTTCCAACTGCCCATTTATATCTCTTATCTTTTGGATTTACAAAAACAGCAACACAAGCACCAAGTAATTCAGGCCTTGTTGTTGCAATTAACAATTCTTTTTCATCAACATGAAATTTAAGTGTAGAAAATAAACTATTTTCTTCTTTATCTTCAAGTTCTGCCTGTGCAATTGAAGTCTGACATTCTGTACACCAAATTGTAGGCATCTCTTTTTTGTAAATTTCTCCTTTTTTATATAATTCAATAAACTGTGCTTGAGAAAGTTTTCTTGAGTTATCATTAATTGTAGAATAAATTAAATTATAATCTGCTGAAATTCCTAATGTTTTCCAGTCATCAATAAAATCAGGAGTTATTTTTTTCAATGTTTTCAAACATAAATCAATAAACTCCGCTCGGGACATATTTTTACTTTTAATATTATTAATTTTTTCAATAAGTCTCTCTGTTGGAAGTCCATTATCATCTGTCCCAAATGGATAATAAACATTTTCTTTCATTCTTCTAAATCTTACAATAAAATCTTGTTGTGAATATGAAAAAGCATGACCAATGTGCATTTTTCCAGAAACAGTTGGTGGTGGAATATCAATTGAATAAATCGGCGTTTTATTAGGGTTAAAAGCATAAATTTTTTCTTTCTCCCAATATTCTTTCCACTTCAGCTCAATCTCTTTAAAGTTTGTTTCTGCCATTTTAACTTAGAATTATGATAGAAAACAAGAGTTAAAAAGTTAGTGGTTAAAATTTATAAGTTATAACTAGCTAAATATTTAATGAAAAAAGAAAATAACAAACTACTCTTATTCAAAATTATCTGTGGATTTATCAGTGGAGGGATTATGATTTTAATCTCATTGATTATTACTGTCTTTGAATTAGTTCGGCTAGATTTAACAAACTTGACTATAGCAATGATTATCTTACCATCTGGGTTATTAATTCTAATATTTTTTTTGATTATGTATATTATAAATTTTAGAGAATATACTGAAGAAAAAATAGGTAAACTAAAAAATATTAAAAGATTAATTTATAAATTATTTTTATTGATTTTAGCATTTATTGGTGGAATAACTTATGGATTTTTAAGAACAAATGAAAACAAAGAACTATTTGGTTTACTGACTAATTCATTATATATTGGAACTGCCACCATACTAGTAATAACGGCAATTTTAATCATATTAAGTGTAAAGTTCTTGTTAAAACTAAAGAAGAATTAGTTCAAAAACTCCTTGTCTGAAATTCTATCATTAAACTCTTTAGAATAATTTGTAAGCATCATCTTTTTAACTTTTTCATTATCAATCCCCTTGCCAATTAGTTGTCCAAAAACCCATCCTAACTTAACAAAAGCAGTTTCAGGAAGCATGTCATTCAAATAAATCACTCCTGTTTTCTCTATATCTCTTCCAGCTGAATAAACCATAGGATCTAGTCCCCCATAAATTGTTTGAGGAGCTGCACAAACAATAAATCCTGAATTAATTACCTTCTTTAATTTAGGCAGCCAATTATTTTTCGCTTCACCTGTTAAAACATGTCCTAATCCTGACATTTCAACAACAACTCCTTTGTAACCATTAGACTGATAATACTCTAAAATTTCTGGATTTTGCCCAGGATAAAATTTAACCAGTGCAACTTTATCACTAAACTTATTTTTTAATTCAACTTTTTTTGAATTATCCCTCGGATTAAAATGAGAAATTACTTCAACTTTATCTGCAAACACTTTTGCAATCGGTGAACTATTTATCGATCTGAAAGTATCTCTTCTTGAACTGTGCATTTTTCTAACCTTAGTTCCACTCAAAGCATAACAATACTCATCATCTAAATTAGCATGTCCAACCAACATAACTTCAGCAATATCACTTACAGCAGCACGAGCAGCACAAATCAAATTTAATCTTGCATCACTTGAAGCTCTATCACTTGATCTCTGAGAATAAGTAAGAACAACAGGTTTGTTTAAATTTTGTAGAGTAAAAGAAAGTGCAGAAGCACTATAATGTAAAAAATCAGTTCCATGAGTTATTATAATTCCATCAACATCACTTTTATTTAAGTATTCTGCAGCAATTTCAGCAAGTATTTCCCAATCAGAAAATTCCATATTCTCACTTGCTTTCATAAAAGGGGTTTCAATTTTTTTTATGTTTGCAATTTTTAATATTTCCGGATAAAACTTTAGCAATTCTTCTACATCAGTCAGCCATTTCACTCCACCGGTTTTATAATCTAATTTTGAAGATATTGTTCCACCAGTTGCAATTAGCACAATATTTGGCAAATTATTCTTTTTATCGCTTTTAGCTTTTACAGATTCTTTTTCTTTTTTTCCAGTTTCATCTTTCTCAATTTTTTCCTTAACTAATTTAATATCGAGTATATCTTCTTCCCTAACTCCAATATTATAACCTGAATCAAGTTTAACTAAAAGAATATCGCTTCTCGAACTTTCAAGAATTATACACTCAAAATCTCCTTTTTTTGTATGTAAAAAAACTCTTGTTCCAACTTTTATCTCACTTATCTGAACCATGAAACAAAAACAAAACCCAACTATAAAAACCTAACTAAAATAATTTAACTCAACTCAAGAATTGCTTCAGCAAGATCACCTGTCTTTTCAAGAGCATCTTTTGCATCCTCTTCTGAAGCACCTGTCTTTTCCATAACCATCTTAACATCCTCTTCAGAAAATCCCTTTTCTTTTGCCTCAACACGACTCTCTCCAGTTATTTGAAAACTCTCTTGACCTTGCATTACAACCTTAATAACACTTGGATTATCAATAACAATATTTTCATCCTCTTTTTCAATAATCACTCTAATAGCATCAATATCTTCCTGTTTAATGCCCATCTGCTTCATAACAGCTTTCATCTGAGAAGGATTTATTCCAGGTATCATAAAAATAGTTTAGGAAGTATGCTTTTTATAATTTACGATAAAATAAAAAGATACTAAAAAAGAAAGACAATTTGTCTTAATTTAAATCAATAATCAACTAAAACCTAACTTAAAGAAGTAACAGGCATAAAAAATTTCAAACCAATCACAGCTAAAGCAAACAAAACTACAAGAATAACTAAATGTGCAGGCTTCATTCTAAGCTTACTTGTATACTCTTCATTATATCTCATTAATCCACCAAAAACACCGGGCATGGATACTGAATTGTCGTGTGCCATGTTTTAATTAAACTTTAAGACTTTAAAAAGCTTATTAAAACTTAAGATACCTACTCATTAATAGTAACAAATAGAAAGATTTAAAAAACAAAAAAGCTTTAGAAAAACATGAAAATTATAAGCTTAATTCACAATGTAGATAATAAAAATATTCCTGAAGAATACTTCAAAAAAATAAGAGAAGTTCTATATGAAGGTAAAAGTAATCTTGGAGATATTGATTTACTTATAGGTCCAGATTATGGATTATTATTTTCAGAAAACCAGAATAATGAAAATTCAAAAGCTAATTTTAATCTTAAACCGTATATATTCAGTGAATTATCAAAAATTAGTGCAAAATACCCGAAAACACTGATACTACCAGGTACAATTCCAATAATTTTAAGACCAGGAATTATGGCTCATTCATGTCCTGCTTTCTTAGATGGAAAAAATATTAGAGAATTTTTCAAAGAAACAACATGTGGTGATGAAAAAATAGCTGAAACAAACGGATTAATATATGAAGGTCAAGATTCAAATCTAAATCATATTATGCATAAAAATAAAATGATTGCTGTAGAAATATGTAGTGATCATGGACGTCAAATAATTCCAGAGAATACTTTTTTAGAAGTTATACTAGCTTATGATAAAAATGCAGGTTTTTCTGAAAGACCAAATTTATTTACAGAAAGATATGCAATTGTTTGTGATGGTAGAAAACCAGCTACAGAAGCGTTTAGTTTTAATCCTTATAAAAAACCAACAAAAGAAACAATTAAACCAGTAAAAAAAACAGAAAATTGGAAAGGATATATCTTAGAATAGAACTAAATACCATAAGATTTATTTACTCATAACACTTAAAATTAATATTACTAATCATATTAACAACTAATTTTCTAAATTTTAAAATAATGACTATTATAAAATTAAAATGAGGAAAATATTAATAAAAAACTTACCAATAAATAAGTTTTATATTGTGTATGATGGACCTGAAACTGAAAATCATAGAAAAGAGTATAGAACAATTGAAGAACTAATCGAAAAAATATCTCATGATTTAAACCTAAATCCAAAAAAATCCCTTAAAATAGAACTAAAGGGTTATAGCAATAAAGAAAATTATTTAATAAAAGAATATTTAAATTCAAAGTTTAAAAAAGTTCAATACTATAATAAATAATTCCATTAAATTTATATACAATTACTAATTCGTTCATTTATGGAATATGATTACAATAAACTAAATCTTAAAGCAGGGCTTGAAATACATCAGCAACTTGATACTAAAAAGTTATTTTGTAACTGTCCATCTATCTTAAGATCTGATCATCCATTGTTTGAAGTAACTAGAAAACTCCATGCAATTGCAGGAGAAACCGGAAGCATTGATACAGCTGTAAAATTTGAAGCAGGTAAAGATAAAAAATTTGTTTATCAAGTTTATGATTCAACTTGCTTAGTTGAATTAGATGAAGCCCCACCAAAAAATATAAATGAGGAAGCTCTAAAAATAACAATTCAAATTGCACTTCTATTAAACTGTGAAATACTTCCAGTAACTCAGATAATGAGAAAAACAGTTATTGATGGTTCGAATACTGGTGGTTTTCAAAGAACAGCACTAATTGCAAAAGATGGTTATGTTGAAACACCTCACGGAAAAGTGAGAATTGCAACAATTGGTCTTGAAGAAGATGCTGCAAGAATAATTGAACAAACAGAAGAAAAAACAATTTACCGTTTAGATAGATTAGGAATTCCTTTAGTTGAAATTGCAACAGAACCTGACATGAACAATCCTGAACAAATAAAAGAAGTAGCTCTTCATATTGGAGATATTTTGAGAGCTTGTAAAGTTAAAAGAGGTATTGGAACAATAAGGCAAGATGTAAATATAAGCATTAAAGGTCATCCGAGAACAGAAATAAAGGGTTTTCAAGATCCAAAACTATTCATTAAGATTGTTGATAATGAAATTGAAAGACAGCTCATAAATATAAAACAAAAAAAACTTGAACACGAAGTTAGAAAAGCAAATCCTGATGCAACAACAACATTTATGAGACCAATGCCTGGAAGTTCGAGAATGTATCCTGAAACAGATCTTCCATTATTATTTATTTCTCGTGATTTAATCAATGAAATAAAACGAAATCTACCAAAACTAAGATCTGATATAAAATTTGAACTTAAAGAATCTGGATTAACAGATGAAATGATAAAACTTGTTGTTCAAGAAAACAAAATTGAAGAGTTTAAAGAATTACTTCAAATAAATAAAGATGGAAATTTAATAGTTAAAATGATGATTCTATGGCCTAAAGAAGTTTCAATGAAAGAAAAAATAAGCCTAGATAAAGTAAACAAAATCTTAACTTTAGACATCCTTCATACAATTCTTGATGAACTAAATAAAGGAAAAATACAAAAACATGACGTCCAAAACATAATATTTGATATTGCAAAAGGAAAATCAATTCATGAGGCAATTAAAATAGAAAAGAACTTGGATGAAATTGAACACGAAATAATTAAGTTAATAAAAGAAAAACCAAAATTAAATATTAATGCTTATATGGGTTTAGTTATGCAAAAATTCAAGGGAAAAATATCTGGAAAAGAAGCAATGGATCTAATAAATAAGTATGTTAAATAAATTTATCTTGCAATATTCCACATTAACTCAAAATATTTCTTATATCCCTCACTCATCTCTTTATTTTTTATAACAATAGCTATTGGAAATGTTGCCCAAAGAATTATTGCAATTTTATCTCCATAAATATTAACTGAAACAGGATTCGCATATTTTTCAGGCAAATATCTTATTTCAGCAAGAGGAATTTTAGAAATTCTTTTATCTTGTGCAATTATTCTAGCCTTAATTTTTTTCTCTTTTCTTATTTTATCATACCAATTAAAATAAAACTGCAAAACTTCATAAGCTTTAGGTGATGCACCCATAATCAAAATCTCTTTACTATTTAACTGATCTTCAAAAACAGTTTTTAACCCTTCTTTCCCCTTATAAAAATTAGTTTCTTCTTTTTCTCTTGTTTTAACGAATTTCTCTTTCATTAAAGGTAAAATAGATTCTATACTCTTTTCTTTTTCTTTTATAATTTCTAAAATTCTTTCTGGATTTGATGCTTGAAAAAAATGTCTATTATTTTTTAAAATATAACCTACAAGTCCTTTTTTAATAAGCATCTCTATTGTATCATAAACAGTTCTTCTATGCATGCCAGTTTTCTGAGATATTTGTCCAGCTAAACTCGGTCCAAGATCAAGCAAGGCTAGATAAATTTTTGATTCATTTTCAGTAAGACCTGCTGCTCTAATTTCATTCATAAGAATATAGCATCTAACATTTTAAATATCTTTCTAATGTGGTGTTATTTATCACCTCATAATATTATATACTCTTTTTGTTATAGATTATTAACAAAATAAATTGATAGGAGGTTAAAATGAATAACAAAGAAAATGTTGAACGACAAATAATTGGACTGATTGCTGCTGATAGAATAGACATACCTATCTCAAGCATGTCAGGAAAATTAAAAAGAATGAAACCAAAACTTGCTGAAGAAATAGCTTTCCCAGGTAGTAATTATCAAGGTGAAAGAGTTTATGCAAGAATTGAAGAAGAAGATAAAATGAAAGCAAGAACTACACGTGAAGCAATAAATGAATTCAAAGAAGCATACCCTACACATGGAAAAGTTTTAGAAGGTCTTATCGCTGAAAAAAGACTTCAAAAAGAAACTCACCTATATTTTGGAGTTAATGAAGGATGTAGACTAACTTCAGATGATTACATGGGTGTAATGACTGATCTTGGTTTCACACCAGCAGTAGCAGCTTCATTATATCCAGAACTAATGGATATAAGTAGAAAACTTTCAAGAAAAAGAAGCGAAGAAAGAAGTATTTTAATTGGATAATATTTCTTTTTACTTAATTTCGTAAGAAATTGAGGCACCAAGAATCTTTGATTCTTGAATGTTTAATTTTTTGTTTTTATTTAGGAATATTTAAAAATCGGCTAGTTCTGATAAATTCATGGAAAGAGTTTATGTTGAACAAGCTTTCAAAGAAAAAGGAAAAATCCTTTTAAAGGGTTGGGTTCATGATGTAAGAGATCTAAGCAAAGTTAGGTTTATTGTACTTAGAGATATTTCTGGAAGAATACAAATAACCGGAGTAAAGGGAGAAACTTCTGAAGAAACATTTGAATTAATGAAAGAAATTCCAAGAGAATCAGTAATAGAGATTACTGGTCAAATAAAAGAATCAAAACAAGCTCCTGGTGGAAAAGAAGTTCTTCCTGAAAAAATTATAGTTCTTGGAAAAGCAGAACATCCTCTTCCAATTGATGTTTCAGATCATTCAAAAACAGAACTTCCAAAAAGACTTGACTACAGATTCTTAGACTTACATAGAGAAAGAAGTCAGGCAATTTTCAAAGTTCAAAACACCATACAAAAAGCTTATGTTGAGTTCATGAATAAAGAAGGAGCTATTCAAGCACAATTCCCTTCAATAATAAGCTCAAGTAGTGAAGGTGGAACAGAATTATTCGAAGCAAAATACTTTGAAAAAAAAGCATTCTTATCTCAAAGCTGTCAGTTATACAAACAAATGTTAGCTTGTTCAATGGAAAAAGTTTTTGCAATATTCACTGTTTGGAGAGCAGAAAAACATAATACAATAAGACACTTAAATGAATCAAGACAACTTGATTTTGAAATGGCTTTTGCAGATGATAAAATTGTAATGGATGTTTTAGCAAGATGTGTTCAATACATTGTTAAAAAAGTTCTTGAAGAAAATAAAAAAGAATTAGATTTGCTTGAAGTTAAAATTGAAATTCCAAAAGTTAAATATCTAACCTTTGCAGAAGTTGCTGAAATAATGAAAAAGCACAAAGTTCATGTTGGAAAAGATGACTTAAGCGGAGAATCAGAAGAAAAACTTGGAGAGTTATATCCAAACACAATTGTTTTTGTTCATGATTGGCCAATGTCTGGAAAACCATTCTATATTATGCCAAAAGATGCTAAAAAAGACGCAATTTTAAGCAATGGATTTGATGCAATATATTTAGGAATGGAAATTTCATCAGGTGGTCAGAGAATTCATCTTCCAGAATTATTAACTGAAAGACTAAAAATTAAAGGATTAAATCCAAAAGATTTCAAAGCTTACATTGACAGTTTCAGATATGGAGCTCCACCGCATGCAGGTTGGGGTGTTGGTCTTGAAAGACTAACAATGTTAATTCTAGGGCAAAAGAACATCCGAGAAGCTGTTCTCTTCCCAAGAGACCGAGACAGATTAACTCCTTAAAGAGATTGTTTTTAAACTGGTGTTTCTTTTATATTAAATGAAAAAGAGTTATAGCTGGGATGAAATAAAAAAAGTATTAATAAAAGAACTCAAAAAGACAAATACAATAATGACTTTTGGAACTATAGGCTCTTGTAACATTAATAGAGATATTGATATAATAATTACTAAAAAAGTAGAAGCATCTTCATCAGATTTTTATAAAGAAATTCATAGAATATTTGAAAATCTAAACAAATATCTTAATAAAAAGTACAAAGCAAAAAGTATATGTTTTTCAACTTCTGATGAACAATTTTCTGCATTATATTTAGCAGGATATAAAGAAAGTAAAGATATTGCATTTCATAAAATGATTTATACTTCTTATCCCCAAATTGAGAAAGACTGGAATTGGGCACTTATCAAAGAAGATAATATTAACGAAATATTGAATAAAACCTACAATTGTTTGTTAGGCTCAGTAAAGGAATTATTTTCAAAAGAATTTAAGAAAGAAAAATATTGTGATCCATTATTCATTTTTGTTTATAAATATGATAAAATAATCTCAAACTATCCAGAAAAAGTATTAGTTAATATGATGAATCATTATTTTGATTATTTATATCGGAAAAGATTAAATTTAAAGGCCCCAGTAGCTAAAAATAAAAAAGATGTAAAAAAATATTTTTATAAATTCGAGCCCAAAACTGTCCCATAATTTATTCTAACGTAGAAAAGCTTATAAATACCAATGATTATAATATGTAATAAGTTACATCCTATAACTTATTACTCAAAATGTCAGAACAAGAAAAAATACCCATTAGACAGCTAAATATGGACAAGAAGATGGCAGGCATCTCTAAATGGAAGATTGATGCTAAAGATAAGAAAGAGGTCAAAGATGGCTGGATAAAAGCTCTACGCTTAGGCGAACTTACTGGGAAGGTTGTTAAGGATGGTGGATTATCAGTTTATTTAAGTGATATAAAAATAGCTCTGGAGTTCTTTAAGAAACCAACAGCGAAATTAACTCTTGATGATATTAAACGATTGCATGAGGCAATGATTAAAGATGAGCTTACTCATCCCTTAAAGAAAAGAGTTGATAAGGAAATAAATGGCAAGATAGAAACTTCCACAATCACTATAAAAAAACCTTACTCAAGGTATAAGAAAATCTCAATCAGGAATTCACTTATCTTGTATCTTAAATGGAAATTTGACGATGGAGCTTACAAGTTCATTAAGATATTAAAAATCAAGATGGGAGGAAAAGTAAAAGAAGTTGATGCTCCACCTGAAGAAGAAGTTGAAAAATTGATTGATGCATGTACTGAAAATTATGAGAGATTTTTTGTTTGTGCTTTATTTGATACAGGTTGTAGGGCTGAAGAATTCCATAATATAAGAATGGAAGATGTTCTTTTTCCAAAGACTGGAGAGAATTTTATTAAGATAAGAGTGCGAGAAGCATATTCAAAAACTAAGGGGAGAGTTATAAGCTGCTATTGGAAACATAGTACAAAAATAATAACAGATTATTACAATGAGAGATTAAAAGAAGGGGCAAAGCCAACTGACCCAGTATTCCCAAAAACCTATCCGATGATGAGGAAGTTTTTACACAGACTGGGATTAAGAGCATTAGGCAAGAGTATTCATTATCATGCGTTAAGACATGCCAGTGCTACTCATTATATTTATATCATCAAGAATGACCACCAAATGAATTATCGTTATGGCTGGAATTTTGGAAGTCCTATGATTCAACGTTATTCTAGAAGAAGAGATTTAAGTGAGGAATTAGATAAGGAAGTGGAGCAGACAGAGATGTCAACTCTGAAATCTGAAATTGAAAAATTAAAATTATCTGGTGATATGAAAGATAAGGAATTCGAAAAGATGAAGTCTGAATTTGCTAAAGCTATGCAAAAAAATGCAGCAGAAATGGAAAGGATACAACTAATTGTGAAAGACATAAAAAGTACTTAATCTTTTAGAATTTTATCAAATAGTTCTAATAATTGTTTTCCGTACTCTGAGATATTTAATACAGCCCTATTTGTTTTTTCAATTCTTTTTCGTTCAATTAATTTTAATTCCTGTAATCTATTAATATGTCTTCTTGCGCTGAGAGGATTAATCTTAAGTTTATTTCTTAATTCAACTACACCATAGCCACTTTTTTTATCTAATGCTTTTAACACCTCTAAATCTAATCTGGAGATTAAGTTATCTGATTGGGCTTTCTTTTTTTTCATATTACAAACAGGAATAATGTAGTTATAAAGCTATCGGAGATAACTGGTTATATGATGTAATTGTGATGACTTATAAATTACAAGATTATCGACGACAAATCGGGCAACCTTTATTAACCGTATTCGATTTATTATGATATAAACTATCATAGAAAATATGATAAATTGAAAGGAGGCAAAGAAGTACGGTGAAGAAAGAAAGAAACTTAAATATACTGAAGTGAGATATCTCCCCGAAGAGATAGTTACTCCTGCTATAATCGACATAGCCAAGGATTATGTTGCAACAATACTCTTTGGAGAGAAACCTCTATGTATCGTAATAAAGAATAAGAAGATAGCAGAAAGCTATCTTGCATATTTTAATCTCCTTTGGAAACTATCAAAATCCTAATCTGTAGTATCACTACACCTTCAAACCTCATCTTATCGGAAAGTTTAAATTATTATTAATATTTTATAATTTCTAACTATAAAATTACAAATCACCGACGGGCAACGTTTAAAATCCAGCTTCTTGTTATTATATTATGAAAGACAATAAGAAACAGATTGTAAGGAAAAAAGAAGTGGATAGAATATTTAATTCTTTTAGGAAGAATGATTTGCTGGAAGACAGAGCAGAGTACGATGAAGAAGATTTGCAACTAGCTTATCCTCAGTTAAACAAAAAGGAAGCGAAATTACTCTATCTAAAAGTTCAGAAATGGAAATACGGACAAGAGAAGAAAGAAAAAAAATCTAGTTCTGGAAGTATAAACGTCTCTTGTAAATCCAATAAAGAGAAATAGAATTCGTAATTAAAATAACTTCTTATTAACTTCTTCTTTTAACTGAATAGACTTTAATATCTTCCCCTTGTTGTATTGGTTTATCATCTCTTTCTTCTTAAGATAGCTTTGTATGTCAAATCTTTCTAAGAAGGCTTCCCTCTGTTTATCAAACTCGTTAGCAACTCTGACTGAATTTTCAGTTACATTCACTGCTTTGTTCAAGTTGTTATCTTTCAACATCTTGTAATAATAACTCTCTGGGTCAAATAACCTTGCTTTGTGCTGTACTACTTTTAGAGGTTTGTCTATCATCTCTGGGAAATATTTTGTTGGGTCTCTGTTAACTCCAATGATATTGGCACCGCAAAGTGTTCCAAGAATATCTGAAGCAGGGCTATTGTCATCTTTTAGATTTGAGATAATCTCTCTTCTTAAATTTGTAACAAATAAAACGCATTTATCAAATTGTTTGGAATTTCTTAAGAGAATATTTATCTGTCTAATCTTAGCATAAATGGCACTATTTGATGGGTCTGCAGGTCGTGATTCAAAATCTATCCAATAGTAGAAATACTCCTTTGAGAGATAATGCTCAACGAGGTTTTTTATTTCAGTAATGTTAAATCTTAAAGATATGGGAACAAAAATAGGCTTGTTGTTCATTTGCTGGAAGAATTGGTATAACTCATCAACAAACTTAATATATTCGTCAAATGAAATTATCTCTTCTTTCTTTTGAGGCTTATCTTCATCATAGGGCGTTCTATCCTTAACAATATTCGGGATTAATAATGCATCTTTTGAAAAAGTGTAATAGTAGTGCCAAAATCCTTCAATCTCAGATAACTTCTTAACATGTTTGTAAGGATTGAATTTAAGAGTGGCATGAAATATAGTGAATGTGTGGTCCAGCCAAGTTTTCTTATCGAAAAAAGAATTTATCTTTTTATCATCAGCTTCGCTTATTAAAGATTTCATATCTTCAAAACTTTTAATTGTTTTTGTTTTTTCAAAGATGAGCCTATTCTCCTTTAGACCTTGATTTGCCTGCCAAAGCTTCTTTGAGGTGTTTGGAATATCAATAGTTTTCATTAAAAAGTCTTGATTGAGGTTCCCAATTTTAAATCGCTTTATGTTAAAGAATGAATTTTTGTCTGGAATAACTTCTTTTATGTTTATATCAGTCATGTTTTGATTAAGTCCTCCTTAATTTTGTGCAGGATATCTTTGTCTATGAAAAATTTAGACTTGCCCATTTTTTCTAATAAATCAACGGATTCGGGTTTATTAAATATTTTGTACCGGGTACAACACTCGCAGATAAACCCTGCTGTTCTTCTGACATTTGTTATTAGGGCAGGTAAGTTCTTTTCGACAAATTTGAATGCTCCACCGTCATCTATTATGAACACGAAATCTAATTTTAAGTTATAACAAAAGAGCGCAACAACAATTATCTCATGTTCTCCCTTTTCTTCTTGGTCTTTTGAAAACAACGGCTTTAATATTGCGTTAAAACTTAGATTGTATGAATTGTGAACATTGATTTTGTCTTTAAATTCTTCTAGGAACTCTGGATGCTTTAGTGCCTTTAGTTCCGAATAGACTTTTGGTGGCATCTCCGCTTTAAAACATTGCAGTATTTTTTTCAGGGATTCTTTTTCAGAAGTGTCATCTATGAAAAAAGAGTAGAATGATGTATCTGCAACTAGTCGCTTATCCATTTTTCAATTCCTCATATCTCTCTTGAGTAATTACTCCTTTTGCTAATAAACTATTTAATATTCTATTCCTATTAGAAATATTTTTCAAAAGATCGTCAGATACTTTCGAGAATTCAGTGTATTCTGGATAAGTAGAATAAATCAAAAACAATAGTTCTTCATTGTTCAACTTGTCGTATACGGTTCTTATTAGAGTCAATCCGGATATGATTAACTCAAATTCTTCTTTGCCCTTATTTTCTTGCATCATTTTGTCAAACTCAATATTTCCTTTTTCAGATAAAAATAATTTGTCTCCACTAAATTCAAATATTTCGGAGAGGTAGGTAGGACTCTTGACTGCCTCTTCAATAGTCTGTGAGAATGGCCCATAATAATGTTTTTTAAAATTCAAATCATCTTTGAGATTCTCTTTAAAGTTTGACAATAAAAACATCTCTTTCTGAAGATGCAATGCTGAAGGCATAGCTACCTTTTTCACTCCTAGCAATAGCAGTAAGTATCTTTCAACAAGTTCTTGACTATCCATCTTTTTTCACCTCTTTTATTATGATTACAACATCTTTAGTTATATTTTTATCTTTGCTTTCGGTTTGGGGAACAATCTCTAAGTGGCTTTCAGTATTCCAGTCTTTTAGTTCAGCAATCCACTTTGGAACAGTTACCCTTACTTGATTTATTTTACTTTTCATCTTATCCTATAATAGGATAATTTAGGATATTATAAATCTTCCCCTTTTTGCCCCTATTAGTTAAGTTTAGGAATACGGGCTATAAAACAGCGTCAAATTAAGCTTATATGTGCGTTATAGGAAAGAATAATCTGTCTACTAATGGTTTTATATGGGGGCTTTTTATTGAACTCATTGCACCATTTGTACCTGCTGTTTTATGGAAATTGATTGAAACTTCAAGTTAAGTAATGTTTAAAAGTATCTGGTTTATTGTTCTTTTAGGAGGAAGAAAGAATAAAGCTTAGCGACCATATTTTACCCATTTTTATTGTAAATTATGGGACAGAAATGGGCGCTATATTTATAATTTATGTAATATCTTAGACAAAATAGACAAAGATAAATCCTAATCAAAAAACAGAAACTTTAAGAGAATTCAAAGGAGGTATCTGACCAAAATTTGTTTTAAATCCCATCCAATTCTTAGGATATTTCTTAATAATTGGTCTATTTCCAATGTCAATAATCACTCTTCCACCAGAAATTCTATCAAATCCTTCAACTCTAACAAAATCAGTTATAAAACCATTAACAAATTTAAATTTAGGTAAATTATTTTCAGTTGTTCTATAACTTCCATTATCTCCAAATTTTTCATCAATCATTGAGTCAATTTCTTTATATAAATAATCATTGTTTGCACAGTATTCAGTATCAACTGAAAAAAGATATTTATTTATATTATCTTGTAAAACACCTCCAGAAGAATTAGAACCATTAACTATTTTAAGATTATATTCATTTAATTCGGGAAATTGTCTTATTGTATCAACAAAATAAGCTGGACTCTCAAGATTAATAAATCCTACTGGCCACTTAGGAGTATAAATATATTTATGATGATTTGGACTTCTTTCTTCAGTCCATTGAAATATAGAACTACTAACATTCAAATTTAAACCTGCTTCAAGACAATGAGCTATTCTTTTATAAGCAACTAAAGCAATTACGCCTTTTTCAAAATCAGTAACATCTTCACCTTTATACAAGTCTGAAAGGTATACATTTCTAATTAATCTTCCACTAAATCTCATAAACTTATTTAACAAACTGTTTTTTAAACATTGTTATATAAAAGAATAATGTTTTAGGTTATTACTTAAAAAAACAAAACAACCATATCAAAAAACCTTTATTGGTATTGCTCACTGCATATCCTTGTGATATAAATCAAGAAATTCTATGATTCTTTGCTCTATATGATAAATATATGAAAGCCTAAAAGAGCCAACATAAACTTCTCTTGTTCCTTTTCTATTGAATCTCATTGGCTTTCCAATTTCAGGATTTTGTCTTATTTTTTCAAATTGTTTAATTAATCTTTCTTTTAGAGATTTATCTTTAATTCTGCAGAATGTTTCTTCAAATTGTTTATCAAAAACAATCTTTACCATTTTTTAACTTCTTTTAAAAAATCATCAAATTCCATAATCTTAAAATCGCCCTTCCTATGCCTCTGCCAAGCTTCCTCAGTTCTCTTTGCAAACTTCAAGTCTTCTTCAATATTCTTGTCAAAATCTTCTGCTTTTTTTAGTATAATCTGTTCATTATTTCTAATTACAATTAGTTTATCTCCTTCTTTTAGATCCTTTCTCATATCTTGAGGAATTACAACTTGTCCTTTCGAACTTACACGAGTTATATCAATATTTGCCATTAGTAAGATTAATCTTACTAGTTTATAAATTTTTCTATATTAAATCTATAACTTTTTAAACAAGTGCATTCTTTATTTTATATGGTAAGTGAATTAACTTGGAGACGACTTTCTGAACAGGAAAAAATAGAGATAGAACAAAAAGCAAAGAAAGTTATGTTTAATTTTGGTAAAACTCTTGAAAAAATACCTAATATAAAAGAAGCATTTGTTGAACGTGAATCTTTTGAACGAGAAGAAACTGAACCTTGGCAAAATAACCCTAATTTTAAAAAACAAATTCTAAAAAATGCTCCAAAAAGCAATGACGATTGCATAATTGCAGAAAGAGGAAGTTGGGTAAAATGAAATTTGAAAAAATTATTGTTGCTTCTGGACCAGTAATAATCGAAAATGGGAAATTATTAGTTAGCCTTGATAATAAAGACGATTTTTATAAAATTCCTGGCGGAACAGTTAATGAATCAGATAATAGTTTAGAAGAAACTTGTATGAGGGAAGTAAAAGAGGAGATTAATGCTGATATAGACATAATAAAACCATTACACCCAATGTTATTAGATAAAAATCCCAAAACTGGAAAAAAACAAACAATAGTATTAATTCATTATCAAGCAAGACTAAAAAATAAAACAGATCTTAAAGCAATACCACCTGTAAAAGAATATGCTTGGTTAGATATTGATGAAATAAAAAAAGGAAGTTACAAGGTAGCTCCAAATATTGAATATCTAATTAAAATGGGAGATATAAAATGAACACAATAGAAAAACTTCATGCATTGAAATCTGGAAAAATAACAGCAGAGCAAAATGTAAAAAAATTTTTAGAAGCAATTGAAAAAGACAATCAAAAAGGAAAGAAAATAAATGCTGTTCTTGTAATTAATCCAAATGCAATTGCTGAAGCAAAAGAAGTTGATAAAAAAATAAAGTCAAAAAATGCAGGCAAACTTGCAGGATTAGGTGTTATTGTTAAAGCAAATATTTGTGTAAAGGGTTTAGAATGCAACTCTGCAAGTAAAACTCTTGAGGGTTGGATTGCTCCCTATGATGCTACAGTTATTGAGAAAATAAAAAAAGAGGATGCAATAATTTTAGGTATATCAAATATGGATGAATTTGCTTGTGGTGGAAGTGGAGAAACAAGTGCTTTTGGACCAACAAAAAATCCACTACAACTAGATTTAATTCCTGGTGGTTCAAGCTCAGGAAGTGCAGCTTCTGTCGCAGCTGACTTTTGTGACATTGCTCTAGGAAGTGATACTGGTGGAAGTATAAGAAACCCTGCATCACACTGCGGAATTGTTGGAATAAAACCAAGTTATGGATTTGTTTCAAGATACGGACTAATGGACTACGCAATGAGTCTAGATCAAATAGGAATTCTTTCAAAAGATGTTGAATCAACAGCTTTAATGTTAGATATAATAAAAGGTCATGATGAAAAAGATCCAACAACCTATAAAAGTAATCTAATCAAACTTACTTCAGAAAATAAAATAAAAATAGGTATAATAAAACCTCTTGCAAAACCAGAAGTTCAAAGTTTAATTGATAAAAAAATAGAAGAAGCAATAAAACAATTCGGCTGGTCAAAAAAACAAATTGAAATTGACTACATTGATGTTGCAGTTGAAACGTATTATCCCTTAGTTTATGTTGAACTATTTTCAAGCACAAGAAAATATGATGGAAGAAGATATGGAAAAAAAATAGAAGATGTTGCAGGTCCAGAATTATTAAGAAGAATTTTAGGTGGAAGTGAAATAAGCAAAGCAGAGTATGGTGGAAGATATTATAAAAAATCACTTGAAATAAAAGAAATAATCAAACAATCATTTGAAAAAGCATTCAAAGATATTGATTGCATAATTGTTCCAACATGTCCGGGATTGCCTTGGAAAATTGGAGAATCAATGGCAATTGAAGAAGTTTATGCTTATGATGCTCTAACAATTCCAGCAAATCTCGCAGAGATTTGCGCTTTAACAATGCCAGCAGGAGAAATAAATAGAATTCCAGTTGGCCTTCAAGTAATGTGTGCTAAAGGAAACGAAGCAAAACTTTTAAGCATCTCAAAAATGCTCGAGGAGTTAAAATAAATATAATCGTAAGTTTTATAATTACAAGATCTATAACAATTTATGGAAATAACCCTTAAAAATGAAAAAGAGATGAAGTGCAAAGAATGTGGAAAGATATTCAAATATAAACCTCATCCAAAATATCAAAGAAAATATTGTGATGCTTGTTCTAAAGAAAGGAAAAAAGCCTGGGAAAACCGTCATGAAATGAAATTTGAGGATGGTATAGATTAATAAAATAAATTATTCTAACAATCTTTAAAAACCTATAAATCTTTTTTTTGATATGAATATTGATGGTGTTTTTATTGATTTTTTAGGGCATTCTGGATTCTTAATAAAAGTAGGTAATAAAAGAATTGCAATAGATCCATACAATGTAAATCGCTCTCTTGAAAAAGTTGATATTATCTTAATAACTCATCCACATCAAGATCATTGTAGCATTAAGGATATTGATCAATTATCTAAACCTAATACAACAATAATTGTTCCTGCTGATTGTCAAAGCAAAGTTATGAAAATAAAAGACATAAATCTAAAACTAATAACACTTGGAAAAAAATTAGATTTGGATGAAATTATTATAGAAACATTTCCAGCATATAATATAAACAAACCATTTCATGAAAAATCGGAATCTTGGTTAGGCTATATAATTCATATTGGAAAAACAATAATTTATCATGCAGGAGACACAGATAAAATTCCTGAATTTAGTTCACTTTCAAAATACTCTGAAAAAAATAAGTTTATTGCAATTCTTCCTGTTTCAAGAGAATTTGCAATGACTGCAGAAGAAGCTGCTGACGCAGCTTCAATAATAAATCCAAGTATAGCAATTCCCATGCATTACGGAGCAGGAGTTGCTGGAACACAAACAGATGCAGAAAGATTTGTCGAATTATGCAGCAACAAAGGCATAAATGCTAGAGTTTTGAATAAGTTGTAAAATACAAATTCAAGAATTAAATTTATTAAGTTATTTCTGCTAAAAGTAATATGAAAAAGAGTGAAAGAGATAAGATTCTAAGAGGCATCTTATGGACTTTAGGAATAATAGCTTTAATTTTATTATTTTATGGAATATTTAGAATGCTTATCTAAAATGTTAGATAATGAAATACTAACTTGGTTTGGTAATTTACTAAATTTTAAACTACTCAAACAGCAATAGGTGAGACCAAAACAGATGTTCTGAAACTATATTACACTTAATATCAAAAAGCCTTATTAACTTATTTTTTCTTATAAAAAGTGGAAAATCCAAAATTTTTAGCAGGTTCTGAAAAAGAATTCTTTAATTTTATTTCAAATTTAACAGAAAAAGACAAAATAGCCTTAATAACTCATAACGACCTTGACGGAGTTATAAGTGCAAAAATAGTAAATGAGTGTATTAATGTAAATTTTATTGAATTTATAGATTATAAAGATATAAATGAAAAACTTATGAAAAAAATAAAATTGAAAAAAATAAATAAAGTTATCATAACTGATATTGGAATAAATGAAACAAATATAAAAAAAATTGAAAAATTTTCAGAAGTACTGATAATAGATCATCATAATTTCAATTTTGATTTCAATTCTAATAAAACTTCATTCATAAATACAGATGGTTTTTGTGCTTCATACTCTTGTTACTATCTTTTTTCAAAAATACAAAATATAGATTTTTATGATTGGCTAGTTGCTTGTGCATGTATATCAGATTTCATGGAAAAAAATGTTCCAGAATTTATGTCAAAAACATTCAAGAAATATAATGAAAATTTCTCTGATAATGAAACGGCAATACAAAATACTGAAATATTAAAAATTCAGAAAGAATTATCTCTATCATTAATATACTTTGAAAAAAATATAAAAAAAGTTTATGAATCTATTGGAAAAAAATTTGGAGAAATAGGTAACTTATCAAAATATCATAAAATTATAAATGAAGAAATTAACAAAAAAGTAAAAGAATTTTATAAAAAAAGAGAAATTTTCAATAATATTTACTTTTTGGAATTAAAATCAAAGTATAATATATTATCTATGTTAATCAACGAATTAAGTATGAATGAAAAAAATAAAGTATTTATAATTATATCAAAATATAGTAAAGTATATCAAATATCTGCTAGGAATCAAGAAGGAGATATTGATTTGCCAAACTTATTGAAAATGTTAGTTAATAAATTCAAAAATTCTGGCGCAGGAGGCCATTTCCATGCAGCAGGTGGTTTTTTTCCGGTAAAATACCTTCCAGAATTCAAAAAAAGACTAATAAATATTTCAAAAAGACTATAATAATTCTTAAAAATAAACGTAAAATATAAGTTATATGTCTAAAATAAAAAAACAAGACTATGATTTATTTGCTGTAAGAATAATTAATTTTGAAAGTGATCTGTCTATAATGAGTGATAGATGTTATCCACAAAAAAATCTTGAATACGCA
The DNA here is from genome assembly GCA_035453125.1 of Minisyncoccota bacterium. Lineage (GTDB taxonomy): Archaea > Nanobdellota > Nanobdellia > Pacearchaeales > GW2011-AR1 > JACPLR01. Next base: position 30,014 of record DAOTCN010000001.1, on the reverse strand, counting down.
CAATTTTTTATTGATGATTGGTGTAAAGAGTGGAATTTTAAAGAAGGTAGTTTATTATTGAGAATTTACAAGCCAATGCAAAATGAAGAAATAAAATTTGAAGTTGAAGAAGTATTAAATGAATTACCAAATATATAAAATATAAAAGTTTATAAGTCCATTAATTTAAATATAAAAATGATTCAAAAATATGAATTAAAAGAACTTATTGAACTTGTATTAACAGATGAGGGAATAACTGGATTTTATACTCTATTACCTGAAAATAAAGGAGTAATAACTGGATTAAATAAAATTGAAATTTCAAACTATCTCAAAACTAAAGAAATAGATAATTGTGAAATTAAAAGAATACCTTTACCATTTGACCCAAGTTTTCCAGAAGAAAATATTAAAGAAGTAATGAACTTAAAGTCTCTTAAGACAAAAATAGATGAAATAAATGATTATCATTTTCTATAATTCTAATCTATTTGTATATTTACAAACAGAACAAATTATTTAAATAGGAAATATCTCCCTATTTATTCAAATAATTGAAAGGAGGTAAAAAGAGGAACAAAATGGTATTAGATTTTGCAAAAGAAGCAATCCAAAATGCAGAAGCACACAGCATTAATTTCGACGAACTTAAGGCTGGAAAAGCAAACATTAAAGTTTTTGGTGTTGGTGGTGCTGGTTGTAATGCTGTTACTTGGTTATTTAACAAAGGTATCAGTGGAGCAACAGTTTATTCTGCAAATACAGATGCACTTCATCTAAGCATTACAAAATCTGATGAAAAAATACTAATTGGAAAAGAACTTACTAGAGGTTTAGGATGTGGTGGATACCCAAACAGGGGAAGAGAAGCTGCAAAAGAATCTTTAGCAGAAGTTAAAAGATCAGTATCAGGAGCAGATATGGTTTTCATTATCTCAGGAATGGGTGGTGGAACAGGAACAGGTGCTGCCCCGGTATTTGCTCAAATGTCAAAAGAAGCAGGTGCTGTAGTAATTGGTGTTGTTACCATGCCTTTTGAATGCGAAAAGTCAAGAATAGACAAAGCAGAATTCGGACTTCAAGAGTTAAGGGAAGCAGTAGACACTTGTATCGTTATTGATAATAACAGACTTGTAGACATAGCAGGAAATCTACCAATAGAGCAAGCTTTTGCAGTTGCAAATGAACTTGTTAGTACAATGATTAAAGGAATAGTGGAAACAATTACCTTGCCTTCATTGATTAACTTGGACTATGCAGATGTATCAGCTATCATGAAGAATGGAGATGTTGCAGTAATTGGTATTGGTGAATCAGACACATCAAATAGAGTAGATGAAGCAGTTAGACAAGCTCTTACTCATCCACTATTGGATGTAGATTATAGGGGAGCTTCAGGAGCATTAATTCACATAACTTGCGGACCAGATATGAAATTGGAAGAATTTGATAACATCGGACACTTAATTACTGAAAATCTCAACCCAGAAGCTCAAGTAATTATCGGTGCACGTATTAACAAAGAATTCCAAGGAAAAATCAGAGTTATCACAATTATGACTGGTGTTAAATCTCCTTATGTACTTGGAAAATCATTGTATGATAATACTTCGTCAATGAAATCTCATCTGTCTGACTTAGGCATCAACACATACAGATAAATGAACCCTTGAAGTTTAAAAAACTTCAAGTCCCAAAATCCAAAGGATTTTTAGGATTTAACAAAAAAGGTTCCCAAAAAACTGAAAAAAGACAAGGCACACTTTATTTTTTATTTTGCCTTTTTATCTTTTTTATTTCCTTAATTTCGTAAGAAATTGAGGCGCCAAGAATATTTAATTCTTGAGCGTTTATTTGCCTTTTTTTTTCTTTTTCTTTCATAAGTTTTAAACATCAAAAACTACAAGTTTTCTTGGCTTAAAGTTTTAGATAAAACTTTAAAAACTTAAAATTAAATAATGATTTATGAATAAAAATAAAAAGTTTATAATAGCTGGAATTATAGTAATTATAATCTTAATAGCTTTATTTGGAATATATAAAATAAAACCAACAGAAAAAACAATGGAAAAAACAAAAGTGCTTCTTGAAACAAACTATGGAAACATCACAATTGAGCTTAGAAATGACCAGCCAGTTACTTCAGGCAATTTTAAAAATTTAGTTGAAAAAGGAACTTACAACGGAGTTATTTTCCACAGAGTTATTGATGGTTTTATGATCCAGGGAGGAGACCCTACCGGAACAGGGTATGGAGACCCAAAAATACCTAAAATAAATGATGAATTTAATGGGGAACAAAAAAATAATCGGGGAACAATTGCAATGGCAAATGCCGGTCCAAATACGGGAAGCAGCCAGTTTTTTATAAATTTAGTAAATAATAATTTTCTAGATGGAAAACATCCTGTTTTTGGCAATATAATCGAAGGCATGGATGTTGTAGATAAAATTGCAAAAATAAAAACAGACAATAGTGACAGACCAATAACTGAAGTTATGATAATCAATGCAAAAATAGTTTAAATTAGACTAAAACAGAATTTATAAACTAGCAGAATTCTATTGACTTATGAATGAAAAACTAATCAAAAGTTTAAGAGAAAAATTAAAAAATAAATTTGAAAAACTGCCACCTTATGCTAAAACCTATGTTGTTAAGCATGCAATATCTCCGAATATGATATTCCTAAGAGAACATTCTGAACAAAGAATTTTACATCCAAGAAATGCAGATGAATGGAATTATGAAATTGAAAAAGAAGTTTATAACTGCAAAGCATTAAAAAGAATGTACTACTATCTAAAAAGAAGAAAGGATTTTAGCCAGAATAACAAAGAGAATGTTATAGACTACATAAATATTTCATTTGATCTGATGAAAGCAACAAATCCGCTAGCTGATGAAGAAAAAAAATTTCCCAACAATTGCTCAGAAAATTACGAATAAAGTTACATCATAATTCTTAAAAACACTCTTTTCTTTATGCTTCCATGAGTGAAACTGAACATCTAACAAAAGAGACTCTAGAAGAAATAGACAATGCTCGGGATGTTGAAAACTTTAAACGAATTGAAGCAGCATTATTTGTTGCTGGAAGATTTCTCTCAACTCAAGAGCTTGTTGCACTAACAGACTTAAATCCCATTCTTCTTAGCCAAACACTTGCAAAACTTCTTGAAAAATATGATGAAAGCTCTGCAATAGAAATTGTGAACAAAGGGGAAATGTGGAAAATGGATGTAAGAACTGAATTTAACGATATTGTAAATCGTCTTGCAACAGGAAGCCAGGAATTTACAAAAGCAGAGCAAGAAACTCTGGCAATAATTGCATATAAACAACCAATAACCCAGTCAAAAATTATTCATATTCGTGGCAATAAAGCTTATGACCATGTTAAAAAATTCATAGAACTCGAACTAGTAAAATCAAAAAGAAAAGGAAGAACTTATGAGTTAAGCCTAAGCGATGAATTCTACAGCTATTTTAATGTAACAAAAGGAAAAATAGACAAAAAAGAGTTTGAAAATGGTGATAAAAAGGAAGTTTTAGAAGATAACAAACAATAAAAACCCAGAAAGGAAGTAATAATTGATCTAAAATGATTCAGTTTTTGATGTATCTCTCGATTTTTATCGGGCTATTCTTAGCATACTTTTACCTATTTATATTTCTAAGTAAAACAAAAGAAGAAAAACCAATTTTTGAGGAAAAAAAACCGCCAAAAGTAACAATAATAATTCCAGCATTTAATGAAGAAAAAGGAATTGCGACTACTATAGAGTCTGCATTAAACATTGACTATCCTAAAAAAAAGCTAGAAATTATTGTAGTTGATGATGGAAGTAAAGATAATACTTACAAAATAGCATTACAATATAAAAATAAAGGTATAAAAGTTTTTACAAAGCCAAATGGAGGTAAGGGAACAGCACTAAATCTAGGAATTTCAAAAGCAAAGGGAAAAATAATAGTAACAATGGATGCAGATAACACTCATGTAAAACCTGAAGCACTAAAGCAGATGGTTGCATATTTCAGCAATCCAGATGTTGTTTGTGTTGCACCAGTAATGGCTGTTTATGAACCAAAAGGAATATTACAAAAAATTCAGCAAGTTGAATATTTATTTGGAATACTGTTAAGAAAGGTATTTTCAAATATTAATGCAATACATGTAACTCCGGGAGCATTTTCAGCATATAAAAAATCTTTTTTTGATAAGTTTGGTGGATTTGAAGAAAATAATCTAACAGAAGACTTAGAAATGGCATTAAGAATCCAGTATAATGGATATAGTATAGTAAACAGTACCGAGGCAATAATTTACACAGTAACTCCTAACAAGTTCGGAGTGCTTCTAAAACAAAGAAGAAGATGGTATGGAGGCCTAGTAAAAAATCTGGCAAAGTATAACAGTCTATTTTCAAAAAGACATGGTGAAATGGGTGTAATAATTCTTCCTGCAGCAGTTATAAGTGTTCTTTTCTCACTTATATTAACTCCTTATATGTTAATAAAATCTATACTGAATTTAAAAGATGAATTTGAATACCTACAAAGTATTAATTTCCAAGTTTTTAACAGTTGGGAATTTAGCACAACATTTATAGAAAGATACATCTTAACACTCGTAAGTGACCCCAAAATTTTCTTCCTAGTAATATTTTTTACAAGTCTTGCACTTTATATGATATTTGCAAAGGCTAAATTAAAAGAAAGTTTGAATATAAAATTAAGTTTAATATTTTTCATACTATTTTATACAACCCTTTTCACTTTATGGTGGTTTATCTCACTAATATATATAATGTTAAATAGGAAAATATCTTGGAGATAAGTTAAAAAAGGATACAAAATATCTTAAAAAATGAACAAAACAGAATTAGAATTAAAAGAACCAGAAAAAAGAAAGCCAATGAACTTAGAAAGAATTGCTTTTGCACTAATTCTCGCTTCACTAACATTTGTTTTAGGATTTATGATAAGTTATACAGTTTCATATACTCAATATAAATCAATACAAGATTTACAAGATAATATGAAATATGACTTATTAAGTGTTCAAATTGAAAAGAGCTTGGTTGGAAACTCATGTACTCTTTTTAATCCATATAGATTCTCTTCAGAAATGTCTGATATGGGATTCACAATAGACCTTCTTGAAAAGAGGTTTGGAAAAAATGATGAAAAAGTAATTGAAAAAAAGAAAATTTATTCTCTATTAGAAGTTCAGCATTTTTTATATATAAATGATTACAGAAAAAACTGCAATAAAAGCATGCACACTATTCTTTTCTTTTATTCAAATGAAGAAAATGATATAGGTCAGGGTGAGCTTTTTGGAAGAATATTAAATTATGTAAAAACAACAAATAAAAATGTAATGATTTATTCATTTGATTATAATCTTGATGATCCATTGATAAATACACTCAAGAAAAAGTATAATATAATTCAACCAAATACTATATTAATAGATGAAAATGTTAAACTGACAAGTATAAAAAACAGTGAAGAAGTTAGTTTCTATATAGACAAATAAGAATAATTTACTTTTTGTTAATAAGCTTACAGATTCTATATGAAAAATTCGACACACCTAATCCACTAAATTTCTCTGAAATAATCAAACAATGATCAAGTACATAAGTTTCATCAGAAATATACTTTTTTGCACAATTTTCAGGTTCAAAAGTATCATCTGAAAAGAATACATAGTCTTTAGTTTCATAAAATTTTGAATAATTAAGTTGATTTAAATCAAATAAATCATCAAATGTGGGATCATCATAAAAAATAAGCACAATTTTTTTAGATTCTAAACTCTTGTTAATGTCATTTAATCCTAAAGGATAAACATTTTCAGTAAAATATGATATTAAAACCCAATGGGGCGATAAAATTTCACAATTAGAAATATTAAGTTTTAATATATCTTCAGAAGCTAAATAAAATTTATCATCATAAACTGCATTTTCTTTATATTCATATATAAGGATAAAAAAAGAAAATAAAAAGATAAATATTAGTGCAATGATAATTGGAATTTTTAATTTATTGAATTTATTAATTAAAAAAGCAATTCCAACAATTGAAAAAAAAGTAACTGGTAAAATAAGATTAAACAGATATCTAGGTTGTCTCAATGGAATAGTGAAATAAGAATAAACAAAAGCAATTGTTAAAACGAAAAAGATTATATAAATTTTATTATTTTTAAAATAATTTTTATTAAAAATACTAATTCTTTTAAAGAAATAAAGTAAACCTAATACAAAAAAAGGTAAAAGAAAACCAACAGGTAAAAGCAAATCATAAAAATTAATTGATTGAAATATTGTTTGCCTTGATGAAATATTATTCACATAAGCATCAACAAAACCAGCAAACCAATTATGAAACTTAAAATAATTAAATAAAAACCATGGAAAAATTATAATAAAAAAAGAGAAGATATTTATTAATATTTTTTTGTAATTCTTATTAAAAAATAATAATGGGAAAAAAATCAAAAAGTTATACCTTGTTAAAAAAGCTAGACCCAAAAATATTCCTGAATTCTTGCCAGAAATTAGTGCAATAATAAAAAATTCAAAGAGGATAAGACCTAAAAGCTCAGAACCATTAGCCAGACCAAATAATAATGTAAATGCACTTGTACTTAACAAATAAAATAACAGATTAAAATGCTCTTTTTTCATAACTTTTAATTCATCAAGATTTTCAAATAAAAAGCTAGATAATTTAAATGAAGAAATAAAAAATAGTACTGAAACAAACAAGATAAAAAAATACTCTCCAATAATACCAAATACTAAAAAAATACCCAAAAGAGCAGGAACAAGAGGTGGTCGTATTGTTTCAAAATAAGTGCCATTATAAAACAGATATCTAGCATTAATTACATAAGCTGAAAAATCCCAAGACAAAATAAAATAATGCTGTAACAGAAAGGCAATAGTTGATATAACAAATACAATGCAAGATAAATAATTCTCTTTCACAAATTCAAAAAACCACTTAGATAACTTATTTGCCATCATCGAGTTATTATTACAACACCTGCAATAATCAAAAATATTCCAACCCATTTAAACATTGGAAAAGATTCTTTTAAAAATAAAACTGAAAATAAACCAACCCAAATATAGCTTGTTGCTATTATTGGATAAAGAACAGAAAGATTACCATACTTTAACATAGTCACAAAGATAAGAGTTGCAATTCCATATAAAAAAAGCCCTATTAAAAACTGCCAATTATAAATTAAATTAGTACTTAATTCAAAAGTTTTAGATCCTAATTTAAAAAAAACTTGTCCTAAAGCACCTAAAAGTGCACAAAACAAAACTACTAAATAAACTATCTCTTTTTCCATATATTTCCTAAAGTACCTATTTTTTTAAATATATCTTATATCTCCAAATTGTATTGAATTATAGTTTTATCATCAACCATCTATAAAAGGTAATAACAAATGACCAATAAACTGATATATTCAATTAATTATACAAAGATTAAAAAAGAGTCAAAATATATGTTTTTATGGAAGAGGGTAGTTACAAATGCTCAATCTGTGGTAACATTGATTTCGACCTAGTTGACGCAATAGGGCAGGAAGAAATAATAAAAGTATGTGAAGAATGTGCTAAAAAGGAGAGGTTACCAATAATACATAAAACAAACTCAGAAGAACTAAATACTATACAAAAATTTTATTCATCAAAAGGTAAAGAGATGCAAAAACAAGAACAAGAAGTAATTAATAGTCTTTCTACTAAAAAAAGCGAAGAAGATAAAGAGCTAGAAAAAATTCTAAAACAAAGTATAATAAAAAAAGACTTTCCAGACTTAATTGACAATTTTCATTGGCATATTCAACATGCAAGAAGATTAAGGAAATTAAGTGCAAAACAGCTTGGAGAAGCAATAGCTGAAAAAGAGATAATAATAGAACTAGCAGAAGAAGGAAAATTACCTGAAAATCATGAACAAATTATAACTAAACTTGAACAGTATCTAAGAGTTAAATTAAAAAAAGAAGTTCCAAAAAATGAAGAAAAAAATGAAGAAAAAAATGAAGAAATTAAGGAAATTGAAAAAGAAGGTTGGTTATCTTCAACAAAAAGTTACTTAAAAAACTTAGCAAAAAATCTATTTGAAGCAGAAGAAGAAAATGTAAGTAATAAAATAGATCTTAAAGTTGAAAAAGAAAAAAATTCTGAAAAATTAACAGAAGAAATAATCAAAAAAGAAGAAGTAAAACCTATAAATACTATAGAAAAAAAAGAGAAATCTGAAAGAGACTTATTTGAAGAATACTATAAAAGGTCTATGAGATATTAAAAAATGCATAAAATTGTTCAACAAAACATTTATAAGGCATAATTTGAACTTTATTATATGGAAATTAAAATTCTTAAAGATGAAAAAAATGAGTTAGAAATTTTAATAGATTCTCTAACACTAGTAGAAGTTTTAAGAAGTTATTTGAATCAAGATGAAAATGTTAGTTTTGCTGCATGGAAACAAGAACATCCAAACAAACCAATTTTACTTAAAATAGAAACAAAAGGAAAAACAGCAAAGAAAGCGCTTCAAGATGCAATTGAACAAATTGAAAAAGAAACTGAAAAATTAGTTGATGAAATTAAAAAGAATTAAAAAATAAATTAAATTCCTCTTCTATCTAATTCATTGTTAACTATTGTAACAACTTGACTTGCAAAATAAGTCATATTTCCAATAGAAACAGGTATTGCTTTTGTTTTAAGCTTTTTTAGTTCCTTGCTTGCAAATCCTGAACTATCTCCAAGAATAAAAACCGGATTTTCACCTATTTTAACATCTCTAATATCCTCACCCTTTGCATCTAAAACATAAAGTTCCTTGCCTTCATCAAGCATTTCATCAACAACTTTAAACAAACTTTTTTTTTCAATCTCATAACCGTCTTCAACAATTATTTTTTTTCCTTCTTTATATTTAAACAACATTTTTCTAATTAAATTAGCCACATCTTTTTTACTTATAGTAATACTTCCAGTTGTCTTTCTTCCTTTGGGAAAGATCATAATATGTTTTGGTGGGTCTGGCTGGCCATTAAAAATAAAATGTAGTTTAGTATCCTCTCTTAATTTATGTGAAATAAAAAAAGTATGAATTAAAACATGTACTGCAATATCCATTCTTCCAGCATCCATTAAATTTTTAGTATCAAAATTACCACTTGTTCGTGCCTGATTTGAAAAAAATACAAATTCTCTCATTAATAATAAACAAAAAAAGAATTAATAAAACTACTGGTACGGATCTAAAATTTCAACTAAACCTTTTGTTTTACATATATGAACTGGTTTATCTTCTTCTTCATTTGAAATTGTTGATTCTAACAGATTTGAACAATAACCTTCACTTATCCTGCAAGAAACTAAACCTGCAACTTCACAAAATGCTTTTCTTCCAAGCATAGGACAAGGCTTGTAACCATATGGAATCAATTCAGGTTTAGGTTGAATAGTTGCTTTATAATCTTCAAAATTGTTTTTCATTTTAATTCAAAAACACAACATATGACTATTTATAAATTTTTTTATTAACTACTTTTATTGTTTTAATGGTTGCAAAACAAATTCTGCTTTTCCAAGAACAATTGCATGATCAATAACACTAAAAATACCAATTAATTTTTGTTCACAAAAAACAGCAATTCTGTCTCCAGTTTCCAAATCATCAATATTTTGTTTGTTCAAAACAAACTCCTTGAATAGCGGACTACCATGATATAATTTAATTATACTTTTTTCACTAACTTGTACAACGGGTAATACTTTTGAAACAATTTCTCCAGGAATTAACATGTCTCTTAAAATTTTTTCATTTCCTTTTTTATAATCTTCAACAGCTTTTTCAAACTTATACAAATCAACAGAATTTTTTTCTTCAAATATACTTGCCTTAGTTCTTCTCAGCTCAAGCATATGTGCTCCACCAATTTTTTCACCCAAATCTGAAATTAGTTTCCGGATATAAGTTCCTGCTTGAACTTCTGATTTAAACAAAATATCTTTTCCATCATTACTAATCTCAATAATATCAAAACTATAAATTTCTCTCTCCCTTACTTCTCTTTTAACCCTTGACTTAACGGGAGGTAACTGATTTATTTTTCCAATAAAATTAGCCATCTCTTTCTTAAGCTCCTTTTCAGAAATTTCTTTATGAATCCTCATAACACCAGTATACTCTTTTTTCTTACCAATAAAATAACTCATTAATCTACAAGCTCTTCCTAAAGCAACTGGCAAAACTCCTGTAACCATAGGATCTAAAGTTCCAAAATGAGATGTTTTATTTAAACATAGTTCTTTTTTAACAATTAAATCAATATCAAAACTCGTAGGTCCTGTAGGTTTATCTATATTTATCACAGAAAAATTAATTAATTCGTCAATAGGTTTATCTCTATGAATTTTTTCTAAATTAACTTTAGGTTCTATATATTTATTCATAAAAGTACAATAAAAATAAACTATTTTAAGTTAACTAATAGACTATTAATCTAACAACTATTTTAGATTTACTAATATTATAAAGCACTTTTTTCTAGATAAAGATCTAATAATGTTTGGGCATCCTTGGGATCAAAAGTAAATTCAACTCTACATTGATGTCTATCATTTGATTTAGAATCAACATAAACTCTTGTTTTCCAATCTGAAACAGGATAATTATCAATCTCTAATTTACCTTCTTCAACCCATTTACAATTTTTAGGTAATTCTTTATCATCTTTAACATCATCATAAAATTCTTTTAAATCTCTTTTAAGAAAGTCAGGATAAACAATAACAACATCATTTTTAAATATCTCATTTCCATTTTTATCAACATCTTTATTTCCATTAACAATACTTATCCAACCATCAGTAGGATAATCAAATACTTTCAAAATTTGATTATTATCATCCCATTTATAGAATAAGTCATATTCCGGTGTAGTTCTATCAATAACATTACTCTCAGTTTCACAAGGCGATGGAACAGTATTTTCAAGAGTAGCCAAGCTATTATTTCCAAATAAACTTGAAACTGCTATTATTGTTGATAACCCTAAATTTCTTAATGTTTTCATAAAATATATAGAAATCTAGAATTTATAAATCTTTCTATTTTGTAACTACTTGTTAATAACAAATAAAATTAGATATAAATTAAACCTGATCAGAAAGATACTGTTTTCTTCTTTTTTCAGGAAATTTTTCGATAGAATACCTCAACATTGTACGGGGCATTTTTTTATAATGTTTACCAAGAAAATCTTCTAAAACAACCATATCTTTCTTACCAATCTCTCTTAACATCCACCCGACAGCCTTATGTATCAAGTCATGTTTATCACTAATTAAAATCTCACTTATTTTAAGACTATCCTCAAAATCTTTATTCCGTATAAATGTAAATGTAGAAATAATAGATATTCTTTTATCCCATAAATTATCTGATTTTGCAAGTTTGTACAAAATTCCTCTTTCCTCTTCTTTATCTAACAAATAGTTACCAACAATATTTGGAGCACTCAAATCAACTAAATCCCAATTATTGATATTTTTAGTGTTTTTTAAATAAAATTCAAATATATTTTTTTTAACATCTTCATCTTTTTCACTTTTTTTATTTTGTTTATCTGCTTTTTTATACTTATCAACTAGTATAAAAAGAGAAATCATCCTTTCCTCATGAATTCTAGAATTTAATAAACTTTTCAAATCAGTTAAACTTAAATCAATATAATTTTTAGCTATTTTTCTTTGTTGTGGAACAACAATTCCTAAAAAAATATCACCCTCACCATACTCTCCTTTACCTGTCTTAAAAAATCTCTGTAATAATTTAGCTTTTTCATAATTTTCATTGTTTTTCAATTCATTTTTTAAATCATGAATGCTAATTCTCATAATTAACATAGAGTTATCAAACTTATAAAATTACTTCTGTAAAGCTTTTCTCTGTATTTTTGGTTCTTTAAGAATTTGTAAATGTTTTTGTTCTCTTGCTTTAAGATCAGCCTGTTTCATCTCAGCATCTTTAACAGCTTCTTCTTTTTCTTTTTCAATTTCTTTTTTCTCTTCCTTTTCCTTCTTATCATCTTTTTCAGCCTTTGTTTCCTTTGCTTCCTTCTCTTCTTTTTTCTTTTCTTTCTTCTTCTCACTTTCTTTTTTTTGTTTTTCTTCTCTCAACTTAGCATATTTCATATTTTCAGGAAGCTCAACAAGATCAACTAAAACTATATCTCCATCTTTCTTTGCTTTAACCTTAATTTTTGTAGGTGGATTTTGTATTCCCCTATGCCAAAGTTCAAGATTTAACCATTTAGAAAACTTAACTTTATCCAAATCTCGATCAACAACTCTCATATGTCTTGCAATAAATTCTTTAATTAATTTAACTGCTTTTGGTGTTCTTCTATATCTAGGAACTTTCATAAGATCTTCTCTAATATTAATGATATATTCTCTTTCAACAATTATTTCTTTTTTCTTTGTCATGATATTATTTTTTTATATTTTTTTAAGGAAGTTTCGTAAAAGAAACTTTAGATATTTTTTACTATCCAAGATGCTTTTTCTGTATTCTTCTTGGTTTAATTTTTAGTTTTCTTGTTCTCCAATTTCTTTTAACATGAGTTAAAACATAAGGATGCATTTTTTTTCCAGCCCCATGTTTCCTTACAATTGTCCAGAAAGGTGCCCAATGTGTCTGAGTTCCTGCTTTAGCTAATTTAATCTTCTTCTGTCTTTGTCTTTTTGGAACTGTCATTACTTATGTCCTCCAATACTCTCTAATAATTTTTTACCTTTATCAGAAAGAACTCTACCTGCTTTTCCAGTTTTATTCTTTTCAATAAGACCTGCACTTTCAGCTTGCTGTAACATTATTCTAATTATTTTTCCTCCTGCTGTCCTAAATTCAGCAGGTTTAACACCTCTATCTTTCCTTCCACCATAAATACTCTTTAATCTATTAACCCCCAAAGGCCTTTTAGTAATATACATTTTTCTTAAAATACTTGCAATTCTATTATACCAAAAATCAGGGTTAGCTGGTGGTCTTTGTTTATTAACACCTGATTTAACAAAAAACATCCACTCAGGAATCTTAAATTCATCAATTTTTTTTAGTTCTACAGCTAACTTATTATTAAATTCTCTTGGTTCGATATTATAAATTAACATCTTATTATTTAACTATTTAATTTATTTATTATTAATATACCACGCTTCACAGCGCTAGAACCGTTCATTGAACAGTCAAGTATAAAATATAAGAATAAACAAGCTTTATAAATCTATTCATCTCTAACTTTGTGGTTTTCTCCACTTCTTAATAATTATAGTAAATCCAATTATTCGATAAGTATAATTTTTTCCAAGACTTTCAATAATTTTTTCAGCCATTTTTTTTATTTCTTTTTTATCACGAGTTGCACTTTTTAAGACACTTATTTTAACATTTTGATGATTCTTAAAATGACTTTTTAATGTTTCAATAAAAGTATCAGTCAATCCACTTTTACCAATTTGTAATGTGCTTATAAGTTGCATGTTTTAAATCCTCCTGCAGGTAATGCCTGCAATACTTCATCTCTAACAATTTCAAGCTTTATAGACATTTGTTCAGCAAAAGTTTGCTTATCAATCTTACCAGGAAATATACAAATAACGTTTTTTTCTTTAGGCTTAAATGGAACAGCTCTTAAAACACTTTTTTGTTTGGTTAAATACAATTTTAAATCAACTTTTTTATGTTGAATATTTCCTGAAACCCCGAATGTTCCTACTTTCATTGATTTTTTCTTAATAAGCTGAATTGCCTGAAAAATATCAACTACAACTTGCTTCTTATTCTCTCTCCAAGCACGTGAAAAACATCCAGTAAAAATTGCAATTTCTTCTATATCATTCGGGCTAACAATTTCTGATTGAATTACTGCAAACGGACTTCCTGGATCTTTTGTATGCATAACTAAGTAATTTTTTCCAGACTTAATTAAATTAGAAACAATTTCCTCATTTTGGAGGGCATTTTTACCACCAATTACAAGCTTTCCAGATGAAGTATAAAACCATCTATACTTAAAATAAGAATCTTTCTCAATTTTGAAATTATCTTTTTTTATTTTAGAATTTTTATTTTGTTTAATCATTTTCTTCATAATATAAAATGCCAATGAAAACTTTTAAATGTATGTAAAAAATTATTCAAAGTTCAATAAAACCTAATTTTAAATTATCAGTATAATAGAAAATAGAAAATAACAATTTTCTAAAGCATTAATTATCAAAAAAAATTTCAATTAATTTACAAAAGTATTTTTTACTCTTTGTGATTTAACCAAATAAATAGTAAAAAGTATTGCCCAAGCAAGGCTAAAAACAATACCTAAAATAAGTCCAACTAAACCTGCTATGGCTTCTAATTGAGAACTAAAATTAAATTTAATAGTTAAAAAACTTGTTAATCCTATAAGAAATTGGAGCCAAATAATTAAGATTATATATTTTGGAACCCAACTTTTTTTAGTAAAAATAAGTATAAAAATACTTATAGTTAAAAGCAAAGAAAAAATTGAAATTATTATATAGATAGTACTAAGACTGAACAATGGGTTATTAAGATTACCAATTAATTGTATTGGAAAAAGAATTATACTAATTCCAATCCAGATAACAAAAAATAGTAACCATCCATTAATTCCTTGCAAATCTTTGTTAGTAACCTCTTTTTCAGCCATATTATTAATTTAACATTAAACTAGTTTAAATATGTTTAGTATCAAAGACTCCTATCTTTTTCTATTCGGTAAAAGAAAATATTATTTATTCTTAGAAAAATAAATTTAAATTTTCCATTGTTGAATTGTGCTTCTCAATTCATAATGATCTTTAGAATACTGTTTCAAAGTATATCCCTTCATTATAGCATCAACTGCCTGTCTTGCAGCCACAGCTCCTAGTCTCGTACCAAGTTTATTTCCGTGAATTCCTCCGCCCATTTGGATTACAATATTATTCCCTAAGTGTTTCATCAAAAATGGAACATGTCCTGGATGTAATCCTCCAGATGAAACAGAGAGTGTTGATTTAATTTTTCCCCAATTTTGTTCAAGTCTCATTTTTGTTTGTTTTACATTTCTTTTTTCAATTTCATCACTAATTTCTTTTATGTCTTTAATTTTCCCTTCAAGCTTTCCAATTCCAGTTCCAATATGTATCTGATCAACTCCAGCAAGTCTTGCAAAATCAGCAACAACCATCATACTCATCCCATGATCTGGATTTCTTGTAAATGCTGCATGCATTGCTCTATGTCCGTGAATTGCAAGTTTAAAATTTTCATTTCTTAAAGTTTGTACAGCCCCCCAACCTTCAGTTAAAACATCAACCATAACGTACTTCCCACCTTGTTTTTCAACAAGTTCAGCTCGCCTTAACATCTCTTTTGTTTCAGCAGTAATATTAACAAGATAAGCTTTTTTTTCACCAGTTTCAGATTCAGCCTTATCTGCCATTTGCAATGTTTTTGCAAGTCTCTTCTCAAAATCATTGAATTTTTGACTTGAAAGATTTTCATCATCTTTTACTATATCACAACCACCAACCCAAGATTCATAAGCAGATTTAGCATGATGCTCAGTATTTAATCCAAGTTTAGGCTTTATAATTGTTCCAACTAAAGGTCTTTTCTTAATATTCATAATATTTCTAATTCCCTTAATTCCATATCTTGGACCTTTATAACTTTTAATAATTGAATTAGGAAAACTTACATCAATTAATTTTAAACCCTTAACTGCTTTCATTCCAAAAACATTTCCGGCAATAGATGAAAGAATGTTAGGAATATTTTTATATTCAAATAATTCTTGAGGATAAGCAATCTTAACATAATTATCTCTAAAATAAAAAACTCTTGCTCTAAGTTCCTTAACTTCTTCTGCTCCAGAAACCTCTGTCCAAGTTCCAACACTGCTCTCAAGTGCAACAGTATTTGCTGCTTGCAACAAGCTCATTTTATTTGGAATAATCTTAAACAAACACACAAGATCATTTCTCGGACGATAATTCAAATCAACAAATTCAAATTTCCCCATTTTTCCTCTTTTATTAAATAAACAAAACAAATTTAGTTTATAATACTTACGAAAATCCAAAAGATATATAAAACTAATTTAGTTATAATAAATATAGTCTTTATTGACTTTATTAATTGAAAGGAGGTGTAAAAATATTTAGTATGACAAAAACAAAAATTGATTCTAAACAGTTAGCTGTTCTTATTGGTGTTGTAATTGTTGTTGGTTTAGTTGCTGGAATTATTGGTAGTAGTGTTGGAAATACCTTAACTGGAAAAGTAACACTTTCTAATAATGCTGCTGGAACAGGAACATATAGAATTAGACCAGAGGGAACAAATGCAGATACTTGGCTACCTTATAGTGATGGAAATGTTTATCTGACTAGTAATGGAGCAAAGTCTGGTGCAGGATTTGTTTTAAGAAAATGGCTTAATGGAAGTAGCTATAGTAATTTAATGACTATTGATAAATGGGGGAATATGACTGTTAGTGGGAATTTGAAGGTTAATGGAGAAATAGATGGTGTTAAAAAATCTATATATCTAAAACCGTGTACTTTTTTTCCAGAAGATTCTAGTGGTTGGAAAGTTTGTAGTTGTAATGGGCAAGACAAAGTAATAAGTGGTTTTGGAGTTAATTGTCAAGGTCTAAATTCAGGATGTGATAGAATAATGATTGGAACAGCATATAATAGATTACAATTTTATTATAATGGTGAAACAGTAGCAAATGTTTTTATCAATTGTATTAAATAAACTAAAATTTTAATTTTTTTCTTATTTTTTCTTTTAATTTATCTTTTTTACAACCGGTCCGTCTTTGGTATCGCTAACTTCATAACCTTTTAACTTCAACTTATCACGAATATCATCTGATTTTTTCCAGTCTTTATTTTTTCTTGCATTTTCTCTTTCTTCAACTAATTCTATAACATCTCCCGGAACAACAGAAACATCTTTTTCAAACAATTTCAATCCAAAGACTTCATCCATCTTTTTAACAGTCTGATATTTTCCAACAGCTTTCTCATCTCTAAGCAACTTCCACAAAACCTGAAGTGCATTTGGCATATCTAAATCATCTTCAACAGCTTTCTTAAACTCCTTAATATAACTTTCATTTTTTTTATTATCACTCTTCAAATTTTCACAAATATTCTTAAGTCTCTGATAAGAATTTTTTGCAGCTTCAAGATTTTCAAGTGTAAACAAAAGTTGAGCCCGGTAATGAGTTGTTAAACACATATAACGATAATCAAGTGGCTTAAATCCTTTTTTCTGTAAGTCTTCAAGATAAAAAACATTTCCAAGAGATTTTGACATTTTTCCTTCTTTCATTGTCAAAAATCCGCCGTGAATCCAGTAATTCACAAACTTTTTTCCGGTTGCTGCTTCACTCTGAGCAATTTCATTTGTATGGTGTGGAAAAATTAAATCACTTGCACCAGTATGTATGTCTAAAGTGCTTCCAATTATTTTCATTGACATAGCAGAACACTCAATATGCCAACCTGGTCTTCCTTTTCCGATATCAGTTTCCCAAAAAACATTTCCGTCTTCAGGTATGTAAAATTTCCAAAGAGCAAAATCCTGTGCATTTTCCTTATCATACTCATCACTATTTATTCTTTGTTTTTTATTTTTATCAATAGTTTTTTCAAGCTGTGCTAATTTTCCATAATTTCTAAATTTATCAATTGCAAAATAAATTCCATCACTTGTTTTGTAAGCATATCCTTTTTTTTCAAGAGTTTTAATTATCTTAACCATATCAGAAATACTTTCGGTTGCTCTCAAAATGTGTGTTGGTTTTATAATATTTAGTTCATCAAGTTCTTTGAAAAAAATATCTTCATACTTTTGAGTAAACTCTTTCAAACTTAATCCTTCTTTAACACTTCCTTTAATTGTTTTATCATCTACATCTGTCACATTCATTACATGAACAACTTTATATCCAAGAAACTGCAAGCTTCTCTTTAAAATATCATTAAAAATATATGTTCTCAAATTTCCAATATGTGCATAATTATAAACAGTCGGTCCACAAGAATACATACTAACACGTCCTTCTTTAAGAGACTTAAATTCCTGCAATTTTCTTCCAAGAGTATTATAAACTTTAAGAGCCATAACATTATTTAGAAGATATTGTT
This sequence comes from Minisyncoccota bacterium, assembly GCA_035453125.1. Taxonomy (GTDB): domain Archaea; phylum Nanobdellota; class Nanobdellia; order Pacearchaeales; family GW2011-AR1; genus JACPLR01. The sequence goes on along the minus strand of DAOTCN010000001.1, from coordinate 11,732 downwards.
TATTAAACTTATGATGCTAAATTTTAAGGTTTATTTAGGTAATAACCTCGACTTTTCCATCTGAAACAAGAAGAGTATGCTCACTTTGTGCAACAATTGACTTTGATTTTTCAATTAACTGCGCAAAATGATGTAAAGCTCCACTTTGCTCAATTATTCTAAGTGAGAGTAAAACTCTAGTACCAAACTTTTTAACAAGCCATCGAGAACAAAAAGGCAAAGTTTGATATTCTTCAAGAATATATTCAAAAACCTCTCTTGCATTTCTATCTCTTATTGCACCATTTCGCTTTAACTCATAAATTCCAGAAGGCTTGCCATCATAAACAAGACCAGTACCAAAAGTAATAAATGGTTCAATTGCATAAACTCCTTTATTCAAAACAGTATTACTTTTATTATCATAGTTAGGTATTGTAATTCCCGCGTGTAGTCTATATTTCTCAATCTGATGCCCAGATAAATTTTTAATTGAATTTCCACCAAACTCTTCAGCAGTTTCTTGTATTTTAGCACCAACTTCTCCTAAATTTTTTCCAGATTCAATAGCTTTAATTGCATTTGCAAGACACTCTTCACTTGCTTTTATTAATTTTTTGTTTTCAGAAATATTATCAAGATCAACACTAAAAGCAGTATCTGCAACAAAACCATCAACACTAATTCCAAAATCAACTTTCAATAAACCTTCTGCTTTTGTTTCATCATCATAACTTGGAGTATAATGTGCTGCAACTTCATTTATACATAAAGTTGTTGGAAATGCTGGCTTTCCACCAAGTTCAACTATCTTATCCTCAATTTTATCAGCAATTTCTCTTAAAAGTTCATCTTTCTTAATAATTTTTTTAGAATACTCTCTAACTTCTCGTGCAATAATTCCTGCTTTTCTCAATTTTTCAATTTCTTTAATATTCATGCTCGTCTTTCTTTAGGAACATAATTCTGTATATATGTTTTTTTATTCTTACCTATTCCTAAAAAATCATTTCCTTGTTTAATAACTAAAAAAGTTTTATTAATTTTATTTAATTTATCTTCATCATATTCAATATCTTTTCCATTCATCCATTTTTCAATTTGTTCATCTGAAATTTCAACAATATTTTGATTAATTTGATCTTTAACAACTGGTAAATTAATTGCATCAAAATTTATTCTTATCCCATCATCAACAATTGTACAGAGTTGCATTCCAACTAAATCAACATGAATATTCTTCGCAAGTTCATTAAGCTCATCCCAAGAAATATTTCCTGAAAAAAGCCTTATTTTTTCTTTTCCAGTTTTAATAAAAAGTCCTTTAATATCTTTTATACCATAATTATCATTAAGTTCTTTTATTATTTTCTTCTTCTTAGTATTATCCATTATTTCAACTTTCATTTCAATTTTTTACTCCAAATTCTCTTTCTTCAACTTCTCCAATTTTTCTGAGTTTAGCAACAAAAAAACCCTCAGTATTATTATCTTGCGGATAAATTCTAACACATTTTTCAACCTGCGGATTATATTTCTTACCGTTCCATTCAATTATTCCAGGTCTAGTATTTAGTGGAAGATTAATATCTTCAATTTCAACAGGAAAATTATCCAGCAAATAACTAACTATTTCCTCATTTTCTTCTGGAGCATGAGTACAAGTACTATAAATCATTTCTCCACCAATTTTTAATGCTTCTAAACCATTCCTAGCAAGAGATTTTTGTTTTCCAGATAAAGTCTTAATCAAATGTTCACTAAACATAACAAGTGTTTTAGGTGAACTCCTTATTGTTCCTTCTCCAGAACAGGGCGCATCAACTAAAACTTTATCAAATTTCATATTAGATTTTTTAATTTTTCTAAAAAAAACACTTCCATCAGATTGAGTAATAATAGTATTTGTAACACCACACCTTTGTAAATTAGTTGAAAGTATCATTATCCTTCCAAGACTAACTTCATTAGCAATAACTAAACCACTATTTTTCATCATTGCAGCTGCCTGTGTTGTTTTACTTCCTGGAGAAGCACACAAATCAAGAAAAATATCTCCTGGCTGGGGCTTTAAAACTAAAAGTGAAGTCATACTTGAAATTTCCTGGACATAATAGTAACCTAATAAATGTTCAATCGCTTTTCCCAACTCACCAGGGGCAAGTTCATTTTCAATAATAAAAACTTCAGGAAATTCATTAAATGGTTGTTTAATTTTCCATTTTTTCTCAAGTCTTTTTTTAAGTTCTTCAACACTTATCTTCAAAGTATTAACTCTTATTGAATTAACAGGCCTTACCTTAGATATTTCCCAATACTTCTCAAAATCCTCCTCATTAGGAAGAAGCTTCTTCATTCTTTCAATAAACTCTTGTTTTGGCTCATACATAAAAATCAATAGAAAAACAAGGTTTTAATTGTTTTGCATTAACAAATGAAAGGGATTTATATCTCTATCCATTAGAAAAATCTTCTATACTTAAAGGTTTACTAGAAAGTGTTTCTTCTGGCTCTTTTAAGTTAGCTAAAGGTAAGGAAACAGAAATATAAAAGTGTGGATGACCATTACCTAAATAAGTTGAATCATCTTTTGGAAACATATCAACCTTATAATCTTTTAAGTTATCTGGATTAATTATTCTATGTTTAGAAGATTTAATCTTAACTTTTCCACCATATTCTTCAACAGCATGTTGTTTAATAAAAGAAACACCAAAACCATTATTTATCTCTCTTATCTGTGCTCTATTTTTTTCTTTATTAGGCTCATTTAATTGAAGACTATTTCCTTTTCTCTGAATATATTCTAATTCCTCATCAGTCATTTCTCTTCCTATGTGATTTTCACATTCTAAAACAAGATTATCCATTGTATTATGTGAAACAAAATTAATTGTTGTACCTCTAACACCATATTTACTTGCATTTGTAACTATATTACCCACAATACTTGAAAACATTCCTGGATGCATAAAAATTTCACTTTCTGCTTCGTCTTCTCTACTAAAAAATCTTAAGTTCAAACCCAACATAACATAATAATGTTGATAAGCCTCAAATATTTCCTTAAGCTTTTTATTACAAGAAAAACGCTCAGATGCAAAGTTTATGTTTTCTTTATTATTTCCACTTAATGCAAGTAAATTTGCCAAATCATCTGATCTTCTTACAGAACTAAGAGAAATCTGAGCATAATTACGTGATCTTACAGCTTCTGAAGCTAATGCCCTTACTCTTTCAGCAATTGCTGAATCTTTATCTTGAAGATCATCTATAATACTTTGAGCCCCAAAAATAATTTTTTTAAGACCTTCCAAGCTAAGCTCTAAAGAAGTCATAGCTCCAGCTTGTATTCCTTTATAGTCATGAGCAAATAATGAAATTGATTCATCACGGTGATGTAATTTATTAGCTAATTCTATTTCAAGTTCTGTTTGTGGTTTTTGATTCATTTTTTGATTTTTTTGATTCATTTTTTATAATAAATTTTGTTAAATTTTGTTTTTTACAAAAACAAAATTACTTTCATTATCAACAGCATTTATAAAGCTTTCGCATAAGAAAAATAGTGTGATATACAATGAGTCCAAAACAGAAAAACAAAAAATATCAACGATAAAATTAAAAAATAAGTCATTAATTAAGCGATTATTATTTTCCTGGTTTTCCCCAAGCAGCTATTCCTAAAAAGATAAGCATAAGAATTCCACCAACATATGGAACTAAACTCAACAAAACCCACCATCCTGGTCTTTTAACAGCTTCAAACATTTTCCACATCCAAATATAACTAAATACTATAAAAATTATTATTAAACAAATACCAATAAAAATAAGTAAACAAGAGAGTATAACTAAAAGAGTATTTAATTTATCAAAAGAATTAATAAGAGTAAAAAAGCCTAAAATAAATACAATAAATCCAAGAATTCCTGATAATAATGGCCACCAATGCATCTTTGCAATTTTGCTGGTCAAATAATTATTTCCTATTGGTATCCAAGCAAGCCAAGCATTCTTTGTCTTTGTTTTTTGAGCAATTTTCATCAAAGCTAAAGAAGAATAGACATAAATAGCAATGAATAAAATAAAAAATAAAATAAATAACATTAGTACAAATGTAGAAATAAATGAAGCTAGAATCAAAGCATCCGCATTAACATTTGTAATATTTTGAATATTATCAACAACAAGACCAGTTAATTTATCAAACATTTTTTACCTCAAAGATAAGATAATAAAATACTTTTTATATCTTTCCAAAATATCAAAAGTCACCAAGAGTTTTTTGTTTTCTTCCTTTAATCAGCTCATCTGTATTAACATTAAAAACCATAAAAATATTTTCAACAGCTGGAAGTATCTGTTTTTCAAGATAATAATTTATGTCATAAGGCTTATCATCTTCAGGAAGCATTGCTCTTTCCCGAGTAAGTGCTTTTTTATCAGCACTTTCACCAATAAAATATTCAATTAACATCCCCTGATCAACAGGATAACCTTCTTTTATCAATCTTCTAGCAATTGTAACATGAGGAGTAACTGCTTTATATTCTGAAAGTGTTTTTTTCAGCTGAGTTCTAATTATCAAACTTTTCTTGTCAATTTTTCGTTCTTTAACTTTTTTAATTAACTCCTTTGTATACTCTAAAGCACTTTTTTCATTGCCTTCTTTTAATATTTTGAATAAAACCTTATTTTGTAATTCTCTTGCTAAATTACACCAATCTCTTCTAACTGTTTCAAAACCCCTAATTTTCATTTTTCCCTGCTCATTAATCAAAGCATACTTCTTTTTAGCTCCAAAATCTCCTTTTCTTGTAGTTACCCAAATGCCTCTTTCATAAAAATCCTCTAATTCAAGTTCCATAATTCCTGGAAGTGAATCATTTATCTTCTTCAAAAAATCAAGTGCTTGCTTCTTTGTTTGTTTCTTTAATTCCAAACAAACACTGTCAGTATCTGAATAAATTGCCTTGAAATTATTTTTCTCAGATATTTCAATAACTTTTTTTATAAAATCTCTTGAAACAGCAGTTGTCGCTGCAGAAGCTTCTGGGCAATAGTATCTTGCTCCAAAAAATCCCTGATAACCATATGAAGCATTAGCCAATAATTTAAATGCATTACTTCTTGCTTTCAAAATTGGAGAAGAATTTTTCTTTAGCTCATTTTTAAATTGCTTTCTCAACTTAATTATCTCTTCAAGCATTTCTGGAAAAAATCCTTTTTTCTTTGAAAAATAAGCTTTTTTTCCTTTCCCAATCTCAATTTCAATTATATCATTTTCTTTAATATTTTTTGGTTTTTTATCTCCAAGATAGGTTGACAAAGAAAGATTAAATGAAGCAATTATACTTGGCCAGTAACTTGTAAAATCAAACATAACTATATTTTCATAAAGTTTTGGAACAGGCTGTAAAACAAAAGCTCCCTCGTATCTCTCTCTTCCTCTTCTCTTTGAAATTTCATCATGTTCAGGTTTATTTTCAATTATTTCATTATACTTATCAAGATTATGAATAATATAATGTTCAACATTAGCAGACATTCCATCTCGAGAAACACTAAACAAAGGTTCTTGCATAACTCTACAAAATTCATACATATCTGGCCAAGATTTCATAAAGAGTTTATAAGTTAATACCGAATCCTGCAAATTATATTCAAAAAAATTCTTCCATTCATCTGAACTCATTTTAGAACTATGTTTAAATTCAAAATCTTTCTTTTTTTCTCCTAATAACTCACTTGAAACATCATTTAATCCCAAAGTTTCAGATTGTAAATACTGTGAATAAGCTGTATCAATAAATTTTAGTAAGTCAACATGAACAACACCTGATATTTTTCCCCTAGGAGACATTCCACCAGTAAACTTAATTCCGCTGCCATCAACACCAATTTTAAGCTTAACTTTATTTTCTTCAGCTCTTGATTTCAGATAAGGCAAATCAAAATTATCTGAAAAATAACCTGTTAAAATATCTGGATTAAATTTCTTAAAATGTTTAACAAAACCCTCAAGCATATCTTTCTCACTTTCAAAATACTCAACATTATCAACTTTTTGAGAAATTTTTTTCCAAGTTAAAACCTTCTTAAAATTATCACCAACAAGAGAAATCATTAATATTTTTCCTTTCCCAACTTCAAAATCATCTGTTTCAATATCAAATGCAAGAACCTTTGGAGAAAAATCCTTTTCAAATTTTAATGATTCAATCTTATCAGCCTTAACACACAAATCAACATCTAAAACAGAAGAAATACCTCCAAAATCATCAGCAGAAATAAAATTTCCACTAACTCTATAAGATTTCATAGGGATAACCTTCTTATCAAGAATATAACGAGTTACAGAATTCAAACTACTTTCTTTAACAGATTTAATTTCAGGAAAATTTATTCTTTCAGCTATTTTTACAGCATCAGAGGAGTTAGCAACAAAAATTTTTAATGCTGTAACATCTTTCCCTAAAAATTTTTTATTAACAATTTCTACCTTAATAACTTTCAAAGTTTTTCCGTTATCTTTAAAACTCATTACTTCAATTTTCTTACTTAATTCACTTATCTTTTTGTCACTAAGATTATCTTCTAAAATAGCCCAAAAATAAACACTAACCTTATCAATTACACAAATTCGTTTACCCTTAAAACTTCTTCCAATCAATCTTGCATAATCTCTATTTTCAAAGTTAAATATCTCATAATCTACAGGCACAAAATCAATTTCCATTATTTAACATCGACAACATCATATAAAAGACTATTTATTTACTAATTGGTAGTTACAAACAGAAAAGTTTATAAAAGACAAAAACACGAGTATTTTATGAGAGAATTACTAGAAAAAAGACTTGAAATTGTTAGTTCAGAAGAATTTGAATCTTTAAAGAGAGCACTCTTAAAAGAGCATATTAATCCCAAAGAGAATTATAAAATAATGCCTCATTTAAAAAAAGATTTATGTAAAGTAATAGCAAAAAGAATACATTCTAATGATGATTTTGAATCTAATCTTTATAGCGGTCAAATAAATAAAGAACCTCTTAAAAGAACATATTATGGAATTTTAAGTACAGATACTCAAGTTATTCCAAGAACATTTTTTCAAGCATTAAACTTTTGGGAAAGAGTATACTTTTTCACAGGAAGATGGAATATTATAGATCCTGATTTTTCAGATGATTTACCAACACTAACAGTAAAACATCTAAAAGAAGGTTTAAATTGTTTGTATAAAAAACACTATATAAAAAAGGCAAATGAAGAATATAATCGTGAAATTCAACTTCCTGGAGGAACAGAAGTAAGAGAAGCTTATAAAAGAATAATAAAAAAACAAGTAAAACCAATTATTTTACCACCTATTCAACAATTTCTTTTTTAATCTAATTACTTATTCAACACTAGTTTTTTATACTTCTCAAACCTTCTTAATTTATGGGATTAAATATACGGGAAATTGTTCCGCGAAAACAAATAAGTTTTGAAGAACTAAAAGGAAAAGTTATAGCCGTAGATGCATTTAATGCAATTTATCAATTTCTAAGTTCAATAAGACAGTATGATGGAACTCCACTAAAAGACAGTAAAGGAAGAATAACCAGCCACTTGTCCGGTTTATTTAATAGAAACATGAATTTAATGGCAGAAGGAATAAAACTAATCTATGTTTTTGATGGAACTCCTTCAGAACTAAAAGGAAAAACAATAGAAACAAGAATAGAAAGAAAATCAATTGCAAGAGAAAAATATGAAAAAGCAAAAGAAGATGAAGATATTGAATCAATGAAAAAATACAGTCAACAAATGACAAAACTTACGGGAGAAATGATTCAAGAAAGCAAAGAACTTTTGAAAGCTATGGGAATAATGGTTATTGAAGCTCCAGAAGAAGGTGAAGCACAAGCATCACAAATATCAAAAAGCGATGCCTATGGAGTTGCATCGCAGGATTATGATTGTTTATTATTCGGTGCACCAAAGTTAATCCAAAATATGACTCTTTCAAGAAAACGAAAAACAGTTTCAGGTTATGTTGAAGTTTTTCCAGAAATAATTGAACTTGAAACAGTCTTAAATACACTTCAAATAAATCACGATCAGTTAATTTGTTTAGGCATTTTAGTTGGAACAGACTATAATCCTAAAGGAATTCTAGGAATTGGTTCAAAAAAAGCACTCCAAATTGTTCAAAAATTTAAACAACCAACAATAATATTCCAGCAATTTGAAAAAACAATGGAATTTGATTGGCAGAAAATATTTGAAATGTTCAAAAAACCAAATGTCCACAAAAACATTGAAATTAAATTTCCAAAAATAAATGAAAAAAAAATAAAAGAAATCCTAATTGATCATGATTTCAGTGAAGAACGAATAGACAATCAACTAAAAAAACTCGATGAAATAAAAAAGAAATCTGGACAAAAAACTTTATTCTAAAATATGTAAGTATAAATATTGGTTTGTTAATAATTCATAATAGTTTATGCTTGCACAAAACTTGCCACATTTAATTAAGTTTTGTAAGGGTGGGTGGTTGGGGTTTGTGGATGGTGGGCGAAGTAAAATTTATTATAATACTGGCTAGCGTAGCGAGCCAAAATATTAATCTATTTCAATTTAATCGAATTATCAACGGCATATTTTGCCATTAAAGTTGACATTCCTAAAGATAAACCTAAACTCATTAAATCAAACTTATTTGAACTTAAAGAATTAACAAAAACAATTTTAACATTATATTTATTGCACAATTTCACATTCTGTAAAATTCTTCCGAGCTGCCAAGTCATTTCTTTTTCACTAAGCTTTATCAGTTTTGCAACATCAATTCCAACAGAAATTCCTCTATCATGAGCAATTTTAGCCAAAACTTCATTAAAACCAGAATCTCTCTGTCTTAGTTTATCTTTTTTTGTTTCAAATTCATCTGATTCAAGACCAACAATCATACTTATCAGAGTTTTTTCCATTATTTTTCGATTAAACTCCTCATCTCTAACTAGGAATGCTGCCTTTTTTCCACTTTTAACAATTTTATCAATTTCAAACCGTGCCCTATTAAAATCTTTTTCACTAACAACTATATATTCAACCATCTAGTAATAAATAAGCTAAAGTTTATAAACCTTAAAAAGCCAATAAAAATACAATGAGACTCTACAGAAAAGGAAAAACAGTTGATTCAGGAAGCAGTTGGTTTCCAACAATAGCAGAAGCTATGCAATTTGAAAAACACGGAAAAGAATCAAATTTAATCAGTGTTATGATTATAAGCAAAGAAAATTTTGACAGCAACTTTGAAGCAAATGGAATAGGATACAGAGCTAAAACTTCAGTAGATTATGGTAAGTCAAATCCAGTAATAGAAACAATGAGCATAAACGAATTTGAGAGAAGATTAAATCACCCAGTCCTTTCTAGACTATACTGGGATGGCCAATACCCTATTTAAAAATTTACACAGATTAATTATCAATAACAGTTCCAATAAATTTTTTTCCAGAAAGAAAATTATCTAGATTTCTCATATCACTTCCAAGAATATAAGTTTTAATATTATTTTTAAGTATTATTTCTGCAGCAGTCTGATCTAAAACAAAATGCTGGCCAGGTTTAAAGTCAATTTTATCAATCATTTTTTTAAAATCTTTCCAAGAAATAAAGGGTACAAACTTAGCATCTTTATTCTCAAGAGGATTTTTAGTATAAAGCCCTGAAACAAGTGTCAAATTAACAAAATCACAATTAAAAAAATTAGCTAATTTAGCTGATGTTGAATCACTTGTTTGATCAGGAGAATACCTCAAAGCTCCACAAAAAACAATATCATTCTTCTTTAATAAATTTTTTACTTGCAGCATATCTTGAGGAATTCCTTCATTAGCATCTCTTCCAAAAAAATAAGTCAAAAATCTTGCATTAACTCTTGTAACTGCAATACCTGCTAAACTTTGTAAAAATTCAGATTTTCCAGATTTTCTTAAAGCATGTATATACTTTCTAGCAATACTTCCACCTCCACAAACTACAACAAATTTATAGTTTTTTTTATGTTTATCAACAACTCTCTTAAATTCATTTATTATCTTTAAATTAACTTCATCTGGCACAATCAAACTACCACCAAGACTCATTACAATTACTTTTTTTTCACCCATTTTAATTAATTAAACATTAATTTTTATAAATTTATCTAACAGTAAACAACTTATCATCTGTAACACTAAAAAAACCTAGCCTAACGCCGCAATCAATCCACCCATGTGCATAATTAATAGCTGCAAATGCATTTACATAATCTCCTTTTTTCTCAAAAAACAAAGCATCTGAAAAATAGTTACTTGACATATCAATAATTTCACTAGCTTCTTTTGAATGTTTCTTTACAATTTTTTTCTTCACAAGTTCAATAGCTTTTTCAGTAAGCCCTATATATTTTTTTATTTTTTCTTTTGTTATTTTATCTTGCATTTTATAAAGTATTTTATTCAGTCAGCTCGCTTTGTTAATCTTTTCATGTTGTCTCCGATACTTTTTGACAGTTTAACAATATTCCTGGAATAGCTGGTCTTGTTGGAGATGTTAATCCACTAATTGAAACTATTTGTGTTGCTGTACTATCACTATACCACATAAATCGAATATTATCTGTTAAAGGATTATGTATATCAAACTGATAAGTTATTGATGGTGCAAAATATTGTCCATTAACAATTGTATATCTTGAATTACTCCAAGCAACATCTACTCCATTCTTTTGAAACCAAAAAGTTATTATTTTATTTGTTCCTGCTGCCTGATAAAATTCTGGAGATAAAACACAAAGATAATCTCCTGTTTGGTCAAATGTCAAATTTTGATTACCTACAACATGAATACCATAAGAATCATAATCAACATTATTACTTATATTAATCACTTGGACATTTGCAGTGTTTGCAAATACCTGTGTTGAATTATCATAACCATTCCAATATGGTCGTTTAACTGATAAATTTCCTTCAATCCTTAAATTTTCTGTAATATTTGTATCTCCAACAACTGTTAAATCTGTTTTGTCTAAATAAACATCACCTCCTGCAGAGTAAATTGCATAAGAGTTAGTTCCAATTGTTGCACCATCCCCTTCTAAAGTTCCTTTACTAAAATCCTCAATATATAATCCATATAAATTATTAACTATTCCAGTAACATCTTTTCCTGCATAAAATGAAAAAGCACTATCTGAAACATTACCTGCAATTGATAATGTTGAATCAACACCGTAAATTTTATCTACTTCTGAATTAGCATTTATTGTGGATGTTGACTTTATTGAAGATAACCACATTCCTTCGTAGTCTCCACCATTTTCTAAAGTAGATGTTGCAAAATTATTTCCATAAAGAATTGATATTGGATTGGTTGATGCTTGAAAGACAGGTGTATTAAAATATGTTCCAACACCCAAACTTGCTTCTCCAGGAATTATCTCAACATAATTTGTATTAAATACATTACTATTAAAAAAAGATGTTCCATTTATTAAAACATTAACAGGAATAATTTGTTGTTCGTAATCTTGTCCGATAGTTAGTATTCCTTTTGTTGTAAAATTGTTTACTCCTAAATTAACATCTTTAGCTGCTCCTGTATATGGAACAGCTGCATCTGTTTGATTATAATGCCAAATAGAATCCGATTGATTATAAGCCCATAAAGCATAAGTTGCATTGTAACTTCCATCACTCATATTG